>JABJAH010000004.1 GCA_018666155.1 Rhodospirillaceae bacterium | reverse complement strand
CGCATCGTGACAGAAGGGGATCCGGCTTCCATTGATGCGCTTGTCGCATCGGCAATCGATCAGTTTCCTGGCGACCCGATCCGCGACCTGAGTTACATCCGCCTCAATCGCGCCATTGCAGTTGTGACGTTCATTGATACGGATAGCCCTAACGTCCGCGCTTTGAATCGTGTGTTCTTCGATCGCCATTCGGGGCGGGTTATATCTGTCCGCGATTGGGATGAGTTGTCTGGTGTTTCTCTTGCAGAAGATTGGGCATTTCCCATCTATTCAGGCGAGATCATCGGCAACTTTGGGCGATTTATCGTTATGCTCTCGGGGCTTATCATGCCGTTTCTTTTTGTCACCGGGGCATGGCTGTGGTGGAAAAAGCGAAAAGCCTAACGGGGATCCATCGTTATCTGATCATACAAGATGAAGTTGTTGACCACTTCCACTCCGTCTACTGAAGCCGTACTGCCAGCAAATCGTGTGGATTGGTACATAAACAAAGACGCCCAATCATTGCGGTAGAAGGCCATAACATCCTGGCGGAGTTTTAGATTCTTCGCCGGGTCTAGTTCACGTTCGGCTTGGGCAATAAGCGGCATCACGGCGTCTCGGCAATACCATGGGTGGTGCCACAGACAGGAGTTCGTATCGAGGGCACGCAAAGCCTCGACGGAGGGCTCAAAATTGTAGTGCAGGCCAAAGGCATCGACATCCCAGGTGCCTTCAACGACGTTGCGAATGATCTGATTGACGTTGACGGTACGGATTTCCATCTCGACCCCGATGGCGGCGAGATACTGCGCAACAGTGAGATTGACAGCGCTGTCGTTGGCGCTTGACCCGGCCGTGGCTTCCACGATCATTTTGAACCCGTTCGAATAGCCTGCCTCTTCTAGCAGCGCCCGCGCTCGGTCCGGATTGTAAGGAATGGGTGGCAGGTCCGGGTTAAACCCATACACCAATTCTGGGGCGGGTTGAGTGGCGGGGGTTGAAGCGCCATCGAGTAGGACATCAATAATGGTTTGCCGATCCACGGCTAGGTTTAACGCTTCCCGCACACGGATATCGGCAAAAGCCGGGTGGCCTCCGTCAATGAAGTGATAGGCCCAGATCGCAGCATCGCGCCAGGAGTACTTGTGCCCGCCATCGGCAACAATCGCGTTTACTTCGTCAGGACCGATACCGACGGCGACATCTAGGCTGCCCGCGCGAATAGACATCGTGCGCGTCGACATTTCGGGTAGGGACAGGAGTTCCATTCGACTGACTTTTGCTGGCCGCCATGCATTCTTAAAGGCGCGCAATGTCATGCGCTCGGGCCGTATATCCTCGACCATGAAGGGGCCCGTTGCGATTGGGGCTTGGGCAAATTCTTCCAGACCAACGGCAGCAAAATAGTCCGGCTCAACCACGTAAAGTTGGGGGAGAAACCGCGGCAGAAGAGGCGTAGGTCTATTTGTCTTAATCTCGACCGTGTGTGGGCCGATCACTCGGGCGCTGTCCAGAAAGCGAAGCATCCGCGCCACGGTTTCAGATTTCGCGTCGTCGCTGGTCAGAAACTCGACTGCTGCTACAACCGCGCGAGCGGTCATCGGCTTGCCGTTAGAGAACGTGACGTCGTCTCTGAGTTCAAACACCCAGGTCAGTGGGTCGATACGTTCCCAAGACGTGGCGAGCCAAGGCTGCAAAACTCCGTTTGCATCAATGGAGGTCAGCCCGTCGAATACAGCGCTCCAGGTATAGACATAGGGCAGGCCGGTGTTTCGATAGGGATTGAAAAGACTGGGCGGCAACGCCTGAAGGCCAACCCGCAGCGTTTGTTCTTCCTGCGCCTTGAGCGGCGTTAAACCGACCGTGCCGGCCCAGCAGGCAAGGGCGATGAGACTGAATAACCTAATCATATAGGCAGCATATCAGGGTTCGTACCGCTGTGTAACGCGCTCTAATCCTATGTTTATGGGTCAACCATAATATGTGCAGAAATACGCACAAAAAGTTTGACTCCACTTAACAAGTGAATAAATGTGCACGTAATAAAACGAAGCAAAGGTTGATACGTGACCCAAACAACGCACACATCGCCCGCCGATATGACCTGGAAAGCCTTAGGTGATCCATCGCGTCGACACATTTTGGACTTGCTGCATGATGGCACCAGGACGACCACGGACATCTGTGAAAACTTTGTTGATCTCAGTCGCTTTCAAGTGATGGGCCACCTGTCTGTCTTGCGAGATGCGGGACTGGTCAAAACAGAGAAGCAGGGGCGCGAACGACTGAATGCACTCGAAACCGGACCCATGCGTGAGGCCTACGACGAATGGCTGCGCAAATACGAAGTGGAATGGGCTGGACGCCTTGGCCGTTTGAAACGGCATGTCGAAAATCAGGAAAAGGAAAAAGCCATGGACGCGATTGTTTCACCAGACATGCTTGGCACCATTGAGTTGGAAAGAGAAATTGAAATGGGTGGGCCACCTTCGGCTGTCTTTAAGGGGCTCACCGATGATATCGGTGAATGGTTTGGCGCGCCGTATCTTCAAACGGGAAGCGATGCCCGTGACATGATTTTGGACGCTAAACCGGGCGGCAAATGGATTGAAGTAACCAAAGCTGGTGACGGTGCCGTTTGGGGCGAAGTGCAAGAAATACAGCGAGATAAAATGTTGGCCATCGAGGGCCGTATGGGTATGCGTCCTGCGGTGTTTGCCCGGATCGTTTTCAAGTTATCGACCTATCCAAAAGGTTGCCTCATGACGATGACATTCAAAGGGGTCGGTCATTTCTCACGGGAACAAGAAGAGAAATTTACGGAAGGCCTTGTTGATCTCTTTGGAGTTCGGCTCAAGGCCTACGCCGAAGGCGGAAAACCGACCGGGATTCGAGCAAACGTATAATCGAAGATGTTTGAAAGGACGCAGCAATGACGCAGCATTCGGTGGTATCTCACGAAGAGTGGGTTGAAGCACGTAAGGCTTTTCTCGCTAAAGAAAAAGAATTCTCGCGCCTGCGTGAAAACATTAGCCAGGCGCGGCGGGATCTTCCTTGGGAGCGTGTAGACGCGGACTATGTGTTTACCGGCCCTGACGGCGAAGAGAAACTGTCGGACCTATTTGCGGGTCAAAGCCAGCTTATCGTTTATCACTTCATGTATGGGGCGGACTGGGAAGCGGGGTGCAAAAGCTGTTCCTACATGGCGGATCACTTCAACCCGGCCATTGTACATCTCAATGCGCGCGGTATCTCGATGGTTGCGGCATCCAACGCACCGTTAGACAAACTAGACACTTTCAAAGCACGGATGGGGTGGTCGTTTAAGTGGGTCTCGTCGATGGGAAGCATGTTCAACCGGGATTACTCAGTGTCCTTCACGCAGGAAGAAATCGACTCAGGTGCTGTTTATTACAATTACAAAGACCAAAGCTTTCCCATGTCAGAAGCGCCCGGCGTTAGTGTATTTTTCAAAGATGATGACAGCGCGATCTATCACACCTATTCGGCCTATGCGCGTGGCCTCGACCCCATGCTGACAGCCTACCAATACATGGACTTGGCGCCCAAAGGCAGGGATGAGGCGGAGTTGCCGTACTCAATGGCTTGGGTAACGCACCACGATAGTTACGATTGAGCCGTTAGACCGGTACCATTGGTTTGTGAGGTTCAGGCGGTAATTCGACGCCAATTGAATCGCCTTGATGCACGTCGCCGCTGGTGACAACGATAGACATCACACCTGATTTCCGAATCAGCGTGCCGTCGGATTGCTTTTCAATTGTCTCCTGCATCAGGCCATCCTGAATCCGGTTGAGCTGTTTGCAGGGATTGCGCAGGCCCGTGAGCTCGACGACCGCACTCTTACCAAGATGAAGGCGCGTTCCAGCGGGTAAGCCCAGCAAATCGACTCCGCGGGTGGTGATGTTCTCACCCATCTGCCCTGGCGCAACGGTGAAGCCCTTGGCTGCCAGTTCGTCATGCAGTTCCGCATGCATCAGGTGAACCTGTCGCAAATTGGGTGCATTCGGGTTGCGGGCCACATGCGACCGGTGTTGGTCGGTAACGCCGGAGTGAGTATCGCCATCCACACCAAGACCTTCAATCAACCGGACGCTGTGCTCGTTGATTTTGGAGAACGTGTGCTTCGGGTTACGGGAAACGGCGACTACGGTTTCGGACATGGCAATAATCCGGTCAGGTTTATGGACGCGTAGTGTGATGCCTTAACCCAAAGTGAGAAACCAGTAATAATGATGCATGGCTGCAACGCGATTTCTGCGTGGGCGGGTCTACTGCTCAAAACTCTCTGGCGCTCGGTCGAGAGCAGCGACCGGATCAGAGACGATCTCGGGGTAGGTGCTCTTCATCAAGTCCTGAAGCTGGTCTGGAATATTCTCGAAATCAAATGTCTTGCGCGCGATAAGTCGCGTGACCTGGCTACCAGGTCGATCACCCATATTGAGCCAGCCTTGCCAACTTGAGATGAGATGCAGTGTCGCGCTGGCCGGTGCGCTCATCACATCCGGATCGAGGATGTCGCCCAGCTTGGCGTTAAATGTCTCGAGATCGTTAATCCGAAACTGAGGCTTATCGGCCAGGTTTGTCCGAGTGACGATCGCTGAAGAGTCAAAAGACAGCCAAACATCGTCTCCGACCACAGTGGCCGGACCAAGTGTATGGGTTCGCTCTATTTCAAGGCCGGGCAGGGGCGTTGCCGCAATACTGCTGCCGTTTTTTCTGAAAGTTTGGGTTTCGGGCCCCATAAGGCGACCCGGAACCGGAAGAGTCTCCCCGGTGTAGAAGTTATGCCAGGTGTCGAGCAAATCTCCTGAGTCGAGATCAGTGAGGTAAACCGCCTCTAATGACGCCACGTCAAAGCTGCCTTCACGATGTGAGACTACACGCTGAACGAAGAACACCCACATATTCCACATGGGTATGGCTTCGCCATCGATCACCCCGTACTTGGTGCCGCGTTTCCACCAAAACACCGGTCGCTCATCCAACGCATACAAAAGCTTGCGATGGAGAAAGTCCAAATGATCAGGATCGGTCGACGAAAGGGCCTTCGGGGTCGTGAGGAGCGTCAAAATACGGTACCCTTCGCCTGATGTAACACATTGAAAAACAACAGATATAATACGGTCGGACGATAATCACTCAAAAGCGTGTTGGCACGTTAGTGGATCAATACCGGACGAAGGAGACAATTCGCCCAGAACCGAGAATGGCGTTATACTGCCACAAATCGCATTTCAAGGAGATGACTCAATGTTGGACCGCCGTACGTTGTTTGCTGCCGCTGCTGGAATTGGAACCGCTGCCGGATCACTGTTCACCGGACGAAAAGCAGTGGCTAAGGCCTCTGCCAAGGTGGCTTTGCCGGACGTTGAGAAACGCGGAGCAATGGGGCGCCTGGAACGATTGCCGACTCTTGAGGCCGAAGGCCGTGACGATTTTCTAACCGGTTTCCGCAATTGGCGCGGATCAACGGTTCAACGCGCAGCGAAGGTACGGTTTGAGAAAGTTCTCACAGAAGCGGGTCATGACCCCAAAGAAGAACTACCAATGGAGCAAATCCATGCGTTGATCGAGAACGATCATGTGGTCGGAACCGAAGGATTGATGCGGATCTATAGCCAACGCATGGCCCATCGGAACTTCTATCTCTCGTTTGCTGATGATGCTGACACCTACCTCGGTGAGATGGAGGCCTACGACGAGATTGGACCGGGTACTCTCGCGCTCAATCCTGATTTAGATATTCCTAGCTATGCCCAGCACGAAATTCATATGCAGCCGGGTGGCTATGTCGGCAATCCATTCGCAGGTCATCTTTATCACTACGGCACCAACGCGTTTTATTCCGCGCGGGCGACCGACAACTACCAAGATCAGCATCATGCGCGATTGGCTGAACAGGTGCCGACGCCAGAAGACGGCAAGGTTCTCCGTATTCTTGATATGGGCTGTGGCCTCGGCCAACTGACTGTCGCGCTCAAAGAGCGCTTCCCTGACGCGGAAGTTTGGGGGGTTGAAGTCGGTGGACCGATGATCCGATACGGCCATATGCGTGCCGTGGATGAGGGGGTCGACGTTAACTTTGTCCAAGGCTTGGCCGAGGACACTCAGTTCCCCGACAACCATTTTGACATCGTAACCAGTTACATCATGCACCACGAAATACCGGCCGACATTAGTCGCGCGGTCTTCAAGGAAGCAAACCGGGTGTTGCGCAAGGGTGGTCTCTATTTTCCAATCGATTTCTTTACTGGCGGACGGCGCGGTGTGCCGGGTGCCTATTCGCAATATCAAGAATGGAAAGATCATCGTTGGAACAATGAAGTCTGGCGGATTGAGTACAAAGAAATGGATTTTGCCGGAGATATGGAAACGGCTGGGTTTGACGTCAACAAAGAGGGATCCCCGGCCTGGTATAGCAACCGCAATATATTTGGCACTAAACCCGTTTAGGGGTGGAGAAGTTTATGACGTCGAAGCTTAATTTTGATCTCGAACCCCGCGGCGCTAAAGGCCGCCTAGAGCGTCTGGCCCGCCTGGATGTTGAAAGTCGCGATGATTTCCTAACCGGGTATCGCACTTGGGGGTCAGATCGCGCCGTTCCTGCGGCCGCCAAGCGATTCGACCAATTGCTTGAGAAAGCAGGGATCGACCCAAAATCGATTGATACACCGATGGAAGAGATTTTTGCCGCAGTTGATGGCGATCCCATTCTCGGTGTGGCAGCCCGTTATAGGACCGGCGTTCACGATGTCATGCACCGTAACTTTGATGAAGAGTTCAAAGCCAACGCGGATTATTACCTGGCTGAGATGGAAGAATTCGATAACAGAGGGCCGGGAAGCCTTGAGTTAAATCCGGACATGGAAATTCCTGATTACGCCCGCCATGAGATTCATACGCAGCCGGGCGGGTATGTTGGTAATCCATTTGCGGGGCATATTTACCACTACAGCACTAATAATTTTTATAACGGACGCAACCTCCGCAACTATCAAGATGAGTTGCACACCAGGCTCGGGAATCAAGTTCCCGAACCCAAAGGCGGCAAAGTGGCCCGTGTTCTTGATATTGGATGCGGTATAGGTCAACTGGCCGTGGCTATGAAGGAACGATTTGCCGACGCAGAAGTGTGGGGAATTGATGCCGGTGCACCAATGGTTCGCTATGGGCACATGCGTGCCGTTGAACTTGACGTGGCCGTTAATTTCTCCCAGCGGATGGCTGAAGACACGCAATTTCCGGATAACCATTTCGATATTGTTGCTTCTTATATTCTCCATCACGAGGTGCCGGAAGAGATCTCGAAAGAAATCACGAACGAGGTGCATCGTATCCTTCGTCCTGGCGGAGTATTCTTCCCGATCGATTTTCAGACGGGTTCTTCACCTGGCGCGCGTTCAGCTTATGCCCGTTATAGCCAATGGAAAGATCATCGGTGGAACGAGGAAGTTTGGCGTCAGGAATATGCTCGTCTCGATTTCCCTAAAGCCATGCGAGATGCGGGCTTTGAGGTAACGCGAGAGGGTCCACCCGCCTGGCGTAGTCGCTACAATTTGTTGGGCACGAAGAAAGCCTAATCCATTCCTTTAGGACCTAAGAGCTATGCTCGACCAAAATAAGTCCGACACAACAGACATCGCTGAGGTGATGGAATTCACCCAGATGGAAAGCGCGCGCCAAGGTTTTGTCAGCGCGCTGCGCAAGCATGTGATGGTGGATCTGGCGGGCGAGATGCGCCAGGACTACGAGACTAACGTTAAGCCGACATATACGAAGAACAATGGTGAAGAGCCTGGGACACCACGAGATGTCAAAAAGGCAATGAAGCCTCGCACCCGTTATCGGATGTGGAGTTCCCTTCGCTACAACGCGCAGGAAATGGTTTGGGCTTCGGTTCAGAACGGTGTCGAGCGAGCGTTACCTGAAATGATTCACCTCGCTAAGGATGCCGCTGAAACGAACCCAGCAGGTGGCTCGTTGCGGCTTGATCCAGATCTTAAAATACCGCGATACGTTTCGGCCCTTGATGTCCATCTTATGCCCGGTTGTTTCCATACGGAGCACACCAAAGATGATGTTGCCCAGGGCGCAGTTCAGGTTATCGGCGGAGAAGTGTTTAGGGGGAGCTTCCGGCATCGCAAAGGCAACCCAGGCGCGGTAGGAGACTCAATCGCGCACTATTTGAAACTCAAGCACCCTGACTTTGATCCCAAACGTATTCTCGACCTTGGATGCAACACCGGGAAGAACCTCTTTCCGTATCTGGACGTTTACCCAGATGCTGAGGCACACGGCGTTGATGTGGGTGCACCATTACTTCGATATGGTCATGCCGTCGCGTCACATGACGGTCTTCCCGTTCATTTTTCACAGCAAAATGCCGAACACCTAAATTTCGAAGACAATAGTTTTGATATTGTCACGTCGAGCTTTTTTCTTCACGAGTTGCCGGTAAAATCGACCAAGGCAATCTTCACCGAAGCCCACCGTGTTCTGAAGCCAGGTGGTCTGATGATTCATATGGAACTGCCGCCAAACTCAGAAGTCGATCCCTATTACGGGTTTTATTTGGATTGGGATGCGGGCTCAAACAATAATGAGCCCTTTTATGCAGAGTTCCGCAATCAAGATGTAATCGGCCTATGCAACGAAACCGGGTTCAGCCCTGAGAAAAACATCAAAATACTGATTCCCAATTACGGGTCATTCGGTGCCGATAAATTCAAGTCGTTTGTGAACGGAGAAATTCCAGCACCACAACATGGCAATGGTGCGAGTTGGTTTATATTCGGCGGCTGGAAATAACGCGGTCAGCGAGGTTTCGGAACCTCAGCGGTGAGAACCGTAACATCCATGGCGGCATCACGGATCGGCACTGCGGCTTGATACGCTGGATCAGACATAAAGGTCTCGATCGCCGCCAAACTTGGCCACGATGAAATTTCGATTGTGAAATCCGGTTTCGGGCCTTCTAAGACCGAGATGTCGTCGGACTGAGCAATGGCAATTACGCGGCCGGGTGAGTTGGATATTATGTCTTGGGTCGCCGCCATGTAGTCCATCGCTTTATCGCGATCTTTCATTTTGATGTACGTAAACATGTACGCCGGTTGAACTCCATTCTCTGCTGCATAGGGTTCTGTCCCAGTTCCGGCGAGCCCCAGAACGTCGAATTGCCCAGCACCTTCTCTCAATGGAAAGACGGCGCGGTAATCGTCGGACCACCAGAATATCTCGACGTCTGCAAGACTATCGAACTCAGCAAAAATAATGGACTCATGCTGCGGTGAGCCGGCTAGGACATCAATCCCACGACCAATACCGCCGAATATCAAATATCGGCCGTTGTACTTCGCATACACCGGGGGCAGGGCTTGTCCGTAAGCACCCAACTTTTTTTGGTCGGTTACGGTAGCGTTAACGAACAAAAAACCTGGTTGATCGGCCGCAGATACTGGCGCCGATAACACGCCGATTAACGCGGCGAGAGCCAGGGCGCTCGTAAGAAAATGAACTTTCATTCCACCCTTTCTGTCTTAAGCTTTGCCGGACCAAGGAACAATCGCGTCTAGAACTCTAGCAAGAAGCCCAAGTTTGCGGACTTTAGCAGACGCTTTGGCCTTTATCGCCTCGCGTTTTGCTCGCAATTCCTCTTCCTCAATATCATCCAGCCATGACTTTGGTTGACTAAAGGGCTGTTCGACGATCTCACCACGTAACGCGTCTTCCATACCTTTTTTTAAACCACCTATCGAAACCGGCTTACGAAGAAAGGCGCCGACCTTTTGACGAGCGGCTCTGCGGTAGATACTTGGGCTATCCAGTGTCGTGATCACCACAGCCGGTAATTCTTGAAGCCGGCGGCTCTTGTGAGCTCTTAATTGGGCGAGAAACTGAATGCCATCCATACCGATCAAGGCGAGTTCCAGGACAACGAGGTGAGGGAATTTTTCTCTATCCGTGAGTAGTTGGTTCAGAGCTCCGCCGGCATTCTGAGTCACTATAACTTCGGCTACCCCCATTTCCTTAAGATGCGCGGTCAGAATCTCTATCGTTTCAACTTCATCTTCGATGAGCAGCACGCGTTTATTGGCAAAAGAGATACGAGGTTTTCCGTCCTCGTCTAGGTCCTCGTCTAAATCCCCATCCTCATCGCTATCGATTGCCTCGTATTCTTCCTCAGGCTCGGTTACCTGAGCGCCATCCTCTTGTATAGGAAGGTCGTTTTCTTCGCGGGTGACATGTTCTGCGGAGTAAGCGTCTGAGGCCTGGAGGTGGCTTTCGGATGAAGCATCACGATCTTCGTCAGATCGGGTGGGCTCATTCAGCTCGGAATCCGGATTCACCACGGCATCAACACCGGCCACCGATGTGCCGGAGTCTGATTCATTGTCCTCTTCAAATGAGGTTTGCTCACGCTGCGGCATTTCCGCCATCTTGATCTTGCCCCCCGCTGTATATTGGCCGACCCTCAGCCCTAGGATCAAGAGTGAGTTTCATATTTTGATGAAGGTGAACCTAGCAATGTCCGACCCATCGACACTTACCAAATTCGAAGAAGGTCATGTTCCCGTTGTCGGCGGTCAAATTCACTACGTCGCTGGTGGGGAGGGGGATCAAACCGTCGTCTTGCTCCACAAACTTGGAGGCTGGGCTGCTGAATGGCGCTGGATTATGCCGATTTTAGCGACCCGCATGCGGGTGATCGCCGTCGACCTAACCGGCCATGGAGGCTCGGCGATGAATGGTGAGCCCCCCTTTATCTCGACCCAGGAAGAGATGGCTTCCCACCTCATGTCCGCCCTCGATACGATTGGGGAAGATAGGATAAGCATTGCCGGCAGTTCTATTGGTGGATGTGTAGGGTCGGTTTGCGCGGCTTATTGGCCCGAGCGCATAAGGTCATTGATAACCGTCGGGTCTGCGTTGGGCGGAAAAGTGAATAGAGCCACCCTTGAAAAAGACGCGGCGAAGGCAATCGCCGATGGGCTCTTTGACGAAAAAGAGAATCCGATGCCTCGTGAACACGCTTACATGGAGAGCATTTTTGGGATGCGGAATCCCGCCCACATGGAAGAGATGACTCTCAGTCGTCAAGCGGCAGGACGTTGGATTCAGCCCAGTGCGAGAGGCGTTGGGCTATACGACTATCTAAGTATTTTGCCGCGTATTGAGGCTCCTGTTCTTATGGCTTATGGCGGGAACGGCAACTACGGGCGGTTTGCTCCGCCAGCAATAGAATTGATGAAGAACGGCCGAGCAGAGGCGATTACCGATGCCAGCGCTTTTCCGCATCAAGACAAACCTGAGGAGACGGCGACGACCATCATGTCGTTCTTGGGCGTATAAGCTCAGCTATCCGTTTAGGAATTTAACCACAGCGGCAACCCACTCATTCGGCATTTGATCGGTGATGTCGATACTGCCGCCCTGTAGTTCACAAAATTCAAAATCAGGACGCATCGCGTGCGCTTTCTTGGCATGCTCATAAATTATGTCGCCCGTATTAATCATAATCATGGTGCGATGTGTAATCTTAGGCAGTGTCACGTTGTGGTCATAGGCGAAGGCGGCGTTATGCCCGTACCAGAAGGGCCCGTACCCTTGTAGTTGTTCAACGACATAACGGGTCACGAGGGCTGGGTCTGTGTCCTCTTCAGCCCACGCCCACCGCCGCTCATACAATTCGCTTAAGTGTGTGCCATCTTTTTTGTGCTCGAAGTTCTTTTCGTTCTTTTCGACAAACTTATTCCATTCAACGATTTCTTCCGGCGTGAAGGGAGAAGGACCGTTGATGATGAGATTTCTAATCCGGTCCGAAAATTGCAGAGAGACTTCAGTCGCTATTAGTCCGCCGGTGTGATGGCCTAGAATATCGGCCTGTGTGATCCCGAGATGATCTAGAACTGAAGGGATAGCGGTCGCGTATTCTTCCACTGTCGGCACGTGATCCGGCTCGTCGGACAACCCAAATCCAGGCGTATCCACTCCGATCGCCCGAATACCGGCTGCAGCGAGAAGTGGGTAGACCATGTCGTACTGGCGCGAGGTTATGGGCGCCTGATGGCAGAGTATGAGGGGATGCCCATCGCCACCCGTATCTTGAAAGTGAACTTGACCGAAAGGTCCGTCTGCATAGCCGCGGCGGGGTCTCGTCATGGTGTTCTCTCCTCGTAACTCAATCGTTTTCTTTATGAGCATTATACTCATGTTAGGTCAAATCTACGCCACGTGAACGCTGGACATCAGTCGCACTTGCGTCGTGCAATGCAAAAGGGTCAAATCCGCCTCCGTTGATCGTTTTGTCAGGTTATTTGTGTCCTCACCACCATCAGAAACGTTGCAGCCCGTCATAGCAGCGGATGGCAAATTGCCGTTCCGTGTGAGCGCTACCCTATTTTACGCCGTGATGATCATGGTTGTGGGGCAGGCATTTTTGTTCACAATCTTGCCGCCAATCGGCCGTCAGGTGGGAATGGCCGATTATCAAATTGGCCTGGTGATGTCGGTGCATGGCCTGTTCATGCTGTTTACCGGCCCGATGTGGGGCGCGGCCAGTGAAACCTGGGGCAGACGCCGGGTAATGATTATTGGCAGCTTTGCCTTTGTTATATCCGTCGTGATGTTCGGCCTTATTGTTGATGCTGCCATAAGCGGTTTGGTTTCGGGAATGGCAGTCTTGTGGATGCTGGTCGGTTCCAGAGCCTTGTTTGCGCTCGGTGCCGGTGCGGTAACGCCGTCTGCGATGGCTCTTGCCGCGGATATGTCGTCTCGAGAGATGCGATTGCGTGCAATTTCAATGCTAACGGCGGCAACGAGTACTGGTGCTATTCTTGGACCGTCAGTGTCAGCATTTTTCACCGGTTTCGGTTTATCCGCTCCATTTTACATCATCGCGGTAACCGGTTTATTCGCTGCCATTTTCGCGCGGTTGTATCTACCTAAGACACGGGCATCGAGTAGTGCGGCCGCCATTCGCTACCGCCACCTCTTAAAGGGGCCAATATTGCGGATCTCTATTAGTGCTGTCTGTTTCATGTGCGGCACTTATGGAACGTTTTCCATCATCGGATTTTTTGTGCAGGATCGCTTTGCCTTAGAACCGGTGCCCGCGGCTCAAGCTATGGGGTTGGGGCTAATGTGCGCTGCGGCTTCAAACGTTTTTATTCAGGCTTTCGTTCTCCGACGAATTAATAGAAGCGCAAAAACACTCATCGTTATTGGTGTTTGTGTAACGATTTTGTCAATTGGTCTTATTTGGAACAGCACAACCCAATGGATGTTTATTTTAGCGATGATGTGCAACGGGCTAGGGCAGGGCTTTTCAATGCCGGCGATCAACACGTCCCTCTCACTTGCTGCCGGACCAGACGCGCAAGGCAGGCTGGCGGGTATTTCCACGTCGACCCAAGCTATCGCATTCCTTATTGCACCGGCCTCCGCAGCCGCGCTTTACCAGAGCATTAACTGGCTTCCGTTCGCCATCGGCGCCGTCGTAACGGCTATTGCTCTGATCCTTTTTCTTGGCACGCCAATCGTTGATGGGCGCAAAGGAAGAACGGACGAAGTTGAAGACCTAACCGCAGCATGAGCGATTCTCATAAGCCATCACCTGTGAGCAGCGTTAAGGTGACCAGCTTGGTCAGCCTCGCGCATCTCTATAGTCATTTCTTCTTCTTTGTATTACCGCCCCTGTTCCCACTTCTCAGGGATGATCTGTCCGTAAGCTATACGGAATTAGGCGTCCTCCTTGTCGTATTCAATATCGTCAGCGCATTAACTCAACTGCCGATGGGTATTTTGGTCGACCGGCTTGATGCACCGAAACTTCTCACCGCTGCGGTTGCTCTACAGGGCTTATCACTCATTGTGATGGGGCTCGCGCCATCCTATTGGGTACTGTTAGTGATGATGGTGCCCGCGGGATTGGCCAATGCCGTCTATCATCCTGCCGACTATTCGATACTCAACCGCACCGTTGCACCTGAGATGATGGGGCGGGCCTTTAGTATCCATACTGTGTCTGGATTTGCGGGTAGCGCTTTTGCGCCATTGGTGATGGTGCTCCTCGCCACAACAGTGAATTGGCAAACCGCGGTTATTGCAGTGGGCGGCGGCGGGCTGCTGATTGCCGGGGTCCTGCAGATGAACGGCCATATTATGGCTGATCGTGATGTGCCTCAGGGTGAAGAAGCCGACGCATCGAGTGAGACGAAGATCAACTTAAGGCAAACAGCCGTCCTTTTAATGTCGTTACCAATTCTGATGGGTTTCGTTTTCTGGATGTTTATTTCTGTCGCCCATACTGGCGTTTCGTATTTTTCAGTATCTGCGTTTGACCAAATGTATGAGATGCCATTGGCGACGGCGAATATCGCCCTAACTGTTTTCCTGGCAGCAAGCAGCGTCGGCATTCTTGTCGGCGGCGTCCTGAGCGATCGAACGAACCGCCATGATTTGATCGCAATTTACGGAACTATAGTATCGGGCTTAGCCATCTTAGCGATGGGCCTTACTGACATGGTTTTTGCGTCAATCCTTCTTGCAATGTCTGTTGCGGGGTTTGCATCTGGAATGACAGCGCCATCTCGGGACTTGCTTGTGCGGGCTGTCACACCAAAAGCATCTATGGGAACTGTGTTTGGGTTCGTATCCACCGGCCTCAATGTCGGTGGTGTTGTTGCACCATTGGTTTTTGGAACGTTGCTGGACGGCGGGCGGGCATCTGACGTTTTCTTGATCGCTGGCGTCTTCCAGATCGCGATCATACTTACGGTTTTCGGCATGCAACGCGCAGCCAAAGCAGCGAAGGAAAACTAAGGTTCAGGTGGTGAGGTGCCGGCCTTAAGAAAAGAGCGGCAGACCCCCAATTCGCTAAGAGATTTTATTTTCTCAATGAGTTTATCGTGCAATAGCGTTCCCGATGCGATGAGGAGTTCATCCTCCTCGCCGGTAATTTCCTCTGCCAGCACCATTCCGGGCAAGAGATCCTTCAACCAGAACGTTCGCACGTTATCAATTTTCTCCTCCGGCACGGCCTCGGTGTCACCTTGGCCGTTACCAACACCTTCTTTGAGGGCGCGTAGCAACTCTGCTTTCTCTTTGTCCTTCTCCGTCCATACAATTCTCGCGTTTGGCCCTTTTGAACCTTTCTTATTATCCTCTGTCGCGGTTTTCTTCGGAACCGGGGTCGGTAGTTTGACGAGGGTATAGTCTTCAGCTGAATTCAGCTCACGATCACGCTTAAGCGCAGCCGAAAGCGTATTATTCATAGCGGTTACCGTAATAGGCAAAGCGATAAAGCCATCAAGATCGAGTGATTGGGCGAAACTAACCATGGTTCGGTTGAGAGGAGGGGATACTAGGATCACTGTTGTATCGTGTGGTGTTCGTGGAATTTGGCTAGTCCGTATCTCTTGTAGGTAATGAAAACCACTGGACGGCGCATTTTTAAGGGCAACAATAACGCAATCGAACTGATCAACGCGCTCTGACATCGCCTGCCTGGCTTCAACGGTCGATTTGACAGCCATGAACCGTGCCGGTTTCAGGTCTTCAATAACGCGAGTCAGAAGAACCCGATTGGTCTTGTCCGGCTCTATCAAAAGTAGCTTTGACTCGGCAGCAAAAGACTTGCTGTTAAGAAACGAATTTGTGGCCATGGATATGCGCTGCTTGCCCTGAAAAAATACTGAACGTGACTCTACTTAAGTTGATTTACGTTAAGATGAAGAGGCTTAGATCAACTTATGATTTAACAGTATATACTTTTTAGTCGAAACAATAAACAGACTTATCCATGAGCCTCAGTGCTAGAGCATGCACTCCTCTATTGATTCATTTCCCTCTCCTGGGTTCTCGTATTCCCTATGGTTTTGATCTTACGCAGAACAGCCCAGTTCTCTGGTATATCGTTGCTAGCTATACCTTTTCGGCTAAATCCACGAGTAACATGGATACCGGGATGATCTCCAATATCGAGCCATGGTAGGTAAAACAATTATGACACTCCGCCATATTGCGTACCTTTGGGTCACAGTTGGATTTCTGACTGCCATGCCCAGCTATGGCCAGGACATTGTCATCAAGCATGTCACGCTGCTTGATGGTACCGGCTCAGCGCCTTTTGTGGATGTCTGGGTCGCAACAGAAGGCGACCGCATCCAAGCGATCGGGACTGGAGCCGCGCCGTCAGGAAAAGTAGAGATAAACGGCAGCGGTAAATTTCTCATTCCAGGTTTAATAGACGCCCACGTTCATGTTGGTGGCGGACGATTACGCGTTGCCGAGGGCACGGATGCAGAAGCTCGACACACAGCGGTCGTTTCCAGCTTGCATGGATATCTGTATAGCGGCGTAACTACAGTCTTTGATTCGGGCAACCTCGCTGACTTCATTTTCCCACTTCGACAACAGGAGAGAGATAACGAAATTCAATCGCCACGTATCTATGCAACAGGCGGCGTTGTTACCTCTCTTGGCGGATATGGGTCCGGTCCTGGCGCCACAGTGATTGGCGGTGAGAATGATCTAGTAGTCCTCGATCAGCACTTAGATCATCAACCGGATATGGTGAAAATTCTTCTCGACCCTCAAGGTCGCCGAGGAACTCCTGAGGCTCCAATATTCACGCAAGACCTGCTTACTAAAGTCGTTCAGCGTATTCATGCCCGGGGCATACGCACGACGGTCCATATTCCAACAGAAGCAGAAGCGAGATTGGCGATTGAATCGGGAATCGACGCGCTGGCGCATCTTCCTGCGCGCTCTGATATGTCAGATGAGTTCGTCGGCTATGCCACGGCGCGCGGTATTCCTATGGCAACTACGTTGGCCGTGTTTAGTAACATTGCCCGGGTCGCTGATAACCCAGAGATGTTCGATGCGCCTTTGTACCAAGCGACTTTGACCACTGCTGACCGGGTAAAAAGAAAAACAACCGAACGGCAGAGATACATGTCGAGCGGCATGTCATCATTTTTTAGCGGAATGCTTCCAGCAATGCAGAGGAACCTTTATTCGCTCTACCAAGGCGGTGCGATTCTTGCCCTTGGTACTGATAGATCAGTAGGGCCTGCGACCCACCAGGAATTGAGATTGCTCGTCGATTCCGGCCTACCCGAAGCAGACGTCATTCGTATCGCAACGCTCAATGCTGCAGCGTATTTAGGTCTTGATTCAGACCTCGGTTCTATTGAAGTAGGCAAACTCGCCGACATGGTTCTTCTTTCGGCTGACCCCTTAGAGGATATTGATAATGCTCAGTTAATCTCGGCCGTGGTGAAGGGGGGCAAAGTGATCGACCGCCAGGCCCTGCAATTGCCAGTTAACCAATAGGAACGGCTGACTAGCGGACACTGCTATATTGTATGAACCCGCTGTTTCGGGGCTGATCTATCTTCCCTCTAGAAAAGACCCATGAGAGCCAAGTTTTCTGGCGAGGAGACCCAATGATCGAACCGTGGCGCGCGACCTGTATGCAGGTATACACCCATATTCTAAACCGGGTATCGACCCGTGAAGACGCGATGGCTATCGTCAATAAAAGCCTAGATCGCTGGACCGAGTTGGTCGGTGCCGCAAAACGTAGCGACGAAAAACAACTCATGCTGTTTCCCGAGTTCGCGTTGCAGGGTTTCCCGATACACGAAAGCGCTGACGAATGGATTGCCAAAGCCTGCTTTGAAATACCGGGTCCAGAGACCGAGCGTTTGCAAAAGCTCGCGCAAGACAATCAGTGCTACATCGGTGCGAATAGCTACGAAACAGACCCAGAGTGGCCTGGCCGCTACTTCAATTGCTCGTACCTCATCGACGATACGGGCGAGATTATTTTAAAGTACCGGCGGATCAATACGGCGCACTCCGCATCACCGCATGACTTTCTCGATAAATATCTCGACAGATATGGCATCGAAGGCATGTTCCCCGTCGCAAAGACCCCTATGGGAAACATTGGGATGATGCCTTGTGGGGAGATCATGTATCCCGAGGCGGCAAGGGCGTTAGCTTTTCGCGGTGCCGAAGTGATCCTTCATCCGACGTCCGATTATGGTGCTGACGATAATTGGAGCTGGCAGTCCGCAAAGAAAGTACGGGCTTCCGAGAACATGGTTTATCTCATTTCTGCCAATGCAGGCGGCATGCCAGAAGCCTATCGCGGCGTTAACGATATCGCGGGGCAATCAAGAATCTTTGATTGGGAAGGCCGAGTGTTAACGCAAGGCCCAACGCCAGGAGAATCCTTGCGGTGCTCATCCTTAATTGATGTTGAAGCGTTGCGGCGGGTGCGTTCTACCCGTGGTGGCTTTAACCGGTTGGCTCAGGCTCGACCCGAAGCCTACGCAGCCTTATACGCGTCGACGTCAATCTACCCCGTCAATCGCTTTGCGGACAAACCAATGGAATCACGTAAAGACATTAAAGACGCGCTAAACGACTCGCTAGACAACATGGTTAAAAACGACATGCTGCCACCGCGCGCGTAGTCGAAAAGAAAGTAGGAGAAAGAATTATGGTTCAGCCTTGGACAGCGACCTGTATGCAGGTCTACACCCACACCGTAAACAGCGCGAACAATCGCGAAGAAGCGATGGCTATCGTCAACAAAAGCCTCGACCGGTGGGTTACTTTGGCAAAGGGCACTGCGCGCGGTCCCGGTCCATATGTCCTGTTGTACCCAGAGTTTGCTCTGACCGGTTTTCCTCTCTTGGAATCGGCGGAAGAGTGGATCGAAAAAGCCTGCATCGAAATTCCCGGTCCTGAAACGGGAAAGCTTCAAAAGGCGGCTCAAGAGCTCAAATGCTATATCGGCGCCAATAGTTACGAGAAAGATCCCGAATGGCCGGGCCGGTACTTCAATTGCTCGTACCTGATCGATCCGTCGGGAGACATCATCCTCAAGTATCGCCGCATCAATACGGTCCATACTGCGTCGCCTCATGACTTTATGGACGCCTATCTCGATAGGTATGGCTTAGAGGGCACGTTCCCAGTCGCTAAGACGCCACTCGGCAACATTGCGATGATGCCGTGCGGCGAGATCATGTATCCGGAAGCAGCCAGAATGTTCATGTTCAGAGGCGCTGAAGTGCTCCTTCATCCAACGTCGGATCACGGTGCCGCGGATAAATGGGGCTGGGAGTCCGCGAAGAAGGTCCGGGCTTCAGAAAATATGATGTATCTCATATCCACCAACGCCACGGGGCAACTCGGGACATTCATTCCCGAAGGGCAAACACTCGGCCATTCCAAAATTATCGATTATCACGGACGAGTTCTTGCCGACGTGGGCGGTCCTGGCGAAAGTACAGTGGCGTCGGCGACAATCGATGTCGAAGCACTGCGTCGCGAACGGCGTATTCCTGGAGCAGGGAATAGGTTGCTACGTCAACGGATCGAAATGTATCGGCCGCTTTACAACCAGACATCCTTCTATCCGCCGAACGCATTTGCCGATGCACCGATGGACTCAAAAGCAAGAATTATGGAGCTACAAGAGGAAGCGCTCGGCAAGATGGCGGAAGCTGGCGTGGTTAACTTGCCCGACTCAGAGACGTAGAGATCAGCCCGTGCTTTGCAGAGTAGGTTGTTCAGCTTCCTGAGCTGACGCCATATCAAGCATGCGCACGATGATTTCAGGCTCCTGGGCGCCAGAGATCGCTTTGCTTTCGTTGAATATGTAACAGGGTACGCCGGTAACGCCGAGACGGTGCATCCGTGCGTTTTCGTTGAAGACGGAGTTCAGATCGCCTTCACCTAGCATGTGAGTTGTCGCGACTTGACGATCCAGGCCAATCTCTTCGGCCAGACGAATAAGAATTTCGGGATCGCCGATATCCATGCCGCGTTCAAAGTAAGCGGCAAAAAGGGCATCCACTGCCTTGCCTTGCGCACCAATAGCCTGAGCTAAGCGGACCAGTCGGTGGGAGTTCGCTGAATTCGGTGTGCGGTCGATCTTATCGAGGGCGAAATCAATTCCTTCGCCTTTGCCTGTGAAGACCAGGGCTTCAATGACACGCTCGTATTGCTGTGGTGACCCGAATTTTCGCTCTAGGAACTCCCGACGATCAACGCCGCCGGGTGGTAAATCCGGGTTCAACAAAAAGGAGCGGTATTGTATCTCTGGTTTTAAATTAGGCCGGTCTTTCAATGCACGATCAAAGCGTCGCTTGCCAACATAGCACCATGGACAAACCGTATCGAAGACGATCTCGATCTTCATGATTGGCCTTTCTTCACATTACTTGTCACTGCGGAATAGGGACGCCATGATAACAGAAGTTAGCAAATTGAGTAACGGTTGATGAATTGGGAATATTAAAGATGAACGATTCCACTTCTGGCCTATCACGACGGGCACTAGGCGGACTCGCCGCCTCAGCTTCCGGCCTATTACTAGCAACGGGCTCAGCCCAGGCGGCAGAACCGACAACCACCCAGCAGGTCCGCGAACGCCTACCGGTCTTGGCCCGCCATGAAGGCGTATGGGATGGCACGTTCCGACGCGTCGATGCCGACGGTCAAATAGTCGAGGAGTTTCAATCTCGGATTATCAAACGATTCCTGCCGGATGAGTTCTGGCCGATGATTTACCATCAAACAAACATCTACGATTTGCCCGACGGTACAAAACAGGTGATCGACACCAAGGGTAAATACATAGACGGCAAGGTTTGGTTCGAGAGTGAGCGCGTAGATGGATGGCAGCTGGACGATACCGCCGACCCATTCAACCGAACCGTATTCCTGTACATGGTCTATAAAAGCGATCCGACACAATACGTCTATGAAATGATCAACATTTCGGACGATGGACAGTTTCGCACGCGAATGACTCAATTTCTCAAAGATGGGAAGACGACTAAGCGCACATTGATCGATGAGCATCTGGTGAGTAGCGACTGGACTAAGTTCTAGGTCGACGGATTCATAAAGGGGAGGGACAGATGCTTATAAACAATTCTTGGTTCGCGGGGCTCTCTGTCTTTGCCTTCCTATCCCTATTAGTCGGTTCAGCACATGCGCAGAGCTCGGCCGCTACCTGCACCGCATTTGGTGGCGTCAGATTCACGATTGAAAACAGCACGCCGGGCGAAGTTAAGAAGGGGCATGTCGTTGACGCAATTAATGGCGTCCCTGCTTATTGCGAGCTAAGCGGGTTCATCGCGCCTCAGGTTGGGTTCGAGATTCGTCTGCCGATCGATGGATGGAATGGACGGTTCCTACAGCAGGGCTGTAGTGGGATGTGCGGCAAGCTGGTTTTGGATGCTGCAAACGATGCGTTGAGCCGAGGCTACGCGACAGCCACAACCGATATGGGACATCGAGCGGTGTCGTCCAGATCAGGTATCTGGGCGTATAACGACCCAAGCGCGAAAACAGACTACTGGTATCGCGGCACCCATGTCGTAGCACTCGCGGCCAAGCAGTTGATTTCCGAGTACTACGGACGATCTTTGGATCGCTCACTCTATCGCGGCTGTGGTACTGGCGGACGGGCGGGTCTTATAGAGGCGCAGCGCTATCCGAATGACTTTGATGGCGTTCTGATAACTGGCGGCTCTGTCCTCAATTTTGTGCGCAACAATTACTCGATCATGTGGGGCATTAAGAGCAACCTTGATGACAATGACTCCCCGATCCTAAGGGCAACTGACCTGGACCTTGTCCATCAGGCTGTTCTTAAAGAGTGCGCGACGGATGGAACCGGAGTTGTATCGAACCCTTTATCCTGCACATTTGATCCAGGCACTCTCGCGTGCTCGAAAAATAATACAAACCAATGCCTCTCCGATGAAAAGGTATCCGCCGTTCGCAAGTATTACGACGGACCGACGAACTCATCGGGAGAACAGCTCTACGCGGGGCAGTCCAAAGGGTCGGAACTCGGGTGGTCTCGTGGCTTCTTCGGCAGTCCATCGGTCATGGGAGATTATATTATAGAGCACTACCGCTATCTGCTTTACCCAGAAGCGCCTGGTCCAAGTTTTGAACTGAGTCAGGTCGATTTTGATGAACCGCTTGAAACTTTCTCCGATGTCGATACGCAATCTGCAGCCGACAGAGTTGACTACGAAGGCTTTAAGGCCCGTGGGGGAAAACTTTTGATGACGTACGGCTGGAACGAATCATCCATGCCCGGCACGTTCACCACCCAGTATTTTGACCGCGTCGAGCAAGCCAATGGCGGTGTGTCGGCAACCCAAGACTTTTTCCGGCTCTTCATGGTGCCGGGTAATTTTTTCTGTCGTGGCGGGTCTCCCGCCGGTCAGGGCATTGATCTACTGACCGCGATGGAAGCCTGGGTCGAGGACGGTCGTGCCCCTAGCCAATTGATCGCGACCACAAAAGGAGAAGAGCGAGCGCGAATGCTCTACCCATACCCTTCTTACGGCGCTTATGGCGGCGAGGGGGATCCATCTAGAGCGGAAAGCTACGTGGAAAAACGGCCTAATCGGAACTAGCACTACTGCCTAATTCTTCTTGTCGTATTCGTACCAATTTTTGGTGAACTGCCGAAACGGGGTTCCATCCTCTCCGTTATACCAACCGTCGAGGTAGGTGAACTGGGAGTCACTCACTGTCATCTGTGACCAGGAATAAATCGACTGGCCCGACTCACCCGGAGCGTCAAAGGCACATTCGCCTTTGTTCATTGCACCAAAATACTCCCCGTCAGTTTGTCCAAAATAGATATCACATTCTCGACCTAGAAAGCTGAGCATGTCGTCAGGTGTAACGTCGTCTAACTTGCTCGGCTCCAGATGTGCTCCGCGAGTACGGGCCACAAAATCGGGGGATTCTGCCGGCCAAATATGGAGAAAGAGCCGAATGCTTTGTGCAGCCTCATCAAATTCGAACGCGTAGACTCGCTGCCGTAGAAGTTTAGACGCGTCGTTCGCATCCTGCCATTCCCCATAGTAGGAATCTGGGCCAAAGGCAGGGACATCAATCTTCCGAAAAATTATGCGGGTCGCTGGATTTCGGTCCTCGGCCGGAACTTTGCTTTCTTCCTGTTCCTTTACCTGAGCAACGTTGTCGTACTCGCCGGCCCACCATGACAGGAATTCTTGATAATCACGTTCAGTGATATCCGCGGCAAGCCCAGAAGAGAGCGGCATAAAGCCAAGCGTTAAAGCCAGAGTAATTTGGGTAAGAAATTTCATTGGGAAACCTTGTATATTTTAACGCGTTGGCGTGAGTGCGACTAAGCTGGTGTTGATATCCAACGGAAGATAGAGAGTTCCATTTGGCCCAATAGCAATGCCGTTAAAAATCCAAGCATCAGGTTGAGGCGGTAATACCGTTAAACCTATATCCGCATCGACATGTATTGGTGTCCGTAATCCGGATTTAGTGTCCAGTTCATAAACTGCTTTCGCGACACTATCGACGATAGCCAGATTGCCGTTCGGCAGGATCGCCATGCCCTCGGGCATTTTAAAACCCTCACCAACAACACGAGCCGCCCCCGTCGTTAGGTCGATCGAAGACACAGTTCCGCTTGTTGAGTCGGAGACATAAGCGATGGTGTCACCTGCCAACGCGAGCCCAGATGGAAAAGCGAAGCCTTCTGCGACTGTTGTCCTTTCACCATCGGCGTTTACACGGATGATTCTCTGGCCGGTAGATTCAGCAACAAGAAGCGAACCATCTGTCAGCATTGCGATGCCACGCGGTCCGGAAAATCTGCTTTCATTTCGCAATACAGTCCCGGTTTCAGGATCAAGGATCTGCACGCGACCAGTAAACCAACTCGCTGTCACGACGACATCGCGCCCTTCAAACCGTCCGTGGGTTACAGTCGTCGGGTAGGCGCTTGAACCCGATACCGGTGTTACGGTGCGAACGTTCCCATCGGCAGGGTTAATCTCTCGAAGACTAAACATATCGGCGATGTAGATTCGGGTATCAGTTCCGGTTCCCAGTGTCGCTACGCCACCTGGCGCGGTGAGATCTCCTGCAACAACCGTGCGTAACGTGTCGGTCGCGGTATCGATTTCATAAATTCCGTTACCGCCAATACTAGAGACATAGAGTTTGTTGGCGTGCACATGTCCGGGCGGCCCTATCGCCATATTGTCGAGGCCGCTCTCCAACGAAGCGAGCTGAGTCTTTTCGCCAGTCTCTTTGTTGACCCTTGTAACCGTACCTCCGTCGAAATCGAGCACATAGAGCAGCCCGCGATCATCGATTTCGACAGCCGTGGGCCACTCAAACCCGTCCGCAACAACTTCAATCTCTTTTGTCTCCAAATCGAAACGGATGACACGGCCGAGATCAGCTTGAGGGCCGTAAAGGTAGCCGTCATCAGCGATGGTAAAGCCGTTCAGTCCACCTGTTCCGTCCCAAACCTGTTCCAACGGTGTATCTCCCGAAAGATCGACCTGCCACAGAGTCTTATGCCGCCCCCCGGTTTGGGTGACGTATAGACGACCATCCGGGGCGAAGCCGACTGTATTGATGCTGGGCATCTTGTCCGCGATGAGACGGGGCTTGCCCCCTGGCGGCTGTGCGTACAATTGCCCAAGCGCGACGCTAGTCCATACCAAGGTGCCTTCGAATGGGGTTCCCTTTGGCGCAAAACCAATATCATCGGCCATTCCGAAGGGAGCGGACACGGCGGGTTCATGTGCACCAGAGGCGATATCTACCCGATGAATGATCGAGCCCATGATATCGCCGGCATAGAGAGCACCGTCGGGTCCAAAGGCAAGGCCATGAACACCGTGAAATGGCCCAGGCTCAATGATTGTCTTCATTTCATATTCTGCGCCCATCGCCGACACGAGGACGACGGGGAGACAGAGTAGGGAGAGAACAACTGTCTGAAATGTTTTCATCAACAGCTCACGTCCAGGTTTGCAATCGGAATTCTCGGTCAGCACATTCTACGTTCCATAGTATGGCAAATGGCTTGTCCACATACGGAACAAGCTAAGATGCACCATTGCGTCGCGGTCTCAAATCATAGCCGATAGGTGTGGAAATAGGAGCTAAATCCCCACAGGTAGGCGGGATTTACAGAAAGAGGCGATGTTCATGATTACCGTTGGTTATTCAATCATCACTGTGATGTGCCTTGTCGCGTTGTACTACTCGGCCAAACTATGGCTAGAGCGGCGAGACGCGATGAGCCTTCTCATTCTGGCAGCGCTATCTCTGCTGTGGCTCGATAACTTCGCCATTGCGGTGGGTGCTTATGTCGGCGAGGGCATCCTACTCACGTCAATGAGCTACGCCCGCTATTATATGCATTGGCAAGTACTGCCGGTCTTGATGATTGTCGCTGGGATTCTGTTGCGCCGCGGTGGATTTGCATTCGCCCAGAATAAAATCGTTATGGGGCTGTTTTGTGTGGTCGCTGTGATCTTCATGGTGATGGATGTGCCCTACATTTTCCAAATCGACTTCTATCCGGCCTGTTACGGCGAAACATTTCGGCTAGTTACCAACGTTCCAGCAGACCAAATATGCGACCTGGCGAACCCACCACCGCCAGGGTTTTCTGTCGCACCAATACCAGCGATCTCGGTCAATGTTACTCTATTGCTTGTTGGGATCGCCCTATGGGTCCGGCACGGCTTCAAGTGGCTGGCCCTTTCTTGCCTATTTATGTTTGTCGCGGCTGCTCTCCAGCAAATGCCGGGGTTTTACTACGGCCCATTGCTGGGAAATCTGGGTGAGCCGATCTTTAACGCGGGCTTAATAGCTGCGGCGTATAGATTTGGGGCTAAAGATACGGGTGAGGGCAGAACAGCCGAGAATTCAGCGATCGCATAGGAAATGTGGACAACCTTGGCCTAGGCACCGCAAATATAAAGCATACCCCTCGCGGAATTGATGTGAACTCTGGTTTGCGCACGTCTAATCAAAAAGTTTACGCGATCGGAGATTGCGCAGGCGGATTGCAGTTTACCCATGTGGCCGGGTATCACGCGGGCATCGTGATACGAAGTGCTCTGTTTAGGTTGCCGGCCAAAGCAGATCATCGCGCTGTGCCTTGGGTGACCTATACAGATCCTGAATTGGCGCAAGTTGGTCTAACGGAAACACAAGCACGCGAGCGGCATGGAGGCTCCATACGCGTTTTGTCAGGGCCCTATGAAGATAATGACCGTGCGCGGGTCCAGCGTATGACCAAAGGCTTGGTGAAGGCTATTGTTTCTAAGAATGGTATCATTCTTGGGTGCGGGATTGCCGGGCCCCAAGCGGGGGAGTTGATTCAAGTTTGGGTGCTTGCGATGTCGCAGGGCTTAAAAATTGGGTCGATTGCTAGCATGGTCGCGCCTTACCCGACGCTGGGTGAGGTGTCTAAGCGGGCGGCGGGATCCTTTTACACAACTTCTCTCTTTAGCGAACGGACCCGCAAGGTGGTGCGCTTCCTGTCCAGGTTCGGATAAATCTTGATGACTGTCTTAAGTCCACCCGGTCAGGAAGCGCCCTTAGCCCAAAAGCTAGGGGTATTTCCGGGTCTGTCCGCACGGCTTCTATGGCTCACAATTGCATTCCATCGGCAAACCGTCTGGCTAAATTGATAACCTTTGAAGTGTCACGATAAACGCCGCCCGTTAATCGAACTCTTCTATTTCATTTAGTCGTCCTTTCGCAGCCTCGCTTATCTCCTCGTTTTTATGGACAGCTAGCTGATTTAGCACTTCTTTGCATGCGGTTGAACCTCTAGCCAACTCCAACAGCACAAAGTCCTGATCAGGACATTGCTTGATTACCAGCTTAGCTATTTCAGAGTCGGTAACACCCTCAAAATAAGCACAGTAACTTGCGATATTGGCCCTTGAATCGTAGATTTGATATTCCTCAGGTTCGCCCAGCCATTCGTATTGAGAATTACTTGGGTCAAAAATGATCTCCTTAGTTAGGATATTTTCTATCTCTGCTAGGTTCGCAATTGATCTAAATCGTTCTGTAGTAACCAAGACATTCAATACTTCCATATACCCGTCATTAACGAGTCCTCTTACTTCATCATCTTCCCAAGGAAGACCATCTATAAACTCTACGGCCTTAGCTCGTTTTTCTATGTCGCCGCTTTTAAGCAGAAGATCACAAAAGGCTTTCCTGTCACTTTCAGAGGCATTTTGTAAATTTGGAATAATGTTCAGTAAACTTGAATAGTCGGTTTCTCCAGATTCAACAGGAAACGCTAACGTTTGGTCCCCATTTTTTACTGTTATTTCTATTTCCACGCTGCCTCCAGTTAACTTATTTTTAATTTATGAGAAATCTTTCTTCCATTAATGGAGTAAAGATTATGTTTTTGCGCATTTATTAATAGGGAAAATATTTTCCCATTTCTAGAGTGGGCGTGCCTAGGCTTATCAACCAAGGCCATGGGTCATCTTTTTCCCTTTCTAGGTGGGCGCCGCGCTCCGGTGGGTCCGGCCTTGGCTTGCCGATCTCTCGTGGGTCGCGCAGGGCGGAGATATGATTCTGTGCAAGTCGTCCGAGTCCGGAACAGTGTTTGACATCCGTTTACGCGGATAGCGGCCTGTCTCTGGTTCTTTCCCCCCTACCCAATTGGCGGTAAATGGGCTAAACCCCGCCACATAAACAGAGCCTCCCGTCCCGTAGCGGAGAAGATCAATGAGCACGGCCCTGCCGATAAATCATAAGCGTTTGTCAGTGCGAGATATTGGGGCCCGAAAGGGCGGCGCACCCATCGTTTGCATTACGTCTTACTCAGCACCGATGGCTAAGCTCATGGACGACCATGTCGATGTTCTTCTGGTTGGCGATTCTATTGGAAAAGTGCGGTTTTTTAGCTTGGATCGTATTTCCACATGAATTTTTGGTTTTCATGTGTTTGACGGCGACAAATAGACTGAATATTAGGGGATAAGTGGGGACTTTCCTTTTGTATCAGCATGCCAGAATAGACTAAGCTACTATGACTTGTGTTATGAGGCCCGTAAGGGCGCTTATTTTGTGTATCACTCATCCCCTCACTAAGGGTGGCTATGGTTCCTCCTAGCGAAGACGACGAAGTCGATATCATGGCCGAAATGGACTCTATCGCCCCAGATGATGATGGCGATGAGGCTGATTCGATGGCTGCTGAGTGGGAGGCTATGCTCGGCGGTGATGATGACGATGATTTAGGTGGAATGGG
>JABJAH010000003.1 GCA_018666155.1 Rhodospirillaceae bacterium | reverse complement strand
CGGGGCCCTGCGATCCGGATCGTGCCGGCATTTGCCTAGACCTCGTCTCGGCGGCTGCAGATACCGAGCTCCCGCTATTCGGGGTATGCCTTGGACATCAGAGTATCGGCCAAGCGTTTGGCGGTAAGGTTATCCGTGCGCCCTCACCGATGCATGGCAAGACCAGCGCCGTCAGCCATCGTGACCACACAATGTTTACAGATATCCCCTCACCCTTCACTACGACCCGGTATCATTCCCTGATCGTTGACCGCGAAAGCTTGCCCGACGTCTTAGAGATCACGGCGGAAACCGACGATGGTTTAATCATGGGCCTAGCCCATAGGTCCTTGCCAATTACCGGCGTTCAATTTCACCCCGAGAGCATCGCGTCTCAATTTGGTCATCGCGTCCTACGCAATTTCTTGCGCACTACCGGTCTCGACGCTCCAGACATCCCTGACCGATCCATCGCTGCATAGGGGATTCAGATGGCCAGCCTCAACCCTTTCATCGCGACCGCCGTTACCGGGAAATCGCTGACAGAATCTGAAGCTGAGGCGGCCTTCGAAATCATTATGTCTGGTGACGCGTCACCGGTTCAGATTGCTAGCTTTTTGACCGCGCTCGCTGTGCGCGGCGAAACCGTTGCAGAAATCACCGGCGCGGCGCGGATCATGCGCGCCAAAGCCCTTCCCGTAAAAGCACCCGCCGGAGCCATTGATACCTGCGGTACAGGCGGAGATGCGTCTGGAACCGTCAATATTTCCACCGCAGTTGCCATCGTCGTTGCCGCGTGCGGCGTTCCTGTCGCAAAGCATGGCAACCGCAAGGCCTCATCAAAATCAGGCACCGCAGATGTGCTTGAGGCCCTCGGGGTCAATCTCGATGCCACTCCGGACCTAGTCGAGCGTGCCATCGCAGAAACAAACATTGGATTTCTTTTCGCGCAAAAACACCACAGCGCAATGAAACACGTCGGTCCAGTTCGGGCGGAACTCGGCATACGCACGTTATTTAATTTACTGGGCCCGCTGTCAAATCCAGCTGGCGCAAAACGACAATTGCTCGGAGTATTTGCCGCGGACTGGGTCAAGCCGATGGCGGAGACACTGAAAGCACTCGGGTCCGAACGCGCGTGGGTTGTTCATGGCTCCGACGGCCTCGATGAATTAACGGTCACTGGCTCCTCTACTGTCGCGGAACTCAAGGACGGCATCGTGTCGACCTTTGAAATTGCGCCACAAGACGCTGGGCTTTCGCTCCACGAAGCGTCGTCGCTCAAAGGCGGCGATCCAAAGGACAATGCCAAAGCTTTGACCGCCTTACTCGACGGTACGCCGGGTGCATATCGCGATATTGTTCTGTTGAATTCAGCTGCAGCGCTTATCGTTGCGGATAAGGTCAATGATCTTAAAGCCGGCGTTGACCTTGCAGCCGCCGCCATCGACAGCGGCGATGCGAAGGCAACGCTCGCCAAGTTTGGTGCGATCACTCGAAGCGAATCCCCGTGAGCAACGTACTCGACAAAATTTGTGACGCCCGGCGCACGCTCTACGAAAAGGTGATGCTCGAAACTCCGATTAGCGACGTCGACGCAATCGCGCGTTCGGCATCCCCCGTGCGCGGTTTTGGCCTCGCCTTATCTCGTGCTGCTATTAATGGATACGGCCTCATCGCCGAAATTAAGAAGGCGTCTCCGTCTGCAGGTCTCATCCGTCAAGATTTCGATCCACCCTCTCTCGCTCAAGCCTATGAAGCGGGCGGCGCAACTTGCCTTTCCATCCTGACAGAGAGTGAAAACTTTCAAGGATCGGACGACTATTTGAGATCAGCACGCGAGGCCTGCGCATTACCTGTCTTGCGCAAGGACTTCATGCTTGACCCGTATCAAGTTGTCGAAGCTCGTGCGATTAACGCCGATTGTATTCTTTTAATTATGGCTTGCTTGTCCGATTGCCAAGCGTTGGAACTTGAAGCCTGTGCCTTTGACTATGGCATGGATGTTTTAATCGAAGTCCATGATGAAGCAGAATTAGACCGTGCATTCGCGCTGAGGTCACCGTTAATCGGCATCAACAACCGCAACCTTAAAACCCTAGAGGTAGACTTGGGCACGACGGAACGTCTTGCCGCACGTTTACCGGCGGACCGCGTGTTCGTCGCAGAAAGTGGGTTGAAATCTTCGTCCGATTTTAAGCGGCTTGCCGCGTCGGGCGCTCGCCGGTTCCTTGTCGGAGAGTCGCTTATGCGGCATGAAGATGTGGAATCCGCAACGCGCGCCCTATTAGCCAACCCTGTCCCAGCAACAACGGCGGCGTAACATGAGTACCGACTCACAATCTGGCCTCACCCATTTCGATGCCGCTGGCAACGCCGTGATGGTCGATGTCACCGACAAAGAAAACACGACACGAGAAGCGATCGCCGCTGGGTCTGTTTTGATGCAACCGGACACACTCGCTGCAATCATGGGCGACGGCATTAAAAAGGGCGATGTTCTCTCTGTCGCACAGCTAGCCGGCATCATGGCCGCTAAACATACGGCCGACCTAATCCCACTCTGTCACCCACTGGCCTTGTCATCGGTGAAAGTCGAGCTTGCGTGCGATCCGGATAGAAACGCCGTCGATATTACTGCGACCGCAAAGATCACCGGGAAAACTGGGGTTGAGATGGAAGCCTTAACGGCTGTCTCCGTCGCAGCGTTAACGGTCTACGACATGTGCAAAGCAATCGACAAGGGCATGCAATTGACCGACATACACTTGGTCAAGAAGACTGGTGGCAAATCAGGTACATACGAGGCTAAGTGATGATTTCCGTTGCACAGGCTCAAAGCCTCGTCAGAGACGGAATTACCCCTATCGGAACAGAGACCGTGTCCCTGTCTGACTCTTTAAACAGAGTCCTGGCGGAAAACCCCGACGCACGGATTGCCCACCCCGCTCATACGGTTTCCGCCATGGATGGGTACGCCGTGCGGGCTGAAAATATTCCGACCGTTCCTGGCACATTGTCTGTCATCGGAGAGTCAGCCGCCGGGCACCCATTTGAAGGCAAAATGGAGGATGGGCAAGCGGTTCGCATATTCACTGGCGCACATCTGCCAAGCGGAGCCGATACGGTTGTAATTCAAGAAGATGTCGATCGTGATGGAGATACGATTACGGTCAAAGAAATTGAGCCTGGACGTCATATTCGTCCAAAGGCGCAGGACTTTAATATTGGGGACACATTACTGATCTCCCCTCTCCGCTTGTCCGCTCGCCATATTGGTTTACTTGCAGCAGGTGATCGACCGTGGCTTCAAGTTTATCGGCGCCCTCGTGTTGCCATCGTATCCACCGGTGATGAAATCGTGCTTCCAGGAGAACCACGATCCTCTTCACAGATTGTCAGTGCCAATGGCCCTGCGCTCTCGTCTTTCGTAAAAGCCAGAGGCGGCGTTCCGGTCCATCTCGGTGTTGTCAAAGATGACGAAGATGCACTGACTGCCATTGCCGAAGCGGCCAAGAGCGCCGATCTCATAGTAACCTCCGGTGGCGTGTCCGTTGGTGATCGTGATTTGGTGCGCAAAGCTTTTGATAACGCCGGACTTGATGTCGGGTTTCATAAGATTGCGATGCGCCCCGGAAAACCACTGATGTTTGGGCATCTGGATGACACGCCAATGCTAGGGCTACCCGGCAACCCTGTTTCCGCGCTCGTCTGTGCGCTGCTTTTTCTCGGCCCCGCCATTGATCGCCTCCAGGGGCTTCCTGGAGATGCGCCAATAACGCGGCTAGCTACTTTGGGCGCGGACGTGAATGCGAACGGAGGACGCGAAGACTATATGCGCGCCGTCCTCTCTCACGACGAAGATGGCAGCCTTACGGCAACTCCCATCTTCGCTCAGGACTCCAGTATGATGGGTGCACTGGCAAATTCAGATGCCCTGATCGTCCGTCCCATCGGTGCACCAGCCTCTAAATTAGGTGAGGCCGTCCCGGTGCTTCCCCTAGACGGCCTCCTTTAACTTGTTGGCGACGGTATCGCGGTTACCAGCCGGCTTTCTGTTCTACCTTTGAAGACACTTCAAATTGACGCTGTGTCGTCAGCGCCACTTGGCCATAGCTCTCCATGAATTTCTCACTGCTCATACCTGCAGTCCTAAGACTCGACATCATTTGCTGTGACACCGGAGCCTGCGCGAGTTCTCCATCCTGGAATGGGCTAGCCGCAGGTGCCGTTTCTGATTTCGGGTCATTCCGATTGTTGATTGCGGATTGTAGGGATCCAATCGTCGCCCGAGATCCACCCGAAACCAGTGCACTGCTCCCGAGGCTACTGACAGCACCCATATTTCCCATCATTGCAAAGTCATTCATGATGCCGAATTGTGAATACGACATGCCAGCCGGTGGTGTCGGTGCCGCACCCATAGGGTCGTTGGCGGTGTAGAGCCCGCCCCATCCACCAGCGGCCCGTGCACGAAGGGCGGCCTCTCGCCGCGCACATGTCGCGAGATCACCACTACAACCGCCAACGCCAGCGATACCGCTAGAACCAGCGACGCCTTTCGCCAACGACGCCGCTTGCACGAGGTCGCCGAGATTAAGGCCCATGCCCGTCGTCTCCGTCGTCAACGCTTCATTATAATTCTGCAGATTCGTGTCCATGACACTTTGCGCGTCAGCAAGTACATCACTGATTTCAATCATGCCTTTCTGAATTTCCTTGTGACGCTTTTTGGCATCTCTCTTTTTTATACTGCCTGCGGCGAAGTCGGCGACAAGCTGGCTATATGCATTGTCGTAACATTGCTGGGCTGTTTCTAAGCCTTCGGACCCAGTCTGAATGTTATTGGCATCGTCATCCAATTGTTCACCGTACGCCAAGATGCGATCAGCGGGGTCCGGATAATTCGACTGCATCTTCTCGGTGAGCTCGGCTGCCGACGCGACATAGCCTGAGTATTGCTGAACTGTCGCAGCCGTTTGCGCCACCTTGCCCAGACCGCCAAATCCACCGAAGCCGCCAATTTTGCCGAGCGCTCCAGCAGCTGCCCCGAGTTTGCTAGCCGAGCCAGAGACATCCGCCTTAGGCTCAGGGATCATCACGCGAGTCTGCTCCACCGCCGCGTAGCACTATTTATAATACTTCGCCTTCATCTTGGCACTTGCGTCTCCCGTTGAGAGCGCAATTGTCGCTGCAACCACAATACCAGCGACGAAACTGATTTTAGAAAAATTGTCCATTTCCCCTCCGAAAACAATATGAATACTGGCGTTTCGTTACATCTATTAAGGGAATTTATCAATAGAGACTCCGCTCTCTAAAATCATGGTGTTCATATACTGACAGACAGCCCACTCATACCCATTGGTCGCCTCGTCCCGAAGGCGCTTGACCAAAAAAAGGAACTAAAGTAGAACATTGGGTGTTTCTACTTTGTTCTGCATGAGGGAGAGCACCCGTGCTCACTAAAAAACAACATCAATTACTGACGTTCATCCACGAGCGCATGCAGAGCGATGGGGTCGCTCCGTCTTTCGATGAGATGAAGTTGGCCCTCGACCTCAAGTCCAAGTCAGGGATTCACCGGTTGATCACGGCCTTAGAGGAACGCGGATTTCTTCGCCGCCTGCCCCACCGGGCTCGCGCGCTTGAAGTGGTAAAACTTCCAGAGAACGTAGGGGCCGATGCCGACGATTCGGCACCTTCGAATGTCATTGCGGGTAAGTTCGGAAAATTGGCTGCTGCTCCCGCCAATGATAGCGATGAGGCCGTTCAGCTTCCCCTTTATGGAAAAATCGCTGCCGGTTTGCCCATCGAAGCGCTTCAGAACCCCTCGGAACATATTGGTGTGCCGCCCTCAATGCTGGGCAATGGCGATCACTATGCCTTGACCATTGAAGGTGATTCAATGATCGACGCCGGTATTCTGGATGGTGACACGGTTATCATTCAGCAGAGTGACAGCGCAGACAACGGTGCCATCGTCGTAGCCTTGGTTGATGACGAAGAGGCAACACTCAAGCGTCTCCGTCGCAAAGGGGAATCCATAGCCCTAGAACCCGCAAACGCCGAACACGAAATTCAGATCTTTGGTGCTGACCGGGTCAAAGTGCAGGGTAAGCTTGTCGGTCTCTTGCGCCAGTATTGAGCGACTAGCTCAAATATCCCTACCGCCAGGTCGGCTTATTCCAAATGCGCCGACCTGTGAAATCTGAAACGCGTTTGATACGGATATCATCCTGTTCGATCCATAAAGCGTGAGCGCCGTGGCGCCAAACATCGAAACGATCAATCCTCACCCCAGATTTACAAAGCCGCCACGATGGCACTTTGGCGACGATGACATCGACGCGTCCGCAATCTTCAGAGACCGCTGCATCGGAATACGATAGCGATACGGTCTTACCTTCAGCGCTGTAAATGCATGCCTCGCTATCGCAGGTTAAGGCCTTCGTTTCTTTCCAGGTTTCTTCGGACTGCCCCCAGAGTTCAGTCCACACACCACGGGTAAAGCCCTCTCGGCGACCCGGTGAAAGGATCAACGCCCCATCTGATCCCTTAACCGCTAGAACATCGGCGGTCTCATTAATGAGTATGTTAGGCGTGGTGTCATACCAGGGCTGAAGCAACCCGGCGACCAGAAGCAGAACACCAACCCATCGCAAAAAACCCTGCCATAAGCAGAGGACCAATCCACCAACACCAATGCAGACGAGCGCCCAAACTTGTGCCGGTGGCGTCGTGAATGTCGATCCTGGGAGGTCCGCGACAAACCGAGCGATTGCATCGACAGCATCAATGCCGGCGCCCATTGGAATCAATGCAAAGCCTTCAAGGCCAAATGGCATCAGGACAAGTGCAAGTAAACCGCTAGGCATAATCCACAGCCCCATAATGGGAACGGCTAGGAGGTTTGCCAAAAGCGAATAGCTTGGCACTTGATGAAAGTGAAAAGCGGTAAATGGAGCCGTTGCAGACGTCGCAATCAAATCAGTGACCAACACCGCAAATCCGTAGAGCAGCAAGGCTCGAAAAGGCTGAAAATTGCCGTAGCGATCCCATAGGCGGGACCGCAGTTGAACGCGCTCATAGACAGTAATAAGGGCAATCACCGCCGCAAAGGAAAGCTGGAAGCTCGCCCCCACCAAGGCATCTGGCTTTAGGAGGAGAACAACCATTGCAGCCCAAGCCAGGGTCCGTAACGAAAGCGCGGTTCGGTCTATCAATACTGCAAAGAACACGACACCGATCATAATGAAGGCCCGTTGTGCCGGAATGTTTGCACCCGACAGAACGAGATAAAAAAGCGCCGCTCCAAGTGCCGCTAAAGCGGCAAACTTCTTCGTGTTGTAACGCTCCGCGACCGGAACAATCAGTGCGACACCGAACCGCAGCGCAATGAAAGCGAGCCCGGCGATAAGACTCATATGTAGACCCGAAATTGCGAGCATATGGGCGAGCCCCGCCCGCCGATACGCTTCTTGCAAGGATTCTGGGACTGCGTTGCGCTCGCCGGTAACGAGTGCGCGGGCTATCGCGCCCGACTCATTCGGTAGCTGTTTCGCCAATCTTTCACCGACCCTTGCGCGCAAACCATTGATTTGATCGGCCCACTCCACCTCGCTGGCAACCTTCGTGTCTATCAACCGCCATTGGCCAACCGAGAAACCGACACCACCGAGTTGCTTGAAAAAGCTGTAACGCTGAAAGTCAAAGGCCCCCGGCGCCACCGGCCTCCCGGGCGGTCGAACAATTGCGCGCACCAAAAGTCTCTGCCCAACCTTAGGGGCGCCATGGCTGCCGGGTATGCGAATGCGAACGCGCTCCGGAGTTTCATTTGGCTCTAGGGTTGGGAGCGCTAATCGATCCAGTGTAATCCTTGACGCTGTTCCAATTGGCTCAACCTGAATGACCGTGCCAGAGACATTGGTTGGTCCAAGTTCCTCCGAAAGGATGGGTGCAGCGACTGAGTGAGTTCGGATCTGTGCAGCACAGAACCCCAATGCCGCCATGACCAATATAAAGGTTACGGCCGCAATCGTCGTTTGTCCGTGGGTTCGGCAATAGATGTGAAACGCCGAGGCCAGTATTAGCGCAGGTCCTCCAACCCAGACCGGTGGATCAACAGGAAGTGAAAAGAATAGGCCAATACCTATGGCCAAACATGCCGGCCACCAAAGAACCGCGTTTGGGGCTTGCCGTGAAAACTCAGCGTTAATCCAGGACAGCCATGCAGGCCGTTCAGCCGCATGGATATACGTCTCAGCATCCGTGATATCAGGATCAAATAGACGATCCCGTTCTACGAGTTCACCCACGTCACTATCCCGCTACAGCGACCACTAGAATCCAGCATATCGCGCCGTTTCCCTAGATCGGCCAGTATGCTACAGCATCGGCCGCAAAGGCAGTCTTGTGCTCGCCTATGACCCAATTAATGATCGCCCAATATGACTGTCGTCACCCGTTTTGCCCCCTCTCCTACTGGTTTCCTACACATTGGTGGCGCGCGTACGGCGCTGTTCAACAAGCTTTTCGCCAAACACCACGGCGGACAGTATTTGCTACGCATTGAAGACACCGATGCGAAGCGTTCCACTCAAGAAGCAATCGACGCGATTTACGATGCTTTGTCCTGGCTAGGCCTTGAGTGCGACGAAGAACCGGTTTCCCAGTCTGCACGGCGAGATCGCCACGCCAAGGTCGCACAACAGTTGCTCGATAGCGGCCACGCCTATCGCTGCTACGCCTCTCCTGAAGAACTAACCGAAATGCGGGCACAACAAAAAGCGGCCGGGCAACCAACACGATATGACGGGCGCTGGCGGGACCGTGCCCCCTCGGAAGCACCAGCTGGTGTTGATCCGGTTATTCGGCTTCGCGCCCCGCAGGACGGTGAAACGGTCTTGGAGGACTTGGTTCAGGGTCAGGTCACCGTCGCGAATGCTCAACTAGACGACATGATCTTGCTGCGTTCCGACGGATCACCCACCTATATGCTCTCTGTGGTAGTGGACGATTACGACATGGGTATTACACATGTCATCCGGGGCGATGACCACCTCACCAACGCATTCCGGCAAATACAGATTTTCAAGGCCATGGGCTGGAAAACACCGATTTACGGACATGTTCCGCTAATCCACGGGCCTGATGGTGCCAAGCTATCAAAACGCCACGGCGCGCTAGGCGCTGAAGCATATCGTGATATGGGATTCCTGCCAGAGGCGCTAAGAAACTACCTTCTTCGGCTCGGTTGGGGGCACGGCGACGACGAGATCATCTCAGATGAACAGGCCATCGCTTGGTTTGACGGATCAGGCCTTGGCAAAGCACCCGCCCGGTTTGACACCGCTAAACTCACCGCCCTCAATACACATTACCTAAAAGCAGCGGATAACGGCCACTTGGTGTCGTTGATTACGCCCGGGCTCGAACAGAACACCGGAGTACCGATGGATGAGCTGGCTTCGTCCCGACTACTGGCGGGTATGGAAAGTCTCAAAGAACGGGCCAAGACACTCGTTGATCTAACGGAAAGCGCTGCGCTTTATGTGCGCGGTAGGCCGCTTGTAATGGAGCCAAAAGCGGCAAAGATTCTCAGCGACGAGCCACGTGTCGTTCTTGCTGCAGCGCGAAATGCACTATCAGATCTACAACCCTGGACAGCAGAGGCGTTGGAAAACTGGGCACGCGAATATGCTGAATCGCACCACCTGAAGCTCGGTCAACTGGCTCAGCCCTTACGAGCAGCCGTTACGGGAAGCAACGTTTCGCCTCCGATTTTCGAAGTTATTGCCATATTCGGCCGCGACGAAACCCTTTCTAGAATTGAGGATATTGCCGAAAGCACCTGATTTTTATGGGTTTTTCGGCATTCGCGGATTGATCACTATAACGGTTTCATGCCGCGACCAATTGATCAAAACGCCTCCGCGTATTATAAGCACCGCAACAAATTCAATAAAACAGAACAGGGCTGGCACATTCTGGGAGTTGTCCGCCCGTTGATGGAAAGGACCGCACCATGGCCAAATCCGTGACCCTCACCGTAGGCAATGATACCTACGATTTCCCGGTCCTCAGCGGGTCGACCGGTCCCGATGTTGTAGATATTCGTAAATTCTATGCTGAGACCGGCATGTTTACCTATGATCCGGGCTTCACCTCAACTGGCAGCTGTGAGTCCGCCATCACCTATATCGATGGCGACAAAGGCATACTCCTTCATCGTGGGTATCCAATCGATGATCTTGCAAAAAACTGCAATTTCGAGGAAGTCGCCTACCTGCTCCTGAACGGTGAGCTTCCCAACCAGGAAGACAAAGAAACCTTCGAGCACGACATCACCTATCACACGATGCTGCACGAGCAGATCCACAATTTCTATTCAGGTTTCCGCCGCGATGCGCACCCAATGGCCATCATGTGTGGCGTTGTCGGCGCTTTTTCGGCCTTCTATCACGACAGCCTAGAAATCACGAACCCAGACCATCGTCGTATTTCTTCGTATCGTCTGATTGCCAAGATGCCGACCATCGCAGCTTGGGCCTATAAGTATTCGCTCGGTCAGCCGTTCATCTACCCTCGGAATGACCTGGGATATGCAGAGAACTTCCTCTACATGATGTATGCGACCCCATGTGAGGATTATGAAGTTAATCCGATCCTCGCCAAAGCCATGGATCGCATTCTCATCCTCCACGCCGATCACGAGCAAAACGCCTCAACATCGACAGTACGGTTGGCCGGCTCATCCGGTGCCAATCCCTTCGCGTGTATTGCCGCGGGGATCGCTTCGCTTTGGGGACCAGCCCACGGTGGCGCCAACGAAGCCGTGCTCAATATGTTGAATGAGATCGGCGACGTCAGCCGTATCGATGAGTATGTCAAAAAGGCGAAAGACAAGAACGATCCGTTCCGTCTCATGGGCTTCGGCCACCGCGTCTACAAGAACTATGATCCGCGTGCGACGATCCTGTCTGAAACATGTAAAGAAGTGCTCGACGAACTCGGCATTAAGGATAACCCCCTTCTCGATATCGCCGTGGCGCTCGAGAAACTGGCCCTTGAAGATGAATACTTCATCGAAAAGAAGCTCTACCCGAATGTCGATTTCTACTCGGGCATTATATTCCAAGCCATGGGCATCCCTGTGACAATGTTCACGGCGTTGTTCGCCCTGGCTCGCACGACTGGCTGGATCGCGCAATGGAATGAAATGATTGAAGATCCGCAGCAGAAGATTGGCCGGCCACGCCAACTCTTCACCGGTGAAAGCCAACGCGCCTACGTTCCGCTGAACAAGCGCTAAAACTCACCAAAATAGCTTACGGCGAAGGCGGCGCATTCGTGTGCCGCCTTTTCTTTTGGCGTACGGCCACCTAGTCTTAGACCTAACAGCCTGCAACCAAATGTCCTGGGCTTCGTTGTTATAAGAGCCCCAGCTATTACGAGGATTAGTTGACGATGAACGTTGGCAGCATTGGCACTTCCGCGTTACTGGCGGCGCAGCAAACGGTCCATATCCGCGCCAACAATATCGTTAACGCACAAACTGAAGGGTTCAAACCCGCTGCTCCGGCGCTCGTCAGCGCACAGCCAACGGGTGGTGTCGCTGTGTTTGTTCAAGAGGCCAACGGGCCTGTAAACCTCGTTGAGGAAGCCGCCGGTCTCATCACCGCGTCCGTGCAGTATGAGGCGGCCGCAACGTTGATCCGCACAAACGATGAACTCAGCAAAACTCTTCTCGACATCGCCAGCTAGGGACTTTCGATCAGACCCAAGACGACCTTTGCTGCGTTAGCGCTCGGTGACGTCTCTCCGCGCCTCAAGTGATCAAGCGCAGCTGTAAATGCACTTTTTTGTGTTTGACGCGCAGACACATCCGTCAGAAGAGTTCCGACTTTCAAAGCTAACACGTCTGGTTTGCAATCACCTTGCAGATACTCAGGTACAATGTCCTGGCCAAGAAGGACGTTGATCAAATTTACGAATTTCGTCTTGGCCAATCTTTTGAAAGCGAATGCCGATAACGGGTTCACTTTGTAAGCGATGACGTGGGGCACCCCTGCCCGAGCGAGTTCAAGGGTTACGGTTCCCGAGGCCGCAAGGCCCACACTAGCCGCAGCAAATGCACGGTCTCGCATATCATTCCCGGCAACAACATGAACCGGCGCTGACAAGGATTGGGCCCACGCCGTGACCGGTGCTTCCACGGCGCCGATCGTTGGAACGATAAAGTGAGTCGCAGGAAACGTGGCCCACAACTGTTTAATCGTCTCGCCAAAAATCGGCATGAGAGCTTTAACTTCAGCCTTCCGGCTCCCGGGTAAGACGACGACTATTGGGGCATCGTCGCCAATATCATGCGTCCTCCGAAAAGCCTGCGCGTGATTCACTACGGTCTCATCCTCAACAACCGGGTGTCCAACCCAGGTTGCCGGAAGGCCATGGGCCTCAAACAAAGGCGGCTCAAAAGGAAACAATGTGATGAGATGATCGATCCAAGCCGCGAGCTGCTTCGCCCGGCCCGGGCGCCAGGCCCATACTTGCGGCGCGACATAACGCACCCGTTTCACCGGATTATCCCGCTTGGTCAGCGCTTTATGCACCCGCCCCGTGAAACCCCAAGAATCAATTGTGACTAAGACATCCGGTTTCAGACGCTCAATGTCCGCGACAACCTCACGCACTCGGCGCAAAACTAAACTTGCTTTTGGCAAGACTTCGAAAATCCCTAGTATGGCGAGGTCGCTTGGATCAAAGAGGGTTTTAAGTCCTGCCTCCCCCATCGACTCACCGCCAACACCGGCGATTCGTATGCCGGACGGTGCGGAAGCACGTAGAGCGGTCATAAGGCGCGATCCAAGTGCATCGCCGGACGGTTCAAGCGCCACGAGATAAATGAGCGGTGATGAGTCTGAGGAACTCAAGACATCCCCTCAGACGGCTCATCACCGACCGCATAGATGAAAAGTCCGGCGCGATCAGCCAATTCGGCCATAGACTTCCTATCAACGATTAAAGTACCGCCAGCCTCGATCGCTATGCCACGAAACCCTGAGGCGATGCAGGCGTTTATGGTCTCGGGCCCAATGACTGGTAAGTCAGCGCGACGATCTTGCTGTGGTTTACTGGCCTTCACTAATATCGGTTTTGAACCGGTGCTGGGCAGATCAGCCGCACCGCGTATGAGACTATCCGTGCCCTCAATTCCTTCTCGGGCAACAATCGATCCATCCCGAACAATGACCGCTTGACCACGATCAGCGGCGCCATGCTCCCGCGCCGCGATCAGCCCGGCAGCAATATCTTGCTGATCCTCCTGAGACGGCGAGATCGTTCCCACGGCGCCTGGCAAGGCAATAAGGTCTGACAACACGGAATCAACACCGACGACTGAAAAACCCTCGCGCTCAATCTCGGCAATGACAGACCTCAACAGCCGATCATCACCAACAGAGTCCTTTTTGATAAAAGCCTTCGTTCCCGCTCTGGCAAGAAACTTGATCGTGCGCCAGTCCGGCCTGAGATCGAAGAGTCCTGGACGCATAACCCTGCCTGCCATTACAACAGACGAGACCTTGTCTTCGTGAAATTTCTGAAAACATTTTCCAGCTTGTCCGACACGAGCCCAAATCGCAGGGGCGTTGGCTAGGCTATCGGCGTGCCCCTTCAAACCCACAACCGTATAGGGTCGCTGCTCTGTCTCGCAGGCTTGAACAAGGAGCTGCGGAATGGCCCCTCCGCCAGCAATTATGCCGAGCCTATCTTTAGACGTATCGTCCATGACCCGCCAAATAAGTCACCATCGGGCTTGCGAACTCAACCGCCGTTGCCATTCGATGACACCGGCTGGCAGATTGCCCGACTGGAGTCAGAACGGATAAAATCAATGATATCCATAACGCCAGGGTGATCAATAAACAGATCTGCAACTTCGCTTATCCGTTCTGCCATATTCCCACCTTGCGAGAACAACAAACCGTATGCGGTACGGAGAGACCGTATGTCCTCTCTTGAAAACCCGCGACGACGTAAACCAATAACATTCAGGCCAGACAGACGCGCACGGTTACCCTTGACCGATCCGTAAGGAATAACGTCACTCTCCACCGCCGAGCATCCGCCGATCATCGAATGTTTACCGACCCGGACATACTGGTGGATCCCTGAGAGCCCACCAATGATAGCGAACTCATCGACAACAACATGTCCGCCCAGAGCAACGCTATTGGTAAGAATAACGTCGTCAGCCACGGCACAATCGTGAGCCACATGGCTACCGACCATAAACAAGCAGTTGTTGCCAATCGTCGTCGCCATACGCCCGTTCTCGGTTCCCGGATGCATTGTGACATGCTCCCGGATTGTATTATTTTCTCCGATCACCAGCGTTGAGGCTTCACCTTTGTAGCGCGCATGCTGCGGCTGCAAGCCTAGGCTCGCGAAGGGATGGATGACGGTATTGGCACCGATCGTCGTATGTCCATCAACGACAACATGAGACTTAAGGCAGACATCATCTCCAATAACAACATCTGGTCCAATCACGCAGTAAGGACCGATCATCGCTGTATCTGCGATTTTAGCTGCAGCATCGATTACTGCAGTGGCATGAACATCTGTCATAAATCACTCATCCATAATCATGGCTGAGTAAGTCGCCTCCGCGACGACAGTATCACCGACTTTCGCGACGCCGCTGAACTTCCAAACGTTGGCCCGCTGGCGCACCTTCGTACATGTCAGGCGCAGCTGGTCGCCGGGTTCTACCGGGCGGCGAAAGCGCGCATTCTCTATAGTCATGAAATAGACCAACTTACCCTCGGCGTCTTTGCCTAAGCTATCTACGACAAGCACCGCAGCCGTCTGGGCCATCGCTTCAACAATCAGAACACCCGGCATTACCGGTCTATTGGGAAAGTGTCCTTGGAAAAATGGCTCGTTGATCGTCACGTTCTTAACGCCGACCGCGCTTTCGCCGGTGACCACATCTTCAACCCGATCGACCAATAGAAAGGGATATCGATGTGGAATCATCTCGACGATACGGTGAATGTCGATGGTAGAGGCTGAGGCTTGAACCGACTCTCCGTCCATAGCGCTATTCCTTTTCTTTGGTTTTCAGCGTTCCAGTTATGAGGGCTTCTTTTTGCGGCCTGTCAATCGGCCTAGCGCTGCCACTTCTCTCCAGAACGTCCGGATCGGTTTGGCAGGATACCCCATCACGGCTTCTCCGGGGGCAATATCACGCATAACGCCGGACTTCGCCGCAACCTGAGCCTTCGGTCCTATCGTTACATGATCAGCAAGACCGACTTGTCCCGCAAGGACGACGTCGTCTCCAATCTTACAACTCCCGGAAATTCCAACCTGTGAGACAACAATACAGCGCGCACCAAGCGAGACATTGTGCCCAATTTGCACTTGGTTATCGATCCGGCAACCGGGACCAATCTTGGTGTCTTCAAGGCTGCCACGATCAATTGTCGTGTTCGCTCCAATCTCGACGTCGTCCTCAATCATGACACGTCCGAGTTGAGGGACTTTGCGATGCCGCCCCGCGACACTGTCGAAAACAAAACCAAACCCGTCTTGACCAATACAGACACCTGGATGGATGACAACACCGTCCCCCATCAGACAGGCGATGAGCGATACATTCGCGCCGATCTGACAATCCTGACCAATAACCACACCAGCCCCGACGGTCGCGCCCGGGCCAATACGGCTACGGGAGCCAATCTCGGCGCCAGGACCAATAACGGCACCGGCTTCGACGACGACATCATCTGCAAGTGTCGCTGTCCCATCGACAAACGCACCATGAGCGGTCGCCTTCGCATCGACGACAGCCTCCGGTTGGCTGGGATAGAACGCCTCTGCAGCGACAGCGAATGCAGCCTGAGGATCATCGACGACCAGAACGATCGCTCCTGACGGAGCCTTATCTGCTAATGCTGAAGTTGTCAGACAAGCGCCGCACTGGCTGTCAGCGGCCGCAGCCGAGTAACCGGCCCCAGCCAAATAACAGAGATCAGCTGAAGTGGCTTCGCGGAGATCGGCCAAATCAGAGATAATGACGTCTAGGTCACCATCTCCAACGGCAACTCCGTCCGTCCAAGTCGCGATTTCTCGGACCCGAAACGGTCCGGTTCGCTTAAAGAACCGGGAGTCTGGCACGTCTGCGTCTACTCGGCGGTAGCAGCACCCTCGGCGTCTGCGGTTCCGCCTTCTGGATTCTGCATTTCGACAGTAGGTAGGCGTTCATTCAGAATTTCAAGAACGGGCCGGGTAATGTCCATTGACGGATCAGCCAACAGGATAACGCCCTGAGGCATGACCATGTTGATGCCGAGTTCTTGAGCAACTTGACTGGTGATCCCCATCATTTCCTGATTGATCTGAACGGCAGCCTGCTGGACGACAGCATTGAGGTTCTCAAGCTTGATTCGGCTTTCCTGTTGCGCGGTTCCAAACTTTTCCTGGAAGGCTTGCGCCTGCTGTTGGAAAACTTCGGGTGCAAGAACGTTACGTGACTGCGTAAGGCGTTGCTCTTCTTCACGCAGTTCCGTTTCAAGAACGCGCGCTTCCGTCTGATAGCGCGTCACATACTTATCGCGCTCCAACCGTATGCCCTTATGGGCCAGTGAATCGCGTTCGATTATTTGCGTATTCAGCACGCCGATAATCGGGCGGGTTTGATTGCTCTGCTGTGCGGTTGCAGGGGTCGTCAGCGCCGCGAGCGACATAGTAATCGCGATGGCGCATGTGCCCATAAGGGCTCTGATGGAATAAGAGTTCATTTTTAAAACCTTTGGCCGAAGTTCACACGGAAATTTTGAGTTATATCGAAATCTGCACTGCGCAACACATGGGCCCAATCAATGTTGATCGGGCCGACGGGAGATTCCCATTCAATGCCAACACCAACTGATCCTCGAATACGCTGCGACTGCAAAATATCGAAACTCCTGTCTTTCAAATCTGAAGGCGCCCCAATAGAACCCCAGTCCGTAAATATTTTTGGGGTAATGCCTATTTCCTCGGGTAACCCGAGCGGAATTTTTATTTCAGCTTTCGCCGTCGCGATCCAATCACCACCGAGAGCATCACCGGTCAGCAAATCGCGTGGGCTAGCCCCAAAATCATCAAATCCGCGAAGGTTGTTACCACCTAGCTGATATCTTTGAAAGATTTTGATGTCCTCACCGATCCCGATGATATGCCCAAAGTTTGTGGTAGCACTGAAAATCCAGCCCTCAAATGGCTCAAGATAGTATCCAAGCGCCAAACTTGAGCGAACATACTTTTCGGTCCCCCCCAACCCAGCTAAGTCATTAGAAATACTCATGAAATAGCCGTCAGTAGGTTCAATAACGTTGTTTCTACGATCAATAGCGAAGGTATGACTAACTTGAGAGGTCGTCGTCGTCCCTTCCTGTTCACGAGTAAACTGGGAGGAAAACTGATTACTGGTCTCTAATCGGGTCCAGGACAGCAAGTAGCTCAGGCGCTGGAACATATATTCGTTATAGTTGAATCCCAGTCGCAAAGTCCCGCCGATGGACTGACTGATAAATCCGGCTTCATCTTCAAAGTCGGTCTCGGTAGCAAATAGATCGGCCCCCGCCGCCAAACGTCGATTCATAAAATACGGCTCAGTAAAACCGAGATCGATCTGCGTCTGCTGCTGCGCCAGACTAAAGTTGAACCGAAGGTCTTGGCCTTTGCCGAGCAAATTACGCTCTCGAATACCGACATCAAACAGGGCACCAGACGCACTTGAGAAGCCGATCCCGAATTGAAGTTCTCCGGTGGACTGCTCTTCAACCGTCGCCGTTACAACCGTGCGGTCCGGATAGACTTCGGACGGAACGTTATCGACCTCGACCTCTTTAAAGTATCCAAGGTTTTGAAGTCTTTCCCGCGAGCGACGCAGCCGTGCCGTATCAAAGGCGTCGCCCTCAACCAAACGAAATTCCCGCCGAATGACCTTATCGAGCGTCCGAACGTTCCCAGTGATATCAATGCGCTCAACAAAGACCCGCGGCCCCTCCTGAACATCAAAGATAATATCGATGGTCTGCGATTCCGAATTACGGGCCACTCGAGGGCGAATATCAACGAAAGCATAGCCAAAGGCACCCACCAAATCAGTGAAGACATCGACCGTCGCTTCGATTTCTTCCGCGTTGTACCAATCACGCGGAGACGGAACAATTGCATCTACCAAGAGCTCAGGATCAAGATTTGGAATCGCGACATCAACGGTCATCTCACCAAACCTGTATCGCGGCCCCTCATCCACTGTCATGGTGATGAAGAAACTCTTTCTGTCCGGCGAAAGTTCAGCAACCGCAGAAATCACCTCAAAGTCGGCGTAGCCTTCAGACAAGTAGAACCGTCTCAGCAATTCTTGATCAAAGGCTATGCGGTCAGGATCGTACGTGTCGTTAGACGTCAGAAAACGCCACCAACGTTCTTCCCGGGTTAAGACGATGTCTCTTAAATCACCATCGGAAAACTTCTCATTCCCAATGATTGTGATCTTCCGCACATAGGTCGGATCGCCTTCATTGATCTCAAACACGAGGTCGACCCGGTTTTGAGGAAGTTCGATAACCTTGGGTTCAACGGTCACGGCAAAGCGGCCGCTGCGGCGGTAAAGGTCAAGTATCCGCTCGACGTCCTGTTGAACTTTGGTACGCGTATAAACCACGCGAGGACGGAGCTGCACTTCCGGCTCGAGCTTGTCGTTCTCTAGCCGTTTATTTCCCTCGAAGGTAATGCGGTTGATAATCGGGTTCTCAACGACCCGAATAATAAGAATGGCGTCTTGACGGCCAATACTGACGTCAGCAAACAACCCCGTCGCAAAGAGATTTTTGAGAGACCTATCAATCGTAACCGGGTTAAATTGATCCCCTTCCCGAACAGACATATAGGTCCGGATCGTGGCCGGCTCGATACGCTGATTGCCCTGCACGGCAATCTGAGCAATCGTCCCGCCCAATTGCTGCGCATGCACGACCGCAGAGCTGAGCAGCAGAATAACTGCACACAGCACACTCGCTAACCAAGATTGACGATCGCCAGTCACCCTGTGCATGGCTCCTCTTTACCTATTTTCTTCCGGGCCCAGTACAGGATTTTCGCCGGTATCGTCGCTACAGTTGCAGGATGTCGTTCCAGGTCACAAACACCATTAGTGACAAGACTAGAACCAAACCAAAACGCAGCCCCCACTCCTGAGCCTGATCAGATAGCGGTCGGCCACGCAACGCCTCGATGGCGTAGAACAACAGGTGTCCGCCGTCAAGCAGAGGCACAGGGAACAGGTTTATGATCCCCAAATTGATCGAGAGGATGGCCATAAAGATGACAAAATTGGCAAACCCAGATTTGGCTGCCTGACCGGAAAATTTCGCGATCCGGATCGGTCCACCGAGGTCTTCCGTCCCCCGCTGTCCAGAGATGATCTGTCCGACGGCAACAAAGGTGCCATCAACCACAATGTACGTCTGACTAATCGCTAAGCCGAGCGCAGACACCGGATTATGGCGCACCATCATCCGTGTCTCACCCGACGAAGACACGCCAAGTAACGCACGTTTCTGCGGGTTTCCGAAGGCGTCTGTCTCTTCAACGATGCGCGGAACCGCGACTATATCGAGGACGTCCTCGCCACGTTCCACGGTAAGTCGCATCGGGGCGCCGTTCCCTAACGGCACCACGCGCTGTAAATCTTCGAAACGATCAATCTCGTTTCCATCAATTGCAAGAATGCGGTCTCCAGCGACAAGACCCGCTTCCGAAGCCGCGCTTTCTTCAACGACGCTTCCAACAATCGGTTCTGTAACCGGCCGACCGACCGACATAAACATTACAAAGAAGACAAGTATCGCGAATAAAAAATTGACCGCCGGCCCAGCGAAAACGATGGCAGACCTCTGCCCCAGGGTCTTGTACTTGAACGAGATCGCCTTTTCCTCGGGCGTCATTTCCCGCTCAACTTCTGTTTCTATATCTTCGTCTTCATTGTCTTTGGCGCCTGGGTTCGCGATATCCGCCTCACCAAACATTTTGACGTAGCCGCCAAGCGGAATCAGGCTGAATTTCCAGCGGGTTCCATGCCGGTCTGTAAAACCAACGAGTTCAGGGCCAAACCCAATCGAAAAGCTATCGCAGCGCACTTTATTCCATCGCGCGACCAGAAAATGGCCGAGCTCATGAACAAACACCACCACTGAGAGCGCAATGATGAAATTCATGACGGTAAAGGAAATATCGAGGACTTGTTCCAATGCTTTGACGTCCCTTTGTTCTATTCCGCAGCCGAACCAACGGCAATCCAAGTTTGTGCCAACCTCCGCGCCTCAGCGTCGAGGGCCATAACTTCATCCAACGTGGTGGGATGGTCGTTGCGGCATTGGGCTAGGGTCTCTTCAACCGTATTCAGAATGTCCAGAAACCCTATTTCACCGGCCAAAAACCGAGCAACGGCGATTTCGTTCGCGGCGTTTAGGATAGTAGGGGCCGCGCCACCGACCTGTAAAGCCTCACGTGCTAATCGAAGGGCTGGAAAGCGTTTAGAATCAGGGGCTTCGAAGGTCAGGCTTGCAATGTCCGCGAGGTCCAATCTTTCACCGGGCACCGCCATTCTATCTGGCCAAGCCAGCGCATACGCAATCGGGGTACGCATATCGGGCAATCCCAACTGGGCCAGGACTGAACCATCAATGTACCCGACCAGACTATGCACCACCGACTGAGGGTGGACGAGAATTTCAATTTTTTCTTCCGCGACTGGGAACAAGTGATGAGCCTCTATCAGCTCCAATCCCTTATTCATCATTGTCGCTGAATCGACTGAAATCTTCGCACCCATCGACCAATTTGGATGAGCTGTCGCCTCCGCCGGTGTCGCTACTGCCATACGGTCTAGCGACCATTCTCGAAATGGTCCGCCGGAAGCCGTTAAGATAATTCGGTCAACGGAGTCAGATAATGCCGCATCGAACACTTGAAAGATGGCGCTGTGTTCTGAATCAACGGGCAGCAGTGTCGTGCCGTACTCTTTGACGGTTTCCATAAAGATAGAACCGGCACAGACTAAGCATTCTTTGTTGGCCAACGCGACGGTAGGGCAGTTTCTGACGGCGGCAAGCGTCGGAGCTAGACCAGCTGCCCCGACGATAGCAGCCAAAACCAAATCGGCAGACTGTTCCGCCGCTTCAATGAGAGCCTGTGGTCCGGCAGCAGCCGTTACCCCGCTTCCATTCAGACCCTCTGCTAGCTGATCGTAACAGTCGGGGTCCGCAATGACCGCCACGTTCGGTTTGAACTCGCGCGCTTGCGCAATGAGGGCGTCAACGTTTTTCCCGGCCGTTAATGCAACGATGTTGAAACGATCAGGGTTCTGACGAATTAGATCGAGCGTATTCACCCCAACGGATCCTGTCGATCCAAGAACGATTATGCGTTTTGGTGCCGTGTCCTTTGCACCCATTACGGAGTCACCATGCCGCCACGCCGCCACCAAGCGCTGCGCAAATTAAAGCAGCAGCAGGCGTTGCCGCCCATAGGCCATCGACCCGATCCATGACCCCACCGTGCCCAGGCATCCATGTTCCGGAATCTTTGACGCCATGAACCCGTTTAAAGCGACTTTCGGCCAGGTCTCCGACTTGGCTGACAACAGAAACGATGAACGCGAGTGCGATACTCAGCACCGTCGGGGCGAAGCCCAACGCAGTGGCTAGGGCCACTCCGGCTAAGACCGCTGCTATCGACCCACCGACCGCTCCCGACCAGGTTTTGCCCGGGCTTATGGCCGGTGCAAGTTTGGGCCCGCCGATTAATCGACCCACGAAATAGGCCCCGATATCAGTCGCCCATACCACGGCCAACACCCAGAACACCGTCTCAGCGCCGCCCATTTCCCTCACCGAGACCAAACAAACGGCTGGCAAGCCAGCGTAAAGCAATGCCGTCTGCGTTGACGACAAGCGGGCACGATTGCCGCGTTCGTCGGTGGCGAGGAGGATCAACCAGACTGCAGCGAGTACGGTGAGAGACAAGCCCATGTTGTTTGGCGCTATCCCTATGGCTGCTATCGCAGTCCACAACGCGAGAACAGCGCGCGGAGGAAAACCCGCCTTACTAACAATATGCACAAATTCCCAGATTACTGCCGCAGCCATGAGGGCGACAAAGATGTGAAAAATAGGATACCCGAGATAAACCGCGCCTAATGCGAGAGGCGCGATAACAACTGATGAGGCGACACGAGTCCAAAACATTGCGAGTTAGCCTGCCACTGTTCCGTATCGCCTCTCGCGACGACGAAATTCAGATATTGCATGTTCCAGATCACTAAGGCCGAAGTCGGGCCAACGGGTCTCAGTAAATACGAGCTCGGTATAGGCTAACTGCCAAAGCAAGAAATTGCTGACGCGTTGCTCTCCGGACGTGCGGATGAGTAGGTCGGGATCCGGAATACCCCGCGTATAAAGACGATCAGCAAATACGTTCTCGGTAATGTCTTCGGGATTGATAAGGCCGGAGCGTGCATCTTCCGCCAATTGCCGCGCCGCAGATACCAACTCCTGTCGACTGCCGTAACTTAAGGCAATGGTGAGAACCAGACGCTCATTTGCTTGCGTCCGAGACTCAGCGTCATTGATCATTGCCACTGTGTCTTGCGGCAAGCGCGAGCGATCTCCGACGACCTTCAGTCGAACCCCCTCTTCCGCTAACTCATTGATATTATTCATCAAATAAAAGCGCAAAAGAGCCATTAAGTCCTTAATCTCTGACGCTGGCCGTTGCCAGTTTTCAGAGGAGAACCCAAACAAGGTGAGATAACGTATCCCAAGTTCACAGGCGGCCTTGATCGTAATTTTGACAGCCTCGGCACCACGTTTATGACCCGCCGTACGCGGCAAGCCACGGGCCTGCGCCCAACGGCCATTGCCATCCATTATGATCGCAATGTGTTCCGGGGCATCACCGGAATCATCAACAGGTATGAGGGACAGATCCTTCATTAGACCTGCATGATCTCCTCTTGTTTTTGACTGAGGACGCTATCGATCTGGTTGATCAGACTGTCCGTCATCTTCTGGACCTCATCATGATACTGATGGCCTTCATCCTCCGAGATATCGCCATCTTTCTCCATCTTCTTGAGTTGATCGTTACCGTCACGGCGAACGTTACGGACCGCGATCTTGCCATCCTCGGCATACTTGCCTGCGACCTTCTTAAGTTCTTCGCGGCGCTCCTCATTTAAAGGGGGGATCGGAACGCGAAGCAATTGGCCGTCCACAGCGGGATTAAGGCCGAGGTTTGATTCTCGGATCGCTTTTTCGACGGCTTTCGCTTGCCCTTTGTCCCACACTTGTACGGTGAGCATTCTTGCCTCTGGGGCTGCAACGCTGGCCACCTGGTTCAGTGGCATTTTACTGCCATAGGCATCCACCATAATCGGGTCAAGCAAACCCACTGAAGCCCGGCCTGTACGAAGCCCTGAAAACTCTTTTTTTACAACGTCTAGAGTGCTTTCCATCCGGTGCTTAAGGTCTTTCTTTAGGTCATTAAAGCCAGCCATTGGTCACTCCTTTTCCGTAATAATCGTGAAGTTTCCCTCGCCGTTGAGCACCTGGGTCAACGCGTTATCACCATGCATATTAAACACCACGATCGGCATTCCATTGTCGCGAGCGAGCGCGATCGCTGACGTATCCATGACCCGCAAATCCTGGGCAAGAACCTTGTCAAAAGTCAGGCGATCATAACGCTCCGCTTTAGGGTCTTTCTTTGGGTCTGCTGAATAGACCCCATCCACCTGTGTCGCTTTAAGTAGGGCGTCGCAGCTCATTTCTGCCGCTCGCAGAGCTGCCGCGGTATCCGTCGTAAAATAAGGATTGCCAGTACCCGCTGCGAATATCACAACGCGGCCTTTCTCCAGGTGCCTCTCGGCCCGCCGGCGAATGTAGGGCTCGCACACTTCGTTCATACCGATGGCCGACTGAACGCGGGTTTCGACCCCGACGCTTTCCAGCGCGTTCTGGACGGCTAATGCATTAATGACAGTCGCCAGCATGCCCATATAGTCCGCTGAGGTTCTGTCCATGCCTTCCGCAGCAACAGAGACACCACGGAATATGTTACCGCCTCCAATAACCAGGCAAACCTGACGGCCCATGGCGCATACTGATTTGATATCGTGAGCGAGGGCGACGACAGTGGCCTTGTGAAGACCATAGGTCTCGGGCCCCATAAGGCCCTCGCCGGACACCTTCACCATTACCCGTTTGTACGATAGCGGTTCGGCCATGATCCGGTGTCACCTCCCCTTGCCGCCAATAATCAGCGGCGTTCGTCTATCTCGCTCGCAGCCTGCAAAAAAGGGACGGTCCTCCGTCCCTTTCCGCTTGGTCTGCGATTATCGGCCTAAGCGTCTACTTTGTGCCCGGATCATACACAACTCGGGGGTAAAACGCCCATCTGTTTTGTCTCTGTTTCTAAAGACAGAAGCCGTTCTGTTTGGCCGGTTTTAGCCGCCTACAGCCTGAGCAACTTCGGCTGCAAAATCCTTCTCTTCGCGTTCAATGCCTTCGCCGAGGCCAAAGCGAACGAAACCGGTCATCTTGATAGGCGCACCAACGTCGGCGGCGGCCGCTTCAATAACCTTGGAGACCTTGGACTTATCCTCTGAAACCACATAGATCTGCTCAAGAAGCACAACTTCTTCGTAGAACTTACGCATGCGGCCATCAACCATCTTCGCGATAACGTCGTCAGGACGCCCGGATTCCTTGGCCTGTTCCGTCAATACCTGCCGTTCACGCTCCATCGATTCAGCGTCCACATCATCAGTGGAGAGGAATCTCGGGGTTGCAGCGGCAATATGCATAGCGAGCTGTTTACCTAGTTCGGTAAGCTTGGCTGCATCTCCATCAGACTCAAGGGCAACGAGCACGCCGATCTTGCCCATCCCCGGCTTAACGGCCGAATGAACATAAGAAGCAACGACGCCCTTACTGACTGAAAGACCTTCAGATCGACGCAACTGCATGTTTTCGCCAATCGTAGCGATCAAATGCGTAACCTGATCGGCGACCGTACGTCCTTCTCCGGGCATATCGACGGTCTTGAGCGCCTCTAAATCCCCATCAACGCCAAGCGCTAGGCCTGTCGCAGCGCCGACAAAGCCTTGGAAATTCTCATTACGACCGACGAAATCAGTCTCTGCATTCACTTCAAGTATTGCACCTTTGGTGCCGTCGACGGCAACGCCAATGAGACCATCTGCCGCGACGCGCCCGGATTTCTTAGCCGCAGCCGATAGGCCCTTCTTGCGAAGCCAGTCTACCGCCGCTTCCACGTCACCGTCAGTTTCACCAAGCGCCTTCTTGCAATCCATCATGCCTGCGCCGGTTTTTTCTCTCAGCTCTTTCACCAGAGCCGCTGTGATCTGTGCCATCTAGTTTAGTCCTTCTTAGCCGCAGCCTTTTTGGCGACCGTCTTCTTAGCTGCTGCCTTCTTAGCAGGCGCTTTTTTGGTGGTGGCCTTCTTGGCCGTCGTCGCTTTTTTGACCGTCGCCTTCTTCACCACAGCTTTCTTTGCTGCCGGTTTCTTCTCAGGCTCAGCCTTTGCTTCCTTGGCCGGTTTCTCAGCGGCAGCTGCTGGCTCTTTAGCGGGGGCTGGTTCTGCTTTAGGAGCCGCTTCCGCAGCGGCCTTTTTTGGTTCCGCTGCAGCCGCTGGTTCGGCTACAGGGGCCTTTTCAGCCGGTGTTTCTAAGGCTGAAAGGTCTTCTGCCGGCGCTACGTCTTGAGCGCCAACGTCGACACCGGCGGCCTTCATTTCATCTTGAATACCTTCAAGAGCCGAACTCGACATCAGCTCCAGGTAAAGCTTGATCGCGCGGATAGCGTCATCGTTTCCAGGAATCGGATATGTGATGCCTTTAGGATTGGAATTGCTATCGAGCACGGCAGCAACGGGAATGTGAAGCTTGTTGGCTTCAGCCACCGCAATATCTTCCTTATTGGTATCAATAATGAAGATCAGATCAGGCACATTGCCCATATCCTTGATACCGCCCAAAGCCAGGTCGAGCTTGGTTTTTTCGCGTTCGAGGTTGAGCGCTTCTTTCTTGGTCAGACCGGACAAACCAGCTTCACTCGAAAAGCGCTCTTCCAGCTCTTTGAGGCGCCGGATCGACTTTGAAATCGTATTCCAGTTGGTCAGCATGCCGCCGAGCCAACGGTGGTTGACGTAATATTGACCGCAGCGCTCTGCGTATTCCTTCACGAGGTCATGGGCTTGGCGCTTGGTTCCAACAAATAGAACCCGGCCACCGCCTGCGACGACGTCGTGGACAGCCTGCATCGCGCGATGAAGCAACGGTACGGTCTGCTGAAGATCAATGATGTGGATGCCGTCGCGGACACCATAAAGGTAAGAATCCATTTTCGGATTCCAGCGACGGGTACTGTGGCCAAAGTGGCAGCCAGCTTCAATGAGCTGGCGCATGCTGAAAATAGGCAGCGTCATAAGTCTTTCTCCGGTTGAGCCTCCGCAGGGGGTGACCAAAGCACATGCTTTGGACCGGAACCGAACATCCGGAACTCCCGAATGCCGCATCCCTGCGTGTGGAATGTCGCGGGTTCTAAGGGGTTAAGGCAGACAAAGCAAGGGTTTTAGCCGCAGAACAGGTCCTTATTGGCCCAAAATCTCGCGCACTTTCGGCTCAAGCCGGGTAAGCCCGGCGTCCCGCCCTATGGCGAGCGCCTCTTCCAAGGATTTTCCGTCAATTTCGAAAGCACCGATGGCGTAGAGCGCCCCAACCCGGTTGCCACTGCCACAATGGACCAGGGCCGGAGCTTTAGACTGTGCGATCGTGGACCTCAGTAATTGCGCCGTTTCGAGGTCGAGCCCCGTCTCAACGCCAACGGGGATATTGATATAGGTAAGCCCCAGAGCTTCGGCCTCAGCCGCCTCGTCATATCCAGGGTCCTCGCCCTCAGTCCGGAGACTAATTACAGTGCCAAAGCCCTTCTGCTTTAGCGCCGCGAGGTCAGTAATTGAGGGTTGCCCACCCGAGACAACGTGACGGTCGACGACCTTGGGATTGACGAGATCCAATAACGCCAAATCCACCTGAGACAGGGGTGCGTCGGTCGCACACGCGGACAGGGTAAAGACAGCACAAATGGCAACGGCGGCCTTGGTGAACAGACGATCAAAAGTCATATCAGCTCCCCTATCTCGCCCACATGGGTGCGTTGGAGCACATGTTGCCAACGGCGGACACGAGCAACGACGGTGTGCGATAGCTTAGCTTGTACCGATTGCTGTCGATGTATTCTGACAGAGCAGCTTCGAACTGTGCTCCGGTCCATCGACCCGCGCAGTCGAACATCCATTTTAAAGATTCCGTGCCCGAAAGATCGTCCGCGTACTTCATAGCCTCTACCATCCCCATGACGTGAAGGGCCCGGTTAGACGAATCCAGTTGAACGTACTCCCTGCCTGACAACGCCGAGGCTGGCGCCGCGAGCAGCAGAGACACGATAAACGCCGCGCAACCAATTCGTAATTCGCGCATGATCGCTCCTATCCGTGCAGAAAACCGACGACCACGTCCGACCATTCTTCAGGCATTTGATCGACGATATCGACACCGCCGCCTTCGATTGCCACGTAGTCTAGGTCGGGCCGCATTTTCTTGGCCCACTTGGCATTCTCATAGATTTGATCACCCGTATTGGTAAGCAACAGCGTACGATGCTTAATCTTTGGTAGATCAACATTGTGGTTGTACTGAAATGCGGCATGGTGACCGTACCAGAACGGACCGAGGCCGATGAACTTCTCAGCGGTGTATCGGGTGATCAGCTTGGGATCGACTCCCTCACCGTACATTCTATAGCGGCCCAAAAAACTGTTTTGAACATGGGTTCCGTCGTGTTCGTGCACGAAGTCCCGCTCACCCGTTTTATTTCTTGCGAGAAACCCAGCCCGTTCCTCATCGGTCATTGGAAACGGCCCGTTAATAATCAGATTGTTGATCCGGTCCGGGAATTGTAGAGCAACAGACGTCGCAATCATCGCTCCAGTATGGTGGCCGAGCAGATCAACCTGCTCCAAACCGAGGTGATCAAGGACAGCCGGAATAGCAGTCGCGTAGTCTTCGACTGTTGGAACGAAGTCAGGCGGCGCCGATTGCCCAAACCCAGGTGTATCAATTGAAATGGATCGCACCCCCCGTTCGGCAAGCGGCGCAAGGATGCTATCGAATTGGCGCAGCGTCATAGGCGCTTGATGCAAAAGGATGAGCGGCAAGCCCTTTGGGTTCGACGGTGACACATCTTGGTAATGCACCTGGCCAAAAGGACCGTCAGCATAGCCGCGAGTCATGGAATACGCCTCACCGCCCTCATGCCCATCTGCACGGGCGGTTGATACACTGCCACGTCCAATCAAGGATGCCGCTGCCCCAGCACTCACGGCAGTTACTAGTGTGCGGCGGGACAATGGCGTGGTTTCATTGTGAGACATCATGCGCTCCTGATTCATTCACCAACCTAGACTCTACCATAGCCAAAATTATGACCAGAGTATGTGCCGTCCGCCGCAGTCACGGTACGGTCAGTTCCTGCCAACCGGTGAGAAATTGCCTTCAGAACTGCCGGATATCCATGACGCCAGGCACGTCTTTGACTCGACCGAGCGTCTCCGGAGAAATCGCATAACGGTCCGGAAGAGCAACCTCGACTTCGTGCCCGTTGGATTGGGCAACCAGAAGAATGCGGCCATTGCCGCGACCATCGGCGTCGATGATCTCTCTGATCTCATCCACGGGCGTACCGTCCTTGAGCTGAATGCGTAGATTATCGAGACGAGCCGCAATAGCCTCTTCCAAGGGCGTTAACTTCGCGACCATCAGACGCACCTGATCATCTTCATATTTTGCGTCCAGGGTAATCAGCATCGGCTGTCCTGATTCCATGAGATCGCGGGAAGCCACCAACACTTCCGAAAACACCACCGCCTCGAACGAGCCCGTCGCATCGGACAACTGGATGAACGCGTATTTATTCCCGCTTTTACTGATCCGCTCGCGCTTGCTTGCCATCGTAGCCGCCATCCGCAACGGCTTGCGGCAGTCGTCGGCGGTTAGGTCATCTAAACCCCTTGCGGTAATGACGCCTTGAGCGGCCAGGGTTACGGAGTAAGCGTCGAGTGGATGCGCCGACAAAAAGAAGCCAAAGGCCTCTCGCTCTTTTTCGAGCCTTTCCATTTGGCGCCAATCTTCTTTCGTCGGCAATTTAAGGTCCGGTCGGTCGGCTTCGCCGCCAAACAGGGCCCCTTGATCAGAATTGCGGGCTTCAGCTCCGGCTTGCACATGGCGGAGTATAACCTCGGCGCCTGCCATCATTTCAGCGCGATTGCTGTGCAAGCAATCGAGGCCCCCAGCGCGGACCAAATTCTCGATCAGTCGCTTGTTAATCAGCCTGGTATCGAGCCGACCCGCGAAGTCGGCCAAGTCTTTGAACGGACCACCCTCGTCCCGCGCTTTGATCATGCCTTCAATCGCGCCTGCACCCACATTCTTGATGGCCGCCAGTGCATACCGAACCGCCCAACTTTCGTCTGCTTTCTGCTCAACCGTAAAGCCGACGCCCGAGTGATTGACGTCCGGCGGCAAGAGATCGATGCCCAATCTCTTCAACTCCGACTTGAAGCCTTCGAGCTTATCCGTGTTCTGCATATCCAGGGTCATGGTCGCGGCCATGAATTCCACCGGATGGTTGGCTTTGAGATAGCCGGTTTGGTAGGCCACCAAGGCGTAGGCGGCGGCGTGAGATTTGTTGAACCCGTACCCGGCAAACTTGGCAATGGTATCAAAGACCTCTGAGGCTTTCTCCGCCGTGGTATCCCGCTCGGTCGCCCCTTCGACGAACTGCTCCCGTTGGGCGTCCATCTCCGCCTGAATTTTCTTACCCATGGCACGGCGGAGAAGATCGGCGCTGCCTAGAGAATAGCCCGCCATTTCCTGGGCAGCCTGCATGACCTGCTCTTGGTAGATCATGATCCCATAGGTTTCCTTCAGGATCGGCTCAAGAACCGGATGCATGAAGGCTATCTCTTCGCGGCCATTCTTACGCTCAATAAAGCTTGGGATGTTGTCCATTGGACCAGGCCGGTACAACGCCACGACGGCGATAATGTCTTCGAACACATCAGGTTTGAGCTTACGCAACACGTCGCGCATACCCGTACTTTCCAACTGGAACACCCCAGTCGTATCCCCACGAGACAGCATGTCAAAGGTCGTTATGTCGTCCAGGGGTATCGTGGCGAGATCCAGATCCAGCCCGCGCGCAGCCAATAACTTCAGCGCCTTATCAAGAACCGTCAGCGTTTTAAGTCCGAGGAAATCGAACTTCACCAGCCCCGCTTGCTCGACCCACTTCATATTGAACTGGGTTACCGGCATATCGGAGTTGGGGTCACGATAGAGCGCAACAAGCTCCGCCAGAGGACGATCACCAATCACCACCCCGGCGGCGTGGGTCGACGCGTGGTTGTAAAGCCCTTCTAACTTAAGTGAGATATCAAAAAGCTGCGCCACATTCTCATCGGTATCGCGCAGGTTTTTAAGTTCCGTCTCCGACTCAATAGCTTCCAGTAACGTCACCGGGCTGGCCGGATTATTGGGAACCATTTTGCAAATTTTATCGACATACCCGAGGGGCATTTCTAGTACCCGGCCAACGTTTCGCAGAGCCGCTCGAGCCTGCAATTTTCCGAAGGTGATGATCTGGGCGACCCGGTCCGCGCCATATTCCTTCTGGACGTATCGAATCACCTCTTCCCGCCGGTCCTGGCAAAAGTCGATATCAAAGTCTGGCATTGATACGCGTTCAGGGTTCAAGAACCGTTCGAACAGAAGATCAAACCGGAGCGGATCGAGGTCGGTAATCAAGAGCGACCATGCGACGACAGACCCCGCACCGGAACCACGGCCTGGTCCCACCGGTATGCCTTGGTCCTTCGCCCATTGGATGAAGTCGGCAACGATTAAGAAATATCCTGGGAACCCCATATCCGTGATGACACGGATCTCGTACTCCAAGCGTTCGCGATAGGGCTTGGCCACTGCATAGCGCGCAGCCGCGTCCATGTCATCGGTAAAGACGAGCTTATCTAATCGTCCCTCTAAGCCTTCTTTCGATAATTCGTAAAGAGCCTCCTCTTCCGTTCGATCTCCAACGGTTGGCGATCGCGGCAGAATAGGGTCGCATCGCTCGACCATCACCGAGCACCGCCGCGCGATCACCAAAGTATTGTCTATCGCCTCGGGGAGGTCTTGGAAGAGCGTTTGCATTTCCTCCGCTGACTTGAACCGATGTTCCGGAGTCAGGCGCCGCCGATCAGAAATGGAGACGTAGGATTTTTCAGCGATACACAGCAGTGCATCGTGAGCACTAAACATACTCGCATCGGTAAAGGCTGGTTCGTTGGTCGCGACCAGCGGGACATCATGGGCAAAGGCCAGATCAATCAAGCCTTTTTCAATGCGATTCTCAGTCGCTAACCCATGGCGTTGAATTTCCACGTAAAGCCGGCCCGGGAAGACCTTGGCGAGGCGCAGTAAAACTTCTTCAGCCTTAGGAAATTGCTCGTCGATCAAATGCCGGCCAGTCGCTCCCGACACACCGCCGGTCAAAGCGATGAGGCCGGCCGCATGACCAGCCACGTCGTCCATAGAAACTTGCGGCGTTTCGCCGGCCGGTGTTTCCAAGAACGATTGACTGACGAGTTGAATAAGGTTGCGGTAACCTTCATCGGTCTGACACAGCAGAACCAACTGATCAGGTTCAGGAAGGCGTGCACCGTTTCCAGCACGAACTTCTTTGTCTTCTCGACGCACAGATATTTGACAGCCGATGATCGGCTGAATGCCCTTGTCAGCGCACGCGACTGAGAACTCGAGAGCACCGAATAAATTACGTGTGTCAGTAAGCGCCACCGCCGGCATGTGGTTCTCAACGCACAGCTTGACCATTTCCGGAATCTTTATCGCACCCTCTGCTAGCGAATAGGCCGAGTGCGTACGGAGATGGATAAAGGGAGCGTTCTCAGGTGGGGATGGGGCGTCTGTCATGTGGCCTTATTGATTCCATTCCTCGCCCCTCGGGGCTAGAGCCGAAACCACCTTATCCACAGAAAAGTGGATAGACCTCTGAATAACTCTAGGGATAAGGATTTCGCCGCGACACCTTGGCAGTCACCAACAGATCACCCGCAACCTCAAAACTCAGAGTTAGATCTATGAAATCACCCGCTTTTAGAGGTGTCGCGATCCCGGAAAGCATCAAGTGATCACCACCGGAGCGAAAGGCGACGGCTTGTCCAACCGGAATCGACAGATTGCTCACGGGGCGCATACGCATGATGCCACCCTCACCCGTCGATGTCTGATGCATCTCTGTCTTCGCGGCAACAGTCGTGTGGACGGACAGCAAGCGATCTTCTCCCGTCCCTTTGTTCTCAATCACGACGTATCCGGCCGTCACATTTGACTGACCGATCGTCGCGCGTAGCCACGCATTCGAAAGCTCGATTTCCGCTCCGGACGCCGAGCCAACGCGAAGACCAAAGTCTGTCGCCACGAATAAAATCAGTAAGAAGACAGGAAGTCGCATGACTTAAATGAAATAAGAGGGACTGATCGGTGGCACAAGGCCTTTCCACAATTCTGCTCTCGCTTGGATAGGCGTTTCACAATCCGCGGTGTATTCTGCCAGCGACGTGAGGCCGTTTGTCCTTTCATTCAGCGGTAATTTTGATATGCGAAAATCTCAACTCATTTCCTTTATCATGGCAGCGACGCTGGTTATGGCTACCCCTGCATCAGCGCAAAACCTGGAAAGCCCGGCCTTCACCGCCTTCAGCCAGGGCGACTACACCAGCGCTCTCCGCCTTACCCAGGACGGTGTTTCCAATGGAGAAGCCGATGCCTTTTGGCTGCTTGGACTCATGTTCGCGTCAGGTACAGGCGTTCCACGCGACAATAGTCTAGCCATCGAGAGCCTCTCGGCTGGCGTCGATGCTGGCGCGACCTACGGCCTCACGCTCATGGGCAACATTTATCAAGAAGGCGGTTATGGCGTTGATCAGGATATCGCTCAGGCGGCACAATTCTATAAGCGTGGCGCAGATGAAGGGTCCGCTGACGCCCAATGGCTCCTCGGTGAGCTGTACCTGAACAGTGAGGTGGTCGGCATTTCCCCGACCAAAGCAGCAGCGTCTTTCAGTAAGGCTGCGCTTCAAGAACACCCTGAGGCGTTGTACTCACTAGCGACCCTCTATCAATCGGGTCTAGGGGTAGAGAAGAATTCGGCAGGCGCAGCGGACCTATTTACGTTGGCCGCCCTCGCCGGGAATGCGACAGCCGCCCTTCGCTTGGCCGAGATGCACGGGAACGGAGACGGTATTCCCGCTAATGAGGAAGAGGCCGCGTTCTACACTGTTATCGCGGCAGAGTTAGGGAATGTAGACGCAATGCCAAAGGCCAAAGCCGTCCGCAAATCCATGAACTTCCGATTGGTGCAGCAAACAGCCTTCGAGAATAGAATTAAAGGCTGGTTCAAAGAGTACGGTCATAGCCGCGTGCCCCAACAGTAGGGCTCGTTAGCCTTCGATCAGAACGCCTTCGTCCAGCCGCACAATCCGATCCATACGCTTTGCGAGATCTGGATTATGGGTGGCGACTAGAGCTGCCAGCCCATGATCCCGGGAGAGCTTCAGCAATGCATCAAAAACACCCTCCGCCGTATGCGGATCAAGGTTCCCAGTGGGTTCATCGGCGAGCAATAGCGCGGGCGTGTTGGCAAGGGCGCGAGCAATCGCTACCCGCTGCTGTTCTCCGCCTGACAATATGCCTGGCCGGTGGTCATACCGATCCGATAGGCCAAGACTATCCAATAGCGCCTTCGCTCGAACAGCCGCCTGGTCTCGCGGCACGCCAGCAATCATTTGCGGCACCACCACGTTCTCGACCGCAGAGAACTCGGGCAGAAGGTGGTGATATTGATAAACAAAGCCGAGATGCTTAAGCCGCAGTGCCGTTTGCTGATGCTCGGCCAAATCGCCGCAGCGCTCTCCGGCCAGAAACACATCACCGGTATCAGGCTTTTCCAACAGGCCGGCGAGATGCAGCAAGGTCGACTTCCCTGAGCCAGACGGCCCGACGAGAGCAACGATCTCCCCTGGAACGACGGTCAGGTTTGCGCCGCGCAAAACCTCAAGCTGTTTCCCACCCTGTTCAAATGTACGGCGGACATTCTCCAGGACCAAGGCGGTGTCACTACTCATAGCGAAGGGCCTCAACCGGATCCGTATTGGCCGCCCGCCACGATGGGTAAAGTGTCGCGGCAAAGGACAGCCCCAGCCCCATCATTACAACGGAGGCCACTTCACCCCAATCCATCTCTGCTGGGATTGTCGAAAGAAAATAGATTTCCGCAGAGAACAGGTTTGTCCCCGTAATGCTCTCAAGCACTTGGCGAACGGATTCAATATTCTCGCAGAATAGAATTCCTAGAATGAGCCCCAGAAGCGTTCCGGTCACACCGACACTCGCGCCGGCCAGGAAGAACACACGCATGATCATGCCGCGCGTTGCCCCCATCGTGCGCAAAATCGCAATGTCACGGCCCTTGTCTTTCACCAACATGATCAGCCCGGCAATGATGTTGAATGCTGCAACCACGATGATCAGGGTTAGAATGAGGAACATCACATTGCGCTCAACCTGCAGCGCGTTGAAGAATGTCGAATTCGTCTGTTCCCAAGACAGAACTCGAACCCCCGGCCCCGCGATGCCCGCAACCTCTCGAGCAATGAAACGCGCCTGATCCGGGTCCGCGACCTGAATCTCGATACCGGTCACGCTGTCCGGGTATTTGAAATAGGTCTGCGCCAAATTCAGCGGCATGAAGATGATCGAAGAATCAAAATCACTCATGCCAACATCAAACAAAGCAACGATAGGATAGTCTTTGAGCCTTGGCGCCGTGCCGAATGCCGTGACGTTGCCCTTTGGCGAAATCAAAGTGAGGCTATCACCGAGATTGACGCGAAAGCGCTCGGCCATGCGGACGCCGATCATCAGCCCCTCACCTCGAGCGAAGGCAGGAAGCGAACCCTGTACGATGTTCTCCGAGATCACTGTCCGTGCGGCCAAATCTTCGCCGCGGACCCCGCGAACCAAAGCGCCCGAACTGACACCCTGAGAAGTCGCCATCACTTGGCCGGAGATTTGAGGCATTACCGCCACCACGCCCGGCAAGTTTTTGATGGCATCCACCCGCAGATCATAATCTGGGATCGAGAACTCAACGCCGCGCACATCAATGTGCCCGTTAACACCGAGGATGCGGTCCATGATGTCTTGTCGGTAGCCGTTCATCACCGCCATGACGATGATCAACGTCGCCACGCCTAGGCCAATACCCAGCAAAGAAAACCCGGCAATGACAGAAACAAACCCTTCCTTGCGCCGGGCGCGCAAGTAACGCCCTGCCACCATCCGCTCGAAAGAGCCGAACATCAGCCGAACCCTGTTTCAGGCTGGGAGCCAGTCAGGGTCGAAAGCACACTATCCAAGGGCAGGCTCTGCCGTTCGCCGGTGGCGCGCCGCTTCAATTCCACCGTTCCTTCTTTAATGCCCTTTGGCCCAACGATCAGCTGCCAGGGCAGTCCAATCAAATCCATATTAGAAAACTTCACCCCAGCCCGCTCGTCGCGATCGTCGTACAAGGTGCTCATGCCGATCTCGTGGAACTTGGCATAGAGGTCAGAACAGACCTTATCCGTGCCGGGATCCCCGACTTTCAAATTGATCAAACCGATGCGATAAGGCGCGACAGTATCAGGCCAAATAATTCCATCGTCATCGTGACATGCCTCAATAATGGCGCCGACCAGACGAGATACACCAATACCGTAACTACCCATGAACGGTGTCACCATCTCGCCTTTGGGTGACGCGACCTGCGCCCCCATGGGCTCTGAGTACTTTTTGCCAAAATGGAAGATGTGACCGACTTCAATGCCCCGCGCGGAGATCAAATCGTCCCCCAACTCCTCGGCTTTGGCCTCGTCGTGTTCCTCGTCGGTGGCTGCATATTCACTCGTCCAATCGTCGACGATAGGCTGCAGGTTCGAGGCGTAGTCCACAACCAAAGGAATTGGCTTACGCAGCAGGGCCTTGTGGCAATACACCGCACTCTCGCCGGTCTCGGCCAGAACGATGAATTCGTGGCTCAAATCGCCACCGATGGGGCCCGGATCGGCTTTCATCGGAATCGCTTGAAGGCCCATGCGCGCAAATGTACGCAGGTAGGCGACAAACATCTGATTGTAGGTGTGCCGCGACGCTTCGTAGGTCAAATCGAAGGAATAGGCATCCTTCATGAGGAATTCGCGGCCACGCATGACACCAAACCGGGGCCGGACCTCGTCGCGGAATTTCCAGTGAATTTGATATAAATTCAACGGCAGGTCTTTGTAGCTCCGCACATTATTGCGAAAAATATCCGTGACCACCTCTTCGTGGGTCGGGCCATACAGCATGTCACGGTCATGACGATCCTTAATCCGGAGCATCTCTGGTCCGTAGTCGTCGTAACGCCCACTTTCCTTCCACAGGTCACCCGACTGGATCGTCGGCATGATGACTTCCTGAGCTCCGGCGTCGTTTTGCTCTTCGCGAACGATCTGCTCGATATTCCGGAGGACCCGGGTCCCCATGGGTAACCAGTTGTAGATACCGGCGGCGTGTTGACGGACAAGGCCAGCCCGCAGCATCAGGCGATGGGAGGCGATCTTCGCCTCAGCTGGCGTTTCTTTGAGTGTGGGAATGAAAGTGCGGGACAACCGCATGAAAAACCTCGGAAATTTGAGTTGTGATCAAGACTGCCGCGCAATTTAGGCAATGGTTGGGCGGGTGTCCATGAAACGCTCAATCGTGCCCAAAGAAACCCCACTGCTTTCGTGGGAATTGGGTTGAAGACTTAGACGCAGAAACACCCTCTGATTTATTGGTTTTTATTTAGTTTCGACTATATTCTAAGTTGCAACCTGGGGACGCAGCCAATATCACTTGCATACCTTTTGTTATTGATCGACTGACATCCACAAAAATTAAAAACATGAAAAAAACGCGTCCCAATTTAGGCTGGTCATCATCAGTTCGTGACCGAGAGAATGACTACTCATCACTCGGATTCCTAATCGTCGATGACGAAGAGGGTATAAGAGACATTCTCAGTGACGCGTTGCGGACCTGCGGCGCCCAATACATTCAAAGAGCCAACAACGGTGAAGACGCCCTCGCCCGGCTCTCAATGAAACAGGCTCAGTACGACCTCATTATATCTGATTGCCACATGGCCCCAATGAACGGCCTGCAATTGCTCAAGACTATTCGCGACGGCGACGTTAAGACGATCAGTCCCGACATCCCGTTTATAATGATTACGGGGCGCGGCGATATTCCGCTGGTTAAGAAGGCTAAAGAACTTGGGGTCAGCGGTTTCCTTGCGAAGCCTGTCAGTTTGGAAAAGCTGACAACCACAGTGAGCCAGGTGCTGCAGTCAGCGGCGGAGAAGTAAACTCAGCTCGCAACCGCGATCTGGGTTAAGCGCCGGCCATCATCCCAGGTATCTACGAAGTCCATAAATTCATCGGCGGGAACCGCTTCGCTAATAAGAAACCCTTGTGCTTTATCGCACCCAACGGAACGCAAATACTCTAGCGCAGACTGCGTCTCCACACCCTCCGCGCAGGTGGTGAGGCCAAGGTTTCTCGCCAAATCACACAGAGATCGGACGATGATTCGTGCTTCTTCCGTTTCGTCTATATCGAGAACAAAAGACTGATCAATCTTCAACTCGCTGAATGGCATGCGATAGAGTTCAACCAGGGACGAATACCCTGTGCCGAAATCATCCATCGACAAGCCAATCTGTTTGACCCGGAACCGGGTTAGGATGTCGAGGGTATTCACCCCTTCTGCCATCGCCGCGCTCTCAGTGATCTCCAGAGCAAAATTCTTACTCAAGGCTCCAAACCGAGCGAGCCGCTCAACAATTTTGTCAGGGAGCTTAAGGTCCGTCAGAAGTTGCGGCGCTAAGTTGACTGCGATGGAGATATCGAAGCCTTTATCGTTGAGCCTTTTGAGTTGCTCAATCGCGCAATAAACGACCTTGTCCGTCAGTTCTTCAATAAGACCGGTCTTTTCAGCCACCGCGAGAAATGAGACGGGGCTAAGAAGACCCCGGTCGGGATGAGCCCAGCGCACCAAGGCCTCCGCCCCATGGATTGGCAAACTTCCATCGGCCGCGAGTGTCACTTTAGCCTGATAATAGGGCTTCACTTCGCCCGACTTTATGGCCAGCGCCAACGCGTCTTTGGTGACATTGAGAGACTCATGCCAGCCCTGGTGTAGACGATCTTCGAGGTCGTCCACGGTGACCGGCTTACTGATGACGGGTAGTATTTTGAGGCCGTGATCAGCACCCAACCGCCGTGCCGTCGCCAGGACTTTGCTATCCATGCCAGACATCATCGCGATCGGCGCTTTGGACCGCGTTTCGCCCAACTCTCGCAACAACTCAATCCCGTCGGTGCCTGGAATAATCAGATCGACAAAAATCAGGGTCGGGTCAAAGGATTTTAGAATCCGGCGAAATTCATCAGCGTTGTCGGTACAAAGAACTTCGTAGCCATTCTCCGTCGCCACGTCTTCGATGACCTCGAGAATGCCAGGATCATCATCGATCACCAGCAGCCGGTTCGAGCTTTTTGTGCGTGAATTAGCCATCGAGGACCCCCCGCACCTTTATCGCAAGGTCCTCTCTGCGATAGGGCTTACCGATAATCTCCGTGCTCAGCAACGGCTTGGCGCTCTTAGCAATCGCGGCTTCAGCAAACCCCGAAGTCAGGAGCACTTTTAGATTAGGCCGAATGTCTCTGGCTTTGTCGACGAGGTCGACACCATTCATCCCGCCCGGCATGACAATGTCGCTAAACAGGAGGTCAAACTCAGCATCCGTTTCTAACACACGGATCGCGGTCGCGGCGTCCTCTGCAGTAACGACCGTATACCCCAGACTCTCAAATAATAATTTCACTGACTCTCGAACGTTCGGGTCATCCTCCGTCACGAGAATCGTTTCGTCGCCACCAATAGCGTCTTCGCTAATCTGCAGCGCAGCTATTGAGCCATCTGACACATCGACGTCAGTCGCTGGTAAGTACAGTTTAATGGACGTGCCAATGCCGGTCTCACTGTAGACTTCAATGTGCCCTTCTGACTGCTTTACAAAACCGTAGACCATACTCAGACCTAGCCCGGTCCCCTGCCCAATGTCCTTGGTCGTAAAGAATGGCTGAAACACTTTCTCTATGACGTCTTTGGGAATTCCTGTTCCTGTATCAGTCACGGCAATCAGAACGTAGCGACCGGCCTTGACCTCGGTATGTGTCCCCGCATAGTCCTCGTTGAGCTCTACATTCTGTGTTTCGATGGTGAGGTCACCGCCATTGGGCATCGCATCACGGGCATTAATGGCGAGGTTCAGCAAAGCTGATTCAAGTTGGTTCTCGTCCGTCTTCACCTGCCAGAGTTTATTCTCGGTATGGGTTTCAAACTTTATTTCACCGCCAAGTGTTCGGCTCAACAGGTCCTCGGTGTTGTTGATCAGACCATTGACGTCGATAACTCTCTCTTCAAGGTTCTGCTTGCGCGAGAAAGCGAGCAATCGACGCGTGAGTTCAGCACCGCGCTCCGTTGCATTGAGCGCCGCACGAATACGCTTTAGAGATTTTTCATCGTCTTGGTGTGACCGCTCAAGCAATTGAAGACTGATTAGATTGACGGCCAACAGATTATTGAAATCGTGGGCTAGTCCAACGGTTAGCTGTCCAACGGCTTCAAGTTTTTGGGATTGCAGCAGCTGTTGCTCAACTTCTTTCCGCTTAGTCAAATCCAGCATTTGGAGCACAAACTGGATCGGTTCGTTATTTTCGTCTCGCACCAGGGTTATAGAAACCAGCGCCCAGATCGTTGAGCCACTCTTATGGAGATAGCGCTTCTCGAACTGGATAGTGGTTTCTTCTCCCGCCAGCATTTTTCCACCGTCCTCAATCTCTGAACCGAGATCATCGGGATGGGTCAACTTCTCAATACCCTGGCCAAGTAATTCTTTTTCATCATACCCAAGAACGTCGCAAAGAGCCTTATTGGCCGTCAGCCAATTCCCCGTTGGCGAAATAAGAGCCATTCCTTGGGGCGATGTTTGGAAAGCACCACGGAACTGAGCTTCGCTACGCCGCAAAGCCCTATCCATGCGCTTACGATCCGTGATGTCATTCATCGACAACACGGCGCCAAGTTTGTTGTTTTCGGAATCGAACATCGGTTGGCCGCGCACGACGACTATCTTTGTTGTGCCGCTTTTCGAGACAACAGCCAACTCCTCGCCCAGAATCTTCTCTCCATTAAGGATGCGTATTAGAGGTGATTGCTCATGCCCGATCGGAATTAAATCTTTCGGGTCACATAGATTGTAATATTCATTCCACTGCTCAAACGGGATCGACGAATCTGGAATGCCGAAGAGGTGTAAGGTTTCTGTGTTGTACAGCACCAGTTTTCCGTCGGCATCACACACCACAATGCCATCTTGGACATTGTCCAGGACGGTGCGTAAAAATTTCTGGTTCTTTTCTAATTCCCGTTCTTTGGTTTTCGCTTGATTCACAAAGATGGAGAATAGAATGACGCCACCAATATCTCCGTTTTCTTGTTTCCATGGAGACATCTGCCACTTAACCCACACCACCTTTCCATCAGCGCCGACATATTTACTTTCTTGGGTGTCGAACTCCGTCCCGGAGAGACATTTGTCATACCGGTTCCGCCATTCGTCAGACATATTTGGAAGCAGGTCGTACTGGCTTTGGCCGACAAGCGATTTGTCGCCGAAGCCGTAGGCTTGAGCCCAGCGTTTGCTGTGCGCGAGGTATTTCATTTCGCGATCGAACATCGCGACGGCAAAGGGAGCCAACTCAAAGAACTGCTTCATTTGACCAGGGGATAGAGCGAGCCCGGCCATTGAGTCGGCCTCTGCTATGTCGCCCTCGTCGTCAACCTCGCTTTTCTCTGTCGACGCGATTTGCACTTGTGTGCTCCCCGTGGTTGGCGAACCGTCATGCGTATTTTTAGTTGCATGGATTGTAACAACGGAAAGTATTTTCGATTAAAAACTATATAACTGCAAGACCTTATTTTGCGGGGTAATTAGATAGTTTTAACACGGCTGCCAGGTCGCAACCCTAGGTTAACTACGCTAGGAAAATATGCCCTATATGGAACCAGACGGGCCTCGGCCCTCGTCGCACGCTTCAGTCTGAAACGACCCGCGCTGCTTGGAAGTGCATCTTTGCTGCCATGATGCGATCATAAATTGGCTGCGCTTCACCCCCGATTTCATCAAGCACCGCCGCATGGCTCGCCTGGCCCACTGCGATCCAGAGGGCCCGCTCTTTGGGTGTCGGCTCGTAAACTGGGTCGCCTTCAGCAATCAAACGGGCGATTTCAGCGTCCTGGTCTTGCCTCACTTCAACGCGCTGACGTTCAAAGCCCTCAAAGGCCTCGATCATGAGTGCCCGATGCTCGTCGGTGAAACCGTCCCACCATTGCTTGTTCACCAAAAACAGTCCGGTTTCATAAACATGCCCAGTCAATGTGAAATGCGGCGCGTCTTCACGGGTCGCGCCCATGTGCCAGGTAATGGCCCCAAATCCGCCATTGACCATCCCAGTCTGCAGCGATGGCACCACGTCGGACATGGTCAGGAAAACCGTATCCGCCTCCAATTCCTGCAAGAAACCAACGACGGCCGGTGATTGTGCAGCCCGGATGCTCAAACCTTTCACATCCGACGGCACGCGAATGGGGCGATCTGAATAAAAGTGAGACCATCCCGCTTCCGCGAACATCAGCAGGACATAGTTCTCGTTGGCGACCAGCGGCTGATAGAGGTCTTGGATACAACAATCGTAAACGTAATCCGCTTCTTCCTTGCTCTCGAACAAGTAAGGCAGACTTAGGACTGCCACTTCAGGAATTTGTGTGGAGATCACTGACTGCGACGTGGCGACGAATTGCACCCGTCCTCGCTTCAGCGCCCCAAGCAGCGGCTCCGATGCACCAAGCTCGCCGTAAATATGATAATCCAAATCGAACAGATCAGGGCGCGATGCGAAATCCACCTTGTATCGATCCCACTGCCGATCCCAAACCGATCCCTTTGGCGCGCTTGACGCGATCCGGCCTGTTATGGGTTCGGCCTCGGTCGCCGTCGAAGACAGCGCCCATGTCGCGAACACAGAGAGTAGTGCCAGCCTTAATGTATGGAGCTGTGGCATGCGCATGGGGCAAAGTATTCCGTAGAGTTTGAGCAATATGAGCCCTAACTTACTGAAGCTGGACACGTTTTTGGAGGTTTAATGAATTCGCCGACCAACCGCCTCACCGGCGCCGCCGTAATGCGCCGGGTGCTTGAGCGCTTTGGCGTTAAGACCGTTTTCGCCTTGGCGGGCGCGTCACAGACCCTATTGCTCGATGAATGCGAAAAAGCAGATTTTCGTATCGTACCAAGCCGCCACGAAAGCGCGACAGTCGGAGCTGCCGACGGCTATTCGCGGGTGACCGGCAAGGTCGGCATCGCCATGGTCAATGTCGATCAAGGCATGCCCAACGCGATTACTGGCCTCCAGCAAGCGTTTGAAGCCTGCTCGCCGGTCGTTGTGTTAGTCGGGCGTGAGCCAGACAGCTGGACCCAGCCCGAGCTTGATTTCGACCACGGCATCCTCGGTTTGGTCCAACCGGTGACGAAATGGGCCCGTACCGTGCAAAGCGCGGCGCGTCTCGGTGAGTATCTGGAAGCCGCCTGCCGCAGAGCGCTAGCCGGGCGTCCCGGCCCCGTGGTCTTGGCCGTCCCCAAGGATTTCCTCAAAGAACTCGTCGACCCCGGCGTCGATTTGGATACGCCGGTGGCGCCAAACCCTCGGCCCGCGCCAGTCGCCGAGGACGTCGTCAGAGCCACAGATCTGCTTCAGGCGGCAAAGCGCCCCTTGATCATCGCCGGATCGGGAGCCTTTCGGTCCGGGGCTGGAGCAGTTCTGCGCAACTTCACAGACCTCGGCACCCCGGTCGCCACTCATAACCTGGGTCGAGGCCTAGTCCCGGAAAATGATCACACTGGCTGGGGCTGGCCCCTCGCCCAATTTGCCGCCCATGAAGCCGATCTGGTGATTTGGGCTGGTGCTCGCATGGCCAAAAAATTCGGCTACGGCTTAAGCCCACGCTTCCCGCCATCAGTCAAAATGATTCAGATCGACCTTGAGGCCGAAGAAATCGGCCGCAACCGGATGGTTGAGGTTGGCTTGGTCGCTGACTCTCGCACCGCCCTTGAGGCGATCCTCAATGAACTGAAGACGCGAGCGGCAAACCCCTACGATCCCTCCTGGGTCAAACACAGCCTGCAAAAACGCCTCGACGCGATTGAGCAAAGTGGCCATGAAGAAGACCACATCCATCCCCTCCGCCTCGCCCGCGCGGTCAATGCCCGTCTCCCCAAGGATGCGATCTTTATTCAGGATGGCGCCTCCATCCTGGTCAGAAGCTGGGCCGTAACCCGCTATACATCGGACGGCGGCTATATGGACACCATGCCATTGGGGTCCATGGGTATGGGCACACCTTTGGCATTGGGCGCGGTCGCTGGAGCGAAAGAGGTCGCAACCGAAACTGGCAAACCGGAACGGCCGGTCGTGATGGTGACGGGCGATGGGGCCTTTGGGTTCTATTGCGCCGAACTCGATTCAGCGGCCAAAGCAGACTTGCCCTTCCTCTGCGTCATCTCCAATAACGGCGGCTGGGGTAATGAAATTCACACCCAGCCCCATCAAGTCGGGCGGACCATCAATGCCCATTTTGCTGATACCCGATACGACACCGTTGCCCAGGGCTTTGGCGCTGCCGGGTTTAGAGTGGAGGCCGTTGGGGAACTCGAATCAACCCTCGATAAAGCCTTTATAATCAATGATAAGGCGGTCGTGGTTGATGTGATTGTTCAGGAGTCTGGTGGGCTCGATCCGCTGACCAGCACCCTGCTGTATCACGACGTTGAGCAAACGCGAGCAAAGCACTTTGGTGGCGGTACCCCATCATGACCGGCGCTGACGCCCTCATCGAAACTCTGGTCGACTGTGGTGTCGATACCTGCTTCGCCAATCCTGGCACCACGGAGACTCATTTGGTTGGTGCAATCGACCGCACTGACCGCATGCGTCCGATCCTTGGGTTGTTCGAAGGCGTGTGCACGGGCGCAGCCGACGGTTACGCCCGACTGGCTGGAAAACCGGCGGCAACCTTGTTGCACCTCGGTCCAGGCTTGGCCAACGGCTTGTGCCACCTTCACAACGGGCGCAAAGCGCACTCGCCCATCGTCAATCTAATTGGCAACCATCCCCGCTCCCACTTGAAGTATGACGCACCGTTGTCATCGGACATTGTTGGTCTGGCCGAACCCGTGTCCGGATGGGTGCGTCAGACGTCCGAGCCAGGCAATCTTTCTCAAGATGGAGCCGACGCCGTCGCCGCGGCTTGGGGACCACCCGGACAAGTGGCCAGCCTCATCATCCCCGCTGATTGCAGTTGGTCTGAAGACGCCAGCCCCGCAAAGGCACCCCAGCGCCCTAGTCAACAGCCTGCTATGGATAAGGCCGTCCAAGCCATTGCCGATCTTTGTGCAAACGGATCAAAAACGGCGCTTCTGATTGGCGCTGACGGCCTAACCGAACTCGGCCTCAAAGCAGCGGGGCAGATCGCCGAGAAAACCGGCATACGCCTGATCGCCTATACCTTTGAGCCCCGCATGCAGCGAGGCGCTGGGCGCGTTACCGTCGAACGTATTCCCTATTTTCCTGAAGACGCTGCAGAAGCGCTTAAAGGCCTCGAACACATGGTGTTGTGCGGGTCTAAGGAACCTGTGTCGTTCTTTTCCTATCCCACCGGCGGCGGGACACTAGTGCCGGGCGGTTGCGACCTCCATACCCTCGTTCCCGTCGGCGGTGACGTCGTCACGAGCTTAGATGCCCTCGCCGACCAACTCGGCGCTAGAACGCAAGGCACGACCCAAGCCTTGAGCCTTCCCGATATGCCCGTTGGGGCGATCACCGCAGAAAATGCCTCAGCCGTCATTGCCAGAGCCATTCCAGAAGATGCGGTCGTGGTTGATGAGGGCATCACCGTTGGTTTTCCTGCCTATGCGCTGTCCGCTGGCGCGGCGCCTCACGATTGGCTGTTCATCACTGGTGGCGGCATTGGCTGGGCGATGCCCGTCGCTGTCGGTGCGGCTGTTGCCGCGCCCGACAAGAAAATCCTGTGTATTCAGGGCGACGGCGGCGCTATGTACACGATCCAAGCCCTCTGGACCATGGCCCGCGAACGGCTTGATGTAACCACCGTAGTCTTTTCCAACCGGGGCTATCTCATTCTTGATATTGAACTGCAACGCCATGGACTTGGCCCCGCTGGCGCGAACGCCCATCGGCTTATGGACATGGACGAACCACGGATCGACTTTGTAAAAATGGCCGATGCCCAGGGCGTTGATGCCCATAGGGTTGAGGATTGCAGCCGTTTTGCCGCTGTTTTAGGGGATTGCCTGAAGCAACCTGGCCCACACTTCATCGAAGTGATGATGGCCTAGTCTGAGAGATTATCTACTGCTCGGGTTTTGCCAATGGCAGCGGGATACCCGCCGCCGTGAACGCGTTACCACAGGCCGAAGACAACGCGGCGTGACTGTCCCGGGCCAATTTATTGTCATTCCAGTAAATATCGTTTCCACGCACGGTTACCCGGCCAACAACACCTTCACCGCTGAGTAAAGCGGAAGCACCACTGTCAAAATCTTCACCGCCCAAGCCAAGCCGTTCCGCTAGGTCCAACCGAATATCAATGTTCACCTCTTCCGGTGCGAAAATATCGTATCCGCCCCCTAAATCTGCAGGGACTACCGGCCGCCCGTTGACGTCGACGCCCGGCGCATACGCGACGTCGTCTGCCGGCACGTGAGTGACTATTTGACGGCAATCCTCAGTGCGGACAGAGAGGATTGATGCCTGAGCAAACCCTGACGCGAACAGTGCCGCGCAAGATAGCCATAATGAGGTGGTTACTTTCGAATCCATGGCTGAATTCTGCCCTTAAAAGAGTTAACAGGTCGTGTTCAGACCTAACCGCCTGAGTCCGGTGGTGTTTTGCCACACCGCACTGAGAAATTCCGCCAGTCGACGATAGCCCTTCACTCCATGTGGGCTCCGGCGTAGCATTTCAGTGTCTAGGGTCATTACTGACGGATTGGGGAATCAGCCAGGGCAATGACCCTCTTTTGAAGGGGTTTATTGCCATGCCGTCACGCAGTTACCGTTACTGGCTTGCCAGCGCCACGATGCTATCTACCGCGGCCCTCATGGGTGCTCAAGATGCATTAGCGCAAATTGCAGTCGAAGAAATTACCGTTACAACGCGCCGTCGCGCAGAATCACTGCAAAACATTCCGATGTCGATTACGGCATTCACCGCCGTTCAAATCGAACGTGGCGGCATTCGTAACGTTGAAGACGTTGCGCGCCTGACACCTGGCCTGACATTTGACCTTGGCTTCGCGCCTCAGGATACGCGTCCGTCTATTCGCGGCCTGCCAGCGACCCGTGGCCGTCCACCGGTTGGTATCTTGCTCGACGGTATCGATGTCTCCAGTGAGTCCATTCAGACTGCCGGTGGCGGCAACTTGATGAACATGCGCCTGGTTGATGTGGAGCGGATCGAAGTCGTGAAGGGCCCGCAGAGCGCGCTCTACGGCCGGGTCGCATTTGGCGGCGCGATCAACTACATCACCAAAAAACCGTCCGATGAGTTTAGCGCCAACCTGTTCTTAGACGGTGGCGACCATGGCCAAATCGAAGTCCGCGGCGGTGTCAGTGGCCCCCTAGACGACGGTGGCAAAGTGGGCGTCCGCCTCAACGCTGCCTATGCGGAACACGACGGCTATCATCGCAACACCGTCACTGGTGAACAGATCGGTGGTTTTGACAGCCTTGGTTTTTCCGGCGTTATTGATGCGGAACTCAGCGAAAACTTCCAAGCCACGGCGCGGATTGCCTACTCAGATGATTCCAGCCGAGTTCGCGCGGAAGTCGTCAAAGGCGGCATCAATTTCACACCTGCGCCGACCAACTCCTTGGGGCTGACCGGTGCTTTTTTGCCGACGTTCGGGCCTCTTACGATTGATGCGGGGGACGTGATTCAGCTGAGTACGGATCCGTTTACCAACGAAGACTTCTTTGGCACGGAATCTGAAAGCCTCATCACCAGTCTCAAGCTCGAATGGGACGTGTCCGACACCGTCTCGGTGATGTCCCTGACCGGATACAATGATGCCGATGCTAGGCAGAATTTTGACTCAGACAGACGTGGTGCCGCGATAGCACCTGTCTTTCTTCCCCCACCGGGCGGAATCTCTGAGCCGCTGCCGCGGACAACAATCATCGACTTTACCACCAATACGAAGCAATTCAGCCAAGAGCTCCGCATTTCTGATCTTGAATCAGAAGGATTACGCTGGGCGATCGGTGGCCTGTATTGGAAAGAAAACACAGACCAAGTCACCTTTAGCAGTGCCACGGTCGATTTTGCCGGCGTAGGGTCGGCCAACTTAAACACGGCCTTGCAAGGTCGTGCAGGCCTCAACGAAGGTTTGTTGTTCCGCGATACGGAGCATTGGTCGGTTTACGGGCATGTGGAATACGACATATCCGAACAACTTTCCTTGACCGCTGAAGCTCGCTACTCCAATGAGAACTTCACCTACGATGTCGTTGGCTCCATCAACAATGCCTTTGGCGTCTTCTTCTTCGGTCCGGTGCCCTACAGTTTGCCGATCGAGCTTCCGGTCGTTTCAGCCAGTGACAATTACTTCACGCCACGGGTTTCATTGGACTATCAAGTAACCGACGATGTCCTTTTGTATGCATCTGTCGCTAAAGGGGCAAAGCCGGGTGGCTTTTCCACCTTGAGCATCGGCAACTCTCTTGATAACAACCGTTTTCGCCCTGAGACTTTGTGGAGCTATGAGGCTGGCGCGAAAACTCAATTTGCCGATGGTCGTGTTCAACTGAATGGTGCGCTGTTCTTTATGGACTACACCGACAAGCAGGTGACGACGCAAGACGCGTCCGGTGGACAGGGCATCGCCCTAGGTACTGTGACCAAGAACGCAGGTGCTGCTGAAATCAAAGGTCTTGAGGCCGAGCTAAACATTGCTGTTTCTGAGAACCTCAACATCAACGCGGCTTATACCTATCTCGATACTGAGTACACGAACTTTGTCTTCAGCACCCAAAGCGGTAACGACATCACGCGTGGCGGCAATTGTACCCCGATAACGCAGAACTCGGCTAACGGCACACCAGTCGATCTCTGTGAAGTATCGCTGAATGGCCACCAGCTAGAACGTCAGCCTAAGCATGGCTTTACGGTCGGTGCTAATGCGAACTTCGCGGTGACAGATACCATGGATGTTATTGCTGAAGTCGCAGCCCAATATCAGGGCACACGGTTCCTCACGCACTGGAACCGTTGGACACTACCGTCCTACGTCAACGTTGATGTTCGTCTTGGTGTTGAAAGCGATGATTGGTCAATCATCGCTTATGCTGACAACGTGTTTAAAGACACTAAGGTTCGTAGCGGCCAGGAAAACTTTGACCTGTTCACGTTTGGTACAGCGCTCAATCTGTTCGCACCAGACGACAGGCAACTTGGTATTCGTCTAAGCTACAGCATGTAACACACCAAACATCGTCTCGGATAAAACCCCTCTCGCTCCTGTGAGAGGGGTTTTTCTTTTGGTGGGATTTATTGCGATAACTTTTGTGGCGTTAAGCTGCTCGGTCTCAATCAGCGTTCCATAGACTCTTTGCAGACAGCCCAACCCACACCACCAGCACAAAAATTGGAGCAAGAAAAGTTGCTGAAGTTATCCAATCGTCGCCGCCTGCCAGAAATGAGGCGAAAATCAAACCAATCATACCCTTAAACTCTTCGAAGGTTTGGTTGAGGGCAAAAACACCAAAATTGGCTACACAGGCAATCAGTAACAGTAGCCCGCCTATGCCCCACAAATTCATACCAAGACAATTTGAATCTAGGCTGTACCCAAGTCTGTGAAGTACCAGAAAAAATATGCCTAAGGTAAGTGTAGGCATTAGAAAGATTAGAACCGCTAGACTTTCGAAAATGCCCCAGCCCGTTGTGTAACTACTTAGAGCGATAAATAGAACGCACCAAACACTCCATACCAACTGCGTAAGAATAACCAATGGCATTAGTATAGGTATGGCGTTTGGTTTACGGTCAATGAAGAGTAGGACTGCTAGTGGTGGCGTAATCGTTCCCAATACAAACAGTATTAAGCCGATTATAGAATTACCTGCCATCTAAGCCTGTTCGATCTCGATCAATGTGCCGTCGAAATCTTTGGGGTGGACAAATAGTACCGGCTTGCCGTGGGCACCAGTCTTGGGTTCGCCATCGCCGAGAATGCGTTTTCCTTCGGCTTTAAGCTGATCGCGCGCGGCAAGAATATCATCTACCTCGAAGCACAGGTGATGCATGCCGCCCGACGGATTTTTATCGAGAAACCCTTGGATCGGAGAATTCTCGCCGAGGGGATGAAGCAGTTCGATCTTAGTGTTGGGCAATTGGACGAAGACGACCGTGACGCCGTGATCCGGTAAATCTTCCGGCTCGGTGACCGTCCCACCCAGAGCATCCCGGTAGGTCGCAACCGCAGCCGCTAAATCCGGTACTGCAATCGCTACATGGTTTAAACGTCCAATCATCGCATCCTCATCGTCTAGCTTAACCCATCATATCCGAGCGATGTGCACTCGCACCAAAGGTTTACCATTTTGCCCACCGGCGAAGATACGGCGAATGCAGCGGCGCACCGCTTCTTCGACGGCGCCATCATCACGGCGAGATTTGCCTTTCATACGCTCGACTGCATCTTCGACTTCTTCGGCCAGGGCAGAGGACCCGTCATCGGCCAAGGGATCTAGAATTCCGAGAACGGAAACTTGCGCGTCCGTTGCCAGTCGCCCATCTTCCTCTAGCACCAGCGACACCACGACACTGCCGCCATAGAAAATCTTCTTACGGTCCCGCAGAACTGGGTCCCAAAACGAAACCGCGCGGTCCCCTTCCCAGGACATCCGGCCAGACCAGACTTCCCCCATGACCGCCGGGTCCCCGGGCGCTAACCGCACCGCCGAGCCGTTTTCCACCAGCACGGCTTGTGGCACCTGACACTCCTTGGCCAATTCAGCATGGGCGCGCATATGGAGTTGCTCGCCATGAACCGGAATCGCCGTATGAGGCCGGATCATGCTGTACATCCGTCGCATTTCATCCCGCGCCGGATGACCTGAAACATGGATTGGCGCATCCTTCGCGGTGATGATCTTCACGCCGGATTTCGCCAACTCATTCTGAAGCTTCATGATCGATTTTTCGTTTCCCGGAATAACGCGAGAAGAGAACACCACCGTATCCCCCTCTTCCAAACGGACATCACGATGGCTGCCAAAGGCAATACGGTTCAACGCTGCCCGCGCTTCGCCCTGACTGCCGGTGCAGATATACAAAACTTTATCGTTGGGCAAATGGGCCGCATCTTCGGCTTCATAGAAAACGATGTCGTCTGCGAGGTATCCGGTCTTGCGCGCCGCATCTACGATCCGCCACAGCGACGCCCCGACCAGCGCGACATGACGATCATTGGCTTCTGCCGCGCGGGCGATGCTCTCAAGCCGAGCTAAATTCGATGCAAAACAGCCGACTGCCACGCGTCCGGTCAGCTTACCGATCAATTCGGTCAACGCGACCCGCACATCGCCTTCCGATCCTGACTCACCCTCGGAGAAAACGTTTGTAGAATCTCCGACCATCGCCAACACGCCTTCGTCGCCGATGGCTTCCAAGGCGGCAAAATCCGTGGCTTCACCGATCAACGGGTCCGGATCAAATTTCCAATCCCCGGTGTGCATGATCAAGCCATAGGGCGTGCGAATGGCCAGCGCATTGGGTTCCGGGATCGAGTGGGTCAGCGAGACAAAGTCGATATCGAACGGCCCAAGACTCAGGTTTCCACCAAGGGGGATTTCCGTCAGCGGTAACAGGTTTTGTAGCCCGGTCTCTGGTAATTTCCGCCGTAGAAACTCTGCCGCGAACGGCGTGGCATAAACCGGGCATTCCAATTTCGGCCAAAGGTAGGCGACGGCACCCAGATGGTCTTCATGGGCGTGAGTCAGAACCAGGCCAATCAGCTGATGTTTGCGCTCAACAATAAAATCCGGATCAGGCATCACAACGTCGACGCCGGGAATACTCTCGTCGCCGAAGGTGACACCGAGATCGACCATGATCCATTGGCCATCGCAGGCATAGAGATTCAGGTTCATGCCAATCTCGCCGGATCCGCCGAGAGGGACAAACCACAATCCCTTGTTGAGGCCTTTCGGCGGTTTGGCCTTTGGCCCATTGCGCGTCATAGAGGATTCCGTTTGTGGAGGGCGCTTAGCCCGCGCAGGGTCAAATCATCGTCCGTGTGATCGATCACTTTGGTGGAGGTCGCAAACAAGGGCGCAAGGCCACCCGTACCGATGACGGTCATACCGCCGCCCTGCTCTTCCTGAATGCGCGCGACCAAACCTTCGATAAGCCCGATATACCCCCAGAACACCCCGGAGCGCATCGCGGCCACAGTAGACGTGCCGACTACAGGCGCCTCTCCTGGGTTTTCCACCGGTATTCTGGGCAGCAACGCCGCCGCCATGTGCAACGCTTCCATCGATAGGTTAATCCCAGGCGCTATCACGCCGCCCGCATAGTTCCCGTCTTTATCAACCACATCGAAGGTGGTTGCCGTGCCGAAGTCGACAATAATAAGCGGGCCGCCATAGGTGTCCTGTGCCGCAATGGCATTGACCAGCCGGTCATCGCCAACTTCGCGTGGGTTTTGCATCAGGACCGTGAGACCAAGATCTAATCCAGCATCACCGATAAAGCGTGCATCGATCTCGAAGAACTCAGAACACATGGATCGCAAGGCGCGGTCCTTATTGGGCACCACGGACGACACAATGGCCGCCTTAATATCCTGTTTCGCAAGACCATCCCGCTCCATAATTTGGCTCAGCCAAACGCCGTAATCGTCGCCGGTCTTTTCGCCTTCCGTAGCCGTCCGCCATTGCCCAACCAAACTGTCGCCATCAAAGACAGCGAAGACGATATTGGTATTGCCACAATCAATGACCAGCAGCATGCCTAAGCCTCAACCCCAAAGAATACGTCACCGGCAGACACAGTGCGGATACCAGCGGCTCCCTGATTGAGCAGCAATGCGCCGTCCTCAGCCAAGCCTTCGAATGTTCCATCTAATTGGTCATTCGGTAAGCGCACGATAATGGTCTCTCCTAGCCCAGTGGCCCTTTCGAGCCAAGCGCGCCGCAACGGCGCAAATCCAACGGTGTTCCAAGTCTCAAGCCAGCGCCCGAGAGCATCACAGACCCGCGCCGCCAATGACTTTGGATCAATCCCGTAATCGGTCAGCGCGCCGACCGGGTATACCGCATCGGCGACATTGATCGGAATAAGATTTACGCCCATACCGACAACCACCTGATCGCGATTGGGTACGGCTTCCAGCAGCAAGCCTGCAACTTTAGCCCCGTTAAAAAGTAAATCGTTGGGCCATTTACAAAGCAACTCCGGGATATCTTTGCCGACGTCCGCTTCAATGGCCTCGATAAGGGCCAGCGCCGCCGCGAAACCGACCTGCCCCGCCGTCACCTGCTTAGCATCCACCAAGGTACTTAGATAAAGATTACCTTTGGGGCTGTTCCATGATCGGCCACGGCGGCCGCGGCCTGCAGATTGAACATCCGCATGGAGCGCCAAACCCGCCGCCTCACCAGCCTCAGCGCGACGCAGCAGCTCTGCATTCGTGCCGTCGATCTCCGATATGTGTTCAAGACGCCATCCGTCCGGTAAGGCGGGCAGCGAAGGCATGGGAGAAAGCGGTCTAACTCTGGAACAAGGCGGCAGCAGCCGCATCGGCGCCTGCCAACAGCGGTTCGGGCAGGAAGATAAACACCACAACCGCCACGGCACAGACGCCCATCACCAGAGACGTCGAGAAATCCGGACGGTCGAAGGTCTCTGCAGACTCATCGAAGTACATAATCTTGATGAGACGCAAATAGTAAAACGCTCCGACAACGCTAGAGAGAACACCAATCACGGCCAAGGGAATCAATCCCGCGTTGACCGCTGCGGCAAAGACAAAGTACTTGCCGAAGAAACCAGCCAGCGGCGGAATGCCCGCCATGGAGAACATCAGAACCGTAAGCGCCAACGCGATAGCCGGGTTAGTCTTCGATATGCCCGATAGATCATCGATGCTTTCCACATAGCGGTCTTTGACCCGCATGGACAAAATCACCGCGAAGGTCCCCACATTCATGAAGAGGTAGATCAGCATGTAATAGATCATGCCGCGGGCACCCTCTTGGGTTCCGGCCACCAAACCAATCAGGGCGTAGCCGACATGGCCGATGGAACTATAGGCCATCAGCCGCTTGATATTATTCTGAGCGATCGCGGCAACCGCGCCCCAGAGCATCGAGGCAACACAAATAACCGTCAGAACCTGCTGCCATTGCACGATCAAGTCTTCAAACGGTCCGACCAGGATACGCAGGAACAAACTGAGGGCCGCAATCTTTGGCGCAACCGAGAAGAAGGCCGTAACCGGTGTCGGCGAACCTTCATAAACATCCGGCGTCCACATATGGAAAGGCACGGCCGATATCTTGAAGGCAAAGCCGCAAATGACGAAGACGACGCCAATGATAACCCCGACATTGTCCTGGGCCCCAGTCAGCGCATCCGCCAATCCGGCGAAGGACGTTGTGCCGGAGAAGCCGTAGACCAGTGACGATCCGTAGAGCAGCAGTCCGGATGCCAAGGCCCCAAGGACGAAGTACTTCACCCCGGCTTCCGTTGCTTTCAAATTACCCCGGTTGAAGGCTGCGAGGACATAAAGCGCCAGACTTTGCAGTTCTAGGCCGACGTAAAGAGAGATCAGGTTGTTGGCAGAGACCATCATCATCATGCCGAGAACGGCAAAGACCATGATCACTGGCATTTCGTAGCGGGCAATGCCTTCATTCTTTGCCCACGGCAGAGCCAAGAGCATAGCAAGGCTCGCGCCGAGAAGAATCAGCATTTTCGCAAAGGCGGTGAACTCGTTGACCACGAAGAGACCGTTGAATGTGACGGTCTCGGCGCCATTGGTGGCCAACGCCAGCACGGCAGCTACGGCAAACGCCAGGATTGCGAGCATGGTTACTCCACGCACCGGGTCCTTCTTACGAAAAACACCAACCATCAGCAGCGCCATTCCGGCCAAGGCCAGGAATATCTCGGCGTAAGCCGGTGTCAGGTTCGGTAGGGCTGTCATTTCATTCTCCCCTATCGACCCAAAGCCATACGAACGCCATCGACGAGGCCAGACGCAACTGTCTGAGCATCCAAGGCGGCATGATAATCAGTGACGAGCTTTGTCACCGAGGCTTCCATCACAACCAAGAAGGACATCGGGTACACGCCCATCCACATCACGACGACGCACAACGGTGCAAAAATGATGATCTCGCGTCGGGACAAATCAAGCATGCCCTTGAGGTCCTCTTTGACCAACTCGCCGTAAATCACCCGCCGGTAGAGGTACAGCATGTATGTCGCGCCAAGAATGACACCGGTCGCTGTCAGCAGCGCAACCCAAGTATTGACCTGGAACACGCCGGTCAGAATAAGAAACTCACCGACGAAGCCGGACGTGCCTGGCAGCCCGACAGACCCCATCATCATCAGCATGAAAACGAAGGCATATTTCGGCATGTTGTGGACCAGACCGCCATAGCGCCCAATCTCCCGGGTGTGGAGACGGTCATAAACCACGCCAACACAGAGGAACAACGCACCTGAGACAACGCCATGGCTGAGCATTTGGTATATCGCGCCCTGCACAGCCTGCTGCGTGGCGGCAAAAATACCGACGGTCACAAAGCCCATGTGCGCGACAGAGGAATAAGCAATCAGCTTCTTCATGTCTTCTTGGGCCAAGGCGACCAGTGAGGTGTAAATCACCGCGACAATCGACAACCCATAGACCAGCGGCGTGAAGTACTCGCTGGCCAGCGGCAACATCGGTATCGAAAATCTAAGGAAGCCATAGGCCCCCATCTTCAACAGTACTCCGGCCAAGATCACAGAGCCCGCCGTTGGCGCTTCAACGTGAGCATCAGGCAACCAGGTGTGAACCGGCCACATCGGTACTTTGACGGCGAATGAAGCAAATAGACCGAGCCACAGCCAGAACTGCATTTGGAACGGGAATTCCGTGGCCATCAATGTTGGGATGTCCGTCGTTCCCGCGACGAAGTACATCGCCAGGATCGCGATCAGCAACAACACAGAGCCGGTCAAGGTATAGAGAAAGAACTTAAACGCCGCGTAGACACGCCGTGCGCCGCCCCAAACACCGATGATCAAGAACATCGGAATCAGCACGCCTTCGAAGAAGACGTAGAACAGCACCATATCGAGGGCGCAGAACATACCGACCATCATGGTTTCGAGCACCAAGAAGGCGATCATGTATTCGCGTACACGGGTCTTGATGGCGTCCCAACTGGCGAGCACACATATCGGCATCAGGAATGTCGACAATATGACGAACAGCATCGAGATACCGTCGACACCCATGTGGTAGTCGATACCGAATTGCGGGAACCAGGCCGCTTTCTCCACGAACTGGAAGTCCGCCGTGCTGGAATCAAAATTGGTCCAGATCAGAAGAGACGCAAGAAACGTTCCAAGGGTCACCCACAACGTCACCCACCGGCTGTTACGCGCCACAATCTCCGGGTCGTCCGCCCGAATTGTGAGAAGCAGCAACACACCCAACAGCGGTGTGAACGTCACGACGCTCAGGAGTGGCAAGTTTTCAACGAACCCGTTCATCGTCTAACTCCCAACCATCATCCACGACACGAACAGGGCAATCCCTATGATCATGGCGAAGGCGTAGTGATAGAGGTAGCCGGTCTGGACAGCACCTAAGCGGCGCGCACCGGAGATGATGGATGAGGAAATGCCGTCGGGGCCGAAGCGATCGATCGTGCCCTCGTCTCCCCGCTTCCAGAGGAAGTTACCGATCCAAAAAGCCGGGCGCACGAACAAGAAATCGTAGAGTTCGTCGAAGTACCATTTGTTCAGCAGGAATTGGTATACGCCAGGGAACTGCGACGCCAAGCGGCCAGGAATGTCCGGCCGACGCATATACAAGTGGAACGACAGACCAAGACCAAGGACCGTGACGATCATCGGTGACCACACCACCCAAGTCGGAACGTGGTGCGCGGCTTCAATGGGATCGTCGCCAACAACAGCTAAGGCGCCACGCCAGAAATCAATCCGTCCGTCGCCAATAAACAAGTCATAGCCAACATACCCGGCAAAGATCGCGCCAATCGCTAAACCAGCGAGTGGCAAAGTCATCACCAGCGGACTCTCATGGACATGATCCATTGTCTCTTTGTCTGCACGTGGCTCGCCGTGGAAGGTCATGAACAACAGACGGCCGGAGTAAAACGCGGTCAACAACGCCGCCGCAATTCCCATAATAAAGGCATACTGACCAACACTGGTGTGCGCGCCATAGGCCGCCTCAAGTATCATGTCTTTCGAGTAATAACCGGCGAAGGGCGGAACGGCCACGAGTGCCAACGTCCCAATCCACATCATCGCGTAGGTAACTTTCACATGCTTCCAGATGCCGCCCATCTTGCGCATGTCCTGTTCGTCGGACATGGCGTGGATGACAGAACCCGACCCAAGGAATAGAAGCGCCTTGAACCATGCGTGGGTCATAAGGTGGAAAATCGCAGCCGGATACGCGCCGACGCCGCAGGCAAAGAACATGTAGCCGAGCTGTGAGCAGGTCGAATAGGCGATCACGCGTTTGATATCGGTCTGCACGCAACCGATGGTGGCCGCAAAGAATGCTGTCGAGGCTCCAACGATGGTGACCACTTCCAGAGCCGATGGCGCATATTCAAACAACGGCGACATACGGGCGACAAGGAACACCCCTGCCGTGACCATCGTTGCGGCGTGGATGAGTGCCGACACTGGGGTCGGGCCTTCCATCGCATCGGGCAGCCAGGTGTGCAGAAACAATTGAGCCGACTTGCCCATCGCGCCAACAAACAGCAGCAATGAAATCAAGGTTAGCGCATGGCCTTCAATTCCGAAGAAGGTGACCGTATCGTCGACATGAGCTGGGACTGCATTGAAAACGGTGTCGAAACTCACTGAGTCGAACAGCATATAAATGCCGAAGATTCCGAGCAGAAACCCAAAGTCACCCACCCGGTTGACGACGAAGGCTTTGATCGCAGCAGCATTCGCCGTCGGCTTCTTGAACCAGAAACCAATCAACAAGTAAGAGACAACGCCGACGCCTTCCCAGCCGAAGAACAACTGAATCAGATTGTCTGCCGTCACCAGCATCAGCATGGCGAAAGTGAACAACGACAAATAGGCCATAAAACGCGGCTTTGAGTCATCGTGGCTCATATAGCCGATGGAATAGACATGGATCAGTGAAGACACACAGGTCACGGTCATCACCATGACGGCAGAGAGCGTATCGAACCGGAGGGCCCAAGCGGTCTCAAAAGTGCCGGAGTTGATCCAATTCATTATCGTGATGACACGCTCGTTGCCGTTTACAGCGACATCGAAGAATAGCGGGATCGACAGCACGGCAGCTGACCCGACACCCAGACAGGTGACAATTTGCGAGGCCCGGTCACCAATCTGGCGCCCAAAGAACCCGGCGATGATAGCCCCTAGTAAGGGCAGGAAAATTGCGGCGGCTTCCATAACGGCCCCTACCCCTTCAACTCGTTAATATCTTCGACGGCAATCGACCGGTGAGCGCGGTAGAACACAACAACAATGGCCAAACCAATCGCCGCTTCAGCAGCAGCTACCGTCAGCACCAGCATGGTGAAAATTTGCCCGACGAGGTCGCCAAGAAAGGCTGAGAACGCGACAAAATTGATATTCACCGCAAGCAACATCAGCTCAATCGACATCAAGATGACGATTAAGTTCTTCCGGTTGAGGAATATTCCGAAAATACCGAGGGAAAAGAGAATGCCCGCGACAATCAGATAATGGGAAAGGCTAACGACCATTATTGCAGCCCCTTCCCTGATTCGACTTTAACAATCTCTAGTGTGTCCTCAGGTCGACGCGCGTTTTGCTCGCTAATCACTTGCTTGCGTACGCCTGTCCTAGTGCGGTGCGTCAACACGATGGAACCGATCATCGCGACCAGCAAAATAATGCCCGAGGCCTGAAACAGGTAGACGTAATCCGTATAGAGGATCAGGCCGAGTGCTTCGGTATTACTAATCACGCTCGGGTCAGGTGCCGGAGCCGCACGCATCGCTTCTGCGCTATCGGACATCACCCAACCGGCAAATACCGTAATCAACTCTGCGAGAAGAATACCGCCGACCAATAGACCGATCGGCATGTACTTAAAGAACCCTTCCCGAACCATAGTGATGTTGATGTCGAGCATCATCACCACGAACAAGAACAGCACCGCGACGGCACCGACGTAAACGATGACCAAAATCATCGCGACGAATTCAGCACCTAGCAGAACAAACAATCCGGCGGCATTAAAGAACGTAAAGATCAGCCACAGCACGGAATGGACTGGGTTGCGCTGGAAAATAACGTTCAGCCCCCCAACGATGGCCAAGGCTGCGAATAGATAGAAGGCGAGCGTAGCCGCAATCATTGGGCACCCCCTGCGTTCATCTCCGCCTTACATTCAAATGCCTGCCGCATTCTTCTTCCCCGTCTGCTGCCGTCGACTAACGATATGGCGCGTCGAGCTCGAGCCGTCTTGCCAGCTCTGGCTCCCACCGGTCACCATTGGCCAGCAGTTTGTCTTTGTTGTAGAGCAACTCTTCCCGTGTCTCAGTCGCGAACTCGAAGTTCGGTCCTTCAACGATCGCATCAACTGGGCATGCTTCTTCGCAGAAGCCGCAGTAGATGCATTTCGTCATATCAATGTCGTAGCGCGTGGTGCGGCGACTGCCGTCTTCACGCGGCACAGCTTCAATTGTAATCGCTTGGGCCGGGCAAATAGCCTCGCAAAGTTTGCAAGCGATGCAACGCTCTTCGCCATTGGGATAACGCCGCAAGGCATGCTCCCCGCGAAAGCGTGGGCTCAAGGGGCCTTTCTCGAAGGGATAGTTAATCGTCACCTTCGGTCCAAACATGTACTTCAGCGTCAACCACATTCCGCTCAGCAATTCACTGAGGAGAAACGAGCGGGCGGTGCGATCTATGAAAGCCATGGCTTAATTCCGTCCCTTACGCCGGCAGCTTGTCGAAATACACGAGGAACCCGGCAGTCAAAGCCAGCCAGATCAGTGAAAACGGCAAAAAGACTTTCCACCCCAAGCGCATCAATTGGTCGTAGCGATAGCGCGGGAAAGTTGCCCGCACCCAGATAAAGATAAACAAACAAAACGCGATCTTGGCTGCGAACCAGACGACACCCGGAATCAAGTTCCATGGTGCGGCGTCATAGGGCGGCAACCATCCGCCGAGGAACAGGATCGAGACCATGCCGCTCATCATGATCATGTTGGCGTACTCGCCGAGGAAGAACAGCGCGAACGACATGGATGAGTATTCAGTCATGAAACCGGCCACCAACTCGGACTCAGCTTCCGGCAAATCGAACGGATGGCGGTTTGTTTCCGCCAACACGGAAATAAAGAACACGACGAACATCGGCAGATGCGGAATGAAGTACCACCCAGGAAGGAATCCAAAGAGCGGCTCGGACTGCGCTTCAACCAGGGCCGACAAATTCAAGGTGCCGGCGGTCATCAGCACCGTAATCATGATGAAGCCGATGGACACTTCGTAGGACACCATCTGCGCCGCAGAGCGCATCGCGCCCAAGAAGGCATAACGGGAGTTAGAGGCCCAACCGGCCATCACAACGCCGTAAACGCCGAGCGATGAAATCGCGAACAGATACAAAATGCCGACATTGAGATCGGAGATCACCCAACCCGGACTGACCGGGATCACAGCCCAGGCCAACATGGCGAGAGAAAAGGTCACCATTGGCGCCAGGAAAAACACCACCGGGCTTGCGCCTGTTGGCAGTACCGTTTCTTTTGTCAGGAGCTTCAGCGCATCGGCAAAGGGCTGGAGCAATCCAAACCACCCCACCACATTGGGTCCAATGCGCATCTGCATTGCACTGATAATCTTACGTTCAGCGTAGGTCAGGTACGCGACCGCAATCAGAATTGGCACCAGGAACATCAGGATCTGCATAACGATCCAGACCACCGGCCAAATATAACTTGTCCATAACTCAGCCATGGGTGCCGGTCACCTTTTCGGTCTTGCCCATTACGAAGTCTTGAGTGCATTGCGCCATCGTCTTAGACGAACGGCTAATTGGGTCTGTTTGATAGTAGTTCGCGACAGGATAGGTGAACCTGGTCGCGTCGATTGATCCTGCTCCGCCAAATTTTTCCCACTCTGCCGTCACGACTTCGTCGACGTGGGTGAAGTCTGGGCTGATCTTGCGCAATTTCTCACGAACCTGTTCGAGTGAGTCATAGGGCAAGGTTTTGCCGAGGCGTTCTGAGAGCGCCCGAATAATCGACCAGTCTTCACGTGCATCGCCCGGTGGGAAGATCGCCCGCTGGCCCAATTGAGCGCGGCCTTCTGTATTCACATAGGTCGCGTTCTTTTCCGTGTAGGCCGCGCCAGGCAAAATAACATCGGCGACATGCGCACCGGCATCACCATGATGGCCCTGGTAGATGACAAACGCGTCTGTGAGCTTGGCTGTATCAATTTCGTCGGCGCCGAGCAGGTAGACAGCCTGAATGTCCCCAGAGGCTGCACCGTCAAGAATTCCCTGCGTATCTTTTCCACCCTCACCCGGCACAAAGCCGACATCCAACGCGCCAACCCGAGCTGCCGCCGTGTGGAGAACGTTAAAGCCGTTCCAATCGCCAGACACCATGCCCGTGGACTCAGCAATGGCATATCCAGCGCCAAGGATGGCATCGCTATCAGCGCGTGTTAGGGCACCCATCCCAAGCACCAGCATCGGACGTTCAGCGTCTTTGAGCACTTGTGCAAAAGGATGACTACCGTCGGCAATCTTCGCTACGGCGTCAGCCGTGTCTGAAATGTGGTCGTAGTCGTAGGTTAGGTCGGCGCCATCACCAATCACGCCAATCTTTACGCCACCAGCGACGAAGCGCTTACGAATACGCGCGTTCAAGATCGGGGCTTCTTTACGCGGATTAGTCCCAATCAATAAAATTGCGTCTGCTTCTTCAATACCGGCGATCGTGGTGTTGAACAGATAAGAGGCCCGCACCTTAGGGTCCACCGCTGCGCCATCCTGGCGACAATCGGTGTTCGGAGATCCCAGCCCCGCCATCAAATCCTTGAGCGCCAGAGTGGATTCACAATCAACCGTGTCGCCAACCAAGGCGCCAATCTTTTGCCCGTCAACGCCATCCAGTTTTGCAGCGATAGCATCAAAGGCCTCGGACCACTCGGCAGGCTGAAGTTTTCCGTCACGCCGCACGTAAGGTTGATCCAAGCGCTGATACTTCAAGCCGTCGCAAGCGTTGCGTGATTTATCGGCGAGCCATTCTTCGTTGATCCACTCGTTGAGACGGGGCAACACCCGCATCACTTCACGGCCCCGGCTATCCACGCGAATATTTGTGCCAACCGCATCCATGACATCAACGGACTCGGTTTTGCGCAGTTCCCAAGAACGCGCTGTAAACGCGTAAGGCTTATTGGTCAGCGCACCGACTGGGCAGAGGTCGACGACATTGCCGGACAGTTCCGACGTCAGAGCCTCTTCAAGATAAGTCGTGATTTCCATATCTTCGCCACGGCCTGTCGCGCCGATCTCGGCGACACCGCCAATTTCGTCGACGAAGCGGACACAGCGGGTGCAATGAATGCAGCGGGTCATAATCGTCGAAACGATGGGCCCCATGTATTTATCTTTGACCGCGCGCTTCTGCTCAACGTAGCGACCGCGGTCATGACCAAACGCGAGCGCCTGGTCTTGCAAATCGCACTCACCGCCTTGGTCGCATATCGGGCAATCCAGGGGGTGATTGATCAGCAAGAATTCCATTACACCGTTGCGCGCTTTAACGGCTTTCTCGGACTTGGTGTGAACCACCATACCCTCGCCGACCGGCATCGCGCAGGACGCCACTGGCTTCGGTGATTTTTCAACTTCAACCAAACACATGCGGCAGTTGCCGGCGATGGACAGGCGATCGTGATAGCAGAATCGCGGAATCTCAGACCCGGCCTTTTCAGCGGCCTGGAGAATGGTAACTCCGGGATCGACTTCGATCTCAACCCCATCAATGGTGAGCTTTGGCATACTCTGTCCTTACGCCGCGCGCGACACTTTGCCGTCGCGGTAGTCTTTAATGCGTTGTTCCATTTGCGGTCGGAAATGACGGATCAATCCCTGCACCGGCCAGGCCGCCGCATCACCGAGCGCACAAATAGTGTGGCCTTCGATCTGATACGACACTTGTTCCAGCATATCGATTTCCTCTAACGACGCTTCGCCGGAGACCATGCGTTTCATAACCCGATAGAGCCAACCGGTCCCTTCCCGGCATGGCGTGCACTGACCACAACTCTCGTGCTTATAAAAGGCCGACAACCGTGTGATCGCTGCAATGATATCGACAGATTGATCCATCACCATGACGGCGGCTGTTCCGAGGCCTGACTTCACTTCACGCAGTGAGTCAAAGTCCATCAGGATTTCGTCGCAAATATCTTTCGGTAAACAAGGGACCGAACTTCCACCTGGGATAATCCCTTGCAGATTGTCCCACCCGCCGATGACGCCGCCGCAATGCTTATCGATGAGTTCCTTTAACGGGATGCCCATCTCTTCTTCGACATTGCACGGTCGGTTCACATGGCCGGAAATACAAAACACTTTAGTGCCAGTGTTATTGGGACGACCAAGGCCGGCGAACCAAGATGCGCCGCGTCGTAAAATCGTCGGCGCAACCGCGATACTCTCAACATTGTTCACAGTTGTCGGGCAACCATACAGACCAACGCCCGCAGGGAATGGCGGCTTCAACCGCGGCTGACCTTTCTTTCCTTCTAGGCTTTCGATCAGGGCGGTTTCTTCACCGCAAATGTAAGCACCAGCGCCGCGATGCAGGTAGACATCGAAATCCCAACCAGAGCCGCAGGCATTTTTACCAATCAGGCCTGCTTCGTAAGCCTCATCAATAGCGACCTGAAGATTCGACGCCTCCGTGTAAAACTCACCACGAATGTAGATGTAACAGGCGTGCGCATTCATCGCGAAGCTGGCCAACAAGCACCCTTCGATCAACTTGTGCGGATCGAACCGCATCATGTCGCGATCTTTACACGTGCCTGGCTCACCTTCGTCGGCATTCACAACCAGATAATGCGGCCGGTCGGTTTCCGTCTTCGGCATAAACGACCACTTGAGTCCCGTCGGGAACCCGGCCCCGCCGCGTCCACGCAGACCGGACGCTTTCATCTCATCGATGATCCAGTCGCGGCCCATGTGAAGGAGCTCTTTGGTTCCATCCCAGTCGCCGCGCGAACGGGCCCCTGCTAGGCGCCAGTCATGCTCGCCATAGAGGTTGGTGAAAATGCGGTCTTGATCCTGCAACATCACGCGTTTTCCTTAGCCTTACGGGCCGCTTCTTGGGCGTCTTCGTGTTTCTGTTTTGCTGCCGCTAGGTCTTGCATCGGGGCGGTTTGTGTTGGGTCGGTCGTCAACGACGTCCTATTCCCTTCCGGCTCAGCACCCTGACGGCCAACTGCTGATCCTGGTGCTGGCGGATTGCCGGATTTAATAGTGTCGATCAACTTCGACATGGTTTCGTAATTCAAGTCCTCGTAATACTCGTCGCCAACAGCAACCACAGGCGCGTTGACACAGGCCCCGGCACATTCCACTTCGCTTAAGGTGATGGCGCCATCAGGGGTTGTTTCACCGAACTTGATGCCAAGCTTATCGTTACAGGCTTTAACGACATCGTTGGAGCCACGCAGCCAGCACGACAAGCTCGTACAGACTTGAACGTTGCATTTCCCAACCGGCTTCAGATTAAACATCGTGTAAAAAGTCGCGACTTCGAGAACACGAATGACCGGCATCCCTAACATTTCGGCGATCAGGTCAATCGCAGGCTTGGTCACCCATAGTTCTTGCCGTTGGGCAAGATCGAGCAGCGGAATAACCGCGCTAGCTTGGTAGCCTTTGGGATACTTCGCGATAATTTTTTCGATCCGCACCTTATGCTCGTCCGTAAAGACGAAGCTATCGGGCTGGTCTTTCGCAAGATTGCGCGTGCTCATCGGTCAACCTCGCCGAACACAATATCGATAGAGCCGAGAACCGCCGGAACGTCGGCCAGCATATGTCCGCGCAGCATGAAGTCCATGCCCTGCATATGGACAAAGCCCGGGGCGCGAATACGACAGCGGTACGGTTTGTTAGACCCGTCTGAAATTAGATAAACCGCAAACTCACCCTTCGGCGCTTCAACCGCCGCATAGGTTTCACCGCGAGGCACGTGATAGCCCTCGGTGTAGAGTTTGAAGTGATGGATCAATGCTTCCATTGACCCCTTCATGTCGCCGCGCGGCGGTGGACTGATCTTGCCGTCTTGCACTTTAACCGGGCCCGTCGGCATGTTTTCTAGACATTGATTTATGATGCGCAGTGACTGACGCATTTCCTCAATGCGGACAATATAGCGATCATAGCAATCGCCATGCTTGCCGATCGGAATATCGAAATCCATTTCTTCGTAGCCATCGTAGGGCTGCGACTTGCGCAAATCCCACGCCAAACCAGATGCACGCAAGTTTGGTCCGGTAAAGCCCCAATCAAGAGCCTGCTCTTTAGAGACAACGCCGATATCAACCGTGCGCTGCTTGAAGATGCGGTTGTTTGACAACAACCCTTCAACGTCATCAATAATTTTTGGGAAATGCTCGGCCCAGTCGGCAATGCGCTCTACCAATCCAGCCGGCATATCCCGCGCCACACCGCCCGGACGGACATAGGCCGCATGCATCCGCGCGCCGGAGACATCGTCGTAAAACGTCATCAGCTTTTCGCGCTCTTCAAACGTCCACAAGAACGGCGTCATTGCGCCGACGTCCATCGCGTAGGACCCAATATTCATGATGTGGTTAAGGATGCGCGTTAGTTCACAAAACAGCATGCGGATGTACTGGCCACGCTTCGGAACCTCAATGCCAAGCAACTTCTCAACAGCAATCGCATAAGCCTGCTCTTGATTCATCGGCGAGACGTAATCAAGCCGGTCAAAATACGGAACGGCCTGTAAGTAGGTCTTATGTTCGATTAGCTTTTCTGTACCGCGATGGAGCAGCCCGATATGCGGATCAACCCGGTCAATTGTTTCGCCGCCCATTTCGAGCACGAGACGCAACACGCCATGGGCCGCAGGATGCTGCGGTCCAAAGTTAACCGTGTAGTTCTCAATTTCAGCTTCGGCCAACTCAGCCATCTTGGGTCGCTTTCTCATCGCCGGGAAGCATCTGCTGATGCGCGTGCTCAGCACCTTCCCATGGGCTCATAAAATCAAACGTGCGGAAATCTTGGGTCAACTTGACCGGTTCATAAATGACACGCTTCTGACTCTCGTCGTAGCGCACCTCCACATAACCGGTCAGAGGAAAATCTTTGCGTTGCGGATGCCCATCGAACCCATAGTCCGTCAGGATACGGCGCAAGTCTGGATGATCGGAAAAGAACACGCCGTACATGTCCCAAATTTCACGCTCAAACCAATCGGCACAGGAGAAGGCCGCTGCCGCCGACGGCACCGGTGTCTCTTCACTCGCAAAAACTTTGAGGCGGAGGCGAAGATTGTGATTCATGCTGAGCAGATGATAGACGACCTCAAAGCGCTCTTCCCTCTCCGGGAAATCGACACCACAGATATCTACCAGCTGCGTGAACTGGCAGTTGCTGTCATCGCGCAAAAATTTAAGTACTTTAACAATGGAAGGCCGTTGCACGATGATTGTCAGGTCTTCACCGGCGACAGTCGCTTCAATGATATCGTTGGGTAACGATAGACCAATCGCTTCCGCGAGATCGGCGAGCGCCGAAGCATTGTCTGAGTTTGTGTCCATCCGTCCCGTTCCCTTAACGCTACTCAGCGATCAAACGTACCAACGCGACGAATTTTCTTATGCAACTGTAGGATTCCGTAAAGCAGTGCTTCAGCTGTCGGCGGACAACCAGGAACATAAATATCTACAGGAACAACGCGGTCACAGCCGCGCACAACAGAATACGAATAGTGGTAGTAGCCACCGCCATTGGCACAAGAGCCCATGGAAATAACCCAGCGGGGCTCAGGCATCTGATCGTAAACTTTACGCAAAGCCGGGGCCATCTTGTTGGTTAACGTTCCGGCGACAATCATCACATCTGATTGACGTGGGCTCGGCCGAAACACCATGCCAAAGCGATCAAGGTCATAGCGTGCCATGGCGGAATGCATCATTTCGACGGCGCAACACGCTAGGCCGAATGACATCGGCCACATCGAGCCGGTGCGCGCCCAATTCGCAAGCTTGTCGACGGACGACAGCACATACCCTTTAGTCTGTAATTCTTCGGCGACACGAGCAACGACCACTTGATCGTCATCGCTGGCAGTGCGGATCGGATCCGTTTCCACCTGTGCTGGAACTGTTACTCCCATTCCAGAGCTCCTTTACGCCACTCGTACACGAAGCCGATGGTGAGCACGCCCAAGAAAATCATCATGGACCAGAAACCAAAGAGGCCGATACCTGACAGGCTTACCGCCCAAGGAAATAGAAAGGCCACTTCCAAATCAAAAATAATGAAGAGAATAGCAACCAGGTAAAAGCGCACATCAAACTTCGAGCGGGAGTCATCGAAGGGCTCAAAACCGCATTCGTAGGTCGATGTTTTTTCTGGATCAGGATTTGACGGTCCGACGATTAAAGAGGCCGTAACCATGGCGATCGCCATCACGAACGCGATGCCGATAAAGATCAAGATCGGCAGGTATTCTGTCAGCAGTTCTTCCATGCCCATCTCGGTCCCGTCCGGTAAGCCCAGGTGCTGGACTACCATTGTTTCGGCCACGCTCGGAACGATAAACCCCAACCCTAAGCGTTTGGCGTTTTGGACTGTTTTCCAGCCTCTTCACCCATCCCTTACCTCGCCGGTGTAGCCGTTGGATATGGCGCAAGTCAAGCCAACTTACCCGTTGACAAGACTAGGTTTTCTGCCGCTTGGCGGCGGTCCCGAGCCATTAATGTCTGGGTTGATTTTCAACCACGATCGCCTCAGCAAAACGCGATGGTATCGACTAACAACCTGAGACCGTTGATCTGCCCGACTTTACCCGCGCCCGGCGACATAAAATCCGTCTAAATTTGGATCGGTTCGGTCAACTTATCGAGCTGCCGAACAATGCTCAAAGCGGCCAGATGTGAGGTTTTTGGGTTATTTGGCGAAGGCTCGGCCTGCACATCGATCTCCAACCTACCAAAGGCGCCCTCGGCCTCAATATGGTGGATATTCCGAGTGACCCCCGGATCAGCGATCAGCTCAACCTGCGTCTCATCGACCCCAATACCGGCCAAAGCGACCGCTGCAGCCACATTCGCATTTTTCGGAAAAGCACGGGCCGCAGCACCCGCAGAGCCGCTGAAAATGGTCGTCGGCTCCGTAATGCCGTCCAGGTCAACGCCCTCAACCCCTGGCGCGCCAGCCCATGAATTCGGCGGTTTGCGGGTTCGCAACAGCACCCGTTCCAACCCGTCGGTCTTGGCCGCCGTTATAGCATCGAGGCCCGCTAACGCGCCGGCAGGAATAATGACTTTGGTGTTCTGGGCGCGGGCTTCCTGCTCCAGATTTGCACGTAATCCAGCGTCAGCCAGCGCGCCGACTGAAATGACCATGAGGTCCACTCCAGCCTTTAAAATCTGAGTGCCATAGTCGAATACCGCCTGCTGAGCGGCACATTCAAGAATCAGTTCAGGTCCCATAGCCAGCACTGGGTCTAGGGTCTTGAACGTTGGGTGGCAGCCAACGCTCGGCCCGTCCTCGGAAAGGACAACGGCACCGACGATCTCGATGCGGCCGTCTGACCCTTCACAATGGGTCGTCACGACGCGGGCAATGGTGCCATTGCCTATAAGACCGATCTTCACGGCTGGCTCGTCTCCGGAACTGAAGTCTGAATGCCCCCTCCCAAACTGGAGGGGGATATGGTGGGCGATGACAGGATCGAACTGCCGACCCCCTCGGTGTAAACGAGGTGCTCTCCCAGCTGAGCTAATCGCCCTTATCCATACCCGCAACTCGGCGACGGGCGGCGCACACTATTCCAGCTTACCGGAAATGAAAAGTGCCGACTGCAAATTGCAGCCGGCACTCTCGCAGAACCTTAATAGACGAACAGTCTACTTGTTCACCGCATCCTTAAGGCCTTTACCAGCCTTGAACTTCGGCTGCTTGGACGCTGGGATTTGGATTTTTTCACCGGTACGGGGATTACGGCCTTCGCTGGCGCGACGATCTGCGACGCTGAAGGTTCCGAACCCGACCAAACGGACTTCTCCGCCAGATTTCAATGAAGCAGTAATCGTGTCGAACACGCTATCCACTGATTTAGCGGCATCTGCCTTTGTTAATCCGGTGCCATCTGCCACTGCGGCAATCAGGTCGTTCTTATTCATATTAGACCCCTAATCTTTAATGTCTGTTGGGTGAAAACAATTGAGAACACCCCAGCTACGTTATGATGTTCCCTAACGACCGCGATCTTTCCAACATTGGAAAAATCGCAGTTTTCTATCGCTGGGATAACCAAAGTTTGCGGCGGGTTTTGGCGGGCGTCAATGCATAGACTCCTAAAAAACGACGGAATACTGGGAAAAATAGAACTTTTTTTGTTGTCAAGCCCAGAAAACCGGGGTTTTTTAAGAAAAAGCCCGGTATCCGACGGGTTAATCCGACGAAAACCGGGCTTTTATGGGGTCAGAAAGACTCGGACCTACTATCCCTAGTATGGCTCCAATCGAGCCCCCTTTCGGATTAGTGGGTCACCAAGACGTCATCATCGGAGTCATTATCGACGGCAGATGCCGCAACATCTGCTGCTTCTTCTTCTTCGGAAAGTTCGAGAGGCACCAGAGGTCGGGTCAAAGCTTTCTCCAGCACCTCGTCGGCCGTCGTTACGGGAATAATCTCTAGTCCCCGTTTGACGTTATCCGGAATTTCCTCAAGGTCCTTCTCGTTTTCCTTGGGAATTAGGACAGTCGTGATTCCACCGCGCAGCGCTGCCAGCAATTTCTCTTTCAATCCACCGATGGGCAAAACCCGACCACGAAGTGTAATTTCACCCGTCATGGCAATATTCTTGCGAACCGGGATACCGGTTAGAGCGGAGACAATGGCCGTGCACATGCCGACCCCAGCTGATGGACCGTCCTTTGGTGTCGCCCCTTCAGGAACGTGAAGGTGAATGTCGTTCTTTTCAAAAATACGCGGCTTGATGCCAAACGGAATGGCTCGGCTCCGCACGTATGACCGCGCAGCCTGGATGGACTCTTTCATCACATCACCGAGCTTGCCCGTTAAGGTCACCTGCCCTTTGCCGGGCATAACCACGGCTTCGATAGAGAGCAATTCACCTCCGACTTCCGTCCATGCCAGGCCAGTGGTCACGCCAACCAGATCTTCAAGTTCGGCTTCCCCGTAGCGGTATTTTTTGATGCCGGCGTATTTCTTGAGATTCTGGCGGGTCACTTTGATGGTCTCAAGTTTATCGACGATGATTTCCTTCGTCGCCTTGCGGATCAGTCGAGCCAGTTCACGCTCTAAACTACGAACACCGGCCTCACGGGTATGATACCGAATGACATCCTTCAGTGCTTGATCAGAGATGCTCCACTCGTGCTCTTTAAGACCATGAGCTTCAAGTTGTTTCTCAATCAAATGGCGCTTGGCGATTTCAAGCTTTTCGTCTTCCGTGTAACCGGCCAACCGAATGGTTTCCATCCGATCGAGCAAGGGCTGCGGCATACGAAGTGAGTTGGCCGTCGTGATGAACAACACGTCCGAAAGGTCGTAGTCGACTTCCAGATAGTGATCCTGGAATGTCGAATTCTGTTCGGGGTCCAGCACTTCGAGCAACGCTGAAGATGGATCGCCGCGCCAATCGTTGCCAAGCTTATCAATCTCATCCAACAAGAAGAGCGGGTTGGACGTTTTCGCCTTCTTCATGCCCTGAATAACTTTACCAGGCATCGAACCGATATAGGTCCGGCGATGGCCACGCACTTCCGCTTCATCCCGTACACCACCCAAGGACATACGAACAAAATTACGACCGGTCGCCTTAGCGACAGACTTACCGAGCGAGGTCTTTCCAACGCCGGGCGGACCAACAAGGCACAAAATCGGACCCTTTAGTTTCTTGGTTCGCTGCTGCACAGCAAGATATTCAACGATGCGTTCTTTGACCTTGTCGAGACCGTAGTGATCCTTATCCAACTGGTCTTCCGCAGCCTGCAGGTCCTTGTTGACCTTTGACCGCTTCTTCCAAGGAATATCGGTCATCCAATCGAGGTAATTACGAACGACTGTGGCCTCGGCAGACATCGGGCTCATCGCCTTGAGCTTCTTCAGCTCAGACATCGCCTTTTCTTTTGCGTCTTTCGGCATCCGAAGTTTTTTAATTTTGTCTTCGTATTCAGCCGCTTCATCACGACCGTCTTCAGTTTCGCCAAGTTCCTTCTGAATGGCCTTCATCTGCTCATTCAAATAGTACTCGCGTTGAGTTTTTTCCATCTGGCGTTTGACGCGATTGCGGATGCGTTTCTCGACTTGAAGAACGCTGATCTCACCTTCCATAACGCCGTAAATTTTTTCCAGGCGCTCAGAAACCGTGCCGAGTTCCAAGAGTTCCTGCTTGTCGGAAATCTTGAGAGCGAGATGAGACGCAACCGTGTCTGCAAGTTTTGAAGGCTCTTCGATCTGATTGACCGAGACCAATACTTCCGGCGGAATTTTCTTATTGAGTTTGATGTACTGCTCAAACTCAGTCACCACAGAACGTGACAGGGCTTCAAGTTCTGGCTCACCGTCAGCTTCGTCTTCGAACGCGTCGGCGTAGGCTTCGAAGAATTCGCTATTCTCTTTGTAGCCGGTAATCTTGGCCCGCTGACCACCTTCAACCAATACCTTCACGGTACCATCGGGCAATTTCAGCAACTGCAAAACAGTTGAGATCGTACCAACATCGTAAATATCGTCAGACGCAGGGTCATCAACCGCAGCGTCCCGTTGCGCGACCAGCATAATCTGCTTGTCGTCGCCCATAACGTCTTCCAACGCCTTGACGGATTTTTCACGACCGACAAACAGCGGCACGATCATATGTGGGAATACCACAATGTCGCGGAGCGGCAGGACGGGATACAATTGGCCTTTATCGGAACTCACGTGAATACCTCGCTTGGTGGCGGCCCAAAGATTCTGGGCTATCGCCGGCGGCTGCAATTCAACCGCGCTATGTTCATTTCATATACGCTACCGACACGTGATGGGTTGCCGGAGCTTAATTTCTATTTAGGAAGCCGATGCGCCAAGCGCAATCAGGCCTCGGCGTAATCTTTGACTAGGCAGGCGTCCCGAGGTCTTCTTGACGGTCAGCGTAGATGTAGAGTGGCTTGGCCCGTCCTTCCGTGACCTCACCGTTGACCACGATCTCTTCAACGCCTTCCAAACTCGGAAGATCAAACATCGTATCGAGCAAGATGCCTTCCATGATCGAGCGCAATCCACGGGCTCCTGTCTTGCGGGCAATGGCCTTTTTCGAGATCACGCCCAAGGCGTCTTCTGTAAAGCCGAGATGGACATTTTCTATATCGAACAGGCGCTGATACTGCTTCACCAAAGCATTCTTAGGCTTGGTTAGAATTTCAACCAACGCATCTTCGTCAAGATCTTCCAATGTTGCGAGCACGGGCACACGACCGACAAATTCCGGAATTAAGCCGTACCTGAGCAAATCCTCCGGCTCGATTTCGCGCAGAATTTGACCAGTCTGACGATCATCGGATGAGCGCACATCAGCGCCAAACCCGATCGACGTTCCCTTACCGCGTCTCGAGATGATCTTATCCAACCCAGCAAACGCGCCGCCACAGACGAACAGAATGTTCGTTGTGTCGACCTGCAGGAATTCCTGCTGCGGATGTTTGCGCCCACCTTGCGGCGGAACCGAGGCAACCGTGCCTTCCATGATTTTCAGCAGAGCCTGCTGGACACCTTCACCGGAGACATCACGGGTGATCGACGGATTATCTGATTTCCGGCTGATCTTATCGATCTCATCAATGTAAACGATCCCCCGCTGCGCGCGCTCGACGTTGTAGTCGGCAGCCTGCAACAGCTTGAGAATAATGTTTTCGACGTCCTCGCCAACATAACCCGCTTCGGTCAACGTCGTCGCGTCAGCCATTGTAAATGGCACATCCAAAATGCGCGCTAGGGTCTGGGCGAGCAGGGTCTTGCCGCAGCCCGTCGGGCCGATCAGCAGAATGTTTGACTTTGCAATCTCGACTTCAGCGTTTTTGGCGTTAGACCCTAAGCGCTTGTAGTGATTGTGCACGGCCACCGATAGCACACGCTTGGCATGGGCTTGGCCAATCACATAGTCATCCAGCACGGTCAGGATATCCTGAGGCGTCGGGACGCCTTCGCGGGATTTGACCAGATTGGTCTTGTTCTCTTCCCGGATGATATCCATGCAGAGTTCAACGCATTCATCACAGATGAATACCGTCGGACCAGCAATCAGCTTGCGCACCTCATGCTGGCTCTTTCCGCAGAAAGAGCAGTAGAGGGTGTTTTTTGAATCGCCATTGGACGACTTGGTCATTCGATCTCTCCGCGCGCCAAACCCATACTGTATGTAGGCATAAGCTTGGCCACCATATCTTGCGTTGGCCGGATGTTAAACGAGGGTTTCCGCACAATACAACGACAAAACTTTGTAAATCTGGTTAATGCTCTGTAGCCCGGGGCATGTGAGCAGCACCTAAAACGCCGTAGAAGTCTCAAAAAGCCTAGGACTGGCCCTTATTTGCTCTCGTCCGCGCCGTCTTCGTCGTCGGGCTTAGGCCGTTCCGTGACCACCGTATCGATAATGCCAAATGTCTTGGCATCCGCCGAGGTCATGTAATTGTCCCGATCCATGGCCTTTTCGATGGCCTTCATGGTCTGACCGGTATGATCGACGTAAATCTGATTGAGGCGTGTCCGGAGCGCGAGAATCTCCCGCGCCTGGATCTCGATATCGGACGCCTGCCCCTGAAAACCGCCAGAAGGCTGGTGAATCATGATGCGGGCGTTGGGCAGCGCATAGCGCTTTTCAGCCTTACCACCGGCGAGGAGCAGTGAGCCCATCGAGGCCGCCTGCCCTGTGCACACTGTGGAGACGTCTGGCCGGATGTATTTCATCGTGTCGTAGATCGCGAGACCTGAGGTCACAACGCCACCCGGGGAGTTGATATAGAACGAAATATCCTTGGTCGGGTTTTCAGATTCCAGGAACAACAACTGGGCACAGATCAACGCCGAAACCTGATCATTGACCTGACCCGTCAAGAAAATGATGCGTTCCTTAAGCAGCCGAGAAAAGATGTCATACGACCGTTCTCCGCGGTTGGTCTGCTCGACCACCATGGGCACCAGCGTATTGTTGAAAACCTCTATCGGATCGCGATCTTGCATAAATTCTCTCGTGGTTCTGTCAGGTTAACTTAACGCACCAGGCCCATTGCTTCTAGTTAGCGTTCGGAACTGGGCCGTCGGTCTCCGTAGCGCCGGTCAATTCAACGAGTTCTTCAGGCGTCACCGTCTTTTCTGTCACTTGGGCAAGCTCAAGCAGGAAGTCAATGACCTTATCTTCAAATAGCGGTGCTCTAACCTGCTCAATCGCCTGCGGGTTGTTCTGGTAGTAGCTGACAACCGCCTGCTCCTGGCCCGGGAACCGAGATGCTTCTTTGCCGATGGCCTGGGACAGTTCTTCCGGCGCGACGGTCAGATTGTTCTTCTGGCCGACGTCTGACAGCAGCAAGCCCAAACGGACGCGGCGTTCCGCGATCTTGCGGTAATCGGCGCGTAATTCGTCGTCGCTTTTGCCCTCATCGTCCGGGTCGAGCTGATTAGCTTCCTTAGCCTGTTCAACTTGTTGCCAGATCGTATCGAATTCGGCGTCCAACATCGCCGGCGGCACTTCAAAGGTATGGCTGTCAGACAAATGGTCGAGCAATTCGCGCTTCGTCTTCATGCGGGACAGATAAACATAGTCCTGCTCAATTTGACCGCGCACCGCGTCTTTAAGGGCGGCTAGGTCGTCAAAACCCATAGTTTTGGCAAAATCTTCGTCGATAGGGGGTGTTTCCAGTGCCTCAATGCCTTTGAGAGTCACCTTAAAAAGGGCTGGTTTCCCTGCCAAATCGGTGCTGTGGTAATCATCGGGGAAAGACACTTCGACGTCTTTCTTACCGTCGATCTCCATGCCGACAACCTGCTCTTCAAAGCCCGGAATAAAACGACCAGATCCCAGTTCGAGCTGGAAGTCGTCGGCCTTACCGCCTTCGAACTCTTCGCCATCGACGCTACCGATAAAATCGATAACAACAACATCAGCCATTGCGGCTGGGCGATTGTCCTTAAGAGGGGCCGATTTCTTATTGTTTTCAGCCATCTTTGTAACGGTTTCGTCAATTTGTGATTCACCCGCCGTGGCGACCAATTTCTCGACTTTGAAAGACGAGAGATCGGTGATCTCGATTTCAGGAAGAAGCTCGACCGCGATTGAGAATTCCAAATCTTCACCAGCCTCAAAGGAGACCAGATCAATCTTCGGCTGTACCGCAGGCTTAAGCTCTTTTTCTTCGATCGCTTTCTGGGTCGATTCCTGAATCGCGGTTTCAACAACCTCGCCTCTAACAGACTCTCCAAACCGCTTTCTCAGCAGGTTCATAGGCACCTTGCCGGGCCGGAAGCCTGGCAGGCGTACTTGTTTGCCAACTTCAGTCAAACGGTCGGTAATCTTGCCTTCGATCTCTTGCGCACCAATGGTCACGTTGAGTTCGCGTTTCAGGCCTTCTGAGCTCTTTTCAGTAATCTGCATCGTTCTACCCTTAGGTGGCTGCCTCGCAGCGCCACTCGTTATTTGACGTTTCCGTCCCAAAAATACGTTGCGCTTAGTCGCACGCCGTTGCCCAAATTCTTCGCCTCTATAGACCGGATGGTGCGGGTGAAGGGACTTGAACCCCCACGACTTTGCAGTCACTAGGACCTAAACCTAGCGCGTCTACCAATTCCGCCACACCCGCTTACCGGCCGAGACGGCGGCAACGCCGCATTCGTTTAATCGTCCGGCGGTCAATAGGCAACACCCATCGGGCCTGCAGCCGTATAAAATCTCAGGTTTTCCTTAGGAGGTCGGATATGGCAGGGCCCAAATCTTCGGCAATCAAGCCCTGCCCCACCTTTTGAGCCGCATCGGCGTCATACATCTGTGCCGTCGTCAGCACCCCTTGTCCCTGGAAACCCAACCGATTTTCAAATACAAATAGTTAACTATATATGCCCTTAACGACGACCAGATGTGCGCTCTGAGCGATGGTGTCCACCGTCGCTATCGTCTATATAGCGCCGCAATGATAGCCCGCCCGAAACATAGCCTAAACCCAACCGTTCGTTGGCTTACACGATGAAGGTCGCCGTCCTCGGCGCTGGCGTCATCGGCGTGTCCACGGCCCATGCCCTAAGCATGCTGGGGCACGAGGTGGTCGTCATTGACCGACAACACGCCGTCGCCGAAGAAACCAGCTTCGCCAATGGCGGACAGATTTCGGCCGCCCACACCACGCCCTGGGCCGCGCCGCATGTGCCTTTCCAGGCCTTCAAATGGATGTTCCAGGCCGATGCGCCGCTGTTATTCAAACCCCTGCGGTGGGATCCGTCCCTATGGCGCTGGGGTCTTCGCTTCCTCGCCAATTGCACCTCCCGCCATGCCGCATTGAACTTTGAAAAGGCGTTGCGCATCGCGACGTACAGCCGCGGCGTCTTGCAGGCCTGGCGGCAACACCACGGGCTTCAGTACAATCAAACCACGGGCGGGCTGCTTTATGTCTATCGGGATCAGTCGGCAGCCGCAGCAGGCTACGCAACAGCCCAAAAGCTAACTGACCACGGACTGTCTCAAACGATTTTAGACCGTGATGCCCTTTTGGCTGAAGAACCTGCCCTTGCCCACGCCGAAGTGCCCCTGGTCGGCGGTGTCTTGAGCCCAGACGACGAAACCGGAGACGCCCGTCAGTTTACAGAAACACTGGCCAAGATCGCCCAGGATGCCAACGTTACATTTCAGTTCAGTACATCGATCAAAGCGCTGACCACTCGTAATCGTGAAATCACAGGGATCGCCACCGACCATGGCACCATCGAAGCTGATGCCTATGTGCTCTGTCTCGCCAGCGAAACGCCACGCCTGCTCAAGCCTTTAGGCCTGGCTATCCCAATCTACCCGGCCAAGGGCTATTCCATGACCAGCCCAATCACCACCAGCGATGCCGCACCCAGCCGAAGCATCACCGACGAAAGCAAATTCGTCGTCATCACCCGCCTCGGGAACCAACTCCGTGCTGCGGGAACCGCAGAACTTGCCGGCTGGAACACCGCGCTCGACCCCGTCCGGCTGGCCCCCATTGTCTCTGCAACCCAATCACTCTTTCCAAACGCGGCGAACTATAGCGTTATCGAACCATGGTGCGGCTTGCGCCCCGCAACACCTGATTCCGTGCCCATTATTGGCGGCACGCCTTACGATAATCTGTTCCTAAACACCGGCCATGGCACCCTTGGCTGGACCATGGCCTGCGGGTCGGGACAGGCCTTGGCCGACCTGATATCAGGACGGACGCCGGAGATCGACCTCGATGGGCTCGGGCTCGACCGCTTTTCCCATTAAAGAATCTTCTGAGGAATAATTCTCAAGGTGTTGTTTCTATTCATAAATAGAATCTCGCCGAACGAGACCACACCGGCCTAAAAAAGCCACAAACCTGTCCAAGGATATCCACTAGGCCATCGTCTCAATCTCAGAAGGGAGACGCTTATGACGGACAGGCTGACGGACCGCGACACCCATACTAAGCTATCTAACAGATCAAGCTCTTTTGATGATCCCCTCATCCGCGCCGCTATGGCCGGTGATCGACAAGCCTTCGCTACGCTCTTCGATAAACACTACGACCTGATCTACCGCATCGCCCTGCATCACACCCGCAATCAAACCGACGCCCAGGACATCGCGCAGGATACCTGCGTCAAACTGGCCCGTAAGCTGAACAGCTACCGATTTGAGTCCAAGTTCACCACTTGGCTCTACCGCCTCACCCTCAACACCGCCAAAGACTGGCAGCGCAAAGCCTGCCGTCGCTATGAACGGTCTTGGCCCGAAGAGTTTGATCCGGTCGGCCACGAAGCAACGCCGGAGCGCAACGCCATCACCAGGGAATTCTTGGGTGCGGTCGAACAACTGCCTGAGAAACTGAAATCGGCGGTACTCCTGGTGTTTCGGGATGGCCTCAGCCATGGCCAAGCCGCAGATTCCCTAGGCTGTGCCGAAACAACGGTGTCCTGGCGCATCCACGAGGCCCGTAAGGTCTTGTCGCAGCAATGGCACGATGAAGACTTGGGAAACAGCCATGCGTGACGTCGATCTCGAAACACTTCTCTCCCTGGAGGTTCCAGCGCCGGATCCAGCCCGACGGCTGGCTGCGCGGGCGCGGGCCCTTGATGCCTTTGAAAAAACCCACCGCCGCGGCATTGGCACCGCTGTCGCACGCCACTTGGTCCGCAGTTCCGCCCCAGCCTGGCATTTGATCGCTGATACCCTTGATAGCCCTTGGACGGTGACGGTCTTGCGCACAGCTACGTCTCTGCTCGCCTTGGCTATGTTCTGCGCGACAATAATCGCGGCATTCATGCTGACAAGCTGACTAATCCGCCATCGGCTGAAACGAGAGGTCGACGTCCAATCCCAATTGGCGAATAAGGATGACGGTGTCTGACTCCCCCCAGCGCTCCACAATCATGCCGTCCTTAAAGCGGAAGATATCCATAGCCGTGAACTTGAATTGTCGCCCTGACGGTGGATTACCCATCATCGTCCCAGTTTGAGTGCCCCACACCATCATCCGTGTCGACACCATGTCGTCCTGGCAGATGATCATGTCGTTGCGCAGCTGACGGTCCGGCGACGCCGCTTTAGAGGCTGTAAACATCCGCTCAAGCCGCTCAGGCCGGCCGGCCGATCGTCGTCTCCGCGCCGCCAGCATCGGCGTTATGGCTGATGAATTCCGCGGCATAGAACTCCCCGGCGCGGCTGCCGTCGCGCTGCTGGAACAGCACATCGAACAGCGCCAAATAGCGGTTGAGGTTCTCTTCCTGCCCATCGCAGTGAATCTCTGTCGCTGCGGCGGGGCCCGCCAGCCAGGTCGAGACCAAAACAAACATCATCGCTGCACGCATATAAAAGCTCCCTCACCCGTATACCTATCCCTGTCGGTTAGGGTAGCAGCGTTCTACCGCCGTTGTCCGCCCTTGCCGTTTTGAAGTCTCGCGCCTAAAACCAAGGCTTACCTGTACAAGGACGACCGCCATGCTTTGGAACCTTTCGAACACCCTCCACACCCTCGCCTCAGTCGTTTGGGTCGGCGGTATGTTCTTCGCCTATATGGCGCTGCGCCCGTCTATGGCCGGCTTGTCACCTGAAGACGCTCTACCCCTATGGCGACGGACCTTGCAACGATTCCTGCGCTGGGTCCTCGGCACCGTTGTCGTGCTCTGGGCGACGGGCATTTACATGATGTTCTTCGTGCTCTCCGGCTTTGGCGCGGCAGGGGCCCATGTCGATACGATGTTCACCCTGGCTCTGGTCATGACGATCCTGTTTTTCTGGCTTAATCACGGCCCGTTCCGCACCTTCAAGTACGCGGCAGACGCTCGGGATTTCGATACCGCCGGCAAGGCCCTTCAGACGGTTCGCAAAATCGTCGCCACGAACTTGGCCCTCGGTATCCTGACCATCATCATCGCGGTCTGGGGCGCGGCTGGGTAAGACAATCCTGTTCAGGGCAACTTTATGTCGCGCCCTATTCAGCGATGCATGGGCTCGTTTGATTTTTTCTAATGCATGGGGGCGTTCGCGCGAACGCACTTGCATGAGCTCGATGCACCAAACGAACAGTGCATGGGCTCGTTCCTCGGAAAATCGAAGTTTGTTTTTTTGGGAGCCATGACGGACTCCTCCCTACTTTGTGTAGGGACAGAGCTTAGAACGGATCGGGGCTGACCCTCACCAATTGTTTGCCCCTGTTCTTACTGTCGTAGAGCCGGATCAGCGCCTCGGGCATGCGTTCGATGCCATCCAAGATATCTTCTTGATACGTCAGCCGCCCTTCGCGGATCCACTGCACCATGTCGCTCTCGGCCTCGGCCAGTCGCGGCGCATAGTCGTAGATTAAGAAACCCTGCAATAATGCGTTGAGACGCCCGATCTTGTAGGCGTTTTTGATTGGCCGGGGACTGCCGTCGCCGATGTACTGACTGATCTGGCCGCAAGCGACGACACGCGCGTACTTGTTGATCCGCGCCAGGCCTTCGTCGAGGATTTCACCGCCGACATTATCAAAGAAGACATCAATACCATTCGGGCACGTCTTATCCATTTGTGCGCCGACGTCGCCATCTCGATAATTGATCGCAGCGTCGTAGCCCAGACTCTCGACCAGCATTTTGCACTTCTCGTCTGAGCCCGCGATGCCGACGGTTTTACATCCCCGAATTTTTGCGATTTGGCCAACGTTAGAACCGACGCCACCAGCCGCACCTGAGACCAAAACCGTCTCACCGGCTTTGGGTTTGCCAATATCAAACAGACCGAAATAGGCTGTAAACCCAGTCATGCCGAGCACACCAAGCGCGGTCGAAACCGGCACTTCCCGCTGCGTAACCTTGTACATCAGATAATAGGGTGAACTGTCGGCGACGGCGTACTGCTGCCATCCCATTTTGCCATGTACAATATCGCCGGGCATGTAGTCAGGATTCTTGGACGTCACAACTTGACCCACGCCGCGCCCGCGCATGACATCGCCGATCTCCAGCGGTTCTTCGATCCCCGCCCCATCGAGCATGTAAAACCGCATCACCGGTGCCAATGACGAGTAAATAACACGAATCACAAACTCGCCGTCTTTCGGCTCAGGGACCGCACCCTCGTGAAGTTTGAAATCGCTTTCCTTCACTGCTCGGTCGATCGGTCGCTCAGCCAAAAGCCATTGCAGATTTGTCTTAGGTCGCTCGGTCATATGAAATCTCTCAAAACTTAAGCGACAAGCGCGGTACGCACTTTGACTTCACGTTCGAGTGTCCGATGCACGGGACATTTGTCTGCGATCTCAAGCAATCGTGCGCGTTGATCGTCATCCAAATCGCCGGTGATCGTAATTTCTCGGGTGATCTCATCGATCTTACCCTCCTTAGTTTCGCAGTCGGCGCAGTCATCCGCATGTATTTTGGTGTGACTGAGCAGAACGGATACCTTATCCAGGGGTAATCGTTTGCGGTTGGCATACATTCGCAAGGTCATGGATGTGCACGCCCCCAGCCCAGCCAACAAATAGTCGTATGGCGCTGGTCCTGTATTGTCGCCACCGACGCTGGCGGGTTCATCTGCCGTCAGCACATGCGCGCCGACCTGAACCGATTGGATAAACTGTCCGGTTCCTGTCTCCTCCACCACAACTTGGCCATCGGGCAAGGGTTTCGGCGCAGCTGAGTCGTCTATGGCGCCGATGTAGCGCGCTGCCCAAGCTGCGATGCAGCGCGCCGCATAGATGGAATCACTCTTTTTGCGCAACAGGTGATCCGCACTGTCGAGAGACAGAAAACTCTTTGGATGTTTAGCAGCCACGAAAATGTCGGTCGCATTTTTGACCCCAACGGTTTCATCCATAGGGGCATGGCAAACCAACAGCGCTTTCTTCATGCCCTTGACGGCGTCAAGCACGTTTTGTCCGGCGATGTCGTCGAGAAACTGCTTCTTGATCTTAAAGGTTCGCCCGGCCAACTCCACGTCCGCCTCACCATCCTTCGCGATCTCATCAAGCTTTGCGCCGAAATTGTGCGCAACATGTTCCGCATCCGACGGCGCACCGATCGTCACAATGGCCTTCGCACCTTCAACATGTGGCGCTGCCGCCAAAACCGCTGCACCGCCAAGAGAATGTCCGATGAGAATAGCCGGCGCTTCATGTTCTTTCTCTAGGTAAGCAACCGCTTCCAAGAGATCCTGCACGTTCGACGAAAAGTTGGTATTTGCAAATTCTCCTTCCGACGCTCCCAGCCCCGTGAAATCGAAGCGCAACACAGCGATACCTTCTGCGCTCAACTCAGCGGCGATCCGTGACGCCGCAAAAATATCTTTCGAGCACGTGAAGCAGTGGGCAAAGAGGGCGAACGCTTTTGGCGTGCCGTCAGGCAGATCCAGACGGGCAGCCAGCATCTCACCTGAGTGACCGGGGAATTCTATTTTACGGCTCTCTGACATAACGAACGATCCTTCTCTTGTATCGGTATTGTGAAGCCTATCATGCCGCCAGCCTCTTGGACGGCTAGCTGCTTAATCCTATGGTGGTCGTACCATTGCTCAAAGCAGGACTAAACCATGAAGACCCCAGTGCACGGAGATTTTATCGAGGCCGTTGGAAATACGCCGCTGATCCGCCTCAAGTGGGCGTCAGAGGTCTCCGGCGCCAACATTTACGGCAAGGCTGAGTTCATGAACCCAGGTGGCTCGGTCAAAGACCGGGCGGCGCTTTACATGATTCGTGACGCAGAGAAGCGCGGCCTGATCCAGCCTGGCGGAACCCTCGTTGAGGCGACGGGCGGCAACACGGGCATCGGTGTCGCCCTAGTCGGCAATGCTCTTGGCTACAAGTCCATCATCGTCATGCCTGACACTCAGGCCCAAGAGAAAAAAGATACGGTCCGCGCCTGTGGCGCAGAGCTGCGCGAGGTGCCAGCCGTGCCCTACAAAGACCCCAACAATTACGTCCATGTTGCACAGCGGCTGGCAGAGGAAGTCGGCGGCTACTTCTGCAATCAGTTCGACAACACCGCAAACAGAGACGGCCATATTCAAACCACCGGTCCCGAAATTTGGGATGCGCTAGACGGCAAGATCGATGCCTTCACCACAGCCGTTGGGACCGGTGGCACATTGGCGGGAATATCGATTGCGTTGAAAGAACGCTCCAAAAACATCCTGACCGTCGCCGCTGATCCAGGGGGATCGGTCGTGCACGATTTCATTAAGACCGGTGAACTCACGACCGAAGGGGGGTCGATTACAGAGGGAATTGGTCAGGGTCGTGTGACACTCAACCTCAAGGACGCACCACTCGACGACGCTGAGCGCGTCTTGGACCCCGAAGCCCTCGACGCCATTTATAATATGGTCCTTCACGATGGCCTCGTGATGGGGGGCTCAACCGGAATCAACGTGGCCTCCGCCATTCGCATCGGCAAAAAGCTTGGGGCCGGGGCAAACGTTGTGACGATTTTGTGCGACCTTGGCAGCCGGTATCAGAGTAAGATTTTCAATCCGGAGTTCCTACGCTCTAAAGACCTCCCTATTCCGCCCTGGATGGCTTAGCCATCGCGTTAGATACGGATCAATCCAATGAACTACGTAAACCTAGATGCCCTCGTCTCAACCGAGTGGCTTGCCAACCATCTGGGCGACGAGAACCTCGTTGTGGTCGACGCCTCGTTCTTTGTTCCAGGTGGAACCGCTCCTGCAAAAGAGCAGTATGATGCCGGTCATATTCCAGGTGCCGTATTCTTTGACATCAACGACATTGCCGACCCGAACGCCGCACAGGACCACACCGTGCCAACCGCCTCTGTGTTTGGCCAAAAAGTTGGCGCCCTCGGTATAGGCAATGACACCAAGGTCATCGCCTACGACGCGGCTGGTGGCGGTTGCGCTGCTGCGCGCGTGTGGTGGATGTTTCGCGCCTATGGACACGATAATGTAGCCGTTCTTGACGGTGGCTTGACCAAATGGAGGTCGGAAAACAAACCGCTATCAGCAGATCAGCCACAGATTGGTGCCAAGTCCTTTGCGGCCACTCAAGAAGCATTGGAAATGGTGCGCAGCAAAGACGACATCAAAAACAACATCGATGCTGCTTTGTATCAGGTCGTTGACGCTCGCTCTGCTGGGCGCTTTGCTGGGACAGACCCTGAACCCAAGGCCGGTTTGCGCTCGGGACATATTCCTAGCAGCTTGAATGTGCCCTTCGGCAGCTTGTTCGTAAGCGACACGAAGACCATCAGGTCCGCCGATGATCTCCAGGCACAATTCGATGGGGCGGGTGTCGATCTCAATGCACCCATGGCGACCACCTGTGGTTCCGGCGTAACCGCCTGTACCGTTGCCCTTGGTGCCTATCTTCTCGGGAAGGATGATGTCGCGATATACGACGGCTCCTGGGTAGACTGGGGAAGCGATCCGGAAACACCCATTGAAACCGGCCCATCCAAATAAACCAAACAAGGACAGCACCATGCCTCGTATTGACCCACTGCCGCTTGAGTCCCTTCCGGAAGAGTTTCAAGAGCGTATGAAACACGGCGAAGAAAGAATGGGCTTTCGCGCCAACGATGGTCTGACCTTTGCTCGCGTCCCTGGCCTAATGGAGGGCCTCGGCGGCTTAACCTGGGCAATCTATGGCAAGGATGGATTAGTCTCCAACGAACTCAAGAGGTTGGTTTCGATCATTACCAGTTCCGCCTCTGGCTGTGTGTACTGCCAATCCCATACCGTCCACGGTGCTGATATGGCTGGTATCGATCCTGAAAAGATCAAAGCCATTTGGGAGTATGAATCCAGTCCATTGTTCTCTGATGCTGAACGAGCGGCCATGAGGGTGGCCCAAGGGGCTGGCCATGCACCAGTTGGTTGCACCGACGAAGACTTCGACGAGCTCAAGAAACATTTCGACGACAATCAAATATGCGAAATCGTATCGGTCATCGCCCTGTTCGGTTTTCTTAATAAATGGAACGCGACGCTCGCGACGGACATCGAATCAAGTCCACTGGCTGCCCTGAAGAAGTTAGGCCCTAACGCAGACGCAGCCTAGCCTACCGCCCCTTGTCGCTTTCGTTTTTGCTCCCAGCGGGTCACAATACGCCTCATGTGCGTTGGGGGAATGCGAAATGGCGGCCGGCGACGGTAAAAAACATCAAGATACGCGTCTAGTTCACAGTGGCTCCCATCCAGAGCGCTTTGACGGTGCCGTTAATCCGCCTGTCTATCGGGTCTCCACCGTTGTATCCGCCGATGTTGAAGAAATGCGGCATCGGGCGACGCATCCACCGGACATGCTGGCCTATGGCCGCGCCGGCACCCCGACCCACTGGGCGCTTGAGGAAGCCATCGCTGACCTAGAAGGCTACAATCATTGCCTGGCCCTCCCCAGTGGCTTGTCCGGAATTCTGATTTCAATCTTGGGTCTTTGCGCCAGCGGAGATCATGTGCTTGTCGCTGATAACGTTTATGGGCCAATCCGCCTGGTCTGTTGTGACCGCCTCGCAAATTGGGGTCTCGAAGCTGAACTGTTCGATGCATCTGTCGGTGCTGGCGTTGCTGATCTCATTCGGCCCAACACGAAGATGATCATTGTCGAAAGTCCAGGATCGCTGACCTTCGACATGACTGACATTCCAGCAGTATCCAAAGTGGCCAAGGACAACGGCATCCTCGTCGTCGCGGACAATACCTGGGCAACGCCACTCCTAATCGACGCACCTGCGCTGGGCATCGACATATCCGTTCATTCTGGCACCAAGTACATTGGCGGACATTCAGATGTGGCCGTAGGAACTTTGTGCTTGGATGACGATGACCTGCACCAAAGGCTCAAGATGACCTCACTCCTGTTTGGCTATGGCTTGAGCCCAGATGACGCCTACTTGGCTTTGCGTGGCCTGCGCACCCTCAGCGTGCGTCTGGAGCGACACGAAGAAAATGCTCGTATTGTTGCCGAATGGCTCCAGGAACGACCTGAAATTGACCGGGTGATGTATCCCGCACTGGCTTCTGATCCGGGACACGCCATTTGGAGCCGAGATTTTTCAGGCGCCAACGGCCTGTTCGGCTTTATGTTCAACGCCTCAGTGAGCCAAGAAGCCGCAGATCGATTCATCAACGCGCTAACACTTTTCCTGCGTGGCTTTAGCTGGGGTGGCTATGAGAGTTTAGCGATGTCGACCTCTGGCAGTTCCATAAAGCGCCCGGTGTCCGGCTGGACTCCAACCGGCGCGACCATGCGGCTCCACGTTGGCCTTGAAAATCCGGCGGATCTCATTGCCGATCTCGATCAGGCTCTCGCCTCCATGGCCAACGCGATGGCGGCGGAATAGTCACATGTTCGGATTTTCAACGCTCGAGCTCGAGGCGCTGCAGATCAGTCTCAAAGTGGCGCTGTGGAGCGTTACTTGGTCCTTCCCACTCGCCCTCGGCACCGCATGGCTGCTCGCACGGAAGGAATTCCGGGGAAAAGCCGTTCTCAATGCCGTGATTCATGTCCCGCTGGTCGTGCCACCGGTCGTGATTGGATATCTGCTTCTGGTTCTTCTCGGCCGCCAAGGCATTGTCGGAGCCTGGTTGAACGATTGGTTCGATGTCGGCCTGGTCTTTACCTGGCAGGGCGCGGCGATCGCAGCTTCAGTCGTTGCCTTTCCGCTGTTTGTACGGCCAATCCGCCAAGCCTTGGAGGGCGTAGATCCTCGCCTGGAGGAAGCGGCTGTGACCTTAGGCGCAGATCGGCGCCAAGCCTTCTTCGCTGTCACGTTGCCGATTGTTATGCCGGGCATCATTTCCGGCGCCCTTCTCTTCTTCGCCCGGGCGCTCGGCGAATTCGGCGCAACGATTACCTTTGCCGCCAATATTCCAGGAGAAACCCAAACCCTGCCTTTGGCCCTCTACACCGCGACCCAAACGCCTGGCGGCGACACCATAGCGATGCGACTGGTGTTGCTCTCCCTGGTTCTCGCCTTAGCGGCCTTGCTGGCGTCTGAATGGCTTTCGCGGCGATCTTATTTCCAGCTGCGCGGGCACTAAGCGTATGCTGACAATAGAAGCAGGACATCGTTTCGTAGACGGCACTAACGTGTTTCGCCTTGATGCCAGCCTAAACACACCTGACAAGGGTGTGACGGCAATCTTTGGGCGATCGGGCTCCGGAAAGACCACAATGCTCAAGATCGTTGCCGGTCTGCTCCGTCCCGACTTTGTCAAAGTACAGGTTGGCGATGCGGTGCTATGCGACACCCAGCATGGCGCTTGGGTACCGCCTGAAAAAAGGCGTATCGGCTATGTCTTTCAGGATACGCGCCTTTTTCCTCACCTTAACGTCAAAAACAATCTGATATTTGGACGGCGTTTCAATCCTCCTTCGGACAATCAAGCGCTCTCATTTGACGCTATCGTAAACCTGCTCGATCTTGGCTCCTTGCTGGACCGCCCCATTCATCATCTGTCCGGTGGGGAAAGCCAACGGGTCGCAATCGGCCGAGCCCTTCTCGCCAATCCGCGCCTACTCCTATTGGACGAGCCGCTGGCCGCACTGGATTCCGAACGCAAAGCTGAAATCCTGCCTTACCTTGAAGGTTTGAGGCATAGCCTCGACCTTCCAATCCTCTATGTGTCCCACAGCCTCTCCGAGATCCGCCGACTTGCGACCTGGCTGGCTGTTCTTGACGATGGACAAATCAAAGCCTTCGGAACGGTCGAAGACATTACCGGCGCGATGGACCTATCACCCCTCACGGATGACGGGGATACGGGCACGGTCCTTGCTGCAACGGTGACTGAACATGTTGCCACCCACGGCTTAACTAAGCTGGCCGCCGCAGGGCAGACTCTTTTGGTGACTAAGCTTAACCTTCCGCCCGGCGCGCACGTCCGTGTTCAGGTCCGACCACAGGACGTCGCTTTAGCACTCGAGCGGCCAGAAAAACTAAGCGTTCTCAATATTTTAGAGGGATCTATTAAGTCTATAGTTGAATCTCCTGGGCGACCCGTCGTCGATGTACAAGTGAACATTGGATCCGCTAAGCGCCCGGTTCATCTTTGGGCACAAATCACACGACTAGCGTCCGAACGACTAGGCTTGCAGATCGATATGCCGGTATATGCCCTGATTAAGGCCGTATCCCTCGACAAAGACCGCGTGGGCCTTTCTTAGCCCCGGTTTCCGTATCCACAATCGCAGGTATCGCTTGGCTTAACCACGCGAGCAACAAGAGGCGATGCCTTTACTGCCGGATTGCTTGGTTCCCAGCGAAAGCTAGCACCGCACTTGCGGCATTCCTGCAGGCCGGGTAGTTCAGGGACTTCATTTTTAGGATCATCTGTCATGGCCCTTAGTCTCGATATCCTTGGCTTCGGAAGCAAGCGGAAATGGGCTTTTCAGGTCCTAGACCGCGAATGGATTGCGTTGGATATCGATATTCGACGCATTGACGGCGGTGTTCGTCAGTTACTTTTCCAGTGGGCGCAGGAATTCGGCGACCGTAAGGAAACCCTTGATCCAATCCTCATAGATGCAGCGTCGTTCTCAGGGTTCCTTATGCTGGGGCCGGAGCTCGGTGCCCGCCCTTTCCAGCCAAGTGGCATCAAAGTCATGTCTGAACGTCTAGAAGCCGCACTGGACGCCGATGGACTGACTGAGGAACAAGATTATCCGCCAGTCGATGTCAGAATTGTACGGCTGATTTTGGCCGCTGGCCTCGCCGATCGCGACATTGAGGCTCTGGTTGATTTAGAGCAGCAGGACGACTGATTAGAAGTCGGGCGTCAATCCGACGATGTGCGCTCCTTGAGGCTCGCCTTGGTGCCAAACGCGACAGCGCGGCATTGAACCTGCATTTTGCCTTCCTTATCGGATTTAGGCATGCCCATAACCACCGACGGTGTTACCTCGTAGAGGCGGTCAACGATCTGCGGCAGCCATAATTCGTCCGACATCGGTCGCTTAGCCGTCACTTCAAAGCCCTCTCGAGAGCTAAAAAACGTGGCCGGACCACCGCCGGTCGCCGGGTGGCCAACGATTAGCGCCCGCGGCCAACCTGGGTGTTCAAGGAACTCATCGCCTGAGCGGATGATGATACCCGCATCGTCTTCGGCATTTTCGACGACAACCACGCGCGGCGTTGGTCCTTCATAGCCATATTTGTCTCTAACGGCTGCCGCTACGATCCATCGCACGTTATGCCAAGTGTATTGTTCTCCCATCGGATCGGCAAACACGCGCCAAAGCTGGTCATGGCAAACTTGGTGCCGGATTTCGGCTGTATCGTCCTCTTCACGAGCCAGCGCAATCGCCAAAAAATGATCAGCGGCTGCCGCGAAGGCCTCTTCGTCGATGTACGTAAAGCCAAAGCCTTTGGCACCTGTGAAACGGACGAATATTGCGTCTGGATGTGCTCGCTCGGAATTGCCCATTTGACCTACGTCGCCCCTTCAAAAAGTGATTTGGTGTACGGTACCGGCGCGAGGCCGTTAGCGCAATTGGAGGATATCAGGGCCCCAGAACCCCTAGGCCTCAACGGTTTCTTCCTCAGTAACAAGCCCTAGCGCATTCTTTATGTCTTGGATGACAGGCGCTAAAACCGTCTTGAGGTCGCCAAAGTTCTTTATCTCTTTGTCCGCCGTCTTGGCATCATGCTGGTACTTAAATTCGTTATTAACCAGCCCAGGCACCGTCCCCCAAACCTTCACCGCGGCCTCGTCTTGCAAGGCGCGATGGTAGTCCTCTTCCGATAATTCGGCGTGCAGCATCTTGATCAAATCGCGTCCGATATCTGGGTAATTCATCTGAGTGATGTACTTGGACACAAGAACGTCAACGTAACGCGCGTCACGGCCGAGCTCTTTTGTGACGTTCGCAGGACAATTGATTGCGTTCTCAACAGCACCTTCGTCGGCGAGTACGGTCCACGTATCGTCTTGATAGAGAGGCGCCAAGGCGCGAACGACTGCTTCGGCGCCCGCTTTGTGGCGTTCAACAAATGCAATGCATTCGAAGTGATTGTTGAGAATATCAGCAAAAACTGTCGCTGTGAGTCGCTTAATCTTGTCTGTCAGTTCTTTATCGCGGCGAAGAGTATCGATATTGCGCTTACGGACAGCGTCCTTATCAGCCTCCATCGCAGCAGAGAACACTTCAGATTCTGCGTAGGCGTGGGCGCATCCTTTCGCGTTCGTTAGCCCATCGGGACTAAGCCTACAGGCGACTTTAATGGCTGACGACGAGCGCAAGTCTTCGAAAATATCACCGATGACGGCCGCGCCTTTGGTGCTCAATTCCGCATAATCTGGCACATACTTAAATTGATCAGCGTGTAACAGATAAGGCTTGATGAGGTCGTAAAGCCCCAGCCCGGGATATGTAGCGCGTACAGCGTCGACATTGATTTTTATTTTTATTCCGACCATTCGCCGCAAGAAATTGGCAAAGCCACCAGTCGCGTCCTTGCCGAGGCCACCCGGATTATCGACTTTGGCCCTCAACCATTCGTTCTCGCGGCGCATGATAAAGAGGCGGGCTGCGCCATAAAGATGGGATTGGATTGTATTGGCGTAGCTCCGCTTGCAGGGGGCTATCGGCTCATCAAGGCTTTCTACAAGCACCGCGCGGTCTTCAATAGTGCCAAAATACGGTGCCAGCTGTTCGTTGCTTCTCAATTGCCATACTGAGTCGAGCAACGCCCCGATCATCTCAGGCTTGGTCCGCATGACGTCTTCAACCATGGGCTTATCCGCCAGGTCTTCAGCAATGTCTGATCCGCCATGATCAGCGATCATTTTGCGTAAGGCGTCGTAAGCCTGCTGTGCACGCTGGCGAAATACAGGCGAGCCCCTACGTTCTTGATCCGCCAGTGATTGTGTTGGCTTATCGGCCATAGTCCCCATTCCCTAGCGACCGGTATACCAGCCCAGCGGGTTCCCTCGTGCGGTTAGATTCTCGCTCAGGGCCTTAAAAAAAAGCTTAAGGCCGCAAATATTTATAGTTTCGATACTAAATTAATCACCAGCTGTCTGCTAGCTAACGCGCTTGCAGCCAATTGGTTTCATTTTCGTCCTCATAAAGACATTTTGCGCGGGTAACTGCGGCAGAAATATGCCTTTGCCGCAAAAGAAAGACCATTTCGGCCACTCTAATGCTCGCGAGCCCTGATGCGCCGGTCGCAACGTCAAAGGTCCATAAAACGTTACTGCAGTGTAGAAGCGTACAACATGTGGTGACCTAAATGAGTATTTCGGCAAAACACACGGTTGCGACGAAAGAAGCTGCAAAACGGTTCCTTTACGACGTCGTTGAGGTTGTCGAAAAAAACTACCCAGTCTGGGAAAATCGGCTGGCGAGCTTCTTAGAGGACAGCCCGCTGGAATTTGAAGAGAAGCGCCGATTGCTAGAAACCCACCCCGTTCGCCACTATTTCTATGCCGTAATCGTTGGAATGGAAGCGTCCAAGATTCGCTCCTTGTATCAGGCAGATATCGCCGAAGACCTCCTCGCCGACATTAATGAATTGGTCGACCAACTGGCCGGCCGATCCGATCAACTGGTGTCAGACCTTGTGTTCGACGTCATGCGACGCGTTCGCGTCGTCGAGGCAGATGATACGAAGAAAGAACACGATGTCGCGATGAAACGCATCAGTGAGTTGCTACAACTCACGACGATGGAAGCGACAAAAGACTTAACCAAGGACGTCGTATTTCGCCAAGAAATGGCCCAGCCCATCGCGGCGTCAATGCGCCATTGGTGGAATGCCTTCAAAAGCAGCCGACAGCTTGCACAAACAATCCCCGCTCCGACCTCGAACCCTGCTGAATCAGGTGATACGGCACATACCGTAAAAATCGCTACCGTTCACTAAGGAGGAGCGAACTAGCTAGGAATGAAGCGTTTCCGCCGCTTCCGCCCGTTTAAAGATTTCGAATGAAACCCAAGCCAAAATTGCGGCACCGAACATGTACAGCGCCAGCGGATGCGGGGTGCCGTTTTGTAAGCTACCCGACACTTGCGCAAAGACCGCAGAAATGCCGAGCTGAATAAACGATGTTAAACCCGAAGCCGCACCGGCAAGATCTGGATAGACACTTATCGCCCCCGCACTCGCGTTTGGCAGTGCCATGCCATTGGCCACGCCCATCACCGTAATGGGTATAAAGACCGCAAGTGGATGCCATATACCGGCGAACATCAAAATAACAACGATGGCAGTCGTCAAAACAGCAAGGCCAGTTCCAATACGAACCATACGATCGATCCCCACGCGCTGTGAGTACCGGTTCGCAAGTAGGGTACCACCTAGGTATCCCACCGTCGAAAGTAGGAAATATAGTCCGTAACCGGTCGCGCTCACGTCCATCACAACCATCACTGCGTAAGGTGCGGCCGCTAGAAACACGTAGAATATCGCGATCATGAACGCGCTTTGAAACGCGTACGCCCTGTACGCTGGAGATGCGAGTAAGGTTTGGAAACTCTCAACCATACTGCCGAGCCCAAAAGATGCGCCGCTCCGTGCATGATGAGTTTCAGGAAATCCAAAAACGACGAGAGCCAAAAGCGCGCCTGCGAATAAGACCGTCGCACCGATATTGCCACGCCACCCAAAAGCGTCGACCAAAAATCCACCCAAGGTTGGTGCAATCATCGGGGCGACAATCATCACGGCGACCAGCCCGGCCAACACGGCCGCGGCCCTTTCTCTGCCATACAAGTCACGCACAGCGGCACGCGCAATAACCACACCAGCTGCACTGCCTAAAGCTTGGATGAAACGGCCTAGGACCAAAGTGAGAATTGTCGGGGCGAAAAGACACAATACAGTCCCGACGAAAAACAGAACCATACCGATTATTAATATCGGTCGTCGCCCGTAGCGATCTGACAAGGGACCATAGATCAACGTTGCCAGCGCCGTTACGAGAAGTGGCAAACTGATTGTCAGTTGCACCTGTGTCGCGGTGACGTCAAAGGCTGCTTGCACGGCCGGAAGCGCCGGTAGAAATATCTGTATCGTAAACGCGCTAGCGGCAATCGTGGTGGCTAAGACACCCTTGATGAGTCTCTCATTGCGAATAACTGGCTCGGCTGAAGAATCGGGTGGCGGCGTAGCGTTAATCATACACAAACATTTCTAAGAGCTTCGAAAAGGCTGGCTTACTCTGCAGCCTCTTGCGCTACAACACAGACCTCGCATTCTCCACCAAGATCTAAATCACCTTGCCCCGCCACAAGTGCACCGACAGCACCAAGGTTTGCAGGGTCCGCTTTTGGGTAAGCTTCGTAACTATGCCGAATGCCGAGGGACAACATGGCCTCAACGGTTTTATACCCTGTCCGCATGGATTCAAGTACAGGTACAGATGAGCGGGCCGCGAGCTCTGGCCCAATCGGTGCCATACACGTGCAACCAAGCATAATTGTATCGGCCCCATCCTCTGATACCGCTCGATCAATCTCTTTTAGAGCGCTCTCAATCACAGTGGCGTTATGATCCTTAAGACTGGTCACCGCCTGCCCAGCACCTGCCAAGCCTTCAACGTCGCCGTTAGTGAGAACGTTTCTTATCGACGCACAACGGTGTTCCATCCCAGTACTGCGAAGCCGTTCATGATAGATGAAATTCATTTTGGGCGGCCAAATTGTAACGATTGAAAACCGTCGCCCTATATTGCACGACATCGCCATCGTCGCTTCGCCAGCCCCAACCACGACCATACTGGTTGCAGAACGCATCTCATCAATGCCGTAGTCTCCAACCGTGTTTATAAAAACTGCGTCAAATCCTGCCTTCTCCGCTTCGATAGCGCAGTCAACATAGGCCAATACCGTTAGACCGCGGTCGTAAGGCGTTATCGGGAACGTGCGCAGCCGGGTCTCAATAAGTTCTGGCTTGAAATCAGGACCAGCCAACTCACTGATCGGCGCAGGCGGTGTTGCGGTTCCGAGATGACCTGCACCAGTACCTATCACTCCAATTCGATATGCCATTCAATTACCCCCTAAAGTACGCCCACAAGGCCTCAGAAAACTGCCCCATTTGCTCGACCGTTCCCATGCTAACGCGGCACCAGCTCTGGTAGGGCGCGTAAGACCGCCCAACCAACAGATTCTTCCGCCGCATCGCTCGGGAAAAGTCTCGCACGGAACCGCCGGTATCAAACAGGACAAAATTGGTAACAGACGGTGTGAAGGCTAGGCCAGCGTCATCGAAAGCTGACTGAGTGACAGAGAGGCACTCTTTGATTTTGGCCTTGCTATACTCCTGGAACGCGTCGTCTTGATAGCTTGCGATAGCAGCCCGCATTCCCATGACATTGAGAAAACTCATCTGCAATGGTCGAAGACGTTTGATTATATCCGGGCGAGCAATCGCATAGCCAACACGGAGACCGGCCATGCCGTGAATCTTTGAAAAGGTGCGAGCAAGGATCACATTTTTACCCGCTCTGACCTGATCAACCATCGCGTTGTGCTTGGGATCATCGAGTAAATCGACGTATGCTTCGTCGACAAACACAGTTGCCCGCGATTCAACTGTATCGATAAACGATCGTAACTGATCGGCAGGTAAGAGTGTTCCTGTCGGATTGTTGGGGTTGCACACGTACACCAAACTTGTGTTAGCGGTTACGCTGGATTCCATAGCCGCAAGGTCATGGCGCATGTCTTGATCTAGACCGACTTCATGAACTGTCGCGCCCGTGTTTCGAGCGTATGCGACCAACATTGAGAATGTAGGCTTGGCAGCAACGATATCCCCGCTCCGCCCAAAGCTAAGACCAGCCATTTTGAGCAATTCACCAGAGCCGGCGGTGATCAATATATGGTCCTCACCAACGCCCTCTCGCTCAGCAATCAATTTACGTAAAATACGCCCTTCAGCCGTCGCATACATCCAACCATCTTCAAGTGACTCCGCCATAGCGCGCTGTGCGCTTTGGGAAGGCCCATAGGGGTTCTCATTCGCGATTAAGCGTACCGGTCCATTTTCCGTTGCAGCCAATACGCGGCCCGCATTCGATACACTAGCGCCAGAGATACCGGCCATTAGCAGACCAACCGATCGGAAGGCCTCCCGACGATCCATTCCTAATGGCTTAAATGTGCTCATCTCGTCCTCCTAGCTCACCGCAATCAAGCATGCCAGATCAGTCCTAAGGCGACAACGAAACGGGCGCAGCCTCAGGGTTAGCCCGCAACTAAGAGCGATGCAGCCTCAAACCCCGCGCCAGCACCCTTTGACCGAAAAGCTCGAATTGGTCCCGCTTGACCGTCTTCTACTGAAGCGATCAACCATATTTGGCCTGCCTCTATCGCCATCTCCGCATCGTGGGGGGATGGGTCCACCCGGCCATTAGGGTGGGAATGATAAAGCCCGACGATGCGATCATTCGACCCCCTCAGCTTTCGTATCCAATCAAACTGGCATTGGGGGTCTATGAGAAAACGATTTGGCGATTCGGCGTGGTTCTCGGTAATTACGACATTCGTCACGGTTACCGGATCGTCACCAGTTCCAATGAGGAGACCACAGCATTCACGAGGGAAGGTCTTCTCAGATTCCCGTATAATAGTATCGCATTGGCCTTTGGAGAGTTCGACGGACACAGTCAAGGGTTTGACTCGACCATCCCCGACGCATTGAGGGATATCTTGCCTCTGACAGCACCCGAGGCCGTGTCGACGATTATTACCCTCGGCTGAAGCCCGCCACCGGACAACGTGATTGCCAGTTCGCCCGCCGACGTCGATACACTATCGATTACTGTACCAGGAGGTTGTTCCAGGTCTATCAAATCAAACCCCTGCCCAAGGGGACCGGTAGAAGCCAATGTCGGGTCATCTTTGTGCCAACCGAGCGATAGCCCAACGATCAACACAGCGAGCAAGGCCACAAGCATGCCCGACATCACCCAAACAAGTATTTTTGCGGCATTCACGGTGAAGGTTTCCCCCGATAGACGGTTAGACTACAAACTGTATTAACCCCTGCCACAACCTTGTTATAGGCCCGGATTCTCAGTGCTGGAAAATACCGTCTCAATCCTTATCGATAGCGAGCATGCCGGACAAAGGCTTGATCGCTTCCTTAATGGCGAAGTCTCCTCGCTGTCGAGAACTCGGATCAAAGCTCTAATAGAATCTGGTTGCGCTGCGATTGACGGCAAGACCATAGAAGACCCAAATTTCCGGGTCAAACCAGATACAAAGCTGACCCTCAATATTCCTGAACCGATAGAAGATCAGCTTGAGCCACAAAGCATTGCACTCGACATTCTGTACGAAGACGAAGAGCTCTTGGTGCTTAACAAACCGGCTGGGCTGGTCGTTCACCCTGGCGCGGGAAACCCCGACAAGACCTTAGTGAATGCCCTACTCGCACACTGCGGTGATTCACTGCGCGGGATCGGCGGTGTGAAGCGCCCGGGCATAGTGCATCGCATTGATAAAGATACGTCTGGGCTCATGATTGTGGCGAAAACAGACGTCGCTCATAAAAAGATATCAGAGCAATTCTCTGCACACACCATTGAGCGAAGATACGACGCCTTGATTTGGGGCGTTCCGTCTCCGCTAAGCGACACAATACATGGCGCGATTGGGAGAAGTTCGCGAAACCGCAAAAAAATGGCGGTGGTAGAACGCGGCGGTAAAGACGCCACCACCCACTACCAGGTTATAGCGTCATACGGAATGTTGGCTTGCCACGTGTCTTGCGAATTGGAGACCGGTCGCACACACCAAATTCGTGTTCATATGACGAACTTAGGCCATGGTTTAATCGGCGACCAACTTTATGGACGAGGAACAAGGCGAGGCATTCCAGAACCAGTAAGTGGCGCAGTACGTGAATTTAAACGGCAAGCTCTTCACGCAGCGACCCTCGGGTTCACTCACCCCACCTCTAATCAAGATTTACGTTTTGAAATTTCGCCACCAGAGGACTTCGAAGTGTTGAAAAGTGCGCTAGAAAAATACGCGAGACCCAGATAACGCGGGCTCAACAACTCAATCTTCTTTTTTGTCTTCCTGCTCGTAAACTGACTCGACGTCGGGCCCCCACTTCAACACCAACTCTTTTTGTTGATCTTGTAGGGCGGCAATTCTCCGACCCGCCGTCATCGTCATAAAAGTGGAGACAACTGACGGTGTAGTCGCGTAGATCGCCCAACCAAATGCTGCGCATCCATATATTACTAATATTGCAAACACGTCTGTCAGAATACCGAAGGCGGCCTCAACCGTGTGTCCTTCGAACCAAAGATCGACAAGGTATGGAGACGCGCCGGCTAAGTTCATCGCCCCGACACAAACACCCCCATATATTCCCTTCCCTCGCTCCATAATAAATGCGACGCCGCTCGGCAAGAGCGCGAACATCAACACAATCATTGTCGGAATAACCATCAATCCAATAGGGATTGCGAGCATTAGGTAAAGGAAGACTCGACTCTTGTTCATCTTACCGACCGGCCTTCTTGGGGGGCACTAGGCATGATCTAAAATGCCTTTCCGATCAGTGTTACCGCATAAGCCAGCAACATAATTACAACGGCCACGCCAGCGCCTGTCTGACGTCCCATTTTCTGTGCATTCTCATCCCGGTCCATTTGCCCAGTTTGCAATTCGAACATTTGTTTTTCAGCTGCTGCGTACTCCGCCTTAGCCCAAGAAAACCCTTCGGCATCCCGCTGGCGTTCTTCAGGGTTATCGACAAAATTATATAGTTCGGGGAGATTACCCTTACGCACGAGCTTCGGAATCTCTCTCTCAATCTCTTTTCGTTTCTGGCGATTTTGATAGCTATTGATGATTGGCCCCATCAAGCCACCGACCCAACTCGCTAGGCCGAAAACTGTGTCGGGACCGAGGCGCCATTGGACGATCGCAAGCACACTAAGCATTCCAGTGGTTGCGCGATCAGGCCGTTCATCGTTCATTGCATCGATTTGAGTGCCGGTCCCTTTTGCGTACCGCGACCTTAAAAATGCCGATATATGGCGGTCAACCGGCCACATTTTTGTATTGGAGCTCTTAGACACAATATCCAAAGCGGGCAGAACGCTTTTGACTTCTAAAACATACTGGCTCGAGATAAGCGGACTCAAACAGTAAAGCCATTCGTTGAGTTCATACACACAACGCTCAATACCCGCGCCGGAATTGGTATCTTTCATATAATTCTTGAGATCTTTGAAGACGCCTTCCCATTGGGCGTGATCAGGATGATAGGCGGTCTGCGACGACACCCAATACCGCCAAAAATCTCTATTGATGAAATCGATATAGGGTTGAAGGGTTTTCTTCTGCAGCATTGCGATTGCAAGGGAGGTTCCGAAACCTTCGAGTGTCGTAGAAAACGTTCGGTATCGGATTGGAGCATTTGGATCCATGAGCATGAGGACCCGCGTAACAAGGTTGTCGTTTGCCTCTTTTTGATCACCGGGCATTGCCTGGGTTGTCTTGGCGACAGCCGCAATCGAGTCCGCCAAGTTATTGTTCTCTAGACCCCGACGCACCCATATTTCTAAAGATCCATCATTAATGGCTTTGGCAGCATCGTCCCAGTGACGATGCATCTGAACCGATAGGGGCCTGCATGCGAAGAACTCTTGCTCAGCAAACATAAACGCACGCTGTGAGTGAGTTTCCGATTTGGCCTGAACCGGGGTCATTCGTTTTCCGTTGATCCACAGGTCAATGCCTTCGACAGCCCATCTTTGCTCCGGATCGTCCGTTAAAAGACCACGCATACATTCGATCATAGAAACGGGCAGGCGCTCGTCTCCCGCTAAGGCCGCGTAGGAGCCGGTCTTAACTTTCCTATCGATAATCTCGTCGTCTGACAGGCCCGCCATAGGATTGCGACCGAGGGCAAGCATCAACAATGTCACGCCGAACGAATACATATCGTCAGCGTACATACCGGAGCCGCGCCCATAGACACCGCTCATACCCGACTCAATAGATTCTAGAACAACAGGCTGATCACTCGCCGCGACCGACGTACAGCAATCACCCAGTACAATCTTCTGACGTCCCTCGTCCATATAGTACAGGTTGTCGGGTCTGATCGCGCGATGCGTTATTCCCTTCTGACCAAGTTCGATAAGGGCGTCTGCAATCGGTTTGATGATCAACTTCGGAAATTGGTGCTCCGGAATTTTCTCTCGAATCGCAGAGAGGCTGTCCATTACCCGTCCGCCCAAGGGGCGAAAATAGATAATGATGATGCATTTGCGATCCGCTGGAGGCCAATCTGCCGCGCCCCAATCCACCATTTGAAGGGGGTTTGGAAACTTCGTTGCCCTTTAAGATTCTCATTACGCTGATACGCGCCAGCATTTCTGGCTTGCTGATCAATGCGTAGAGGGCCCTTCCGGGCTGTTTCCGATCTTCCACTTCGAACGCCAGCGCGTTCGGCATATCTAGACTGGGAACCGGCCTGTCATAAAAAATACTGTACAGGTCGCGGACAGTAATAAATGCTCCCACCGGCGCGGGAATAGGGTCGGGCGCCGTAGCCCCCTGGGCAGCCGGCTCCTCCGTGGAAACTGGCGCAGGTGTCCCATCCGCCTGTTTGTCAGGCGCTTCGGACTCTGATTGTTGTTCTACCGCCTGTTCAGCCATGGAGCGTCGTCATCTCGCGCACACTTGGGACCTTTGACCGTCCGGCCAATATACTAGGTTTCACCATGCCCCAACATATCAGCGTTACCGAAGCATTAACCCTAACCTGGTGACATCAATGGGTTAGTCGGCAAATGGATCTCGCACTAAAATCGTATCTTCCCTCTCCGGACTTGTGGACAAGAGAGCAACAGGAGCCTCAATTAGCTCCTCAACACGACGGATATACTTAATCGCTTCCGCGGGCAGATCAGCCCAGGAGCGCGCACCCTGTGTGCTTTGCCGCCACCCATCAAGCGTCTCGTAGACCGGCACAACAGCGGCTTGGTCGGCCATAGAGGCAGGGAAGCGCGTAATCCGCTCACCATTCAATTCATAAGCAATACAGACCTTGAGTTCTGTTAGGGTATCGAGAACGTCGAGCTTTGTAAGAGCGATCCCCGTAATACCGCCGACCTTGATAGCCTGACGAACCATAACAGCGTCAAACCACCCACATCGACGTTGGCGACCTGTCACCGTTCCGAACTCTCGGCCTCGCTGCCCTAGCGTCTTACCAACCTCATCCTCAAGCTCCGTGGGAAACGGGCCCGACCCAACGCGAGTTGTGTAGGATTTTGTGATTCCCAGAACATAGCCGACAGCAGCCGGCCCTAGACCTGAACCAACGGCGGCTTGACCAGCAACAGTGTTCGACGAGGTCACATAAGGATACGTGCCGTGGTCGAGATCCAACATTGCACCCTGAGCGCCCTCAAACAAAATGCGTTGTCCATCGCGCCGTGCATCATCAAGCTTCTCCCAAGTTGCGACGGCATACGGAAGAATTTGAGGTGCCAGGTCCGTCAATTCGGACACAATATCTTCGCCATCCAATTCTGGCTGCCCCAGCCCTCGCAACAATGCGTTGTGATGGGCCAGAAGACGCTCAACTTTGAATGAGACCGTATCAGGGTCCTTGAGATCACATACCCGTATCGCTCGGCGGGCAACCTTGTCCTCGTATGCCGGCCCAATCCCGCGACCTGTTGTCCCGATCTTGGCCGTCCCCGCCGCTTCTTCTCTCGCAAGGTCTAAGTTGCGGTGTAACGGAAGAATGAGACAGGCGTTATCGGCGATGAACAACACATCAGGATCAACGCGAACACCTTGCGCTCTCACGCGTTCTATTTCTTCAAGCAAAGCCCGCGCATCGATAACGACGCCATTTCCGATGACCGAAGGTTTTCCGCGTACCGTACCCGATGGAAGGAGACTCAGTTTGTACGTCTGTCCATCGACGACAAGAGTATGTCCAGCGTTATGCCCCCCTTGAAAACGCACAACGACATCGGCGCGTTCAGATAGCCAGTCGACCACCTTGCCTTTGCCCTCGTCGCCCCATTGGGCACCGACTACAGCTACATTTGTCATGCCCGATTATCCTTCACTGGGTACATCGACGACTTCTCCATCTTGCAACATATGTGAACATCCGAGACCCCTCGCCTCGGCTAAAGAGTCACTATCCGTGGATAGGGAAACACGAACTCGAAATCCGTCGTTCTGTAATTTTCTAATTGCGTCTCGCGTAGTGCCATAGGTCACATAAATACAAGACATCGAAGACGGCGGTGGAGCCACTGGTAACAGCGCATCCATAAAGAGAGTTGCACCTGTCGCAGGCTCGGTAGCGTCATCACTGTGATTGATGAGATACCGACCGCCACGTCCGATCTCACGTGTGCTGCCCTTCGCAAACAGAAAAAAGGTCACGCCGGTGTGATATTGCAGTCCACGGTTTTCTACGAGATCAACAGTTAGCGCAATGTCTGGCGATTCAGATGTGACCATATCCGCGACAGCAAATAACGTTGCTAAATGAGCAGCTGCAGCGGCAGGCAAATCAATCTTACCCAAAACATCCCGCGCCAATTTCAACGGACCAGATGCTTCAATCAATGCTGAGAGAATATCTGCGTGGGTCCCACCTAATTTTTTGATCTCAGCCGCATCTTTATGGTTGAGAGCAGCGTAAAGTGCATCCGCCTCGTCGTCACTCAAACCCGCAGATTCCAGAAGCGAAGCTACAAGTGGCGGCAACGCCAAATCCACCGTGATGTCTTTGATACCGAGACCGACCACCGCCTGCACCGCGACAATTATTGCCTCAGCGTCTGCAGCAACACTGTCTGGACCAACCAACTCAAAACCAACCTGAGTAAATTGCCGTTCTGGTCGTAACTGGTGCCCTTTTACACGGAGCACCTGCCCCGCATACATCAGGCGCAATGGACGCGGCGCCTTTTGTAACCGGGTCGAGGCCAACCGAGCAATCTGGGCCGTAACGTCAGCACGAATGCCAAGCGTCCGTTGAGAAATCGGATCGACCATTCGGAAGATGCGGTCAGCGGTCGCCGCTCCCATACCAGCTAATAGGGTGCTCTCAAACTCCACCAGCGGAGGTGACACACGGTCATACCCGTTGGCATTAAATGTTGCTGTGAGCCGCTCAACCAGATCGGCCTCCGCCGCCGCATCAGGGGGGAGAACATCGCGCAAGCCTTCGGGCAGCAAGGTCGGACTGGCTGTTTCGGACATGACTTTCTAGCCTGAGTGATACGGGACGTGGGATGGAGCGCTAGGGGAAGAACTGACCCCCAAATCGTTATCCGTGTTCTACCGGCCCTACCGCATCAGAGCAATGGAAATTCCCAAAGAGGCCTAGAATGCCAGGGTTTGGGCCTGTTGGACCTGAGGCATATCACGAACCTTGGCGAGCAAAGTTTCGCCAATTTCCTGATCGAGCTGCAGCAAAGCGATAGCATCACTGCCTTTTGTGGGCCGGCCAAGATGAAAGGAGGCAATGTTAACCCCAGCATCACCCAAAGCACTCCCTAGGTCGCCAATAAATCCAGGTTTATCGTCGTTAATGACATACAGCAT
>JABJAH010000070.1 GCA_018666155.1 Rhodospirillaceae bacterium | reverse complement strand
CATCGAATCGTGAAGGCAGCGTTTGAGGGCGTCGGGAAGTGTGAGCATGTGAAAGATTCAAGAATCCGCGGTGTTATCGTATCTTCATAGCCTGCACGGTCTAGCTGAATGGACTTCTACAACAACCGGCGCCTTCACGCTGCGCATAATGTTGCGATCCCGACTGACATACATTCGGATCGATCGTCGGCTTCTGGACTGAGCTTGCGAATTTTCCTCAGACTCTCTCGTCGATCGTTGGGAGTTCCGCATCCCGTGCGTGATAGAGCCGGTTCCGCAAATTTGAACAGATGGTTAAGTGGATTTTCTGCCTGATGGCTGGCACGGTTTTGCCAGCGAATCAGGAGCTATAATGACGAGAAGACCACGCCGAAATCACACACCAGCTTTCAAAGCGAAGGTGGCGCTTGCCGCCATCAAGGGCGATCGCACGCTGGCGCAGTTGGCTGAGCAGTTCGATGTCCATCCCAATCAGATTACATCGTGGAAGGCGCAGCTTGAAGGTAGCGCTGTCGATGTTTTCGGATCGGGCGGCAGTGCCAAGCCGGCTTCCCCTGTTGTCGATGTGAAGTCGCTGCATGCCAAGATAGGCGAACTGACATTGGAGAATGATTTTTTAGAAGGAGCGCTCAGCAAGGCCGGCCTGCTCAGCGCAAAACGATGATCGACCGGGAACATGATCTGCCGATTGCGCGGCAGGCTGAAGTGCTCAGCATCTCACGGGGCAGCGTCTATTACCGACCGCGCGCTGTATCGACAGCAGATCTTGCGATCATGCGGCGTATCGATGAACTGCATTTGCAGTTTCCGTTTGCAGGCTCGCGGATGCTGCGCGGACTGCTGGCCGGTGAAGGCATCAAGGTGGTCGCCGTCGCGTCAGAACGTTGATGAAACGGATGGGCATCGAAGCGCTTTACCGGCGTCCGCGCACGACGAAGGCGGAACCCGGCCACAAGATCTACCCGTATCTGCTGCGCGACAAGGTGGTCACGCAGCCGAACCAGGTCTGGGCAATGGACATCACGTACATTCCGATGGCGCGCGGGTTTGTCTATCTCGCCGCCGTGCTCGACTGGGCAACCCGTCGCGTCCTGTCGTGGCGGTTGTCGATCACGATGGAGGCATCGTTCTGTGTCGAGGCGCTGGAAGAAGCCCTGGCAAAATACGGCAAGCCGGAGATCTTCAATACCGATCAGGGTTCGCAGTTTACAGGCGCAGCTTTCACGAGCGTGCTCAAACGCAACGACATCGCGATCAGCATGGACGGTAAAGGGGCTTGGCGAGATAATGTGTTTGTTGAACGGCTGTGGCGCAGCATCAAATACGAAGAGGTATATCTGCGGGCCTACGACAGCGTTGGCGAGGCGCGGCAATCGATCGGGCGCTATCTCGACTTCTACAATGGCCAACGTCCGCATTCGAGCCTTGACGGTATGACACCCGATCAGGCCTACTTCACCCAGCTGCCGATCCCCATGGCAGCCTAACCTCGGCAGACCATCCACTTAGCGACGCGGATTTGCTGTTCAGACAAACGGGACCACTTCAATTCCCGATGATCTTAGCCTTCCAAAAGGAGGGCCATACTCACATGCCAAATTGGGAAGAGGTTTATGAAGCCAATTGATTTCTGGGTCTCGATTGGGAGCACTTACAGCTATCTAAGCGTCATGCGTCTCTCCGAAGTGGAATCAAAGACGGATGCCTCGTTCCGGATTCGGCCTTTTAGCGTTCGGGCCATCATGGTCGAAATGGACAACGTCCCATTTGCAAAGAAACCCATCAAAGCCCAATACATGTGGCGGGATATTGAGCGAAGGGCCAAGAGATATGGCCTTTATGCCCAAATCCCGGCCCCATATCCGTTGGAGCACTTCGATCTCGCAAACAAGGTCGCTGTCGTTGGTGAGCAGGAAGGCTGGTGCCGCGATTACGTCACAGTGTCTTACCGAAGATGGTTCCAACTTGGCCAACCCGCTGGAAGCGACCCTAACCTAGGGGCCAGCCTAAACGAGATTGGTCAGGACAAAGACAGGGTTATGGAGTTGGCAAACTCTCCAGAGATCCACTCAGCTTATCTAGAGGCGACCGACGAGGCGCGCTCCCTTGGCGTATTTGGCTCTCCCTGTTTCGTTGTTGGGAGAGAGTTATTCTGGGGCGACGACCGATTAGAGGATGCTGTTGAATGGCATGAATCCACTAAGGATCATTTAAAATGATAAAGGTCGGCTGTCCGTCGTCAGAACATTTGGGACGCGTGAGTTTGTTTTCTAATTGAGTATCTGGCTCATCTGGATTTGATGTTAAGCCGCTTGTTGTTGATGGTTCAGGCGGCGGGTTTGGATGGTGAGTTTTTTGATCTTTTCCCTCT
>JABJAH010000069.1 GCA_018666155.1 Rhodospirillaceae bacterium | reverse complement strand
CGGTTGGCGACATTATTGACCGCTTCGAAGGTGAGTATTCTGGTGTGGTTCCAGGGGCTGAAGTCGGCAGGTCTGATGATGGTCTTCTCACCATGCACACATTCGTGCGCCGTGTGGATCAAGCGGCATTTGGTACCGATGTTGTCTACTTGGAACAACGTTATGGTGGACCAGGCGGGTCGATCACCCGCCAGCGTATCATGGCGTTCGAACAGGACAGCGAGGGTGTTGCAACGACGGCATATGATTTCTACAACGGCGCCAAGTATGCGCGTGCTGATGCCGCGCCTGGGCGTCTTGCCGATCTTTCACCCGATAAGATGTATAATTTTCCGGAAGGCTGTCGCGTTCGTTGGACAGAAGAAGAGGGCACCTTCGTGGGGACAGTTACCCGGCAGCGCTGTGAAATTGTCAGCCGCAGTGACCGCGGCAATGTGTTCGTAGATATGGTTTACCAGGTGTCGGACGATGCCTACACCTTGTTTGAGCAAGGCTTTAATGCATCAGGCCAATTTCTGTTCGGCACCAAGACAGGGCACAGCCATCGGCGGTTGCCGGAGCGAGATTTGGATGTGGAGTTGGAGCAAATCCTCTCTGCGTTTGAGGGGGCTTTCAAGAACCGCTCGCATGATCCCACGGTAACGCATCAAACCAATGTCATTGGCAACATGTATACAAACGTAAGGGCTGTTGATCTCCCTGCTTTTGGGGGTAAGGCGCAATACATGGAGTTTCGCCGCGGTGGCCCTGACGGTGCCGTGATTCGGCAGCGGCTAAACGTATTCAACATCGATCCAAACCGTGCCGCCAATGTCATGGAGTCTTATGAGTTCGGTGATGGGGCGGCGTACGCTGGCGCTTTTGCTGATCCAGAAAAATTACGAGGATTGACGCCGGAAGACCTTCAGCCGTTGGTAACGGGCTGTGAGTTGATTTGGTCGACTGTTCGCAGCGTGCTGACCGGTGTTTCTGATCGCACGATCTGTCACCGGTTCAATGAACGCCTTCAGGTGTGGCGTCACGTGTCGTTCGTTTTCTTGTTGGACGGCGAGTCTATGCATTTGTGGGAACATAGCTACGCGCCCGAGGGTAACCTTATTTTTGGTTCTTCGGTGCCCATTCGTTTTACGCGAGTGAGGTCAGGCTGGGATTAAACAGTCGGTTCGATGTTGGCGTTCATACGGAATAGGTTTGTTGGATCATACTTATTCTTTAACTCAACAAGCCTTTTATGATTATTGCCATAGGAAATAGTTACCTGGTCTTGGTCTTCGTCCATCAACTCATTGAGATACAATTCCTTCGACGTGTATGGCTCTAACGCGTCCCAGTAATCGCGGCCCCACTGAACGTATTCCTCTGATTGGTCAGGGTCTGTCCAATGGCCGCCTACTTCGATGTCCCACATGGAGTGGCGATGAGGCCAGGCCGTAGCATCGTTATCTATCTGACTGACAGCGCCGCCAAAACGGACAATGCGCATGGTCGTGTACCGTCCAGGGGCCGGCTTCCAGCGCTCAAACAACACATCAAGCATTTTTGGGTCATAGTCGTTCATATGACGGCCCTTAATGTAATAAAGCCGGCCGTGAGAGTTGGCGGCATCGCGGCCGCTTTGTTCGTTGACGTAATTTGCTTTGCGCGTGACATCACGAAGTTCTCGCCCAAACTTGCGCAGAGGTTGGAGCACAGTCTCAGCCTTCGATTCATCGCCGACATAGGTAATGCCAATGATGGCAGCTGCTGTACCGTCCTCTGTTACCGTCATGCCAGCGTTTACGCCAAGTTCATCTGGCGCGTTTGCCGAGAATTCAAAGCTAAAATCTAAGGCGTCTTTTGCATGTTCCATTGAATAGAGAACGCCGCCGCCAATGTACGTGGGGCCGAACGTGTGGGCCTTGTATTCAAAGGCCGTGACCACGCCGAAGTTGCCGCCACCACCGCGAATACCCCAGAAAAGGTCTGGGTTTTCATCTTCGCTCGCCCGACGCAGTTGGCCATCAGCCGTGACAATATCGACCGCAAGAAGGCTATCAATGGTGAGGCCGTACATGCGCATGAGCCGGCCAATGCCGCCACCGAGGGTGAGGCCTGCGACACCGGTGTGGGAGACCACGCCGGCCGGCACAACGAGGCCGTAGGTTTGCGTCTCGCGATCGAGGTCACTCAATAGTGCGCCTGCGCCGACACGGACGGTTTTGGTGGCGAGGTCGGTGAGGACCGTGCGCATCGGAGAAAGGTCGATGACTAAACCACCATCGCAAACGGACATGCCCGAAATAGAGTGCCCGCCACCGCGCACGGCGACCAAAAGGTCGTGGGTGCGAGCAAAGTTAACCGCGCTGATGACGTCATCGGAATCGGCGCATTGGGCGATTAGTGCAGGGCGCCTACTATCCCATATGCCGTTCCAAACCTTGCGGGCTGAATCGTATCGTGGTGTGCCAGGACTTAAGAGCGCATAGGTGAGGCTGTCGGCAAATTCTTTAATTTCAGCTCGGGTGAGGGTGGTTTCGCCACCGGTTCGGGTCACTGCCGCCAAGTCTGACGCAAAAGCTTCCTTACCTGAGATAGACGCGAGTGCAGCTGCCCCTAATGACGTCATTAAAACATCGCGCCGTTTCATTTGCGAATTTCCCATGGCCAAATCCTTCGTTTCGAGCCGTTTATACGGACTATGATTTCGGATACATTCTTAATCATATAAGTGGCTCGTTATCTCGTCCATTCAAATCACAACACATTGTTTTATTTGCATAATAATGATTCTCAAGACAGCCGTATTAAGAATGTATACGGTTACAATCTGTAACTAATAGGATAATTTTTGTAGTTTGATGTTCATTTGATTGGTCCAATTGGACCAGATGATAAGGGAGTTGGAATAATGTTGAATTTTGCACCTCAATTGCGCCGGGCCATGCCGCGCGCCGTCGTCTGGACGGGTTTGTTGTCGATGATGGTTGGTTTTCCTGCCGGGTCAGGGTTCTCTATGTCGCAGGCGCCAGAGGAGATGGACGTGGCGGCGGTTTTGGCAAAGACTCTTGAGGGCATCGGTGGACGCGCGGCGCTAGAGGGACTCAACACACTTTATATAGAGGACTTCAGAGAGCGTTATGCCATGGGACAAGGCCCAGAACCTGGCGTTGGCCACTTTCGCATGACGAGAACCGAAGCCATCGCGTCTTATGACTTTGAAGACGACCAGTTTCGCCTGGATTTTAACCATACCAATCACTACGAGCGGTCAAGGGACGTCACTGAATTGGTGATTGGTCAATCCGGTTATCTGATTGGCCTTGACGACTTTTACCTGCAAAGAGAGCCGGGCGTTCGGGTCATGCGGTCGGATCGTTGGGCCGTCGCCAAAAAATCAGAGCGGCTTTTGAATCCTCACATTCTTCTCAAGGAGATCCTCAACGACCCTTCGTCAGCGTCTTTGAGTGACGACCAACACACAAACACCTCAGGCCGAAGGCTGACTGAGGATGAAGTGTTTCCGGTGACATTTGTTCGTGATCGGCCAACCGGTAAGCGCAACGTCATAGCAAATGATACCTGGGTCAATCGTTGGCAGGGGCAAAACTTCTTTGACCTCTCGATCAATGAACTGGAAATCGACAATGAATGGCTCAGTCGCTGGCGCGATGCAGTTGCGCTAAACGGCGCACATCATCAAATCGAAATTCAGGATGATATCCACCCGATCACACTCCACGTGAACACGAAAACAGGCCGCATTGATCGACTCTCAACCATGGAACATGACATGGCCTATGGCGATGTGCCGCTTGAGGTGACCTACGACGACTGGCAGCAGCACGGTGGCATCTATTTTCCGTCGCACATTCGGATTTCGCTTGCGGGAATTCCCTATCTTGAAGTCACCCGCGCGAAGGTCACTGCAAATCCGACGTTTGATGACGAGACATTTGTCGCGCCTGAAGGCGTTACCTATAAACATGACGAGATGTTGGCTACACGTGGTGCAAGTGTGAGCCAATTGGTGAGGTCCTTTACGTCCGCCGGGTCGCCTGAAAAAGCTCTGGGGCGTCCCAGAATCGATTCCCAGGAACTCGCTGACGGTGTGTATCTCTTAGGGGGCACGCCGTCTGATGCTGTCTTTACTCTTGCCGTCGAACTGGAGAGCGGTGTTGTCGTTGTCGAGCCAGGGTCGTTTGACCTCAAGGGCGAAGCGATTGTGGAGTGGGTCGAGGAGAATATGCCGGGCAAATCGATTACGCATGTGGTCGTGTCTCATCATCATAGTGATCACTCCGGCGGTACCCGGCCGTATATAGCGGCAGGCGCAAGTGCGGTCGTTCATGAAACAGCCATAGAATTTTATGAAGGCCTTTTAGGGCGCACTAATTCGACGATTATGCCCGATGCCCTTGATCGCAACCCAGCCAAGGCAAACATCATTGCCGTGTCGGCCGATGAACCCTATGTCATTGAAGATGCGGCGCGACCGGTGACGATTTATCCGGTGGTATCCGGTCATACGACTGACATGATTATTGTCGGGTTGGAAAAGCAGGAAATTTTGTATTCCGCTGATCTTTATGTTGGCGCGATGGCCAGATTGTTAAGGGTGGGGGTGAATATGCCGCTTACGGGTGAGGCGTCGCAATCCGCCCTTGAGCTTAACGCGGCCATTGATGCAACCGGGGCCACCTTCAAAACCTTGGTCGGGTCTCACGACAGTGAGCCCGTAAGCTACGCAGACTTTAAGACCTACTTAGGGAACTGATAACAATATTGTCCTAGCTGAGGCGCAGGCAAAAAAATGGGCTCCGAGAATGGAGCCCATTTTGATTCGTGTGACGTTTCTCTACTTAGAACGAATAAGAACTCCGGATGCCGTAAGCCCGGCGATCAGGAAGGCCAACGGCAAGGACCCGTGCCCCGATGAACCCGCTGATGCCCGACAGATCGAACAGAGCCTGCAAGCTGCTGGGTGTCTTGTCGTTCGTGACGTTGTTTACGTAAAGCTCTAGACGTAAGTCACCGGATTCGATACCGCCCCTTAGGTTGATTCTGTGTGCATCACCGGTTTCGGTGATGTTGGCATTCGTTGCCCAAGTGGTGCCACGGTAGATGTAGTCACCGCGTAAGAACCAATCCCAGTCATTGTTGAGTGTTTGCACGTAGGATGCGGATGCACTGCCACTGAATTCTGGCGTTCGCGAAAACTCATTTCCCAAGCCGGTAATGGTGGGGTTGCCCAGAAGGGCCGTTGCATCTGGACTTTCAAACTCTTTGATGTCTGTGTTGTTCCAGGCAAAGGTCGCATCCAAAGTTAAGTTTTCGGTCGCAGCGATGGATCCTTCGAACTCAAGTCCCTTAAGATCAGCCTTACCGCCACCCGCTGTGACGTTACCGATGATCTCCAAATCGCCTGCCGCATTGGTGATAGTGACAAGATTTGGAATCTGAACATTTCTCCATTTTGCGTAGTAAGCCGCAACACTGTAGGAGGCGCGCCCGTCCATCAGGTTGCCTTTAACGCCGACCTCAAAATTGTCCAGTCGTTCTTCAGGGACGCTTGTATCGGCGCCGGTTTGCTGAGCAATTTGGTCTAACTCCGCTTGAGTCCGACCGACCAGAGCTGGGTTAAACCGGCCTGGGTTCGTGCCGCGGGCGTAGTTTAGGTAAACCGTTGTGTCTTCGTTTGGTTTGAGATCGAGAATAACGCGGGGCGTAAATGCCTTGAAGGTTTCAGAGAGCTCGTTCCCACCGATGTCGCCTTCTTTGATTTTATCCCACTGATACCGGGCTTCAACGCTGAGCGTGGCCCAGTCATTGAAGTCATAGGTAGCCGCGCCAAAAACGGCAGATGTTTTGGCCTCGAAGAAGTCACCTGGGTCATTAAATCCGCCCAATCGCAAGCCTGCCGCAAGAGTAGGGGTTTGGGCTTCGTAATCGCGCTCTGAATATGTGCCGCCGACGATCCAGCGAAGTTTCTGATCATCCGCAGACGCCACTCGAATTTCCTGACTGAAATCGCTCAGTTTGCTCATCCGTAGGTCATAGGCCGTAGCAGAGGACGGAAAGCCTAGTAATCCGCCGGTCAAACCCTCAGTTGCGCGGCGATCGAGATCGTTCACCGATGCGAAATCATCTTGGTGCAGAGCGGTCAGGGATGAAAAGGTAATGTCAGACTCGGTTACCCAATCCATGACGAGACTGGTTTCCAAGGCGTTCCGTTCCAATCCAAATCCATCCGGCCTGGTCCTGTCGCTCAGAATGTAAGGCACTGTCGCACTGGCGCCTGAAATCATATCCGCAACGGCCTGAGTGACCACAAGGTCCATGGAAATGAGGTCGGGCGTGGTTTCCGGCACCTGTCCGCATATCCAGTCGATCGGACTGCCAAAGACTGTGCCTCCAGGGTTGCAGTTGAAGAAGCTCGCAGGCGCATTGTCTGAGCCATAGGCCGTGCCGGCGTCTGGTCCATCACTGTCGTTCCACATCCGGAAACGGGCTTTGGCGCTAAAGTTGTCGGTGGGTGTGAAATATAGTGTTGCGCTGCCGCTTACAGTTGAGCGTTCACCCAGTCTATTAGTAGGATTGGCCGCATTGACGTACTGGCCGTTTGTTTCGAAAAAGCTGCCACTGACGCGAAT
>JABJAH010000068.1 GCA_018666155.1 Rhodospirillaceae bacterium | reverse complement strand
CCAGTCGCCATACATTTTGCCGCCTTGCACCGCGCCGCCAAGGACAAACATAAAAGCGCCGGACCCGTGGTCAGTACCCCCATTGGCATTTTCTTCCAGGCGGTGGCCAAGTCACGTATCGCTGACAGTGAGAATTGCGGAGAAGCGCGCGTCGGCACATCAATCATTGCTGAGCCGTAGGTGTCACCGGAGGGTGATCCTACAACCGTGACACTGAATGTGCTGGTCGCACTGCCGCCATTCACAAACCGAAAAAGGATGTGGTGACATTTGATCCGTCAAAGGTCGGCGCGATGACGGCATACAGGGTGCCGTTGAGAGCGTTAGCGCCCTCAAAAGCGCTCGCACCTTCAACCTGCGGCGTAGGCTCTGACGATTGGCTCGCCACCGACGCGGGCGCATTGCCGACCAAGTATTCTTCTGGAATTTGAATGGTTGGAATTTCTGATTGCGCCAAGGCGGGGCTCGCCAAGACGGAAACGAAAAACGTGTAATAAACGAACTGGGTCACTGGACGCATAATCGGCCCTCCCTCTGCTGGCTTAACACTACCAACTCATCGCTAATTCTAACTTCAAATATGTGTGATGTCGGCACGATTTCTGAAATATCTTTGCAGAACTAACCTCTTTATGTCTGGATAGAGGCTGCAATGTGGCCCCACTACTTTTGGCGCCATTGAATTCTAAAATTGACCCCCTAGGCGGGAAGCTACGTCGATGAGCACGAATCCTCTCCGGCGATACGTGGCTCTCGTACTGACCGGTGCAGGAACAGCGAGTTCCATAATAACCAGAAGCCTTTCTGCATATGCCGCTCGTAAAATCGCGCCCACTTTTGATCAGTTTAACGCCCTATAGGCAGAAGAAACCAAGCGCATTAGACTGACCCCAAATACAAATCAAACCTTTGGGGGACGACATGTCAGACAACTGGGACATCATTTGCGTAGGCGCTGGATCTGCAGGATTGCCGCTGGCCATCCGCGCAGCAGAACGGGGCGCCAAGGTTCTACAGATTGAAGCCGACAACCGGATTGGCGGCACGATGCATTGGTCATCGGGCCAAATCGCAGCTGCGGGCACCCGCCTGCAAAAAGAAGCGGGCATCGAAGACAGCCCAGACGAACATTATGACGACGCCCAGCGCGTTGCTCACGGCAATATTGATCCGGTCGTCATGCGCCTATTTGTCGACAATGCCGCCCCCACCATTGATTGGTTAATGGATCTCGGTTTCGAACCGGCAGCGGGAACACCCGTCGCCGGTGAGGCGCATGAGGCCTACAGTACGCGACGTTATCTTTGGGGTGACAACAAGGCCGTATCCATTATTGATGCGTTGCGGCCGGTGCATGAAAAATTGGTCGCCGCTGGCAACATCGATCTCCGCCTAGAACATCGCCTGACCAGCTTGGTCACCGACGATAGTGGTGCCGTGGTCGGCGTCAAAGTTGACACCCCCAACGGCAAAGAAACCTTTCATGGCAAGAATGTGGTTCTCGCCTGTGGCGGTTATGCGGCGGGGACTGACTTATGGAACGATCTTAATCCGGATATTCCTTTGTGCTCACATTGCAACCCGTACTCCCGCGGTGACGGCATTGTCGCTGCCCGTGAATTGGGTGCGCAGATCGACGGCAAAGAAAAGTTCCTCTGCACCTTTGCAGGCTACCTGGAAGATCCGAACGACCCAACGTCGGGCGAGTTCTTGGCGCTTTCCCCCAAGCACCGCAACATTTGGGAAATCTTTGTCGACGTGAACGGCAAGCGATTCATGAAGGAAGACCACCAGAGCATTGATTATCGAGAGCGTTCGTTGTTGAAGCAACCGGGCATGCGCATGAACGTTGTGTTCGACGAGCGCATTCTGATGAATTCTGTTCCGATCACCCTGCTCGAACCGGACGCCTATCTAGCGAAGTTCGGCAACCACCCCAACTTTGTCAAAGCCGATACCATTGAAGGTTTGGCCAAAGAGCTTGGTGTTCCGGCCGACGCGTTGACCAAAACAGTTGTCGACTACAATGCGGCCGTCGATGCGAAAGAAGATAAAGAGTGGGACAAGTTCTTCCTCATTCGAAAAATCGAGAACGGGCCCTTCTACGGCATTAAATCGATGGGTATTACAGTGCTCAGCCCGGAAGGTTTGGAAGTGGACGATCACTTACGGGTATTGAATACCAAGGGTGAAGCGATTCCAAATCTCTACGCTGCCGGCGAAGTGCTCGGTTTTGGCCGAACTTCGGGTGATGCGTTTGTCGGCGGACTTTCTCTGACACCCGCCCTCGCCTTCGGTAAAATTCTCGGCGAACGCATACTCTCCTGGTAACGGTCGCACGCATAGCAGAGCCGTCGTGATGGAGAAAAAACCAAGGGCGTTTGACGCTGCTGCGTCGGCGCGAGTCGACCGTATGTATCAGAATCCGGATATTGTTGCGCAACGAGTCTTTGTCCGGGATCACCTCGCCCTTCAACCAGGCGAGGCCGTAATTGACGTCGGCGCGGGTCCCGGCCTTCTCGCCCTAGAAATGGCAGCGGACGTCGGCCCCACCGGCAAAGTGCTCGCTCTCGATCCGAGTGCAGATATGCGGTCCATCGCGGAGAAGCGCTGCCAGGACTCCAATTGGATCACTGTGACGGATGGCGATGCTACGGCTTTGCCCGCAGACGATGCATCCCTCGATGCGGTCGTGGCGACGCAGGTGTTCGAGTACGTGCCAGATATGCCAGCTGCCTTGAAAGAATGCCTTCGCGTGTTGAAACCGGGCGGACGCCTCCTCGCCCTCGATACGGATTGGGACAGCGCCGTGATCAACACCGCTGAGCGCGACCGCATGACGAAGGTGTTGGCGGCCTGGAGAGCCCACTTCTTCCATTCGGATCTGCCTGGACGATTGCCCAGGTTGATTCGAGAGGCCGGCTTTGACCTTCGCTTCACGGGCGGGACTCCGGTAGTCAACACATCCATGAATAAGGACACCTACGCCGGTGATGTGGTCTTTACCATCGCTAAGTTTGCTGAACGCAAAGGCGGGCTTACGCCGGACATCTGTGCTGCGTGGCTAAAGGAAATGACCGATTTAGATGCGGCTGGACGGTTTTTCTTCAGCATTACTCGCTTCCTGTTTGTCGCGATCAAGCCGAATTGATCGACAGCGAGAACTGATGTCTTGAATGGGAGCCGAGGGTCTGCTTGGCTATCCTCATAGATACGACCTTACTTCCGACCCCAAGGACTTTCTCATGCGCACGCTTATCACCCTTCTCTCCCTATTCAGCATCCTCACCGCAACAACCGATGTCGAGGCGCAAGCCGTGCGCCAAACCAAAGTGCCGTGGGATGATAAATTCCGGCAACTCGATGAAATTTGGCCGACAGCGAACAGCTACCGCACAGCCTCTGGCGCGCCGGGCCATGACTATTGGCAACAACGCGCCGACTACATCATCAAGGTCGCCCTTGATGAAAAAGACCGTGAACTGACCGGTGCGGCGACCATCACCTATACGAACAACTCACCGGACACGTTGCGCTATGTCTGGCTCAACATGGATCAGAATCGCTTTGCCGCTGACTCCAAATATGTCGCCCAACGGCGGTCCGACGGCGACAATAAGGAGTCCTACGGAACGATACGCGGAGCCTACGGTCACCAGGACGGTGATTTTGGATTTAAGGTCAAAAGCATTGTCGGTAGCGCCGGGCAGGAGTTGAACTATACGGTTGTCGATACGCTTATGCGTGTCGATCTACCAGTTCCCTTGGCCGGCGGCGGACAAACATCGTTCACGGTTGCCTGGTCACATAAAATCATTGAAGGAGAAATTTACTTTGGCCGCGGTGGCTATGAGCATTTTGAAGATGAAGACAACGACATTTTCCAAATCGCTCAGTGGTATCCACGTCTCGCCGTCTATTCGGATAACGAAGGCTGGCATCAGCAGAGCTTTATGGGCAACAGCGAGTTCACTCTGCAATTCGGTGACTTTGATGTTGAGATCACCGTGCCTGATGATCACATCGTCACGGCAACAGGAGTGCTGCAGAATCCAGATACAGTGCTGACCAGCGCTCAACGCGATCGATTGAAGCAAGCGGAAACCGCAAAAACGCCGGTGATGATTGTCAATCAACAGGAAGCGATTCGCAATGAGGCGGACAAAGCAAAGCGCAGCAAAACTTGGCATTTCAAAGCGGAAAATGTACGCGACTTCGCTTGGGCATCCTCCCGTAAATTTCAATGGGATGCGCAGGGATATAAGACCCGGGACAACCGCACGGTCATGGCGATGTCTTTCTATCCTAAGGAAGCCAGCCCGCTGTGGGATCTCTACTCTACAGCCGCGCTCATTCATTCCATGGATGTTTTTGGCGAGAAAATCTTTCCCTACCCCTACCCGGTGATGATTTCAGTCAACGGCCAGGTCGGTGGCATGGAGTATCCCATGCTGGCCTTCAACGGGCCACGCCCGGTGAAAGATAAAAAGACCGAAGAGATCACCTACTCACGCGCCACCAAGAACGCCCTCATCGCGGTTGTCATTCACGAGGCCGGGCACAACTGGTTCCCAATGATTGTGAACTCCGACGAACGCCATTGGACCTGGATGGATGAAGGCCTCAATACTTACCTCCAGTTTCTTGCTGAACAATTATGGGCGGATGAGTTTCCATCGCGGCGGGGGGAACCGCGCGACGTCATAAACTTTATGAAGAGCCAAAACCAGGTTCCGATTATGACCGACGGCGAGTCCCTCAAGAACGTCGGCTCAAATGCGTACTCCAAACCCGCCACAGCGTTGAACATTCTGCGTGAGACAATTCTTGGCCGTGAGATTTTTGATTTTGCCTTTGCAGAATATGCCCGGCGGTGGAAGTTCAAGCATCCATCACCGACAGATTTCTTCCGTACCATGGAAGACGCGTCCGGCGTCGATCTTGATTGGTTCTGGCATGGCTGGTTTTACACCACGGACCATGTCGACATCTCGATCGAAGACGTCACTCATTACCAGATCAACACCAAAGACCCAGACGTGGAAATGCCGTGGAAACGGAAAAAGACCGCCGGAGAGCCCCTCTCGCTCACACGCGAACGCAATGAAGACATCAAAAAAATGGTCGACGGAAACTCGCGCCTGCTTGATCTCTACAATGAGGAAGACAAATTCACAGTCACCAACGCGGATCGAAACAAATTCAACTCAACGATCAAAGGCCTGAAAGACTGGGAGAAGGAGCTTCTTGAGAGCGAAGACCATTTCACCATAATCGACTTCAAGAATATCGGCGGCCTCGTCATGCCGGTCATTCTTAAAGTGACTTATGCCGACGGCAAAAGCGAAATGGTCCGCATTCCAGCCGAGGTCTGGCGCCACGATCCGAAGAAGGTTTCCAAGCTGCTCATCACCGACCGTAAGGTCGCCGGCATCACCCTCGACCCGCGGTGGGAAACCGCCGACACCGACATCAGCAACAATTACTGGCCACGCCGCGGGGCAGAATCTCGTCTCGAACTGTTCAAGCGGGAACGCCGTAAGGGCCGTAATCTCATGAAAGACATGTCAGTCGAGCTTAAGTCCGATGATGACAAGGACGAGGACAAAGAGGGTGGCAGACCGGGCGGAGATGACTAGGGGCCTAAGCATCGTTGCTCTGAACCGACGTGGTTTTTTAGGTGGGGCGGCCACTTTTGGACTGACCCGTTCATCCCGCGCCGATGGGGCCCATGCCGCCTTCACTGTCATTGAGCACAATGCTCGCGCGGGAACGATCGAGGTTATACATCGGCTGATAGTGATGGACCTTGAGGTCGCGCTGACCGCCCGTATTGGGCAGGTAGTGCGCATGGAAGACGGGCCTGGTATCGAAGACCTGATCGAGGCCTATCTCGACGATTACTTCTCTTTGTCAGACTCGGACGGCAATGCCATACCGCTGACTTGGGTTGGAGCGGAGCTCATGGATGATTCGATGCTCGCATACCAGGAAGCGCCGATCACGCCCGCCCTTGATGGATTGATTGTCGCTAATCAAATGCTGACGGAAACCCACCCGACGCAAATCAACACGGTCAACGTGACCTTTGGCGGGCGCACTCAAACCCGGATGTTCACACTCGGGGATCAACCCCAAACCGTGACGCTTTCCTGAGCAAGCGCAGCCGACCTATTTCTCGACCGTCACACCTTTCCAGAAGGCGATGTGATCTTTGATGTTTGCCGCTTTCTCTTTCGGCTCGACGTAATACCACGCAGCGTTTTCGTTGCGCTTGCCGTCTACGACGACATGGTAGTAGCTGGCCGTGCCTTTCCAGGGACAAAAAGAGGTGTGATCGCTCGGCTCAAAATGGTCTGCACCGATCGAACCAAGTGGAAAATACACATTCCCCTCGACGGTTTCGAAAGCTTCAGTTTCAGCAAGCACCTGGTCGTTCCATAACGCACGGGGCATCTCTATCTCCTCATGTTTGTTAACAGATCATCCCATGGATCGCGGAAGAAAGGTTACAAGATCGGGTACCAACGCGATGACAATGACCATCGCAACCATAATCAAAAAGAACGGCAGCGAAGCAGCGGCGATCCGGCTAATTGGTGCGCCGGTTAGCCCCTGAACAACAAACAAATTGAACCCAACCGGAGGCGTGATCTGAGACATCTCGACGACGATGACCAGAAAAATACCAAACCACACCTGGTCAAACCCAGCCCCGGCCACCAAGGGCAGAACGAGAGCTAAGGTCATGACGATGGCCGACAGCCCATCAATGACGCACCCCAGCACAATGTAGAACAGCGTCAGCAGCAGAATCAGCGCAAACGGACTCAGGTCTAATCCAACAATGGCACCGGCCACCGCTTGAGGTAGGCCCAGAAATGCCATCGCCTTCGACAGAAACAGAGCACCGCCAACAATGAGGCCAATCATCGAACATGTTTTGATGGCCCCAAGAAACGCTAGGGTCAGCGTTTCCCGAGACAACGCCCGTTGCGCGCCAGCCAGAACGAGAGCACCGGCTACACCGACAGTCGCTGCCTCAGACGGGCTAGCGATACCGGCATACATGGACCCAATGATCACAATGATGAGCCCGAATATGGGGCCAAGATCAGCGATGGCGCGTAAGCGGTCCCACCACGACACATCGAATTCGTCATCGGGAACCAGAGACGGATTCATCGCGGTCCGTATCGCGATATACGCCATATAGGATGCGGCGAGCAGCGCGCCCGGCACGATGCCAGCGACAAACAAATCGATAATCGACGTCTCGGACAACACCCCATAAAGAATAAGAATGATACTGGGTGGAATCAGGAAGCCGAGCGTTCCGGCTCCACACAAAGACCCCATTGCCAAATTCTCGTCGTAGCCGCGAGCTTTGAGTTCAGCCAAGGTCATGCGGCCGATGGTCGCGGTCGTAGCCGCCGACGACCCTGAGACTGCGGCGAAAAGAGTGCAACCCACCACATTCACGTGAAGCAACCGGCCGGGCACACTGCCGAGCCACGGCGCTAGGCCGCGAAACAGGCTTTCGGACAGCCGTGTGTGAAACAGGATCTCACCCATAAGAATGAACAACGGTAGCGCCACCAGCTCCGGCGTGTTGAGGCTGTTCCACAGATCGAAAGCGAGAAAGGTTGCTGCCGGCATGTCGCGAAAAATGGAGAGGCTAATGAGCCCAACGCCCATGAGACTAAAGCCAACCCAAACACCGGTGCCCAGCAGCAGGATTAAAGACGTCAAAACAACCGCGACCGGCGCACCCATCACGATATTTCTCCGTCATGGGGAACCGAGTCAATCGTCGTACTCGCCCCGGAGATTACCCTAATCAGTCGAGCGAAGAGCGACAGCGAAAGAACAACGAGGCCAATGGAGAGAAGAGCCTGAGGGTAAGCAAGCGGAGTCTCCGACGAATAGTAAGACAACGTCCCTCTGGTCCAGGTACCAAATGTGTAGTTGATCAGCGCTCCGGTCAGAATGGTGGATACGACAAGAGCGATCATCGTGCTAACACCATCAAGCACGCGCGACACTTTGGGAGAGACGTGTTCGCTCAGGAGAGTCACACGGATGTGACCACCCGTTGATAGCGTCCACCCTGATCCGAGAAAAAGCACCAGCACCAAGAAGTAGCCCGAGTATTCAGCTGAGAATGGCAGACTGATCGCAAACGCGCTACGAAGGATGATCTCCGTAATGCCGAGCACAAACAATGCCCCCAGAAGGACTGCGGCAACGCCCGCCGCAAAGCCACAGATCCGGTCTATGCCCTTCAAAATCACAGTCATAACTGAGTGGGTTTTCCAGCGGCTTCGAGAAACGCCATGAGAAGAGGCTTCGCCTCAGGCACCCGGCCGATGAAATCGCGCCATATCGGCAGCGCCAGCGACTGCATACCAGCCATAAGCTCGGGCGATGGCTCTTGGGTGATCATGCCGTTGGCCTCTAGGTCGCGCAGTTTGTCACGGTCATCCCGACGTGCAATCTCCCAAAACTCGGGCTCCAATCGCCGGGCCAGCGCTTGAACACCGCTACGGTGTGCGCTCGGCAAGGCCTGCCAAGCGTTCTCGTTGACCGCCATGATGGTGTTCGCCCAGGTGTGATTGGTCCTCACGGTATAGCTCAAGAACTCCCAATACTTTTGGGCGAAGGCAGTCGTCGTCGATGTCATGACGCCATCGATAGCACCCGACGCTAAAGCTGGCACGACGTCCGGCGACGGCATTTGAATGGGCGTCATGTTAAGGCCGCGCACCAAATCCGTAGATGACTTGTCGTAGGACCGCATCGTCAGTCCTTCAAAGTCTGCGACCGTGTTGATTGGCTTATCAAAGAAGAAATTTTGATTGGGCCAGGGCACGATATAAATGATCCGCTGGCCATGCCGCCTATAGGCCGCCTCTACTGCTGGCCGGATGATCGAATACAGCAAAGCCAGTTGGTCCATGTCGTCGACTAAGTAAGGCAAAGACTCAAAGCCTAGAATGGGTTCGGTGCCGACTTGCTGAAAGCTGGAGGAATCAGCCATATCAACCAGGCCTTCATCGACCGCGCGCATGGTTTCGGGCCCTTTGATACCGAGGATAGCACCGGGGTGGACGTGGATATTCAATTCTCCGCCCGTTAGCGCTTTCGCCTCGGCCGCGAAGCGAATCGCATTGGCAACGTGATATTCGCTGGGACCCCAAGGCATGGAGAGATCCCAATGGACACCGGGCTCAAGCCGGTCACAGCTGGCGACGACAGCGGCGAGCGCCGAGGTCATCGCCATGCGCCGCGTGACCGACACGGTCATACGGGCAGGTGTCCTGTTTTCAGATAGGCCGTGACGGCATCGTCAGCGGTGAATATCCGATCTTCGTCGGTCGGCCAACGCAACCAGTCTCCTGTGGCGTAAGAGTCAGTGCTATCTGTAAGGGCGCCAGATAATAGGAACATCTCTGCGCCCTTAAGGCCGCCGTGCACTGTTAGAGTAGCCCCCTCCTCCACCCGCACCATTGCCATTTTCTCGGGGTGTTCCTCTTCGCTGTAAAGAGACAATCGAGAGACACCGTCACCAAGATCACCCCACGACTGCTGCAGCATATTGATGGCAATCTGACGTCGGTTGGTGCCGGGGTACTGCTTCAATTTTACAAACAATACACAACCGGACTTTGAAAACGGTGCGTGCTCAAAGCCTTCTGGATTGAGCAGATATGACCCGGCTGGGAAATCCCCATGCGCGTCTGAGAAGACACCATCAAGTACGAGAATTTCTTCACCGCCAGGATGCAGATGGGGATGGAACTTGCTGTTGGCATCGTAGCGCACGATCGACGTGACACGACCGCGTTCGGCCGCGCCAGACAAATCAAGCCGCTTGCGCCAAACGCGCGGGCTCGGGCTTTGTTGCCACTCCATAGCGCTGGTGTGTACCACCACCGCCTGAGCAAAGTCGGCGTTGAGGTGCTCGGTCACTGTTCGTCCCGTTATATTTTTCTAAAGTCGACTATACGAGGTGCATGGCCACATGCACGCATGAATTTGAGCAAGTCCGTCGGCTCAATCGTCGTCGTCTTGCTGTTGATCAGCGGGTGGGCATTGATCAACGCCTGCTCCATCATCCAGGCATCGAGCACAACCTGCACCGTCGCGTCAGAATCATTGATCACACAGAACGGCGAAACCGAACCGGGCGTGACGCCTAGGGTTCTCAACAATCTATCCGGTGAGCCGAACGATAGCCGCTTGGAGTCGATCAGCGTGGGGAGACCTTTCAGATCAATCGTCTGATCCCACGGTACTGTGACCAACCACATCTTCTTCTTGGCATCGCATAAGAAAAGATTCTTTACGTGCACACCCGGAAGATGCCCGACATAGGCCTCACCGTCTTCGACAGTAAATGCGGGCGGGTGGTCCACAGTAGTGGTTGCGATTTCAAGCGCCGCCAAACGATCAAGCAGGTCGTCCGGTGTCGCAGGCATTGCAGCTGACTAGTCGGCGTCGGCCGTCTCGGGCCTGCTATCGTCGGCTCGGCGCGGCCAGGCGCCGATCACGGCCTGGACAACGACGGCCAGAGGAATGGCAAAGAACACACCCCAGAAGCCCCAAATTCCACCGAAAAACAGAATGGCGACAATGATCGCGACCGGATGAATATTAACCACTTCTGAAAACACGAACGGCACCAGCACGTTGCCATCCAGTGCTTGGATAATGCCGTAAGCAATCATCGCGACACCGGCATCGCTGGTAAATCCCCACTGCAAAATCGCAACCACGGCCACCGGCAAAGCCACAACCGCAGCACCGATATAAGGGATCAAAACTGAGAAGCCGGTGATAACAGCAAGCAGTAAGGCGTATTGCAAATCGATGAATGAAAAGGTGATGTAGGTCACAACAGCGACCACAAGAATCTCCAGCGCTTTGCCGCCAACATAGTTTTGCAGTTGGCGGTGCACCTCGGCCCACACTTGACCGGTGAGCTGCCGATCACGCGGCAAGAACGACGCCATCCAGCCTACAATCTTATCTTTGTCCTTAATCAGGAAAAACACCATCAACGGGACGATGATCAGATAGACGACCCAGGTCATCAACCCAACCACGGTCCCACCAAGGGAGCCGATCAATAATTGAGAAAAATCGAGCACTTCGGTTTGCAATTGATTCATCACCTGCGAAGCCTGCGCCGGAGTGATCAGTGATGGGTATTCGTCGGGCAGATGGCTTACTTTTTCTTGTAAATTGGCGAGCAATTGTGGTGCCTGCCGGGTCAGTAGCGTGACTTGCTCTATCAGAGTCGGAATCAAACGGAATACGATAGCCAGCGTCAGCAAAACAAACACCACAAACACAAGTGTGATCGACAGCCAAGGAGAGACGCCATAACCCTCTAGCCGATCGACAAAGACCTGCAAGAGGTAGGCCAACACAACAGCCGCCAAAAATGGGGCTAGAATATCCGCTGTGAGCGCGATCGACGTAGTCGCGACCACCAACAGCACAATTAACAGCGTGAGCTGCGGATTGTCGGAGATCGTCTTGAACCAGTTGCGAATGAGATCCATGAGTGAACGGCCTAGTAGGTCAAATTAATCGGCAAACTTTACGACGTTCAAACCGGTTTGTCTGCCTTAGACGCGCCTATCGAATGTTAAACTGGAAGCTTATTCCGCCACCTTGACCAGCGTCTTACCGAAGTTATCACCGTGCATCAGTTTGCTGAATTGAGCCGGCGCGGTTTCTAGGCCTTCGGTCATATCCTCTTTGAATCTAATTTTACCTTCGGCAAACCAACGCTTAGCGTCCGTCAGGAATCGTTCGCGCATGTGTTCGAAGTCGTAGACGACAAAGCCAAACACCGTTGTGCGCATTTTGCACAGGTTCCCGAGGTTCGGCCCTGGCGGCGCTTCGGGCAGATTATACTGGGTGATCAGCCCTGAAAGGATGACCCGGCTGTTAACGGCAAGGTGCTTGGTCATCACCAGGTTTTGAATATCGCCGCCTGTGTTGTCGAAAAAGATGTCTGCGCCATCAGCAGCCAACTCTGACAAGCGCGCATGGAGGTCATCGGTCTTACGATTAAGGCAGGCATCAAACCCGGCCTCTGATTCCGTCCAACGGCATTTCTCTTCAGAGCCGGCGATACCAATAGCGCGACAACCGTTTATCTTCGCGATCTGACCAACCATCGACCCGACCGCACCGGAAGCGGCAGAGACCAACACCGTCTCCCCTTCCTTAATCTGCGCCGGACCAAGCAAGGCGGCGTAAGCGGTCAAGCCTGGCATGCCCAGCACCCCCAGCGCGGTGGAGACCGGCGCGGTACCGGTGTCGGCGCGATGAACGTCGTCACCATCGGAGATGGCGTAATCCTGCAAACCGGACTCCATCACCACCACATCACCCTCGCGATACTGCGGGTGACGTGATGCATCAACCCGGGCGACGGATCGGCCGCGCATCACATCTCCGGGTTTGGGCGCACCGTAAAAATGGCGGCCTGACATGACCGCGCGCACATAGGGGTCTAATGACAGAACCAAAGTGCGGGCGCGGAAAGTCCCGTCTTGGGGTTCCGGAATAGCCGACTCACCCATCTCAAAATCGTCCTCAAGGGGAATTCCATCGGGCAATTTTTTAACAAGCACTTGGCGATTCTTTTGCCCTGACATGCGTCCTCCGCCTTGGTGTCTATTGTCTTAAGGTTTGTTTTGTCCACGCCAACACATCATCGGCGACACGGCCCTCATATCCTTCGAAGGAATAAGGGGCGCCATCAGGCCCGCCATAGAAAATGTATTTGGCCGGACCCATCGCAGCTTCGGTAAAGGTGATCAGATAGGCGCTCTGCGCGAAAGGGTCACGCGACCCACCCAACGCTAAAACTGGAATATCCGTTTCTGCAATGCGGGCCGAATGTACGGCCTTCGAGTTCGGACCCCAGTAGCTGAGAAAACTATCCGCGTAGTAGTACGTAAAACCAGAGCCGGGGGGTGGCAGAAACATGGGCTGCCTAGCGTCATCCGGGTACCCGGCCTGGGGCATCGGATAATCAATCAAATACGTCGCACCCTCACCGTCGCGCACCGCTTCCTGAGCTTCCAAAACAGCGCGGGCGTAGAGGTCTTCACCCATTCCTGTGCGCGCATGAAGCGGCATATCCCGTGTTGGCGATAGGTAAACCATTGCCTTTATGCGGGAGTCTTTAGTTTCACTCAAATAATAGGTCCACCACAATCCGCCAACACCGTGCCCAGCTCCAACAACCGCGCTATAGCCACGCGCGGTGACAAAATCGACCCAGACATCCATGTCGGGTGGGATGTCTTCAAGTTTACCGGTGACAATGCCGCGATAGCCCGACGCCCGATGCTGAAAAGCCACCGCCGTGAAGCCCGCTTGGGCGAGCCGCACAGCAAGCCAGTGGGTCGACGAGCGCATGACGTCACTGGTCCAGCCATGCATCAACATGAAGACGGGCTTTGCCTTGTCTTCGCCGGCCGCGGGAGAGTAAAGAATGCCCGAAAGCGTCCGGCCACCCGGCGCGACAACATCAACAACCTCGGTGCGTATCGCTGGCCGCGGCGGCATTCCGATGTCCGTCAGCCAAGCCAGTGTATCAGTCACTACGTCGGCACGAACTCCTTCAAAGATGCGTCCAACACCCGGGTAATATTTGATGTCGACCCGTGGGCTAATAAACGCCACCGCTTGGAGCTCTTCCAGGCGACCCTTAGGTACTAACGGATCCGCATCTCCTGCAAGCATCAACATTGGCCGGTCGATCCCAGCGATATTTGCTGACAGTGAGGTTTTGGCCTGGGGGCCGAACCAATCGAGAAAGCTGGTAGGAATGAAAATCAGCCCATCACCCAAATCGATAAAAGGCTGACGGCCACCATCTTCAACGGCTCGTGACGCCTGATCTACCGTCGCCCAGTAGACATCTTCGCCGACACGCTGGCGCCAATTGTCAGCCATATTTTGTGTGGGTGAATAATGAATGACCGCTTTTACACGGGCGTCGTCGGTCTCAACCATGTATCGGGCGACCCGAAGAGAACCCAAGCCGGCGCCAGCTAGTATAATTTCGCTGAACCCTCTGGCGGCGAGCATATCGACACCACCACGAATGTCCTCAATCACCTCATCGAATCGCGTGAACGTGTATCGCGTCGCGTGGCGGGTCTCGATGGATAAGTTGGTATAGCCCGCCCGCGCGAGCCCCGTCGCCGCATAGCGCGCGGCACTGTTAATCCGGATCGGCGATCCACCTGGCCCACCGTGCAGGTGAAGGATCGCCGGACCATTGGTGTTCATTCCCGCGTCGGGGTAGACCAAAAGGGCTGGGAGGACGACACCATCAGCGGTCGTGATCGACACCACGTCCTCTATAACGCCGTCCGCCGCCTGGACTGGAGGCACCAGAGCAAACATGCCAACAAGCAGCAAAAGGTGGCGAAACGGCATGAGGCCCCTTGCAATGAATCGTTTCATAGTCACAACCAAGTCGGATCGGCTTACACTGACTCGTCAACACTAACACAGTGTGCCCGCCAATCAGATATGCAAGCAGACAACACGCTATGACATCAAAAGGAAAGGGTTCAGCTCTCGGGCGCGCACAGCTGGAATTTGACCCTCACGGCACACCGCGTTCAACCCAATTTGAGGACACCTATTACAATCCAAAGGATGGCCTGAGTGAGAGCGATCACGTTTTCCTCGGCGGGTGCGGACTCCCGGATGCATGGGCGGACAGCCCGACATTTACGGTCGGGGAGACTGGCTTTGGCACAGGTCTAAATTTTCTTGCGACGTGGCAGGCCTGGCAAAACTCCAGCGACCGACGGCAACACCTTAATTATATCTCGGTGGAAGGCTTCCCATTAAGCCCTGAGCAATTGAAGGCGAGTCTGAGGCGATGGCCAGAACTTAAGCCGTTTGCCAATGAGCTATTTGAAAAATATCCCAAACATCAACCCGGATACCACCGGCGCTTTTTTGCAAACGGGCAGATTACATTGAGCCTGTTGTTTGGGCCGGTGCTACCCGTGCTCAAGAGTCTTGATGCTAACGTGGATGCTTGGTTTCTCGATGGATTTGCGCCGGATCGCAATCCAGACATGTGGCACCCCGATGTCTTTCAAGAAATTGCTCGGCTGTGCCAACCCGCCGCTCGGCTGGCGACCTTCACGGTTTCAGGACAAGTGCGCCGGGACCTTGAAGCGGCCGGATTCACCCTCGAGAAACGATCCGGCTGGGATAGCAAACGGGAAGTTCTGTCAGGACGGTTCAATGGTCCAGCGTCGGAGTCACGCAGTGAACCTTGGTACAGAACACCAAAACCTTCTGCGTCGCTAAGCAAAACCGTTGCCGTTATAGGCAGCGGGTTAGCCGGTGCGTTCGCTGCCCATGCGTTTCGTCGACGCGGCTGTGCCGTCACGGTAATTGACCGAAACCCAGACATTGCAGCTGAGGCCTCCGCCACACCCGCGGCTGTCCTGATGCCACGGCTCACAGCGGGAGTAAGCGCGGACGGAGATTTCTATGCCAGCGCATGGTCGATGCTGCTCTCATTACTCAAAGAAGTAGAGAATAAAGGGCATGACATAGGGCGACATCAATGCGGCACCCTCAATCTTGCGCAAACGGCGGTGGAAGAATACCGGCAGGCTGCAATCATCAAGACCGCCCGTCTGCCAAGTGAATTGGTGAGGTTAGTCTCCGCCAACGAAGCAACGGCGTTAGCCGGGATTAAACTCAACCACGGCGGATTGTATTTCCCCGACGGCGGCTTTCTATCACCGCGCCTTCTTTGTGCTGCACTGCTGAACGGTGTGAGCGTGCACACGAGTCAAAACGTTGTGGACCTAGAACACAAGGCGGGCGAATGGCTGCTAAAAAATCAACACGGTGACATCATCGCGACTGCAGAAACCGTCGTCATCGCGAACGCTTTGAACAGCGTGGCTTTTCAGCAATCGTCTTGGCTCCCAGTAACCGCACGTCAGGGACAGATAACGCAAGTATCTTCCACCGAATTGAGTCAGGCTCTGCGATGCGTTGTCGCCGGCGAAGGCTATGTGACGCCAGCTCATTTAGGATCTCACGTGGTTGGCGCAACCTTCGATCATGTCAGTGACGACGAGCGCGATACGCGACCGACGCCGTCCTCTAAGGCGGACAAGCGCAATCTAGAACAATTGAATGCTCTTGTTCCGGATTTGCGCTCTGACAATACGACGGACACAGAAAACAGTTGGGTTGGGCTACGCTGCACGACGACCGATCATTTACCCATTGCGGGACCACTACCGGACCATACTGCATACCTCACAAATTACAGCGAACTCCGTCATGGCCATCGCTGGAGTGAGTATCCAGACGCACAATATCACGATGGTCTATTTGTACTCACCGGGCTTGGTGCGCACGGCACTGTCGCTGCCCCTCTCGCGGCGGAGTTAATCGCCAGCCAGGCCTGTGGTGACCCCGCTCCAATCTCACGCACACTCGCCAATGCGTTACACCCAGGTCGCTTTATCGTCCGAGACCTAAAACGATTGATGGTTTGAGACTCAACGGCGCACCTTTCAATGACCTAGGTTTCGCCACATCACGGACAACACTTCGAGCCCATCGCGCCATATTTGCAGTGTTGTTTCTCTCTGACGTCACAGAGGTCCTAGGGAGAGAGATCATGCTGTTAAACCGGTACAATTTTATAACGCGCTTGGCCGGGCTTGCCGTCCTGATGGCCGTCTTGCTTGCGGTATGGATGGCCGCGAGTCTTGCAACTTAGCAGAATGAGAAATTAGTTCGGCTGACCCTTTTGTCCGCTTTCAGTGAAACGCATCTGAGGGGTCGTCTCGTCCTTGCGGGTGAGAATGCCCCGATCCAAAAGCTGTTGGCGCATTTGCAGCATCGCCTCTGCGGCGTGAGCGAACCCTTCTATAGGGAAAATAATCGTTGCTTAAAAGCGGGCTTTAGGCGCCCTTCCTCATCTTTGTCGTTCACGGCCATGGTCATGAGATCAACCCGGACGACACTCCCGGTCACAGTGATCTCTCCGATCCCGTCCGTATAGATTTCATCAGACATAATTTCGCTCCGCGTTTGTTAAGGCGGCGGAGTGTGCAAAAGCCTGACATGAAAAGATAGAGGTGGTGAAACTCGACTAAGCCGAACACCGCGAAACAAAACCAGACCCCCAAAATGCTACCTCCCGCCCTCTCGAGCTGGTCGTTCGTCAACGAACATCAAGAAAAGACGGGAGGCAACTGGAGCTTTCTGTCACCGGGGTAGGAACTGACTCAGGGACAGTGACAAGAAAGCGAGATCACATGGGGGTACTGAACACGTTTCTCTGGGTTGGCGTTTCCTTATTGGTTGCAACTGCTTCGTAGTTTCATTTTGTGGGAAATATTCCCACGAACAAGATTACGATACGCCAAGATTTTGAGGTGCGTCAAGAAAATAATGTGGGAATTTTTCCCACAATGATGTAGGGTGTTCTCATGAATACGAATCACCCCTGCGCCCAGGACACATGACCGTGCCGAATAATCCGGCCGGCCCACCAGACGCGTTAATCTCTGCGCTACGTCGTTTGCTGCGGCCCTTGGTGCGCCTGATGATCAGCAAAGGCGTAACACTGCCCACTCTAACGAATCTCCTAAAAGAAACGTTTGTTGCCGTTGCCGAGGAGGATTTTCCGGTCAACGGAAAACGCCAAACCGATAGCAGAATCAATCTGTTGACGGGAGTTCATCGCAAAGACGTTAAGCGTTTGCGCGAGGAACAGCCCTCAGAGCGGGCAATGCCCCAGGCGGTTGGGCTAGGGGCCCAAATCGTCTCTCGCTGGGTCAGCGATGCCTTAACCACGGACTCAGAAGGGCGGCCTATCCCATTGCCCAGACAGGGAAAATCACCCACCGATCCGTCCTTTGACAGCCTCGTAGAGGGGATTTCCACGGATGTCCGCCCCCGTGCCGTTCTAGACGAATGGCTAAGGCTTGGTGTTGCGATCATTGATGAAAACGACCGGGTCGTGCTCAATCGGCAAGCTTTTGTGCCAGAAAAAGGGTTCGATGAAAAAGCGTTCTATTTTGGGCGAAATATTCACGATCATTTAGCCGCTACCACGCATAACCTTATTGGAGACGGGAACCCAAGGCTTGAACGCAGCGTTCACTATGGGGGCCTTACGGAATCATCGGTCAATTCACTGGCGGAAGAGGCCGAAAAAGTTGGTATGGACGCCCTTTTGACCCTAAACCGGCTTGCCCGAGAAAGGGTCGATGCAGATAAAGGGAAGAATGGGGCTGATCAGCGCTTCAATTTCGGCTTGTATTTCTTCGACGACGACCACAGCCTAGACGATCAACAGGGTAGCGATTCGGAAGAATAATGGATCAGAACCGGGAGAGGACAGGGAGGTTTCTGCTGCGACACGCTGTCGCCGCAACCCTCACGCTCGCCCTGCTCGCTGGCTGCGCAGCCACCCCAACCGATCAGCGCTCCGCGTCCCTCTCCGATGACGGCATCAGCGGTACTGGTATCGTCGCTCAAAATACGTCCGGCGACGGGATCAGCGGAACCGGTGTTGTCGCTAGCGTCAATGGCGGAGACGGCATCGGCGGAACCGGCGTCGTCGCTCACTTGGGTGGCGACGGCATTGGTGGGACCGGCATCATCGGCACCATTTCCGGCTTCGGCAGCATCATCGTTAATGGCCTCAAGCTCGAGTACAACAATAAGACAGCCGTCGAAAGTGATGGCCGACCAGCAACCCTGGCTGACCTCAAGATTGGTCAAGTGATCGAGGGTGTCGCCTGGCGCGATGCGCGCGGCGACCTCAGACTGGAACAGTTAGAAATTCGGCATGCCGTCAGCGGACCTATTTCAAGCATCGACCACGACAACGAGCGTCTCGTTGTTCTGGGCCAGACCGTCCGCGTCAATTTGGCAGGCGATGACAATCAGAAAACAGCCTTCGCAGCTCTCAAGGTCGGCGATCTTGTGAGAGTCTCAGGTCTGCGTATGGAAGACGGCGTGATCATCGCGTCGCGGTTAGATCAAACCGACGATGACGGTCGAGTGTTGGTACGTGGCCCGGTGACCACAGCAACGAGCAATGCGGTCACGATCGGTGACCTGACAATCAATCTCTCGTCGGCCGCCTTAGCCGATACCTTGGAAGCAGGAAGCCGCGCCTTCGTTGCCGGCCGTATGCTGGCCGACATTTTCTCCGCCGACGTTGTCGTGGCCAAAGCGGGCCTGCCCTTCGATGAACGGGTGACTGAAGTTTACCTCGAAGGCTATGTGCCCAGTGACGCCAGCGCCGGCTTGTCAGTACAAGGCGTTCCAGTGACCGGCATAGACCTGCCAGCCGATATCAAACCAGGTGATCGAGTTGTGGTCTCTGGCCAAGTCAGTGTCGATGGTGTCATAGCGGCTCGTGAGATCAGTCAAGTTCGGACGGTGATTACAGTGCTTCGCCCCAACCAATTGGTGCGGCCTGCGCGGATCCGGCCGACGACAATCCAACGGCCCGAGCGCATTGAGCGGCAACGGCCTGTGGACCGACCGACAGTTCCAGAACGCCCACAACGAGAGCGGCCCGGCGACTTCCGTCCACCTATGGTTTAGCGGGTTCACCCCGTTGGTTTAGCGGACCGGTCGGCCTCGTTGAGGAAAGCGGTAGACAAACGAAACGCCGCCGCCAGCGTCAGGGCTGTTCTCTGAGAAGCCCATCACCCCGTAAATACTCACTGACCAATCGTCGGCAAAACGAATGTTGAGATACGCGGTTCCATCTTGCGGATCCGTAGAAGTTTCCAAGGAAGACTGGCGATAGTCATAGGACACACCGGTCGCGACTGTATCCGACCAGGAGTACTGCAAACCCACACTGCCATAGACGGTGTTGCGGAGTGCAAACCCGTCCGGTACGCCAGCCCACTTATAACCGAGCGTGGCAAAAGGGATGAACGGTCCGATGGCTTGCGCGAGATCCACTTGCACGGCCGCATCGGCTTTACCAGTGCCGAGACCCGCCTCAAGACTCGCCGTTGGAATCTTCACCCGTGTTGTAAAATCGATGAACAGATTTTTTTCATAGAACTGCTCGAAGCTGTACATCAGCGACAGGGAAATATCGCCAAGCCCTGAGGCACTCTCAGTCGCTCGCGTACCAACGCTTCCGCCGTCCGCCCCATCGAGAATCAGCGCAGGGCCATTGACGTGAAGCCAGGGCACAACGGCGCGGACGGTCCACGGTCCATCTTCGGCTCTGAGAGATAGAGGGATATAGAGAATCTCTGTTTTCTCGTCGTCGCCGTAGGACCCAGTTGTGTAGTCGAGGCCGAGGTTCATACGGAAGCGGCGGTCATCGGATTGGGCTAAAGCCGCAGTCGCGAGAAAACAGCTCACTGTCGCAACGCCAAGAGCGGTTCTTATATTCAGTGCCATCATCATGATCTAAGTCTACTCAATTCCCGGGCCATCTGGACAGAGGATGTAAACCCTCCGTACTCTCAGTGCTATGAAACATTTACCCACATTGTCCTTTTTCTGCGGTGCCGCTGCGCTGATCATGTCGCACACCGCCGTGGCGGAAACAACATTCCGTCTTGGCTTGGCGTCGTTACCGAACGGAAATGGAAACCCGTATTTTTCGAGTGCGCGCACGTCCTGGTATACGCTCCGCGCGATTTTCGACACGCTGACCTATCCGGGATCGAACCTGGAGATACAGCCCGGTTTGGCCGTGTCCTGGGAAAACATCGATGATCTGACCTGGGTCGTCCGCCTGCGCGATGGCGTCACCTTCTCTAACGGGGAAATCCTCGATGCGGACGCCGTCATCGCGAGCTACAGCTATCTGCAAACCGACGAGGGCATGCGTGAATCCCTAGCTCGGGATGTGAGAGACATCGTCAGCATGGAGGCGATCGACCCCCTCACCCTGCGCTTTGTAACCGCGGTCCCAATACCTGAGTTCTCTCGCCTGATGGCAACGATTCCCGTCGTCGCACCGGGCCATTGGCGCAAGGTCGGGCGTGAAGGCTTCGCCTTTAATCCAATCGGCAGCGGTCCATTTGCCGTAACTGAATGGAAGGCCACGCAGGTTTTGCTTAAAGCGCATGCCGGTTCATGGCGGCCGCCGAAGGTCGACACGCTTGAAATCCTCGACTTGCCAGAGACGTCAGCTCGCGTCGCTGCGTTGATGACCGACCGTGTTGATGTCGCGTCGGAGATCGGGCCAGACGACGCCTTCAACATCGAAGCCGCCGGGTTTGACACCTATCAACGACCGGCAACGGCAACGCAAGTCATCGCGTTCAACACAATGGTTGAGTCGCCGCTTCAGGACGTACGAGTTCGGCGCGCCTTGAACTACGCCGTCAACAAAGAGGCGATTGCTTTCGCGATCATGGATGGCCGCACCCGGATCGTTGACCAAATGGCGGCGAGCATAAACCCTGAACGGGACAACACTCTAAAACCCTACCCCTACGACCCAGATAAGGCCCGCGCGCTATTGGCCGAAGCGGGCCATCCCGACGGATTCTCTTTTATCTTTGAATTCAGCTTCGGCACCGGCGGAACGCATATGGCGTCCATGCATCAACAAGTGGCTTCAGACTTGGCGCAAGTGGGCGTCAAAATGGAAGTGCGGCCGCTGCCCTTTAGTCAGTATGTCCGTGGCATTTTACAGGGTGAATGGGGTGGACAAGCTTTCGGCTTCGAGTACGAAGTACTGCCGACCGGCGCCAGCATGCGGCCGTTCCGCCTGCACTCCTGTGCGTGGTCTTATCCCTGGTACTGCGATGAAACGATTCAGCCTTTTATTGAAGAGGCGAAACACAACATGAACCCGGACGAACGTGTTGCCGCCGTCCGCAAAGTGCTTCGCCACTACCGCGACCAAGCTGTCTCCCTCATGCTGGTCGAGAACATGGGCCTAGACGGGGTGAATCCGCGGGTGCGGGGATACAGTCAAGAAGGCGGTATCATTCCCTTCCACGCCATCACTCTGGAAGACTAAATATGAAACGCGCCGCAATTCTGTTTGCCGCCCTTTTGTGCGCAACCGCCAGCGTACAGGCGGAAAGCCTATTGCGCGTTGGCATGATCGCCATGCCGCCAGCCCAGGGGAATCCGTTCTTCACCACTGGCACAACACCGCACATGTTTTACCCGGCGATCTACGACACCCTGACTCAGGTCAATGAGCAGGGCGACGTTGTTCCACAGATCGCCACATCCTGGGCCCGTATCAACGACCTGACATGGACCTTTGACATCAGATCAGACGCCGCGTTTTCCAACGGCGAACCGGTCAATGCCGCAACTGTCGTCGCAATGGTCGACGCGTTTGAGCGCGACGACTTCATCCCCTTTAGCCTACCCCGGGAGTTTGATTTCATCGCCGGTGTGCGGGCGCTCGACAACGACACAGTCGAGATCACAACGACGGCCCCTCACGCCTTGATGCCGCGATACATGTCCTTCTTCTATGTGGTGCCGCCGCAGCATCTAGCAGACAACGGCGCAGCCGGCTTGGCGTCGAACCCAATTGGAACCGGCCCCTATATTGTTGAGGATTGGTTGCCAGAACGAGTGATGTTGCGCGCCAACGCGAAGTCATGGCGGGCGCCGAAGATTGATCGCGTGGAAGCGCTGATCCTGACTCAAGCGACAACCCGCCGCCAGGCGCTGGAATCAGGCCGTATTGATGTCGCGATCAGTCTGGGGCCGGACGATGAGCCGCGGTTAAGCACGCAAGGACTACGATTACATCCTCGCAACCCTGTACGCATATCTGTCATCGCGATGAATACCATGACCGACGGCACGCCCTTTACTGATGTGCGGGTGCGCCAAGCGATGAACTACGCCGTTGACACGAAAGCGATCACCGAGGCGCTGATGGGTGGCTATGTCGAACCGGCCAGTCAACCGACGCCGGCGAATGCCATAGGGTTTGATCCGACCCTCGAGCCCTACCCCTACGACCCTGACAAAGCGCGGGCGCTGTTAAACGATGCCGGCATGACAGACGGCTTCGATGTCATCTTTGAAGTCGTGACTGGTGCCAACAGCTCAACCGACGCAGTGATGCAGCAAGTGGCGGCGGACTTGGCGCGGATCAACGTACGGGTCGAGGTCCGGCCGATCCTATACAGCCAGGTTGTCGCTCGCATGACACAAGGCGGCTGGGACGGCCATATGTTCGGCGTCGACTTCGCCACCGGCCCGACCATGGATGGCCTGCGTCCCTTCCGACTGCATTCCTGCACCTGGAGTGCACCTTGGTACTGCGATCCGGTTGCCGAGGCCTTGTATCAAGAGGCGAAAATCACCGCCGACGAAGCAACGCGCGTTGATCTCACCCGGCAAGTGATCAAGCGCTATCGTGATCAAGCATCGACGATACTATTGTTCCCTATTCTTGGTCTTGATGGCTTGGGTCCTCGGGTCAAAACTTGGGCACCGGTCAATGATCGGCTGATGCTGCATAAGGCTGAGCTCTTCGCCGAATAGTCGAACACGGTGTTCTAGAAAAATTGATGAGACAGTTTTGCGAGGAACGAGCCCATGCACCACCGCTTTTCACGAAATTTGTTCTTTAGAATCAACGGCCTGAACCTGAATACAAACAAGTCACGGCCAGACCGTCAGAAAAATGGCCTGTTTTTTAGCGGCGTTCTGCGGAGTCTAGCCGGTCTATGGAAGGTCGTACTGTGACGACCCCCACCCGCATTAGTCGAAGAGGATCTTTGAAACCATGACCCTGCGTTTACTGGATGCCACATCCTCTCCGTACTCGTCACGCTGCCGCATGGTGGTGTATGCCAAAGACGATGGACAGGTAACGATCATCGAGCCGCCGGGCGGTTTGTATTCGGATGAGTACAAAGCGTTTCATCCCTTTGTGAAAATACCCACACTCGACCTCGGTGTAGACTCGGGAGACATGCTGCAGGAGTCCGACGTCATCTGCGAATACCTAGATGACGTGTTGACTGGATCAGCGCTGAAACCAGATGACCCATTGGCGCGAGCGCGCATGCGCCTCATCGCCCGCGTTAGCGATCTCGATGTCATGGCGCCAATGATGCCATTGTTTAAGCAGCTCGACCCGACAACACGCGACGCTGATGTCGTAAACCGCGAACTCGAAGCGATGATCCACGGCTATGACAAACTAGAGTTTCACCTCACCGGCGCACCTTACGCGGCGGGAGAGTCTTTGAGCCTGGCAGATTGCACACTGGTCCCCTCACTGGTGCTAACACTCGATTTTCTGCCGCGATTCGACGCCGACTCGCCGTTGGAGACGCGGCCGAATGTGCGTGGCTATTGGGAGGGTATTTGCAAAGACCCGATTGCCGCACGAGTGATCAAAGAAATGCGAGATAAGCTGGCAGAATACAGAGCGAAGAAGAACGCTTAGGAGTCCGCGCCCAGCAGATTGCGCACATGGCTAAGGCGCGCTTCAACAACGCGCTCCATATCATCGGTCAGAACAAACCCGTCGTCGCCTTCACCAGCCGCCACCGTGGCATTCCACTCGGCCATCGACATGCCAAACTTTTCCCGCTGGCGATCGAGAGCATTGCCCGGTGAGACAAACTGCTCGCAGGTCTCGATGTCGATTTTCTCGTGGGCAACAAGATCGCGCAGGCAGAGGCGATAGAGCGTGTCTTCCGTGCGGTAGGTACTGAAATCAGGCTCCTCAGCAAAACCGAGGATCATGTCGTGCCATACCCGGCGAACACAAAAATTGATCGGATTGCTTTCATCAATGGAACGGCGCCATTGTTCATGCATCGTCATGTCGACATGAAGCTTGGTGAATACGTAGCCGAGATCATCGTTCTCAAGCAGATGTTGCACGCAGAGATGAACGTGATTGGGATAGAACACGTCATCGGAATCGAGAAAAAACAGATAGGACCCGGTGGTTTTGCGCACGCCTTCGTTACGGGCAAAGCCGGGGCCCTGGTTTTCCTCGTAGGTCACCAGCTTTATTTCCGGGTGTTTCTCGGCCCAGCGAGTGATGATCTCCCGCGTGTTATCGGTTGAGATGTCATCGACCACGGCGATTTCGGGGATCAGCTCCGGGATTTTATCTCGCGCGGCTGCCACGCTGTCGACGGCACTTTGCAAGGTACGATCTAACGTCGCCGCCGCATTATAGGCAGGGATGATGACGGCGACAGAGGGTGCGCGGACACGGGACATGTCAGAAGTCTAAGGCCATGGCCCGTGACAAGACAGCCTGGTCTGCATTTCCGCCACTGAGAACGATGGCAACTTTTCTGCCGGCGAAGCGATCTTTTTCTTTAAGCAGAGCCGCAAGCGATGCAGCGCCAGCACCTTCTGCCAGATTGTGGGTGTCCACCATCAACACCTTCATGGCCTGGAGGATTTCCGTCTCGGATACCGTAAAAATATCTTCCGCGCCCCCAAGAAGGATAGCGAGAGCGGACTCATCCGGGGTTCGGCACGCCAGACCATCAGCTAAGGTGTCAGCGCTTTTGGTCGCTACACTTTGCTTTTGCTGAAAGGACAAGGCATAGGCTGGCGCTTGTTCAGCGACAACACCGTATATGTTTGCTGTGGCTCCGAGCGCATTGCGCGCCGCGATGACACCACTGAGTCCAGACCCCGTGCCGACAGCGACAATCACATCATCAAGATCGGGGCAGGCGCGGAACAGTTCTAAACCGTAGGAGGCCACGCCGACTACCAGGTCGCGGTAGTAGGACCGCACAAAAAGGAGACTCCGCTCTTCTGCCAAAGCCCCGGCATGTTCCAGCGAGTCCTGAAAATCTTGGCCGTGCTCGATCAACTCTGCCCCAAGGGCACGCATGGCTTCATTCTTTTCGGGATTGTTGCCATGGGGCACAACGATGACCACGGGAAGATCATACTGTGCAGCAGCCAGAGCAACGCTTTGACCATGGTTGCCGCGCGTCGCAGAAATTACGCCAGACGGCTTTGGCGACAGCGCGGCGATACGGGACATGGCATAGAGCCCACCCCTAATTTTAAACGCCCCGGTAGGAAGGTGATTCTCGTGTTTGACCCAAACCTCAGCGCCACATCTTTTACTGAGCAGCGGCCAATTGATCTGCGGTGTCGGTTGCAGTGTGCGGTAGACAATTTCTGCGGCCGCTTCTATTTCGGTGAGTGTGGGGAGTTTCATAGGCTTAGTCGCATGCGAACTCACCCGCGTTATACGCGGGAATGATAATGGCGATGGAGGGAGCGCGGACACGAGACATGGCGGGCAATCTAGAACTATCACCTCGCGAATGACAGGCATTCGATCACCGCTACATCAAATCGAGGACCTTCAAGATATTCTTTGTGATGGTCAAACGAGCGGGTACCTGACT
>JABJAH010000067.1 GCA_018666155.1 Rhodospirillaceae bacterium | reverse complement strand
TGCTTTGACTTTGTCCAGCATGTCTTCATCGCCGGGAATTTCGAAGTTTGAGTCCACCACGTCGATAACGTAGGCCTCTTCTGCCTCGCCGCTCATACCAAACCGCTGTGCCAACCAGTGACCGAATAACTTGTCCCGGCGCGCCTGAACCCTAAATTCCTGGTCTTGATCCAGCTCGTACTTCCGTTCGAAGCCTTTTTCTCGGTCCTGAAACGCATCGGTCATGATGGTGCTCACCTTCGTCTTTTGAGTGGTGCGGGCTAACCCCGTCTCGAGGTTATACGAGTGATATAATGACCTTGATCGACGGGCGCAATTGCCAAACGGGAAAGGTTCTGCGACACCGGTCATCATGTGCACGGTTGTCATTCTTCGCCGCCCCAAGCATCGCTGGCCCCTCCTTCTAGGTGCGAACCGGGACGAGCAGCTGAGCCGCCCTTGGAAAGCCCCAGGGCGTCACTGGCCAGATCGCCCTGACGTTGTAGCCGGTCTGGACGAATTGGGCGGGGGCTCGTGGATGGGGATCAACGATTTCGGGGTCGCAGCCTGCATATTGAACCGCCGTGGAACATTGGGCCCACAGGACGGCAAACTCAGCCGCGGCGAGATCGTATTGGATGCCTTGGATCACTCAGACGCCATGGCCGCTGCCGAATCCTTAGAAGACTTGGACGGGCGCGCGTTTCGCGATTTCAATCTGGTGATCGCCGATAATCGCGACGCTTATTGGCTAAAATTGGACACTTCAAGCTCAGACCGTGTTTCGGTCAACGAGATTCCAGAAGGCCTATCCATGCTCACGGCCGGTGATATGAACGATGACACCAGCCCCAGAATCGCAGCCTTTCGGCCGCAATTTGAGACAGTCGAAACACCTAAGCCGGACCAGGATGACTGGACCGCTTGGAAAACACTGCTCGCGTCCGGTCCTCTAGCAAACGCTCTAAGTGTCGCTATGTGCTTTCACACAGAGGCCGGCTTCGGGACCTCGTCCAGCACACTAGCTGCCCTACCCTCAATTGACGGGGCTGTAGCCGACCCACCACAGCGTCTGAAATGGCTATTCGCTGAAGGCCCGCCCGATTCGGCGCCCTTTGAGCCGGTGGCCCAGTAAAACACGCTAAAATCTGGCTGTTTTCGGGGCTCGATATCAGCAATTGAGGGCGGGGGTTGGGCCTGCTATATCCCGCTCTCCTTAACGTCCTTCCCAAGCGTTCGTTTTGTGAAGGCAAACCCGGTGCACCCCAACACCATGCCCAGGCGCAAGCAAATATTCGAAGGTAAGGCCAAGATCCTGTTTCAAGGGCCTGAGCCCGGTACGCTCGTCCAGTATTTCAAGGACGACGCCACAGCCTTTAATAACAAAAAGAAAGGCACCATCACGGGCAAAGGCGTGCTCAACAATCGCATCTCGGAACATCTGATGCTGCGATTGGAAGAGATCGGCATCGCGACGCATTTCGTTCGCCGCCTCAACATGCGCGAACAGCTCGTGCGCGAAGTTGAGATTGTTCCCATCGAAGTCGTGGTCAGAAATGTTGCGGCAGGGTCCATTTCAAAAAAATTCGCGATACCGGAAGGCACCCGCCTGCCCCGGTCTATCGTTGAGTACTATTACAAGAACGACGAACTGGACGATCCACCGATCTCGGAAGAACATATCACTGGGTTTGGCTGGGCGACGATTCAAGAAATTGATGAAATGCTCAACATGTCTCTGCGCATCAACGATTTCTTGATGGGCCTGTTTCTAGGCATCGGCATTAAACTCGTGGACTTCAAGCTCGAGTTCGGGCGCCTCTATCACGACGGCGGTGACATCCAGCTGGTGTTGGCTGATGAATTATCACCGGACAATTGCCGTCTGTGGGATGTCCACACCGACGAAAAAATGGATAAGGATCGCTTCCGGCGTGATCTCGGCAAAATCGAGGAAGCCTACCAAGAAGTGGCACGAAGGCTTGGAATTCTGCCAGAGAGCGGGCCAGGCGATATTCAGGGGACGACGACACTGCAATAAGCTTGTTACCCATTAAAGTATAAGTACGAACCAACTAAGAGAGATGTTGTTAGTCCCATGGCCAAAGCGACGGTTCACGTAACCCTAAAAACCGGTGTTCTCGACCCCCAAGGCAAAGCGATCCAAAACGCACTCGAAAATCTCGGATTTTCTGGGATTGAGAGTGTGCGCCAAGGCAAGTTCATTGAGTTGGATTTAGCTGAAGCCGACAAAGCTAAAGCCCAAACGGCCGTCGAAGGTATGTGCGAGAAGCTGCTCGCCAACACCGTCATCGAAACCTATAAAATTGAGGTCAGCGACTAAGCAATGAAATCCGCCGTTATCGTTTTCCCGGGTTCGAATTGTGAACGCGACATTGCGTTTACCCTCACAAAAATAACAGGTAGCGCGCCGGCCATGGTCTGGCATCGAGACGCCGCGCTCCCCGATGACCTCGATTTGGTGGCCGTACCCGGTGGCTTTTCCTACGGCGACTATCTCCGGTCCGGCGCCATGGCCGCAAACTCGCCGATTATTTCAGATTTGAAAAAGCGGGCGGCAGAAGGCGTATCTGTCCTCGGCATCTGCAACGGATTTCAGATCTTGACCGAGTGCGGACTGTTACCGGGTGCCTTACTACGCAATCGCAATCTCAAATACGTCTGCCGCGATGTCACGCTCAGTGTTGAGCAAACGGATAGCGTCTTCACCGCAAAATATAAACAAGGCGAAGTAATTCGTATTCCGGTCGGGCATCACGACGGCAACTATATTGCCGACGAAGACACACTGCGGCAGCTCGAAGACCAAGGCCGCGTGGCCTTTCGCTACTGCAACGACAACGGCGAAGCCTCAGACGACGCCAACCCGAACGGGTCTGCCCGTAATATTGCCGGTGTGTTCAATCCGGAGCGAACCGTGCTCGGCATGATGCCCCATCCAGAACGCCTTGCGGACACCCGCCTCGGCGGATGCGATGGAACACCCATGTTCGAAAGCTTACTGGACCGCCTGTCATGACGCTGCCAAATGAGTCGATTACCAAAGCGGACATCACGGCGCATGGACTGACCGCAGAAGAGTACGAGCGAGTACTTGAGATTCTCGACGGTCGCGAACCGAACCTGATTGAACTCGGCATCTTCTCGGTCATGTGGTCAGAGCATTGCTCCTATAAATCTTCGAAGAAATGGCTCAAAACGCTGCCGACAGAAGCACCGTGGGTGATTTGCGGTCCAGGCGAGAACGCCGGCGTCGTCGATATCGGCGAAGGGCTCGCGGCCATCTTCAAGATGGAAAGCCATAACCATCCGTCCTTCATCGAGCCCTTCCAGGGCGCGGCGACAGGGGTGGGTGGGATCTTGCGTGATGTCTTCACCATGGGCGCTCGACCGATTGCCAACCTAAATGCCTTGCGGTTTGGAGACATTGACCATCCCAAGACCAAGCATCTCGTGGCTGGTGTTGTCAGCGGGATCGGAAGTTACGGCAACTGCGTCGGCGTGCCGACTGTTGGCGGCGAGGTCAACTTCGACCCGGCCTATAACGGCAATATTCTGGTCAACGCCATGACCGTCGGGCTCGCGCAGAAAGATCGCATTTTCTATTCCGCTGCGTCGGGTCCTGGAAATCCAGTGATCTATGTTGGGTCCAAAACCGGCAAAGACGGCATCCACGGCGCCACAATGGCGTCAGCCGAATTCGACGAGGATACTGAAGAGAAACGCCCAACCGTTCAGGTCGGTGACCCGTTTACGGAAAAGCTATTGATTGAAGCCTGCCTTGAGCTGATGGCAACCGACACGATTGTTGCAATCCAAGATATGGGCGCCGCCGGACTGACCTGTTCCACATTTGAGATGTGTTCCAAGGGCGGCACCGGAATCGTAATGAATCTGGATGCCGTTCCCATCCGCGAAGCCGATATGACGCCATACGAGATCATGCTGTCCGAGAGCCAAGAGCGCATGCTGATGGTACTTGAGCCAGGCAAAGAACATATTGCCCAGGCCATATTCGAAAAGTGGGAGTTGGATTTCGCGGTGGTTGGTCATCTGACCGACTCCGGCCGGATGATCCTGACCAAAGACGGTCGAGAAGTTGCTGATCTGCCGATTGATCCTTTGGCCGAAGCCTCACCGGAATACGATCGCCCCTGGGTGGAAACCCCAAAAGCGAATGTCATCGCCTCTGACTCCGTTGAGCATGGCGATTGGGCCGAAACCCTCAAGACCTTGATCGGCGCCCCCGATCTCGCCAGCCGCCGCTGGGTGTGGGAGCAATACGACCACATGGTCATGGGCGACACGGTGCAGCGTCCAGGCGGTGATGCCGCGGTGGTCCGTATTCATGACTCAGAGCGCGGCCTGGCTGTCACAACCGATTGCACACCCCGCTACGTCAAAGCCGATCCCTTTGAAGGCGGCAAACAGGCTGTTGCGGAAGCGTGGCGTAATCTCACCGCAACTGGCGCCCGCCCCCTCGCCGTCACAGATAACTTGAACTTTGGTAACCCGGAGAAGCCACCGATCATGGGCCAGCTGGTCGGTGCGATTAAAGGCATCGGTGAAGCCTGCATCGCGCTCGATGCTCCAGTCGTGTCCGGTAACGTTTCACTCTACAACGAGACCGATGGCGAACCTATTTTGCCGACCCCGGCGATCGGTGCGATTGGCATCATCGATAATCTGGATCAAACCGCGACCGTGGGTTTCAAGGCCGAAGGCGAAGCGGTGTTGCTGATCGGTGGGTCAGATACGGTGACCGAAGGCTGGCTTGGCCAGTCCCTCTATCTACGAGATATTCACGGCGTTGCTGAGGGCGCACCACCACCTGTCGACTTGGCGCAAGAACGCGTAACCGGCGATGCGGTGCGTGGTCTCATCACAGCCGGTGGCGTCACCGCTTGCCATGACGTTTCAGATGGCGGCATTGCAATTGCGATCGCGGAAATGGCTTTATCCGGTGATATCGGCGTGACGATTGATACGGGGACAGCCCCCACAGCGCCTTGGTTATTTGGCGAAGACCAAGGTCGCTACATCGTTACCTGCACCACCGAGACAGCAAGCGATATCCTCGGTGCGATGCGAAATGCCGGCCTAACCGCGCGCCAGATCGGAACGACCGGTGGTGATCAGGTGGCGGTCGCTGGTGGGGCCTCGGTACCACTCAAAACCTTGCGTGATTTGCATGAAGGCTGGTTCCCTTCCTATATGGCGGCATAGCGTCAAATAATCCTTTGAAGGAGCACGACCATGGCCATGAGTGCCTCAGAAATCCAAGAGATGATCAAAACAGCCCTGCCCGACGCGGAAATCAGGATTGATGACCTGCGCGGCGACGGCGATCACTACGCCGCCCACGTGACATCAGCTGCCTTCGCTGGAAAGAGCCGGGTGCAACAGCACCAGATGGTCTACGCCGCGCTCCAGGGCAAGATGGGCGGTCAACTACACGCGTTGGCCCTACAAACCGCTGTTCCCGACGCGAACTAGGTAAATTCTACGCTGAAGGCTGATCTTCCACACTGGCCGACGCCGCTTTTTGACTCGGAACAATCTTGCCTAGACCAGGCACCAGCATCGTCACCTTGGCCTGATACTCCGTGTAGGCCACGCCGTGGAAATTGGTCATGTCGCGTTCTTCGTAACGAATGCCGATGAGCGTGTACGCGGTAAATCCGACGGCTAGAAGCAGGTGGCCTTCGGTCATAAGCGGAATCGACCAGAAGCCAATAATCATACCGAGATAAAGCGGATGACGAATAATTCGATAGAGCCACTGAACTTGAAATTGAGGTGGTTCATACAGCTTCTGCCGGAAGTGTAAAAAAACCTGACTGAGGCCAAATAGTTCAAAATGATTGACCATGAAGGTCGACGCCAACACCAGAAGCCAACCGAACGCAAACCCGGCCCAAAGCAACGTCGCACCCATGCCACTATCAACGCTCCAGACCACATCGGTCATCGGACGCCATTCCATAAACATGAGGACGAGGATTACGCTCGTAAGAAGCACATAGGTGCTGCGCTCAATAGGACGGGGCACGTACTGAGTCCACCACCGTTTAAAGCCTTGGCGTGCCATCACGCTGTGTTGAACGCCAAACAATGCAATGAGCCCTAGATTGATGAGCAGAGCTGACCCACCGAGGGTTTCTCCACCCATGTCCACAGATTTTGGAACGAGCAGATTGCTGACGAACCCTATGAGATACAAAAAGGTTCCGAAAAATATGAGGTAGCAAACGGTTCCGTACAAAAGCGTCATCAGTCGCGCCATGGGTGACCTCCTTAGCCTGCAGGGGAGCCTCTAGCCGCAACGATACCCGCAAACCCACCTCATTGAAAACAGACCTCCCAAACCCAGCATTTGGGGTTCATGATCAGAATCCCTTGCCAAAATGGCTGGAAGCCCTATATCCCTTGGCATATGAGGCTGCGTTGAGCGGCCAACCCTTTTGATCAACGGAGACCATCAGCATGTCTGACAACCCCGCCATCGCACAAATCAAGGACGATGTGACGTCCAACGACGTTGTCCTGTTCATGAAGGGCACCCCGATGTTTCCGCAGTGCGGCTTCTCAGCCGCCGTGGTGCAAATTCTCAGCCAACTGGAAGTCAAGTTTAAGGGCGTCAACGTCCTTGAAGACGACAACCTGCGCCAGGGTATCAAAGACTTCACCCAGTGGCCGACTGTGCCGCAGCTTTACGTGAAGGGTGAATTCGTCGGCGGCAGCGACATCATTCGTGAAATGGCTGAGTCCGGCGAACTGGAAACCCTGCTCAAAGAAAAAGACGTCGCCGTCGCCTAACCCTACCTGGCGGTCTCGTTAAACCAGCCTTCGTCAGCGAGCTGGGCCCACACTTTCTCGACAACCTTGCCGCCGTCTGCGAGCACGCGATCCTCGTCGTCCGCAACAAAGCGACTATCGTGAACCTGTAAACGACCGTCGGTCATGGCCGTGCGGACCATACGACCGTTGGCATAAAGCAGGTTGTTGAGGGGCTCCGGCGGTAGCGCCCCAGATCCGACCAGCAGGCCTGACACATCAACGGAAATCATATCGGCGCGGGCGCCAGGTTTGATGATGCCGAGATCGTCGCGACGGAGGCCTTGGGCCGGAATGCGGGTGGCTGCGTCGACAGCGTTCCACACGGTCGGGCGAACAGTCTTGATCCCTTGGGGATCGAGCTCACGTTTCAAGGCGTGGCGCGCTTGGCCGTAGAGCACCGCCAGCTTGAGATCCTCAAGATAGTCGTTGGAGTGGGTGTCGATGCCAATATTGACCTTGAGCCCTGCCGCCAGCGCTTCTGGATAGGGCTGGGTGCCATTCCCTGCTCCACTTGCTGACGGGCAATGGGAATAGATCGCGCCGTGTTTGGCCAGAATCGGCGCATCGGTTGCCCAGTCGAGCCCGGTCATGTGAGCGCCGAACACTGGGCCGTCCGTAAAGAAACCAAAACTTTCGAGCCACTCAGTCGGGGTCTTCCCCCACAGCTTGCGCACCGCGTCGGTTTCGTTGCCACCTTGCGACAAGTGAATGTGCAAGCCGGTGCCAAGCTCCTTCGCCGCCGCCGCAAGCGCCGCCATGGTCGCTGGCGTGTGCGTGTCGCAGGCATGAGGTGACATCATCGGCTGAATGCGGCCGTCGCCCTTGCCCATGTGGGTTTTGCCAAAAGCGAGGTTGGCCGCGATCTCGGCCAAAGTATCGTCCTCGGCGTCAAACAACACCTGGTCACTTCCCCGGAACCAGATGCCGAACAGGCGCTCAGTGTTGGGGATCATCGAACCGGGGAAACCGCGCACACCCCAACGCTCGGCCAGGCGGACATAGCTCTCTGCTTGGCGCAGAGTCAGGCTCATCTCAACCTGGGTGGTGCAGCCGGAGCGCAACAGCTCTGCCAAGTTTAACGCCGTAAGAGCATCCAATTCATCATCGGATAATTTCTCAACGAGTTCGAGCGGACGCTGATAAGACCGCGGCCCCTCGATGATGCCTCGGGTCGGGGTCGCGCTACAGCAGTGGGTGTGGCCAGAGATGAAGCCCGGTAACAAAATGTCTTGCGGTAAGTTCAGATGCGGCACAGCTTCGGTAAACGGTGCAGCGCGAACGTCTTCGATCACCCCGTTGCGGACGAGCACATGCCCGTCGCGCAGCAGATCAAGCGCGCCATCGGTTTCAATCAACACCCAGCCGGCGTCGATGACAAAATCATCGCTAGGGCCGAAGGGAAGCTCAGGCGTTTGCGCACGCGCTGAAGTGCTGACTGTTCCAGCCGCAAGAGCGGACACGGCGGCAGCTTGCATAAAGCTGCGACGAGAGGCTTGCGGTCCTGGCGCGACCGCGTCCTCACCCTCAGCGGCCCCGCAAATAAAACAGGCCCCCTCATAGCCGGATAGATCATGCTGATGGTCGGTCATCGTCGTTCCCCCACGTTCTAAAACTGATCGAGGAGTGTGCCCTAAAAAAATACAAAATTGAATTTGCGCGGATCGAGCCTATGCACCTGGGGATTTCCAAGAAATTACCCAATGAATTCAATGCCCTAAAAACATATCAAACAAGTATGGGTGAAAATAGGGACGCATGGTCACAGAACCAATCGTACTTTGGCCTTCCAATAAAACAGTAGGCCGGTCGTTCACGTCAAACCAGCTCATGCACGATAGGCATGGAGGCCTCGCCAACTTCTATTTGCCAGGAGCGCACCCAGCCCACATTTTAGCGCCTTCACCGCTGCGCTTCTAAGGACACCCCATGACATTCGAATCCCGCGCCAGTTCCATCGACGGTTCCCACTTCCGTAAACTCTACATTGGCGGCGCGTGGATTGAGCCGACCACCACCGGCCAACTCGATGTGGTGTCTCCGGTCTCCGAAGAGGTTGTGTTTCAAGTGGCCGAAGCGGTTACGGCGGATGTTGACGCCGCCGTGGCGGCGGCGCGCACGGCGTTCGACGACGGGCCATGGCCACGCCTAACGCCACAACAACGGGCGACGCACCTGGAAGAGTTTGCCCGTGTGTTGCGCACCCGTGCCGATGACTTTGCCGTGGCCTGGACGGAATCCACCGGTGTCATCTCCTCCATGGCCAAGATGTCGCCAGAGTATTCCATCGGCGCCTTGGATCGGTCCGTCGCCCAAGCCTCGACCTTTGAATTTATTGAGCGGCACCCTTCGTCTTCCGGCACCAACCTGCTCGTCCGCGAGCCGGTGGGTGTGGTCGCAACCATCGCGCCGTGGAATGCCCCACTGGCGACCATGCTGACCAAGATCGCACCAGCCCTGCTGGCGGGCTGCACGGTGATCATGAAACCCGCACCGCAAACCCCAATTGAGGCCTATATCATCGCTGAATGTGCGGGACAGGCAGGCCTGCCGGCGGGCGTCTTGAACCTGATCACCGCCGAGCGCGATGCGTCCGATCATCTCGTCCGCCATTCCGGCGTAGACAAAGTCAGTTTCACCGGCAGTCTAGCCACAGGACAACGCATTGCCTCGGTCTGCGGTGAACGCATAGCCCGCGTGACACTGGAACTGGGCGGTAAGTCGGCCGCAATTATTCTTGATGATTATGATTTGGAAACCGCGGCCAAAAGCCTGGTCGGCGGCATCTGCGTTCTCAGCGGCCAAAACTGTGCGGGCCTTACCCGGGTCATCGTATCCCGCGATCGTCACGACGAACTGGTTGAGCATCTGGTCAGCGCCATGGTCGCGGTGACCATCGGCGATCCCTACGACCCGGAGGTCAAACTGGGGCCTCTGACCATGAAACAACAGTTGGAAAAAGTAGAAGGCTACATCGCCAAAGGCATCGCCGAAGGCGCAACCCTGGCCACCGGGGGCAAGCGGCCCGCCGATATCGACAGCGGTTACTACTTTGAGCCGACGGTGTTTGCCAATGTGGACAACAGCATGACCATCGCCCAAGACGAGATTTTCGGTCCGGTGTTGTGCGTCATTCCCTGTGACAACGAAGACGAGGCCGTACGCATCGCCAATGATTCCCCCTATGGGTTGGCCGGCGCGGTCTATACCGACGATGCCGACGCGGCCTATCGCATTGCCCGGCAGGTGCGAACAGGCACCATGGGCCAGAGCGCACCCTCGGCGACCTTCGCCATTGCGTTCGGAGGGTTCAAACAGTCAGGCCTAGGGCGCGAAGGCGGCGTCGAGGGCTTGCTGCCCTACCTCGAATCAAAGACGGTGATGCTGAAGGGCGAGCCAGACAGTATTTGACCCCATCGCCGGTTCCGACCACACTTCAAGTGTAAGTCTACGCGCTCAATCGTTGCACGGTGAACCCTTGGTCAAGCCCCAAACCTATATCCAAAGTCTGATCAGCCGCGTTGCCAGCCTTAACAAAGAGAGCAGCACCAAAACACTCATCGTTTCCTGTGCCCCTGTTCTGAAAGACATGATTCAGACTGTTGCGCAGCTCGAGCTTCACGAATCCATCGACCTCCTCGAAGCAACGGACGCGGACATGTCCGGCGAGAATATTTTGAACGTCGACTCGTCTATTAACGCGGTCCTTATTGCGGCCACCAACCCCCATACGATGAACAAAATCGGAAAATTGTGCCGCGGGTATCAGGCTGCCGATGTTCCAGTCGTGGTTATCGCGGGATGGCCGCCTCCAATGACGGGACAGATGTTCGGCGCTGAAACGACGCGGTCGGGAAATATAACCGTACCCGGTATGTTTGAACTCGCGGCGTTGTATTCACGTGGTGGGAACAAGGGTGATTTTCTCGAATTTGGATCGTTCCAAGGATACACCATGCAGTGCGCGTACCATGCGTTCGAGCGCATTAGCAAAAACAATACGCGGCGATTCATTTCCTTTGATTCCTTCACAGGGGTTATTGGCACGAAAAAAGACGAAAGTTTTTACGATGGGTCCTACGCGACCAGCGAAACCAGCTTTCGGTTTTCAAACGCCCTGGCTGGCATTCCTGATGATCGGGTGACCACCGTTGTCGGCCCCTTTTCCGTCACGCTTGAAGACGACATAGAAAAGACTCGAGAGAAAATCGGGCCCACAGAAGCTGCCATCGTGCACATCGACTGCGATGTGGAAGCACCAGCGAAACTGGCGCTCGACTTCGTGACTCCCTACCTCAAGCAAGGGTCATTATTGATGTTTGACGAATATGATCTTCATCAGGCCGACAACACCAAAGGGGAACGGAGCGCATTGCGCCGGTGGCTTAAAGAAAATCCCGAATTTGAGGTCGAGCCCTACAGATCGTACCACTCGACGGCGCGGTCATTCATCGTTCACAAGAACAACGCCTGACCGTCTAACGCGGGCCGCGCACTTCTTCTAATGTTTTGATCTGGGTGCCGTCGGCGTCGAAGTTTTGCGGCGTGAGCCAGGCGTCCAGCCCTGCACGGACGGACGGCCACTCCCCATCCGTGATGGAAAACCACGCCGTATCCCGGTTGCGCCCTTTGCTGACCGAGTCATTGCGGAAGGTACCCTCGTAGAGAAACCCGAAGCGTTTCGCGGCCCGGACTGAGGCTTTGTTTTGGTCGTCGCACTTCCATTCATAACGGCGATAACCGAGATCATCGAATACATGGCGGGCCATGAGTAGAAGGCCCTCGGTCGCTTTTGAGGTGCGTTGCAGAGTATAGCCGAAGACAACGCAACCGATCTCGACACTGCCGTGCTGTTCGCGGATACGCATAAAACTGAACATGCCAAGGATGACGTTGGACACGCTGTCGTGGATGACCATGGCTTCCCAGCCTCTGGCAACACGAGTCTGCTCAAGGTCGTTTTGGAATGTAGCCTGATCGACATAAGGCCCGACCGACACATGATCCCACAGCCGCGCGTTCTCTTTGCCACCAACCACGGCGAACAGCCCCTGCTCATGGGCTGCCCAATCGAGCGGTTCCAGCCGGACGGTGGTGCCGGTAAGCATCACTGAGCCTGGGCGTGGGCGGGGCATCCATGTTGAAAGGTCGGTAGCAGTCACGATATTGTCCCTTGTAATGGCTCGGCCAATGTTCGCACGAGATGGTTCACGTATACGCCTTCGTGGGCCTCTGTTCTCAACATAATCAAAAGCTCTTCGTAGGTTCTGGCATACGAAGCATCCGGTAAAAGGCTACGGATGGCGTCAGCCTCCATGGCATGTGAATAATCCGAGCCTTTGAGGACGTCCAGGTATGACTGTAATGCGATGGATTTAAAGCCAACGTCCGTCATGTCCGCAAGTAAACCGACGACGTCGTAAACCGGAACATCCCAACGGCACTCATCCCAATCCAACACAGCCGTGAAGGACTGAGCAACAGAGTCATAAAGTAGGTTGGATAGATTAAAGTCGCCATGAATGAGGTGTTGGAGGTCATCCTGACTAGATACCGCAACCCTGCTTATTCTCGCCTGCGTTTGAACACGTTCGATGAGATCTAAATTCAACAAAATCGGGTCAACGGCCTCGGCTCTATCGAGGGCTTCAAGCTGATCCAATACAAATTGGGGTGACGGATCAGGTTTATCTGACAGGGGTAATCGGGAAGAGCGTATCCATTCAAATTCTTGCGGCGAAGCGCACAATCTCTTGTGGCAGCCGGCCAACAGTCGGCCTAGCTGAGCCGCTTCAACGTTCGACGACACAGTCGGTGTTTGTCCAGGGATGTACCCGAAAGTCGCAAAGCGCTTATCGCCGTCTGTAAAAACCGTCCGGCCATCTTGCCCAGTACGTGGCTTTGGAACAGCAACTGGAAAGCCTTCATTAAGTAGTGTGAGGGCGTGATGTTCTTCTTCAATGCTCTTGAGACTTTGTGCCGCGTTGTAGAGCCGCAACACGAATTTTTTATGGCCCGCAACTGCACCACACCAAGTTTGGTTCATCTGCCCCGCATCAACGGACTCCCAGTGCGTTTCGGCCGGCATACGGAAGTATTCGCGCACCTCTACGGCAAACTGGTCAGAATCGATATCGGGTGTTGCAAAGGCCTTTGTCATGATTAGAGTTTATCGATGACCGGCTGCACTATACAGCCTTAGCCCTCACACAGAGTGTGAGGGTCAGCGAGCAGGTCGATCGTGCGCGCTAAACACTTACCAACCCAGACACAGAGATCGGCAATGAGCGAATGCGCTGGCCGGTGGCGTTGTAAATGGCGCTGGTCAATGCGGGGGCAACGCAGGGCAAGCCGACCTCACCCATGCCGCCGGGGTGTCCGCCCTGGGCCATGATGTGGGTTTCAATCACCGGTACTTCGGCCATGGTCATCATGCGGTAGCTGTCAAAGTTGGACTGCACCACTGCGCCGTCTTCCACGTCGATCTGGCCATAGAGCGCAGCCGACAGGCCGTCGATCACCGCACCTTCAACCTGCGCGGTGATGATGTTCGGGTTCACCACGGTGTGCGGATCAACCAGCGTCACGACACGGTCGACCGTCAGCTCGCCGTTAGCGGCGACAGTGACTTCGGCGATCTGGCCAACGGTTGAGCCAAAGGCTTCAACAAAGGCGATGCCCCGGCCCCGGCGTGAGCCTTCGGGCCCCTCGGCCAGCGGTTTGCCCCAATCGCCTTTCTCAGCGAGGGCATCGAGGGCGGCGACAAAGTCGGGCTTATGGGCGAGCAACTCGCGACGGAACACGACTGGGTCTTTGCCCGCGGCTTCGGCCACTTCATCCATAAACGCTTCTTGGTAGAAGGCATTGTGCGAATTGGTCACACTGCGCCAGTTGCCGTTGGGCACGGGGTTATCCTGGGCATTCAAAGCCAGTCGTATAGACGGGAACGCATACGGAGAATCGCTCATCGGCATCACCATGCTGATGTCGTTTTCCGGATCCATCGGCGAGAAGGTGCCGTTGCGGGTGTTGAAATCGGAACTAACCGGCTTGCCGACAATGACAAAATCAAGCGCGGTGATATTGCCGTCGTCATCGAGGCCGGCCCGGAAGCGGGACGCTGTTGCCGGACGGTAGGTGTCCTGTTGAACGTCTTCTTCGCGGCTCCAGGTCAGCTTGACCGGCGTACCGGGCAGTTGTTTGGCGATGGCCGTAGCCTGACGCACAAAATCCATATCCGCGCGGCGGCCGAAGCCCCCACCCATCAATGTAGCGTGGACCATGACGTTTGCTTTTTTAACTTCGGCAATCTTAGCGGCCTGGCTGGCGCTCTGCCCGATGGACTGGCTCGGTGACCAAACCGTGATATGAGCGTCTTCCGGATCGTCGGTCTCAGACTCTTCGTATAAGGCTGTGCAGCCCATAGGCTCCATGCAGACGTGAGCAAGATATGGCGTTTCATACACCGCTTCGACGGTTGTGGTGGCACGGTCCCAATCGGCGGTGAAGGTTTCGTCTTCGTTCAAGACGTTGACCTCTGCCGCATCGAACAAGGCCGTGTAGTTGGGGAGCGCTTTGCTTGTGCTAAACGGCATGCCTTCTGGGGGGGTCCAGGTGACAGCCATGTCGTCGAGGGCCTTCTGAGCGATCCAGGTGCTTTCCGCAACAACGGCAACAGCGTTATCCTGCACCGGCACCACGGCGATCACGCCGTCACGGGCCATCGCAGACTGTGCATCGAACGTATCAAGCGTCCCTTTGAACATGGGGCTGTGACGGATTGCTGCATGAAGCATGCCGGGAATCTTGACGTCGATCCCGTAGACAGCCGAACCATCGCTTTTTTCCGGGGTGTCGAGGCGCTTGACCCAATGTTCGAGAATTTTGAATTCGTCGGCGTCTTTGACCGGGTTTTCTTCCGGCGGCGCAAAGGCTGCGGCGGACTCGGCCAGTTCACCATAGGTGAGCGAGCGGCCAGAGGCGGCATGAATAACTTTGCTTTTTTCGGTCGTCAGTTCGCTTTTGGGAACGCCCAACTCAGCGGCGGCGGCCTGAACCAGCATCGCCCGGGTCGCGGCGCCGACGGTGCGAAGATAATTGTAGTTGCCGAGGATCGAGCTGGAGCCACCGGTGATGATCAGGCCGATCAGGGGTGTCACTTTGTAAAGAGCCGAACGGGTGTAGTCGGCCAGTGCACCGGGATCCATAAACAACAGGGGAATCGCTTCGGCGATGACATAGGAGCCGTAGTCTTTGTCCAGCGGCGAAAGTTCGTATCTGACGTCTTCCCAATTGGCGTCGAGCTCTTCGGCCACCAGCATCGGGATGGCAGTGGTGATGCCTTGCCCCAGTTCAGCCTGTGGTACGGCCACAGTGATGATGCCGCTCGGGCTGATCTTCACATAAGCATGAAGAACCGCATCTTCCGGCGTGGAGGCACCAAATTTAGGCTTAGAATCGCCGTCCTTCAGGCTGTTCAAACCGTAGGCAACGGCCAAGCCGCCGCCTGCTGCGATTCCAGATACGATGAGACCTCGGCGAGACAATTTCATGGGTCAGTCCCCGTATGAGCGATTGGTCGTTGAATATGACGATATCGGTAGTGGGGCTGGCAAAAACAAGCAACACAAAACCCGGTGAAGCGTGCATTCCGCGGTCAGAAAATCGGGGTTTTATGGCTAAAACCCCACATTTTTAGAGGTTTTACTCGGCCGCGATGGGCTGAGCGATGTGTTGTGAGCCGGTTTTCATCCGAACGGCCATAGCCCCGAGTGCGACGACTGCATTCAATCCCGCCATATAGAGAAACGGCGTTTGATAGGTAAAGCCGTCGAACAGAACGCCGCAGACCTTGGAGTGGACGAGCACACCGAGCGCCCCGCAGAAGCCCATCATGCCGAATACCGCGCCGCGGAATTTACCGGGCGCTTCCTGTCCGACCAGCGCCGGGCCCGAAACCAGAATGCAGGCTTCTCCGGCGCCCGCGAGAATGGCCACAGGATAGATAAAGGCGGACTCAAAGGGATTGCCAACAATACCCAAAGCCAAATAACCGATGGCTGCAACGCCCATGGAGAAGGACAAAACCGAGACACGGTCAAAGCGATCCACCAGGAATCCCATGACCGGCATGAACAGCAGCATCGCGGTTTGGGACACGGCAAAAATTCGTCCTGCCCCCTCGGTTGCGGCCGTGGCTTCGAGGCCCGCATCGGTGCCGACGGCGACGATCCACAACGTTAGAAAAGTGGTCATGACAATGAGATCACCACGGGAAACAAAATAGGCGACCCCCGCAATGCTCAAACGGGGATTGCGCTTGGTCTCGTTGAAGCCGTTGCGCAAGTTGACGAGGAATGGATCTTTCTCTTCCGTCGTGTTGGGGCGGCCATCTTTGAGGCCCGCCAAGGTCATCAGCGCAGCGAACGTCGCGATTCCGGCAATCACCCAGAAGGCGTAGGTGCCCGACGTCACCGCATCGAACCCGCGGCCGGCAAAAAAGCCCGGAAGCAATGAGAAGCCGATAGCGGCGACCAAGACAACACCGAACCCGGTGATAAAGCCGTTGATGCTGATGATTTTTCCGCGCGACGCATTCTGGGGGTAATCGGCCATGACCGTGCCCAACATCAGCGTGCCGGTAGCGAACCCAGCGCCCATCAAGATCCGGCCGAGCATGAACGTTTCTGGCGTGCGGGCTGCTGGCAACACGACGCAGGCAATGGCGATCAGAGCGAATGCACCGAACCACAACCAGACGCGTCCGATTTTGTCCGATAGAGAGCCAAGTGGCACAACCAGCGCAATGGCAATGATCTCGATGTAGACGGTCAGGGTGCCGATGAAGTCGCCCTGCGCCGACGTCGGCATTTTAATATGCTCGGCCAGCAGGTAGGGCGTCAGCACGCCAATGCCGGTGACGAAGACGATGGTCATCATCCCGGCGAAAAACAGTGCCAGGACGTTAGCGGGGGTGATTCCCGGGGTTAACCAGATCGGCCCGAGCCGGCGCTGGCTGCGATCAATCTCGAAATTCGGTCGACCTGAACTGACTTGATCCGGCATAATCCGCACTCCCCCTACCATCTGCGGCCATTATAGGGGCCCAGAGCATGGGTGGCGAGAAGTCGCGCGCCTGTGACCGAGACCCTCATGACAGGGCCCTTGTCCCCGGGGTATGCTGGTGCCACCGAGCATGTACCTACACAGAAAATCAGGGAGCTAGAAATCATGGCCAACGATACTTTTGACTTGGATTGCGACGAAGATTGCTTCACGTCCGCCCCGCTTTCACGCCGGACCTTCGGGGCCGCTTCGGTGGCCGCGGCCAGCCTGGCCGGTATAAACGCTGCGACGGCCCAGGGCCTGGACGTCACAGAAACCGATGTCGAGATCGTCACGCCCGACGGTACCTGCGACGCGGTGTATTTCCACCCGACGGAAGGCAAACATCCGGGCGTTTTGAAATGGACGGACATCATGGGTTTACGCCCTGTGTTCCGGGACATGGGACGGAGGCTCGCGAGCCAGGGTTATTCGGTTTTGGTCCCCAATCCATTTTACCGTGATGGCCCCGCGCCCCTGCCTGGCCCCGACTTCAACTTTGCAACTGACCGCGACGTCGCCATGAAGCTGATGGGCAATATTGCTGCGCCCGGTGCTGCAGAACGCGATGCCCAAACCTTCGTCGCCTGGCTTGATGCTCAAGGGCAAGTCGACTCAAACTCCAAGATGGGCACGACCGGCTACTGCATGGGCGGGCCACTGACCATGCGCACAGCAGGATTACTGCCCGACCGTATCGGCGCGGCAGGATCGTTCCACGGTGGCGGCCTCGCGACTGATAGAGACAACAGCCCGCATCTGCTGATTCCAAAAATGAAAGTGCACTACCATATTGGCATTGCTGACAATGATGACAAGCGGGAGCCTGAGGTCAAAAACATTCTGAGAGCCGCATTCGATGCAGCCAATGTTCCCGCAACCATTAAAGTCTACGAAGGGGGCGATCACGGTTGGTGCGTGCCCTCCAGCGCCGTCTACAACGAAGCCCAAGCCGAAGCGGCATGGGCGGCGCTGTTGGATACCTTCAAAGCTGGATTGGCGTAAGACCAACGCGAGCACGAATTATATCAGCGGCTTCATCCTAGCCAGGGTGAGGCCGCTTTTGATTCAACGGCTAGCCGAATCTATCCGGTAGTGCAGGTTAGCCCTTACTTCTCATTGAACCGCGTAATTCCATCCCAATCATCGGGTGGAGGATTGCCAACGAAGTCTGTTATGCGATCAAGATAAACTTTAGCCACGGCATCGTCGGGGTACTGAGCGGCAAAAGATTGTACTGCACTTAGAGCGTCACCCCATTTCCCATTTTCGTATGGCGCCATGGCTTCACTCCAGTCGGTGACAAAAGCGGTCTGCGCGGGTGTGACACGGTACTCTTCCGGTCCGTCAAAAATGCCAATGGGTTCATAAATCTCCAGGGGGCTGCCTGCACCTTTTGGAAGGCAGTGATCGATCTTGCGGAACAAAAACTTATCTGAGCAGGCCCGGACGATGGGGCCGCTCGCGAGAATGGTTGTTTTGTAATACTTGTTGAGACCTTCCAGACGCGAGGCGATGTTGACGGAATCGCCAATGGCCGTAAAGTCGATGCGGTCTGACGAACCGACATTACCAACAACGGCGTCACCCGCATGAACACCAAAGCGCGTATACCACCCTACGCGGCCTTGCTTCTGCCATTGAGCACTCAGACGTTCTGAAGCTGTGCGGCATTTGAGGGCGGTATAGCAGGCAACATATTCATAATCCTCGGTCGGCAGAGGAGCATTCCAATAGGAAAATATAGCGTCGCCGACAAATTTATCGACTGTTCCTTCTTCAGCGATGACGAGGCTGACCAGTTCTTCAAAGTATTCCGACATGCTGACCATGAGTTCTTCTGGCTTCATGCTATCGGAAATGGGTGTGAAATCTTGGACGTCCGTGAAAAGCAGACTGATATTGCGTCGTTTGCCCCCGACCTCGACAGGGTCTCCGCTCTCAAGAATATCTTTGACCAGCGCCTTGGGAACGAACTTAGAGATGGAACGCATGGTTCCCTTCATGTTGGCCATCGAACCGATCAGAGTTTTGATTTCACGCACCGGAGAATCTAACTCGATCAAACCATCCAGCTGAAATGCCTGTATCTGCATTGCCTCTTTTGACAGCGCCGATAGCGGCTTTGCGATGGAGCGCGCGACGAAAACGACTAGTGGTATTGAGATCAGAATGACGACAATACCAGCAAGCAAGCTCTGGCTTGCGGCCTCTCCAATACGGCCTTCAAACTCTGATAGCGGTGCCGCGTAAAGCACGTAGTCGGCTTGGCCGTCATAATCATGCCGGGCAACAGACGCGAGATAGGTTTCTCCCTCCAACTCAAATTCCTTAAGGGTAAACGGGCCCTCTTCGGAGAACAGCGCCACGGTTTTCTGAATGACCGGGTCTGTTAGGTCACTGACTTTAGCTGGCTGAAGCATGAGTTCATCACCGGAGCCGGTCCGCTTGAGAACTTTGTCTGCATCGGGATGAGCGATCAGAAACATGTCACTATCAAATACCAAAACGCTGTGTAGTGAGTTCGGCCTGATTGAGCGTAGAAAACTCGAGAACCGGTCCAGCGTGATGTCGGTTGCAAAAACCCCACCTATGGGACCGTCAAAGGATTTCCCAAAGGTCATGCCGACTTCGGGCGAAACCGCAAAAACATAGGGGCGGGTCCGGAATACATTTCCGGGGGTTTCTCGCGCCGACGAATACCAAGGACGAAGGCGCGGGTCGTAAGCGGGACCGCTGTTTTCCCGATAGGCGATTTCATTTTGCCCTTCATCTAGGAACCGCCAGGATTCTAGACGGGACCCGTCATCCTGAAGGGTAATCTCATGCACGGCATATCGCGTGTCTAAGGGGCCGTTAAGACCTTCGATGATGTTGCGGTCTTCTTCAATGAACGAAAAAATTTGATAATAATCGCCGTTCTCATAGCCTGCGTAAACTTCAAGGACGTGAGGGTTAATTGTTAGGCCGCGCAGGAGGGCCGATAACAACCCTTCCATATTAACGCCGCCTTCCCTTTTCACGGCCGGTGCATCACTGAATAGCTCAGTCAGCAGAATTAAGGTCCCAAAGAGCGACTGCTTTTTTTCGTCGATGCGTTCAATTGTTGTCGAAAAGGTGTCTGCAGCAACATCCGTCGCGGACGCCCGCAATTGGACATAGTTTGTCAAAGTAACGCTAGCGCCAATCAAAAGGGCGATAAACAGAAACAAACCAAAAACAGTGGTGAAAATTGTTAGGGAATCATTTTTGGGTGATTGCCCAGGTGACTTGGTGTTTACGTTTTTCATTTGATCGCGATCAACCGAAGTCTTTTTTCGTCGTCAGATCGATGACGCGTTTTGAGAGGTACTCGATCCAGTAGCGAACAAAGGGATCAGCACCATCGAGTTTCGCCGACAGTTTTGCTTGGCTGATACTCAGCAGTTCACAGCCGGTCTCTGTGAAGGCGGTTGCTGTCCGCTTTGCATTTGCCATGAGGGCCAGTTCCCCGAACATTTGCCCGGTCGACATTTTCATCAACAATTTCTGATTGGGCGTGCCGAAACCACCGTAAATAGTGACGTCACCGCGCATAAGAATGTAGGCGACCATCCCGACATCGCCTTCCAGAAAAACGGGCTTTTGGGCGGGAAAGACCTTTCGGTCCAAAACCTTCGTAACGGCTTTGACTGAAAAATCTTCGCTATTCGATGGCATAGGCGCTGTTCCCCATCAGTTCGATCAACATTCGATACATTCTTTTGAACGGCACGACGCAACCCAGCGTTTTATGAAGTAGAACAGAAACCACTTTATGAAGCAAAACAGGAACGACCCATACACTTCATGCGATATTACTATCAATTACTATGCTTATGATAGGCAGCAAGGCGTCGTAATCGGTATCCGGTGAAACTCAGGCGCAATAGATTGCTCTCGTCGAAAAGCGCCCGCCGACCAGAGATCCCAAACAAAAAGGCCTCGCATGAGCGAGGCCTTTTAAAATTCCTACAACGGTGACGGCCGCGATAAGAATTTGTATTAAATTCGTATGAGGTGGGTATCGCGCGTTTGACCGCGCATAAACCTCGACGCGCTTTAGCGCGAATAAAATTCGACGACGAGGTTTGGTTCCATCTGTACCGGATAAGGCACATCGGCCAACTGCGGAATGCGGGTCAGGCTGCCGCGGCCCATGTTGTGATCAACTTCAACATAGTCGGGCACGTCGCGTTCCCCTGAGTCCATCGCGTCGAGGATCAGACCCATGGTCTTCGCCTTGTCACGCAGCTCAACCTTGTCGCCTATCTTCACCATATAGGACGGGATCGTCACTTTGACGCCATTGACCTTGATATGGCCGTGGGACACGACCTGGCGGGCGGCAAACACGGTTGGAACAAATTTCAGGCGGTAGATCACGGCATCCAAGCGGCATTCGAGAATACCGATCAAGTTTTCCGAGGTATCGCCACTGCGACGGACAGCTTCCTTGTAGTAACGCAGGAACTGTTTCTCGGAAATGTTGCCGTAGTAGCCCTTGAGTTTTTGCTTGGCCATCAGCTGAATACCGTAGTCGGACGGTTTCCGGCGGCGTTGGCCATGCTGGCCCGGGCCATAATCTCGCTTATTAATGGGACTTTTGGCGCGGCCCCAGAGATTAACCCCCAAACGGCGGTCGATCTTGTGCTTTGCAGCAATTCGGTTAGTCATTATGTAACGCCTTGTTTTTTCTATGTTTTTGTCCCGGTAGTCTTACCACCCGACCCGTCAGGTCGCCAGAAAGCGGGGCGATGCACCACCCACATTCCCGGGAATGAATAGCCGGATTTAAGGGAAAAGACCTGAGAAGTCAATCGGTTGACAAGGTTGGTTTCACTGGGTGGGGAAAGGCTGGCAGCCCCATAATTGTGCCCTTTATAAGCGTGAGGGCTGACACCGAGTGACCTCTTTGACTCATGTCATAGCGAAGTCATGCCCACCGAGGGCATCTTGCCGTTCTTGCGCACAAGAGGCTGCGCCTAACTAAGGTAGGAATGTTTGAATATGGCGACGTTACTAGAACAGATTGGTGGCGAGGCTGCCGTCGATGCAGCAGTAGATATTTTTTACAAAAAGATAATAGCGGACGACGTTGTTCAACCGTTTTTTGCCAACACAGACATGGACAGCCAGAGCCGGAAACAGAAGCTCTTTCTGACCACTGTCCTGAACGGGACATCAAAAGGGGCGCTATCTTATATGCGCCGCGTCCACAAAGGTTTGGTCCATGACCAAGGTTTGACGGACGTGCACTTTGATGCGGTCGCACATCACCTTCAAGGCACTCTGGAGGAACTTGAGGTTCCGACTGACTTAATTGGTCAGATCATGGAAAGTGTCGGCGGTATGCGGGACGCGGTCCTTGATCGCGACGAGGCTGCAGCGGCCTAATCAAGCGCCTCAGGGAACTTTCCCTTTTTCTTCCAATCACTGCGCTCATCGAATTCGTCACGGCGGCCGTAGCGCAGCTCCGTGACGACGCCGTGCAGGGTCCGCACTTCCTGCTCGGTCAGCGCCGCTCTCTGCAGCATGGTACGGATATTCAAGACCATGCTCGGGCGTTTCTCTTCGACATGGAGAAAGCCGCAGGTATCGAGTTCATACTCGAGATGCTGGAACAAGAGATTGAGTTCGTCTTTGTTGGCCGGGCGGGTGATCCCGTAGGGGATTGTTTCCGCTTCGCTGGCCTGAGACGCCTGGTACCACTCATAGGCAACAATCAATACGGCCTGAGCCAGGTTGAGCGACGAGTAAGCGGGATTGAGCGGCGCTTCGATAATAACATCGGCCAGACCGATGTCGTGGTTCTTAAGGCCTGATTTTTCACGCCCGAACAAAATACCGATCTTGGTCCCTGCCGTTGCACGGGTCGCCAATTCTCCACCCGCATGATGGGGTGTCCAGACCGTCTTGACCATATCGCGCGGGCGGGCCGTCGTTGCCGCTATAAATTCGAGATCGGCGATCGCATCTTCGGTGCTCTCATAAAAGCCGGCTGACTTGAGAACCTCAGACGCGCCGGATGAAGCAGCGAGGGCTTTTTCGGACAACCAATCTTGCTTCGGTTTGACCAGCCGCATGTCCGTCAGGCCGCAATTGTACATCGCCCGGGCTGCCGTCCCGATATTTTCCGCCAATTGGGACTCGACCAAGACGACGGCTGGGCCACCGCCACCGCCGAGCGGGGTAATCGACTCTTTGGTTGTGTCGGTGCCAGACATAGCGGCTTAGGCCGTTTCGCCTTGGACGCGTTTGAGCACGCGCTCCCGCCCGATCAAAGGCAACAAAAGCTTGAGCTCCGGTCCATGGTCTAACCCTGTCAGCGCCATGCGCAGAGGCAGGAATAGACCCTTCCCCTTGCGTCCCGTGGCTGCTTTTACCGCGCCAGTCCATTGGCCCCAGGTCTCCTCGGACCACGACCCGTCTGGGAGGTGTTTCGCCGCCTCAGCCATGAAGTCGGTGTCCTCGATGGAAGGAGCCAGGGCTGAAAAGCACACCGACCACCAACCACTAGCATCGTCGAAATTTTTGAGGTTACCGCGCACGGCGAGCCAGAACGCCTCTCCATGGGCCGCTAAAGCGGCGTCATCGCCAACCAGCGCGGCCAAACGTGGTGCGGCTTCATCGTAAGACATTTGGTGCAGCACTTTGGCGTTGAGAAATTCGAGGTCGTGGGCATCGAACTTCGCGGTCGCCCGGCTAAAGCGGCTGATATTAAAATCGGCGATCATGGCCGGCAGATCGACGTAGACATCAATCGCCTCCGAACTGCCGAGACGGGCGAGCAAACTCGAGACCGACAGCGGCTCCAGATGTTGATCGCGGAGGTCTGCCAACCCGAGTGATCCGGCGCGCTTGGACAAGCCTTCGCCGGCAGAGCCGGCGATTAACGGCACGTGGCCATATATAACCCGAGCCCCTGGGGACACGGCATCCATCATCTCAAGCTGAACAGCGCCGTTGGTGACGTGATCCTCACCGCGGAGAATGTGGGTTACGCCGTAATCGATATCGTCGACCACCGACGGCAGCAGATACAAAAAGGTACCGTCTTCGCGGATGACCACTGGGTCACTGACATTGGCCGTATTGTAGTGGCTGTCGCCTCGCACCAGATCGGACCAGATCACATCTGACTGGCTGAGTTTGAACCGCCAGTGTGGCTTTCGGCCCTCCGCTTCGTAAGCGGCGCGCTCGTCATCCGATAAGGTCAGGGCGGCCCGGTCGTAGATCGGGGCCTTGTGCTGAGCGCGGAGACGTTTGCGCTTAAAATCAAGCTCGTCGCCAGTTTCGTAACAGGCGTACAGATGCCCAGACGCCTTGAGGTCGTCGGCCACGCCGTTGTAGCGATCAAGCCGAGTGGACTGGCGTTCTTCGCGGTCCCACGTGATGCCCAACCAGGTCAAGTCAGTACGGATGCCTTCAACGTACTCTTCCTTACTGCGGACAGAATCTGTGTCGTCAAAACGCAGAATGAATTCACCACCGTTGGCCTTGGCGAACAGCCAATTGATCAGCGCCGTGCGGGCGTTGCCAACATGGAGGTGACCGGTCGGGCTAGGAGCGAAACGAACAACTGGACTCATGATTAACTTCTTTTCGGGGCGTCGCCGTCGAAGGCATTGGTAATGGGGTAGCGATGGTCTCGCCCAAAGGCGAGATGGCTGATCTTAACACCGGGTGAGGCCTGACGCCGCTTATACTCGGCGATGCGGAGCAACCGGTGAATGCGGCCCACGGTATCAGCCTCATGACCGTCCGCGATCACGTCGGAAATGCTGCGGGCGTTCTCGATGAGCCCTTTGAGAATGGCATCGAGTTCGGCATAGGGCGGCAATGAGTCTTCGTCTTTCTGATCCGGTCGCAATTCCGCCGTGGGCGGTTTGGTGATAATCCGCTCGGGCATCACCGCGCCTGAGGGTCCGAGGGCACCGTCGGGGACGTGATCGTTACGCCACGCGCTTAGAGCCGTCACGGTGGTCTTATAGACATCCTTCAGAACGTTGTACCCGCCACACATGTCGCCGTAGAGGGTCGCGTAGCCAACGCTGACTTCCGACTTGTTGCCGGTGGACAGAACCATATGGCCGAATTTGTTGGACAGCGCCATCAACGTCAAACCGCGAATTCGAGATTGAATGTTCTCTTCGGTCGTATCGGGTGTCGTTTCCGAAAAATGCGTTTCAAGCATGCCATCGAAAGCGGTCATCGCGTCGCCGATGCCGATACTATCCAGTTTGACACCCAGGTTAGCCGCCAAGGCGGCAGCGTCTTCCAGGCTGTCTTGAGATGTATAGGGAGATGGCATCATGACGCAGTGTACTTTGTCGGGACCAAGCGCGTCGGCAGCCACAACAGCGCTGAGAGCGCTATCAATGCCGCCGGACAGGCCAAGCACAACACCGGGGAAACCATTCTTGCCAACGTAATCGCGAAGGCTCAGCACCATCGCTTGATAAATGTTCTCCAAACGATCGAGTTCCGGCGCAACAGTGCCAGAGGCGCAAGTCCAAACTCCGTCCGATTTGCTCCATTCGGTCAGAACCAGATCAGTTTTCCACCAGGGGGCTTGCACCGCCAACGCACGATCGGCATTGAGAACAAAAGAGCCGCCGTCAAACGCCAGATCATCCTGACCGCCAACCTGATTGACGTACACCAGTGGCAAGTTGGTCTCGGAGACCCGAGCGACAGCGTGGCTTAAACGAACGTCATTCTTGTCGAGTTCAAAAGGAGACCCGTTAATAACGACGATCATCTCAGCGCCGGATTCACTAACGGTCTCAGCAACATCATCGAACCACATGTCTTCACAGACGAGAACGCCCAAACGAACGCCGCGCACAACCACGGGGCCCGACGGCGGACCCGACGCAAACACCCGCTTTTCATCGAAGACACCGTAGTTCGGGAGATGGTGTTTGAGGCGGACGCCTTTGATCTCGCCGGCGTCCAACACCAGAGCGGCGTTGTAGCAGACGCCATCGACCCGCCAGGGCGCCCCGATGACGAGTGCGGGGCCGCCATCAGCAGTGTCAGATGCAAGGTCGCTAGCGACGGCTTCAATGGCATCCAGAAAGGATGACCGGAGCACTAAATCTTCCGGCGGATAGCCACTGAGATTCAGTTCTGAGAACACCACCACGTCAGCACCCTGGGCAGCGGCGTCCGACCGGGCCTGACGGATGAGATCCGCATTCGCCGCCACAGCACCGACCGTAGGATTGGTCTGGGCCAAAGCGATGATAAGGCTATCAGACATGGGAACCGCACCTTCTCCGGTCGTGATGGCAGTGACCAGGCCGCTTAAGACGCGACGGCTTTAGCCGCTGAGGCCTGGCGATCCTGCTTAAGCATTTCCGCCATAAGGAACGCCAGCTCCAACGCCTGGCTGGCGTTGAGACGTGGATCGCAATGGGTGTGATAGCGATCACCTAGGCTGGCTTCCGTAATCGCCTGCGCACCACCGACACATTCCGTCACATCCTGACCGGTCATTTCGAAATGAACGCCGCCAGCATGAGTGCCCTCGCTGCGATGCACATCGAAGAAGCTGCGCACTTCTCCCAACACGTTGTCAAAGCGCCGGGTCTTGTACCCGCTCGAGCTTTTCTCGGTGTTGGCGTGCATCGGGTCACAGGACCACACGACTGTCTTGCCTTCGCGTTCGACGGCTTGGATCAACTTCGGTAAATGATCTTGCAGCTTCTCTGCACCCATCCGAGTGATGATGGTGATCCGCCCCGCTTCGTTTTGCGGGTTCAGAGCATCGATCATCCGCAACACGTCATCGGGATCGATAGTCGGACCAGCCTTGAAACCGATCGGATTGTCGACACCGCGGAGGAACTCGACATGAGCGTGATCAAGCTGGCGCGTGCGCTCACCGATCCACAACAAGTGGGCGGCGCAGGCGTACCAACGGCCGGTCGTAGAATCCATCCGGGTCAACGCTTCTTCGTAATTGAGAAGTAGCGATTCATGGGACGTATAAAAGTCGGTTTCGCGCATGCTCGGAACGGCGTCACTGTTGATGCCGCACGCTTCCATGAAAGCCAACGCTTCTTGAATGCGGTCCGCAAGGTCCTGATAGCGCTCGCCCTGCGCACTGTCGGCAACGAACCCGAGAGTCCATTGGTGAACCTTGTGCAGATCGGCATAGCCCCCCTGCGAGAACGCCCGCAGAAGATTTAATGTGGCTGCCGACTGATTGTAGGCCTGCACCAGACGTTCGGGATTAGGCTCGCGCTGTTCAGCTGTGAAATCCATGCCGTTGACCATGTCGCCGCGATAGGACGGTAACTCAACACCATCGATGGTTTCCGTATTCGAAGACCGCGGCTTGGCGAACTGGCCGGCCATACGACCGAGTTTCACGATAGGAACGCCGGCGCCAAAGGTCAGAACAACGGCCATCTGCAGCAGCACCCGGAAGGTATCGCGGATGTTGTCGGGATGAAATTCGGCAAAGCTTTCGGCGCAGTCCCCCCCTTGCAGGAGGAAACCACGACCATTGGCAACGTCGCCCAGCGCCCGTTTCAGCGAACGGGCTTCTCCAGCAAACACCAAAGGCGGAAAGTTGCCGAGGCGTTGCTCAACAGCCTTTAAAGCAGTCTGATCGTTGTATTCGGGAACTTGCACGATTGGCTTGGCGCGCCAGCTTTCCCGCGTCCATGCGGTTGTCATGGGAACCTCAATGTCCAGTGGTCTCAAACGGATGCTGCGATATAGAGGCTTAAGCGCTGAATTTCCAGGGTTTTAAGGGAATTAGCTTGGTGGTAGCGCGGAGTCAGGAGAGACCCACCCCCAGCCCATGTAAGCCGAAACGCGGCACCATGCAGGCCACTAAGTCATTGGAACTAATATATTTAATACACAAAACGGCGCTAGGGCTTAGACGTCGGCGGAGTCCGGCACAGCGTCACGCATAGTCACGAACTCTTCAGCGGCGGTTGGGTGAATGCCGATCGTGGCGTCAAACTGCGCTTTAGTCGCTCCGCATTTTAGGGCCACAGCGAGACCTTGAATGACCTCGGGCGAATCATCACCAACCATGTGGCAACCGAGAACCTTGTCGCTTTCCTTGTCGACGATGATCTTCATCATGATGCGTTCGTCGCGACCGGACAGAGTGTGTTTCATGGCCTTGAACCGTGACACATAGATTTTAACAGTGTGATCTTTGCGCGCTTGTTCTTCGGTCATCCCAACGGTCCCAACAGTTGGTTGGGTGAAAACCGCGGAGGCAATATTGGTGTAGTCCAGCGTCATCGGGTTGTTATTAAAAAATGTCTCTGCGAAGACCCGGCCTTCGTTGAGGGCGACGGGTGTGAGGTTGACGCGGTCCGTTACATCACCGACCGCAAATATGTTCTCAACATTGGAACGGTTCCATTCATCAACAACAACCGCCCCCTTATCATTCATCGCAACCCCAGCTTCTTCCAGACCAATCCCTTTGGTATTTGGGTTGCGGCCGGTTGCATACATGACTTGATCGACAATCATTTCCTCGCCGTGATCAACCATGACCGAGAACTTGCCGTCATCGCGCTTCTCAATAGAACGCACAGCACAGTCCCGGTGAATCGCGATACCCTTTTTCTCAAGTTCCTCAGAGACCGTGCCACAGACATCATGATCAAACCCCCTAAGGATCGTGCCCGTCCGGACAAGGACATCAACCTTAGAACCGAGAGCCTTGAAGATGCCGGCAAACTCAAGAGCGATGTAGCCGCCGCCAACGATCAAGATATGACCTGGCAACTCTTTAAGATCGAGCGCTTCGTTAGATGTAATAGTGTGTTCACGTCCCGGAATGTCGGGAACGAACGGCCAACCGCCAACACCAACGAGGATTTTATCAGCGGTGTAAGATTTACCCGCCACGTCAACGGTGTGAGGATCGGATAGAACACCATGCCCCTCTAAAAGAGAGACACCAGAGTCTTTAAACATACGGTGATAGACCTGCTCGAGCCGGTCGAGTTCTTTGTCCTTCGCGGCGACCAGAGCACCCCAATCGTGGCTCACGTCACCGACAGTCCAACCGAACCCGGCCGCATCTTCGAAATGATCGGCGTAGTGAGCGCCGTAGACCAACAACTTCTTCGGAACACAGCCGCGCATAACGCAGGTGCCACCGACGCGGCTCTCCTCTACAGCAGCGACACGGCCGCCGTATCCAGCAGATAAGCGGCTGGCTCGTACGCCACCGGAGCCCGCCCCGATGGTGATCAGGTCGTAGTCAAACTTTGCCATGGTGTCCGTCATCAAAGTATTTGGAACAGAAGAGTTGATAAACTAAGTGAGTGTCTGGCCCATCTTGGTTTTCATTTTAGGCAGCGGCTTTGCGGTGTTGCAAGCGCCGTTGTTTGATGGTGTTTCGTTTGATCCTTTCCCTTTCGATTAGAATGGTTTCGCCGCGTCCAAAGTAAACATCGGCGGGTGTCAGATTACTTAGGCTCTCGTGATAGCGGTGGTGGTTGTAGTAGGTGACAAAGCGCCCGATGTTGGCCTTGAG
>JABJAH010000066.1 GCA_018666155.1 Rhodospirillaceae bacterium | reverse complement strand
CCATTGCTTCTTGAGCCAACAATGGGCCTTCCGCCATCAGTTTCTCAACATCGTTCGTGCTGATTCCCCGGGCTTCGGCGATACCGTCAACGAGTTGTTCGAAGATCGAGCCAAACAAAGCATCAAGTGCTTCCTTGTTGGGCTCTGACATTTCCGTATTGGTGAAGTTTTCGGCCGCAGACTTATATTCGTAGCGTTGCAGCGCATTGGCGCGGATACCCAATTTATCGAGGAACCCTTTTAGAAAAGGCTGTTCGATGGCGAGGCCCGTTAGGCCCACGCCACCCGATGGTTGAAGCCAAATTTCCTCAAAAGCCGTCGCTAAATAGTAGGTCGTTGTCGCATTGCCAAGTTCGCCAAGGGTATCCGTGTACAGAAGAGCGGGCTTGCCGCTTTCCCTAAACACGGCGACAGCGTCACGGATTTCCTGAACTTGGGCGAGGCCAAGGCTCTGCCCGCTGACGTTGGCGACCACGGCCTGGACCCTGTCATCAGTCCCTGCTCGCCGAAGAGCAATCACCGCGTCTTGCAGTGAGGCCCGCCCAGCAACACCGAAGGACGTTAAATTTGGTCCGCTCCGTCCTTCGGAAAATCCCGCATCGAGATTCAAGGACAAGATCATGTTCTCAGGTGGCGCGGTGGCTTGGTTCGACAAGCCGTCCGTATTCATCAGAAAATAAATAGAGAAACCGCTGAGGACGAGCACCGAAAGCCCAAGGCTTGCCAAAATGCCGACGAGAATTTTCCCGATTATGCGCATGGGGTTCGTTTCCGTTAGTGGAGGCGAGGGGTACGCCTAACCGTTTTGAGCTTTATGTCTTAACCAATGGTCCGCGAGGACAACGGCCATCATGGCCTCGGCTACCGGGACGCCGCGAATACCGACACAGGGGTCGTGACGCCCTTTTGTCTGTATTTCGGTATCTTTGCCGTGAATATCAACGGTCTTGCGCGGACTTAATATGGAACTGGTCGGTTTAATGGCGAGGCGAGCCACGATGTCTTGCCCTGAGGATATGCCACCGAGAATCCCGCCGGCATTATTGCTGAGGAATTCAACGCCACCGTCTTGAGTCATGCGCATCTCGTCGGCGTTCTCTTCGCCAGACAACGCAGCGGCCTCGAATCCGGCGCCGATTTCGACACCTTTAGCGGCGTTGATGCTCATCAGGGCTGCGCTCAGGTCCGCATCGAGCTTTCCATAGATCGGTGCGCCCAGCCCGGCGGGAATACCTTCAGCGACCACTTCGATTACGGCCCCAGCTGATGAGCCTTCTTTTCGGACATCATCAAGGTAGCTTTCCCAGGCCGTCGCCGCTGTGGCATCGGGACAAAAGAACGGGTTGTTGTCGACTTTGCCCCAATCCCAATTGTCCCGGTTAATTTTGTGGGGCCCGATCTGAGTTAATGCGCCGCGAATGGTGACCTCATCGCCAAGGGCTGCTGCCAAAACCTTGCGGGCGATTCCCCCAGCAGCAACGCGCATCGCTGTTTCCCGCGCAGACGACCGGCCGCCTCCACGATAGTCCCGAATTCCGTACTTCTTCCAGTAGGTGTAATCCGCATGACCTGGGCGGAATTTTTCTGCGATATCGCTGTAGTCTTTAGAGCGGGCGTCGACGTTCTCAATCATTAACCCAATGGGCGTGCCCGTAGTTACGCCTTCAAAGACGCCCGACATGATACGAACCTGATCGGGTTCCTGGCGTTGAGTTGTGAATCGCGATTGCCCTGGCTTGCGTTTTTCAAGCCAGACTTGAATGTCTTCTTCGCTCAGTGGAATACGTGGCGGTACGCCATCGACAACACAGCCGATGGCGGGGCCATGGCTTTCGCCGAAGGTGGTGAAGCGGAAGAGGGTGCCAAATGTGTTTGCAGACATCGGAGCGACTAGTCTTTCAGTTTAGCGCCGTCGAGAAGATCGGCAATATCCTGGGCAGATTCCGGCGCCATCATGCCAACCACATGATACCCACAATCCACATGGTGCACTTCGCCAGTCACACCACTAGATAGGTCGCTGACCAGGTAAATGCCTGATCGACCGACGTCGTCTAGCGTGACGTTGCGGTGCATTGGCGCGTTGAGTTCGTTCCATTTAAGGATGTAGCGGAAGTCGCCGATGCCTGATGCAGCTAGCGTTTTCATCGGGCCAGCCGACATAGCATTCACACGGATGTTGTCGCGCCCGAAGTCTGTCGCGAGATAACGCACACTTGCTTCTAAGGCTGCCTTAGCAACACCCATGACATTGTAATGAGGCACCACCCGTTCCGCGCCATAGTAACTCAGCGTGAGCAAAGAGCCGCCATCGGGCATGAGAGGCGCCGCGCGACGGCAAACATCGGTAAATGAAAAACAGGAAATATCCATCGTTCGCAGAAAATTGTCGCGACTGGTATCGGCATATCGCCCATTGAGTTCGGCTTTGTCGGAGAAGGCGACAGCGTGAACCACGAAGTCGATTTTGTCCCAGGTGTTGCCAACTTGTTCGAACAAGTTGTCCATGGAATCTGGGTCAGTGACGTCGCAGGGCGCCACCAGCTTGGCGTTAACGCTCTCGGCCAACGGTCTTACCCGCTTTTCAAGCGCGTCGCCTTGAAAGGTAAAAGCCAGTTCCGCGCCTTGTTCTGCAGCCTGGCGCGCGATCCCCCATGCGATGGATCGATCGTTCGCCACACCCATTATCAGGCCGCGCCGGCCAGAGAGAAATCCGGGCTGCCCGCTCATATGACGTCCTGTGTCCCGAAGCTAAAAACGTGTTAGATATCAGTCTGCTCGCACAGACGTGACGCATCCTACACCACTGAAAGTTAAGGGCAAGACTGACGCATGACACTTGCAAATGAAGACACGAAAAATTTGCCCTTCATTCAGAAACTCCGGCCTGTGGTGCTCCAATGTGGTCGTTTTCTAGCGTTCGTCGTTGGACGGATGCGGGATGATCAGGTCAACCGCGTCGCTGCGTCACTGAGCTACACATCGACCCTCGCTCTTGTTCCGGCTCTGGCGCTGACCCTAGCCATCCTGGCTGCATTTCCAGCCTTTTCAGGCCTGAGGGATTCGGTCTTAGATCTGATACTCAGCAATTTCATTCCTGATACGGGGATGCGCATGAATGAGGCCATTGAAAGCTTCATTTCAGCCGCTGGGCGCCTAACAACCATTGGTGTTGTGGGGTTAATTGTCACTTCAGTCCTTCTTCTGCTGACGATTGAGGGGGCGTTCAACCGTATTTTTCGGGTCGCCCGCCCAAGGCCAATCATGGCCCGCCTGGTCGTCTTCTGGACGGTGATTACGGTGAGCCCGCTTTTGGTTGGCTTAAGTTTCTCCCTGTCCGGGTACTTTCTGACCATACGCACGCTGCTAGGCGGCGAAGAGCCGGGAGCGTTCTCCGTCCTTCTTGGTGCGGCAATGCCAACGGTGCTATCAGCCGCCGCCTTTGCGCTGATTTATACAGCTGTACCAAATCGCCGTGTCAGAATCGGTGATGCGTTTCTTGGCGGTCTTATTGCGGCTCTCTTGTTTGCGTCGCTGCGCTATGGCTTCACGTCCTTTGTTGCAGGCATGCCCACTTACCAGGCGATCTATGGCGCCGTCGCTGCATTGCCGGTGTTTCTAATTTGGCTCTTTCTTTCGTGGAATGTGATTCTAGCTGGTGCGGTTATGACTGCGGCCTTGCCCGATTGGCGACGAGCCGAGCATGAGCGGACCAGTGGGCCCGGAGGCCGCTTGGCGCTGGCCACGGATATCCTTGCTGCGTTGTATGCGGTTGCTGGGTCGGTTGCAGGGCTAGTACAGCGGGCTCTGAGGCAAGAGGTTGGTGTCAAAGAAGCGGCACTGATTCCGGTGCTCGAGGAGTTGCGGGCCGGTGGGTTTGCGGCCTTTGGCGATGACGGTGTGTGGCGTCTTGGTCGCGATCTGGGGCGCACATCCATTTCAGAAATCGTGCACTTGCTGGGCTATGGCGTTCCCTTAACGCCCGCGCTAACGGGGAGGTCCCAGGCTGTGACCCGATTGAGCCGGGTGATCGCGGACGCTCAAGCCAACGAGAAACAAATACTGAGCCAGCCAATCGCCGGCTTGTTTGAGGAAACGCCGACCGACGACCACTAAAGGTCAACGGCTAAAAAAGAACGGCGACTCCGAAGAGTCGCTGCCCTCAACGTTCTGACAAGTTCGTGAGTTTTTTACTGACTGACGATCTTCCAACTGCCGTCTTCTTGACGACAGGCGGTGCCGTAACCGTTTTCTTCCCGGCCATCCACAGTGACTTCCGTTTGGAATTCACGGCAATAACGGCCTGAATTTGTGTAGCCGTCCCGTACTGGGGTGACATTGCCGTAGTTGCCGCTATCGGGGTTGTTCCACACAATGGCTTCGCCAATGGGCGCGCCGTAGGCGTATTGCTGCGCATCGTGGGCTTTCATCTGGTCGAGCTCATCCATGCTTCGGCCGACTTTGCTACCGATGGCTGCGCCAAGCATTGTACCTGCGGCTGTGGCGATAATTTGTCCATCGCCTGATCCGATAGAGGATCCGGCCCATGCCCCAGCTGCAGCACCCAACAGTGTGCCCAAGGTTTCATTTTGATTGCTGCCATCTGCGGCACAACCAGTCAGCGCAAGAGCCGAAGCAAGAACGACGGCGGACAGAGTGGTCTTCAAAGTTGACGTGGTCATGGTTTCCTCGCGTTTCCGTTGGCCGGGCCAGAACTGAAAGCTTTTCTGGCAACCGTTATAATACCAACGCATAGCACCTCGAAAAGGTGGCGAAATAAGGGCGAAACAGAGTTTCTCCTGGTTGACATCTGCGTGATCACAGACCAAACCGGGGACAACGCTTAACGTCTTTCATTTGGGCTCGATGGCATGGCATCCACAGACCTGATTCCGACAGTAGACGACCCGATGGCGCTGTTCGACGCGTGGTTCCAAGACGCTCAGAGCTCAGAGTCGAATGACCCGGATGCGATGAGCTTGGCGACGGCAACGCCGGACGGTGCGCCCTCGGTACGGATGGTTCTGCTTAAGGGTGTCGACCCCCATGGGTTCGCTTTTTACACCAATAAAGAAAGCGACAAAGGGGAGCAGATCGCGGCCAATGCGAAGGCGGCACTGTGCTTTCATTGGAAGTCGCTACGCCGCCAGGTTCGCGTCGAAGGCACGCTTTCAGAAGTCGAACTAAGTCAGGCTGATGCGTATTTTGCGTCTCGGTCTAGGGAAAGCCAAATTGGGGCCTGGGCCTCTGATCAGTCCAGACCAATGGCAGGGCGCGCGGACTTTATAAGCCGAGTTGCTGACGCCTCGTCACGGTTTGATGGCCAGGACGTACCGCGGCCACCACACTGGTCGGGATTCAGGCTCAATCCTGTTATGATCGAGTTCTGGCTCGACCAACCACACCGTATGCATGATCGCTTAGTTTACAGGAGAGAAGGAACGGGTTGGACAACCGAACGGTTGTATCCCTAAGCCTGTTTCTTGACGTTTAATAAATGCCACATGATTCACTCACAACTGCGGCCCTAACCACGCCACCATCGCGTCTTATGAGATTCGCCACCTACGCGGCGGTGGGCACGGCAATCATGTTAATTATCGTAAAGACTGTCGCCTTTCTTGTGACCAACTCGGTTGCCTTGCTGTCGAGCTTGGTTGACTCGGTTCTGGATCTCTTCGCCTCCCTCGTCACGTTGTGGGCGGTCAGTCATGCTTTGACACCAGCAGACAAAGAGCATCGTTTTGGCCATGGCAAAGCCGAGCCCCTTTCGGGCTTGGCGCAATCTGCATTTGTCGCTGGTTCCGCTCTTCTTCTCTTGGTCGAAGCGGCCTCGAGGATCGGCAAAGATAACCAGGTCATCGAGGGTGACTTGGGGATTGGTGTGATGATCTTCACCATCGTCGTTACTCTTCTGTTAGTGCTGTTCCAGAAGTTCGTGGTGAAGCGCACTGGATCGGTTGCGATTAGCGCAGACTCACTGCATTACACCGGCGATCTACTCCTTAACCTGAGCGTTATTGGCGCTCTCGTGCTTTCGACCTACGGCGATGTTGCTTGGGCGGACCCCGTGTTTGCGACTGGTATCGCGATCTTTCTTTTATGGAATGCGTCAAGAATTGCGCGTAAATCGGTTGCTGTCCTGATGGATCATGAACTTCCCGAGGAACAGCGCCAGGCCATCAAAGCGGTTGTTTTGAAGCACCCTAAAGTCTTGGATGTACATGAGTTGCGGACGCGATCTTCAGGCATACAGACCTTTATGCAAATGCATATGGTGCTTGATCCCAAGTTGTCATTGTTAGAAGCGCATCGTATCGCGGATGAAGTTGAGATGGCGCTGATGGCCGACTATCCAGGAGCCGATATTATCATCCATCAAGACCCAGAGGGGATTGACGAGTACCATCAACCCGTCGGTTCGGCCTTGGTTTAAGGCGATACGAACAGCGGTGGTATTGTTTATGTTGAGCCTGTTACCATGATCCCACACTACAGCTGAACCCTAAGGGGAGCGCCATGTCTGCTGTCAAAAGTATCCTTGCTGTCGTTGGTGATCCGCAATCTGGCCGGGCTTGTCTGCGTACGGCATTGCGCTTGGGTACGCAGTTGAATTGTCATGTGGATGCTTTGCATGTGTTGGCTGATCCAACCGCGGCTTTGCCCTTGGTCGGCGAAGCGATGTCTGGCGCCATGGTTGATGAGATGATGGGCGTTGCCGAACGAGAAGCCGGCCAGCGCGCTAACTTGACCAGAGTTATGTTTGATGAAGTGACGGCGGGTATGCCGCAGCCCGATAGCATTGCAGCGGTTAGTGGCTTCGGTGTCAATTGGCTTGAAGAGTCTGGCGTAGAGGAACAGGTGGTTGCTTTGCGTGGCTGTCGTGCCGATCTGATTGTTGTGGACCGTCCGACCACGGACAATGAAACAGCAGCGCTCATGACACTAAACGCCGCGCTTATGCAGAGTGGCCGTGCTGTTGTCGCAGCGCCGCCGATACCGGCAGATGGAGATGCGGTGCCTGGCCCAATAGAACGGGTCGCCGTGTTTTGGAATGGCAGCACGGAGGCAACCCGGGCCGTCCAGGCGGCTTTGCCTCTCCTAGCGACGGCGAAAGAGGTCACGGTTCTCCGTGTTGAGGAAGAGGAGTGGTACGCCGGAACGGAAGATTTAGGCGTTCACCTGACTCGCCACGGCGTTAAGACTGTTATTTCTAAAGTGTTGCCACGGGAAATACGGACTGGTCGATCACTGCTCTATGCGGCCCAAGACTCCGGTGCGGATATGATGGTGATGGGTGCGTATACGCGCTCAAAGCTACGGCAATTAATGCTCGGCAGTGTCACTGGCTATGTGATGGAACACGCCATCCTCCCAGTTCTTATGTGCCACTAGTAAAAGCTCTCTTTGATGTTATCCGAATAGGTCGGACTGCTGCGGTGTGGGCGGGGGTGTTTCCGTCGTGTCGAAATCTCCGGTGTAGGGTTGGAGAAGAGCGCTAAGGTCGGCAAACGAATGGTCAGGGTTTAGCCAGGCTTGCTCTCCTTCGTTGTCCAAGATCACCGGCATTCGATTGTGTATATGAGCGATCGGCTCGGCTGGAGAGCAGGTCAGGATAACAAAGCGGTTATCGGATTGCAGACCAGCCATAGCAAACAGCTTTGACGACCGGGGCGCGATCTGCGTTTTTATTTTGTCCCGCCCATCGCGGCGCCACTCAATGTAGGCGCTTGCGGGAATAAGGACTCTGCGGTTCAGAATAGAATTGAACGTAGGTTTCTGCGTCGCTGTCTCTGCACGTGCGTTTATCACTGGTGATTTCTGCCACGTGACTTCTAGACCCCAAGGCAAAATATCAGGTGTTTGGTCGGTGGCGATGACGAGCGCGGGATCAGTCGGGCGCACTTCTGGCCCTGTTACGCGATCAAAGAAAGCGTGGGACGTCGCAACCAAGCCAAACCGCTCGATGATGTCTGCGGGCGACGCGCGCACCTCATACCGAGAACACATTCTAAGGTCTTAACCAGCCGCGCGCGAAGAAGAGTGCTAGCTTTGCTGCTCGATTTTGCCTTCTGCGCCGACACGTTCTGCGGCCTTCTTGCGGGTCCGCAATGTGAGACTGATGTTGGTGATAAGCACATCATCACCAGGGCTGAAGGTCAGAGCTTTGTAATAGTCTGACAGGGCTCGGTCGTATTTTTCTTGATAGAAATGGATGTTGGCCCGGTTGTTGTAAAAGCTCCACTCCCTCGGCTTTTTCCCGATCGCTCTATTGCAGGTTTCTAGCGCTTCGTCGTAGTGGCCCTGTCCGGTCAAACCGATGCACAAGTTGTTGAGGGCGGCAGGAACGTTGGTTGGCGTCAGACTGCCAGAGCGTAAGGCTTGGCGGGCGAGGCCAACGCCTTTGTCCCACTTCTCGCGGTCGAGAGCGTGTGCCGCGTCGTTAACAAGTCCGTTGCCCGGGCCAAACATCTGAGCGTTTGCCGGGGCCACCGCGCTTGTTGTGATCAATGCAGCAGCGGCGATACCAATTAGGAAGTTGCGCATCGTAGTGCTCCTTGCTCCGCTTGACGATGACCATCATACCATAACTGGCGACCTGTCCTCAAAAACAACCGGGTCCTCAAGGATCTGTGATCATGCCCGTTGTCACGGGAACCGCACATCCGCCAACACGAACGCCCAGAATACGGCCATTTTTAACGTCGGCCTCGAGGTCAAGGAGACTGCTGCGCCCCATCTCAACGCCTTGAGCGATGGACCAGCGGTGCGTGCCGTCATCGGGCCTATCGGAGTCGACCAGCCATCCTGCAAGGGCAGCCACCGCGGACCCCGTTGCTGGGTCTTCGGCGATACCGTGATCCGGTGCAAACATGCGGGCTCTGATGTCTATGGCCCTGTCTTTTGTCTCGCGGGTAAAAACGAACACGCCGGTCGTTTCTTCACTGTTCAGATGTTGCCGCCACCCAGCCATATCAACGGCTGCGGCACCTAAAGAGTCTAGGCCAGAGACGGGAACAAACGAAAACGGTGTCCCGCAGGTCCACAACCCGATTTGAGTGTCACCGGGACAGACGACAGACTCTTCTAGCCCCAAAATGTCAGCCCAGACGGCTGGCGGTTGGGTGTCAGGCAAATTTAGCGGTCGCTGGGCCACGCTTAACTCAGCCCGCATGACACCATCTGGTGTTTTAGAAACTGAGACGGGGACTACACCGACGCTTTCTTCGAAGCGGTATTCAGCGCGGTCTTGTGTTGGGGACGAGGCGAGCGCTAGGGCAATTGCAGTCCCCAACGTAGGGTGGCCGGCGAAGGGAAGTTCTGCGACCGGCGTAAATATCCTCACCTTGTGGGTGTTGTCTGCATGTTTCGGTGGAAGGACAAAGGTCGTTTCCGACAAATTGAACTCACGCGCGATCTTTTGCATGGCGGTGTCGTTGAGCGTTGCCGCATCAAATACGACCGCAAGCGGATTGCCGCCAAATATTTGTTTCGTGAATACGTCTAGGGTGACGAACGCATGGGGCATTGAATACTAGAACTCCGGCGTGGCATCGCGGTTGGAGACTATGTAACAATTGACCAGAATGAACCCGAGATTGATGCCAAGTCGCTCGGCATCGGGCTGGGTAAACGTATAACCAAAAAACTCTCCCGGCGAACCGTCTTCATTGCGCGATGATATATACATCACCAGACTGTCCCGCGTGTAGGCGCCGGTCTCATTGTTTATTTGCCAGTCGACGTTGCGGAGACTGATCTGAATGGTCCGTGGCGTCTCTTCATTTGATACGAAACGCGCTAATCCGCCTTGATCGGTTATCTTGAGATCACTAAAGCGGGTGAAGGGGATGTCGCGTCCACCAGATACCCCGGGCATATCAGCGTAGCAGGTAAAGTCCCGGGCCCGGGTTAGCTTGTGATAGATGCGGTCTGGGTTTCCTGTTAAGCGGTTGCCATCTGAATCATGGGTGCCGTCCCGGACCCAAAAAAAGTCCTCGGAAAGCATCATGTGATAGTCGGTTACAACTTCGCCCTTGTCCGGCCACTCCCAGCGGCAGGCGCCGTCTTTCATTGCACCGTGGAATTGCCCGGCTTCTCGTCTCCAGAATACGTCGCATCCGTCTAGAACCATACTGGTCTTGGGAGTGACATCCGCAAGCACCGATGGATCGATATGAGCATCTTTATAGGCTTCGGGCATGCCTTCACCGTCGATGTAATACATCTTCATGCGCACCGCTTCTTTGTCGTTATCGGCGGAAAGCGCGTAGAGGCGTATACGGTGCGGCTTCTCCGGTTCGTTGTTGCGGTGGTCCCGCGCAAAAAAGACATAGTCGCCGAAAGCGGGGGCTGAAACCCGCGTGATGCTGGAGGTTACTCGTTCGTGCTTGGCCTCCTCGCGCACACCTCGGCGGCCGTCAAAATAGACCTGCTCTGTATTGTCGTAAGTACCAGGGAGCATTTCAGCGATGATGGTGAGGTCGCGGTCCGTTGGCGTACCGTCTTGTCCCTGTGCCACCGCGTTAGCGGCATAGAGTGATGTGACGATGAGAAAAACCCGGGCAATGGTTGAGGTCGTCATGACGGTGGTCCTTTGCTAGGTCGCGTACACGTCTTGGGTCAGTCGCTCGGGATGATCATCGGGTAGTCCGGCTAGTGCGATTACGTTCACTGAACCGCAGGCTTCTTTTTGTGATTCTACGTCGGGCGCAACAGCGGCCCAGGCGTCTTTGGCAGTCTGCTCAGATGAAAACATCGCTACAATGATATGGCTTCCCGGCATCAAGCTCTCGAGCCGTTCAATCGCTTCTGGTCCGGCATCAGCCAGCACGGTTCCGCCGTGACCGGAGATACCGGTTATAAACGGGTCAGCAAAACGTCGCCAACCTCCAGGGCTGGCCGGGGTGGCCATCGCCACCAGAAAGCCTCGCCGACCGGGCATGGGATCGGGCTCCTGATCTAACCCGGGTAGGCCGACGGCGGAAAATCGCCCAGCGTCCTTGCGATGAATATAGGCTTTCCGATATTCGTCCGACCACCAGAAATCAGAGATGCATTCTGGGCTAGGAAAGCGGGCAAGCATCATCGAGAGGTTGTCTAGGCCGCCGTCTAGAAAGGTTGCGCCGTCACCCGGGCTGCCTACAACCAGGCGATAGCCTTTGTGTTCGGCATAGATAGGCGGCAGCTGGTTATGGTATCGGTCCATGCCCACGGGGTCGCGAGCGGTTCCCAGTACGAGTAAGTATCCGTGGCGTCTATTCATAGCGCCACCATGACGGCGTGAGACTTAGTTTTCAATGCCCGTTTGTGGCGGTAGGGCGTCTTGTCTGGGGGTAATGTCCATCTAGCATTCCGACAGCTCACCGCTTAAAGTCCCCGCCGCACGAAGGGGGGCAGCCGTGCCAGAGCCGCGACCACATTTCGATAACCAGGGAAACACTCTCAGCCGACCCGGTTGGCTGGTGTCCCGCCTGGGTGCTCTATTGGAGCGGACTGGGATTTTGGTGACAACGATCGTCTTCACCATTCCCGTTCTTATCGGTGTCATGCTGACTGTCGAGGTCCTCTACGTCGCGTACGATGTAAACCGGGAGCGAATTCCCTGGTTTGGTTTCGCCTACTTACCCGTATGCCTGTTGTTCATGCCAGCTTGTGCCTATTTGATGCTGAAAATGGTTGATCGCGAAGCGAAGTTGCGTCGCCAGTTGGAAGACCGAACAAGAGATTTCGACAAGGCAAATAAGGCGAAGTCAGAATTCTTGGCATCTATGAGTCATGAACTTCGCACGCCGCTCAACGCGATCCTTGGGTATTCTGAAGTAATCCGCGATCAAGCGGTCGGGGTGAATAAAGAAGATACCTATAGAAAGTATGCTGACGACATCAATCGCAGCGGCCAACATCTACTGTCCTTGATCAATGACATTCTTGATGTATCGAAAATTGAGGCCGGGCAGATTGCGCTGTCTTTAGAGCCCGTCAAGGTCGGTGAGTTGGTGGAATCCTGTCTCACGCTGGTCGGTTCTGGGCTGGCCGAGAAAGGGATTGAGCTTAAGAACCAGTTGGCAGAGTCCCAGTTTAAAATCCAAGTCGATCGGCGCGCGGCCAGTCAGGTCATCGTGAACATTCTGTCCAACGCCGCCCGCCACAACGACAAGTGCACGATAACTCTGACAGGGCAACGCAAAGAGGGATGGTTCGAGTTGGAGATCGCTGACGATGGCAGTGGTATCCCGCCCGATAAACTGGAGAAGGTATTCGAGCCGTTCACTGACAGCGCCTCAACACGAGCGGCAGGGGAAGGGGTTGGCCTCGGTCTACCTATTTCCAAACGCCTTATGGTCACCTTGGGTGGTGACCTTGTGCTGATGTCTTCCAGCGAAGGAACATCGGCCCGACTACTCTTTCGTCTGGCGTAGCACTTCTATTTCTACAAAGAAAAGCGGCGGCCCAAGGGACCGCCGCTTTCCAGTTCAAGTCTTTCGTTTCGCTTAGAAGCGATACAGAACCTCAACACCGTAGCGGGCTTTATTGCCGGGGTGAATGAAGGAACCACCGAACTGAGGCGAAGGAATAACCTCTTCGAGATATTCTTCGTCAAACAAGTTCTTGGCAAACCCGGTAATGGCCCAATTCTCAGCTTCAATGCCGACACGCAGGTTGACTACGTTATAGGCATTCCTTTGCGTCTTGCCGTAGTTGGCTGTAGCAAACAGTGAGGCTTGGTCTTGGTCTTGCACTGTGTGGAACCATGTTGGTCCAACTCGGCTGTAGTCCGCGCGACCAACAATCTCGATCTGATCAGTGATCGGGAACTGAGCTTGGACACCGGCGTTAATTGTATAGTCCGCCGTATAGGGAGCCTTGTTGCCGACAGTATCCGTTCGCACCGCGTTGGCCTTGATTTCACTATCAAGGACGTTGAAGCCACCAAAGACGCTGAAGTTCTCGGACAACGCGGCATTGGCAGCGAATTCGACACCATAGATGTCGACTTCGTCGATGTTGTTGACGATACGCAACAAGCCAAAAGGACCAACGAAGAATTCGAAGAACTGCATATCGTCGACACTGGTGTAATAACCGGCTCCTTCAACGGTCAATCGACCATCGAGGTAGTTGCCTTTAAAGCCAGCTTCAAACGCGCTTGAGGTTTCCTTGCGGAAGAAGTCCTCAACGCCGACGCTCGTGCCAAAGGCATCATTGATGAATAAATCAATGGTAGCTTGAGACCCGGAGCTGTTGAAGCCGCCCGATTTAAAGCCGATGCCCCAGTTAGCAAACAACGTTGTTTCATCGCCGACGTCCCAAGTCACGCTGATCTTGGGTTGGAGTTGGCCAAAGGACCGTTCAGCATCTGCGATTACGCCCGATGGGTTAATCGCTGGGTTGAGACCCGGGTTGATCGGGTCGCCACCTTGGAAGCCATCAGTAGGATTGAAATCGATGTAAGTTGACCGAGCGTCCGTCGGAACCAAGCTCGTGCTTTTTCGCTCTTCACGGTCATAGCGAAGGGCGACGGTGAGTTCGATGTCTTCGTTGACGTCATAGCCAATGTTGCCGAACGCCGCGTAGACCGTGCTGTCGAACTTATCATGGACCAGCTGGTCGGTTGCATTGGGTTGACCGGCCGGGATGAACAGCTGAGGAATGATTTCCGTCACATCTTCGATGCCGGTGTTGACACCAACACGACGATTGAGATCGAGGTAGTACGCCCCAACCAACCAACGCAGATCTTGGTCTGCGGGGGAGGCGAGACGAATCTCAAAGCTGATATCGTCCTGGAAGCGTTCTTGATATTGGGTGCCATCACAACTGGTTGCTGTGTAGGGCCCTAGAATGGATTGCGCGGCGGTTGGTCCAAGGAACTGAGGAGCTGGCAGTGTGGTGCCAGCCGCGTTCAATGCATCAACGCTGGCGATGCAGCTTGGTTCGTTGAAGAAGAAGCCGAAAGCGCCGGATGTGCCGTCAGCGGCTAAGGCGTTCTCGATATCTGAGTACAATCCCCAGGCCGTCAATGTGCCCCAATCATATTCCGCATCATACTTCGCAGAGATCTCGATGGTCTTTTGTGTGTTGAAGGAGTCGAGCTGGTTGACGAACTGGAAGTTATGATCGTTCACATCTTCGAACAAAAGCGGGCTGCCAAACAAATCAGCCAGGAAGCTCGCGGCAAACGCGGGGTTAAAGGAAATCGCTGCGGCATCAACTTCACCGTAGCGGGCCTTAACGTCCAGGGATGATGTTTCGCTGGTGTCGATGACAAAGCGTGTTGAAATATTCCAGTTTTCGAAATCGTCGACGTTTTTCTCATTCCGGGTTTCGTTGAAGTAAAACCCATCCGTATCGCGCCAATCAGCTTGGACGCCCATGCTGATCGTGTCGCTGAGGGGCCCGGCGGCGTAGGCTGATGCGTAATACGTATTGTCATTGGCGCCGGAGATTTTGACTTCGCCTTCAAACTCATCGCCAGGCTTCTTGTTGGTGATGATAATTGCGCCGGCCGCTGCGTTACGACCGTAGATGGCGCCCTGTGGCCCCTTCAGAATTTCGATCTGTTGCAGGTTGGAATACTCGCGGTTCAGTGCCGCTGGATTGGTGTGCAGAATGCCGTCGATGATCAGGGCAAAACTGTTTTCAGCGTCACGGGCACCGTTGATGCCGCGGATGTTGACCTGTGTGTCGCCGACTTCGGCGGCGTCGACGATGGTCACACCTGGCGTCAAATTAATAAAGTCAGCGGCACGTTGCACACCGGCGCGTTCGAGCTGCTCGGATGTGAATGCGGTGATGCTGGCGGGGACGTCCTGCAGCGATTCTGAACGCTGACGGGCTGTCACGATGATTTCTTCGATGGCGAACTGTTGAGCCTGGGATGGGGTAGCCCATACCGAGCCTATCAACAGTGCACTGGTCGAAAGCAGAAATGCTTTTTTCAGTGGTGAGCGATTCACTGGTTTTCTCTCCTAAAAAATACGGTCCCGTTAATCGGAACACGTGGAATGGATACGTCGACATCGGGCATTTGGATGTCTAGGCGAGGTCGTTGCCTCGCGGGCGGCCATTGGCTTGCCCTTGAAAACTACCCCAAACCTGGACAGTTGCAATGCGCGACCCTGCGGTAATCCTCGCATTAGGCGGTTTCCATAGGACTGTGGCACTTCCAACACGGACAAATTCAGTGGTTTCACTGTCTGTCGCTCAACGGGCGATCTCCAAAAACCGTTCCTGGAACAGGCTTTGACCCTTTAGGGTTCATGGCTGAAAAGAACAACGGACAGGTTTGTCAGCTGATTTGTCTGCTTTCGGGCAAATAGGGGAAAGATGTGAAAAAACTCAAGAGTAAACTCAGGGCAGTATTGCTGTCGTTTGTATGCGCGCTTTCGATACAGGCTGCGGCAGTCGCCGAAGATATCTCGTACTTCAAACCCACCGGTGCTCAGTATGATTCCGCCATTCCAACGCCGTCCGACGTCCTTGGGTATGACACTGGCGACTACGTTTCTAATCCCGGAGCCGTAAGTCAGTACATCCAAACCATTGCGGATCTATCGGATCGCGTTTCGTTGGAGATCATTGGTGGGTCTCACGAGCAGCGACCGATTCATCTGCTCACTATTTCTTCTCCAGAAAACCTCTCGCGCATTGATGAGATACGGGAGCAACATCTCGCCTTGAGTGATCCAGACTCGTCGCAAACAATTACCGATGACATGCCCACGATCACTTGGCTTGGGTTTGGTGTGCATGGCGACGAAGTCAGTTCTATGGATGCGGCGGTTCTGACCGTCTATCACCTCGCTGCCGCGCGTGACCCGGCGTCTGTTGCCCAACTTGAGAATACCGTTGTTCTGCTTGTGCCCGTGTTGAACCCAGACGGTTACAATCGCGCGTCGACGTCCCTGAACACCTATAGGGGTGAGGCGCCGGTGGCCAACCTCCAGCACGCCGAACACAACGGCACTTGGCCGCGTGGCCGGACCAATCACTATTGGTTTGACCTTAATCGTCAATGGATCGCGCGGACTCAGCCAGAGTCCCAAGCCTGGGGCGCACAATATCAAAAATGGAAGCCGAACCTTCACATCGACTTTCATGAAATGAATATAGATTCGACGTATTTTTTCAGCCCCGGAATCGCGTCGCAGCGCAACCCCTACATACCTGAGCGTGCGACCGAGCTCACCCGCACTGTCGGTAATTACGCTCAAGAATATCTCGATACCAATCAAGAGCTCTACTACTCGGAAGAGTTTTTCGACGACTATAATCCGGCAATGGGGTCCAACTACCCGCTGCTAAATGGCAGCGTGGCCTTCCTGTTTGAAAACCGCGGCTTTGAAGGTTTGGTTGCCGAGAGCCCGAATGGTGACATCACTTTTGCGTCCCGTGTGCGGCGCCATTTCAATATCGCCGTCTCGATGGTCCGCGCGTCGTCGGATTTGCGTGAAACTCTTCTCAATTATCAAAAAGAGTTCGGAGCAATCACGCGCCAAGCGGCGAGTGCCGACCGGGTAAAAGGATATGTGTTTACGGCGAACGGCGACGATGCCCGCATGCACCACTTCCTTGAGATGCTTGACCGTCTCGATATCGATGTCTTTCGCCTCGGTCGAACGGTCAGGCAGAACGGCAACACCTTTCAGCCCGGCGATAGTTACATTGTGCCCACCAACCAGCGCACCTACCGGGTCATTCGCAATCTGTTCGAGACCCGTACGCGCTTTGGCGACGTGGTATTTTACGACTCGACCACATGGACCAAACCGCTGGCCTTCGGTCTGACCTATGCCGACCTCTCTTCAGCGGGTGCGGATATGCTCGGCGCCAAGGTTGATCCAGCTTTTCCTGCGAAAGAAACTCCGGACCGTGCGGCCTATGCCTATGTATTCTCTTGGGATGGGTATTATGCGCCACGGGCTGTGACCCGGCTGCTCAAAGTGGACGGACATGCGAAAGTTGCCGTTAAACCGTTCACGGCGATGACGACCAAAGGGCCTGTCGAGATGGGCCGCGGCTCTATCATTGTTCCGGTTGGTGACGGTCAACCGTTAGCCGGGGAGGCGTTACACACCGTAATGTCGACGATTGCCGAAGAAGACGGCATCACCGTGCATGCGGCGATAACCGGTCGCACAGCTCAAGGCATAGACTTCGGTGGCAATTATGCCCGCCCTGTCACGATGCCGCAGGTACTAATGCCAATTGGTGAAGCTGTGCGCTTCTACGATGCTGGTGAGCTTTGGCACTTGATGGATTACCGCATGAACATTCCTGTGATGATGCGGGACCTGGGTGCTCTGCGTGGCGTTGACTGGTCTCGTCTAACGCACCTTGTTTTGCCGGACGGGAATTACAAAGCCGTCAGTGATGAACAGATCAAGCAGATCGACAGTTGGATCAAAGGCGGAGGCACACTCGTTGCCGTCAAGCGTGCAGCCCTTTGGGCCGTCGAAAAAGGCTTTATGGATGTCGAGGTCATTGACGACTTTGCTGTCGTCGGTTTTGGCGCTCCAACTCCGCGCAAAGATGAGGATGCGCCCCTGGCTGATCGTCGCGACTATGCGGATAAAGAAAACCAGGAACAGGCCCAGCGCATTCGCGGCACTATTTTTGAGACCGATCTGGATATCACTCATCCGCTGGGCTTTGGATATACGTCTAGGGTGCTGCCATCATATCGAGAAAACCGGATTATTCTGGGGCGCTCGAAGAATCCTTTTGGCACGGTCGCCCAGTACACGGACTCCCCTCTGCTGAGTGGTTATGCCAGCGCTGAGAATGTTGAGAAGGTAGCCGGTGCGGCCTCCGTCTTAGCGGAGAGACGGGGGCGAGGGGCGGTCGTGCTGATGTCGGATAACCCGAATTTTCGCGCCTGGTGGTTTGGTCCGAACAAGCTGTTTCTCAACAGTCTGTTCTTCTCAACCACGATGCAGGCGGAGTTCTCTCGGTTCGATGAACACGATCACGAGGATTAGTTTTTTCTAGCGCGCTCCTGCGGCGTAGGCGGCCCGACCAACTTGGATGGCATCGGCCACGTCCTGAGTGCGCCCACCGATCTCGCTCATCAACGGGCCATGGGTGCCGACGGATGCCGCTTTCCATGCCGCCCGCTGCTCAGCGGAGAACGAATGGGCTGTAAACCCTTCTTCGGCGGCGGAGGCCAAACCTGCCGCATTCATGCCTGCAATGGTTTGGCGGACGACTTGTGTGCTGGCGAAGGTGTCAATGATGATTCTCTGCTCCCGGTCAGTGAGCCCCTCTAGCCACTTGGTATTGGCGAGCAAAAATCCACCGAGAAAGAAATGTTGGGTCAAATTAAAGTGAGGAGCCTCGGAAACCAAGCCGGTTCCCGTGTAGGCGACTGTCGGTGTAAGCCCACCGTCGATCATCCCGGTCTGTAACCCCGGAATGGTTTCGGGGCTGGTGATGTAGATAACGTCAGCACCGATGGATTCAAGAAACATCCTCGCGGCGATATCCTGCGTTGAGCGTAGGCGCATACCGACGGCATCTTTCGGCCAGAGGATCGGCTTGGTCGCATAGATGTTCTGTCCGCCGAGGTCGAGCCAACGCATGATTGTCAGGCCGCGCTCTTGCATCAGTGGGCCAAAGAGCTCGAAGAAAACGGTGTCGACGACGTAATCAAACTCTTCCTTGGTATCGAACAAGAAGGGCGCACCAAGGTAGGCAATCTCAGGAACAATGTTTGACAGCACTAAGCTCGAAAGCGACGCAATCTTGATGCGACCCCGTCTTACACCGGAGAGAATCTGTTCTTCCGGTCCGCCTTCGCCATGAATAAGCAATTGCGGTTCAAGAGAACCATTTGAGTCCGCAGCAAGGCGTTCGGCGTAGTCGTAAAACAGGGTTGCCGCCGGTGAGCCCGGGATAATGAAGCCACCAATCTGGACCTCTTCCGCCTGCGCAGGGGAGACCCAGCTGCACAGGCACACCAGGACAGCGAAGCGTCTCACTAGGGCTTATCCAACCATGTTGTTAAAGCGCTGCCAATTTCCTCCGAGCCTGTTTCAAACACACTCGTAGTGATATCGGGCAACTCAATCATGTCGGCTTGGGGCATAAGTTCCTTCTGCGCCCTCCGGGAATGGTCTAACAACATTTCATGGGGCTGCAAAACCAGAATGGGTTGCTTGATCAAAGGGAAACGCTCTTCAGGTGCGTATGTCCAGACAGCGTGATAGGCGAACCAGGATTTATCCAAGGAACGAATATCCTCTAGGAATATCTTTGCCGCTCTTTCAAGTGAGACACCGTCAGCCCGGTTGATCACCATCAAGTACCACCGGTGCATAATGAATGTTCCATCTTCCGGCAGGGTCTTATCGGTCGGCAGGTTAGCGAGCCGTTTAGCGCGTGCTTCTAGGTCGTAGTAAGCAATGCCAGACATCACCACACGACGCACCAGGTCAGGCCGTATGACGGCTAGCTCGGACGCAATGAAGACCCCAGTATGAAAGCCGAAGACATCGACAGGTCCTGTACCGCCTTTGCCATATCCCAAAGCATCCAAGGCGTCAGCCATAGCGTTGGCGATGCCTGCCATGTCTGGCGGTGAGTCTGGCCGGGCAGATTCACCGTAGCCAGGTGTGTCAAATGCTAACGCCAATCGGTCGCGGCCGACGATTTCTAAGAGCGGGCGATACTCTTCTGCAGACTTGGGATTCTGATGGAAAAAGACCAGCGGCGTTTTGTCGCCGTCACCATCAGCGGGTCTGGCTGAATGGTAATGAATTTGTCCGTATGGCCCATCCACGTAGCCCTTTTTATAGATCACATCATCCTCCGCCACGGCAGCGCCCGAAAGCAGGGTCGCTGCTGCTAATAGTATAAAAACCTGTTTCATCATCGCCGTCTCTCCTGCTCGTTGCAGTTTAGGGGCTTATCTTGGCCTTCAAATGCCATCCGATGATAGGGTTAAGTGTTATTGAGGTCGTCTCGGTCAAGCGGGGGGCAAAGGCGTGGCAGCACACAATACAAATCAGCTATGGGGCAGCGTGACCAAGGCGCTTCACTGGTCGATCGCGCTACTCATCATATGCAACATCGTGATCGCCCAATGGATATCGACTCTGGAAGTCGATGTCCTCGGTGACCCAGAGATGTGGCAGTTCCTGACTCCTTTGCATAAGTCGATCGGCATGATTGCATTGATCCTCATCGTCATCCGGCTTGTTTGGGCTTTCTGCGGTACGCGCCCGGAACTGCCGTCGGACACGCCCCAGTGGCAGCGCAACCTGACCTTTAGCGTGCATGGTCTGATCTACATGTTGATTTTGTTGGTGCCGGTGGCGGGATACTCCGCGTCGGCATCCGTTGGTTCACGCTTCGAGCTGTTTTGGTTGTTTGTTGTACCCAACGTCGTGCCGAAGAACGAAACCATATCGACGGTTACCTATTGGATTCACTTTGTCGGTGGTTGGGCGCTAGCGGGGATGGTTGCGTTACACGCAGCGTCCGCCCTATGGCATCACTTTTTTGAAAAGGACGACATTCTCACTCGCATGTTGCCGCGCCTCGGTTCAGACAAAAGCACGTCTGCGAATCCTGCTGAGTAACGGCTCTAGAACAACGTCAGTTGGCAGCCCCGTTTGTCCGTTGGCACGCGGAACTTGGTCGTGGTTAGACCGCGCGCGCTGGCGTTCAGTCTCAGCCGTCTTGCAGCCAGACTAAACCGCTTCGATAAGGCATCGGCATAGGGTCCTCGGCCAACCTGGCGACTTCCCCACGCTGGGTGATAATCCCGCCCATCATTCATGGATCGGATCAGCGCCATAATCCGACCGGCCCGGTGAGGGGTGTTCTCTGCCAGCCATTCTTGGAACAGGTCTTTCACTTCGAGCGGCAACCGCAGAACGACATAGCCGCCTTCATCGACGCCGGCATCTACCGCCGCTTCAAGCACGGCTTCCATTTCTTGATCGTTGAGGCCGGGGATCGCGGGGGCAAACATTACACCGGTCGGTACACCAGCCGCTTTCAATTTCTTGATCGCGTCTAGGCGCCGTCCAGGCGTCGAAGCACGGGGTTCCATCGATCGCGCTAGCCGATGGTCCAACGTGGTGATCGACAGCGAGACCTTGGCCAAACCTTGTTCCGCCATCGGACCCAAAATATCGAGATCTCGGGTTACCAGATTTGATTTCGTGAGAATCGAGACTGGATGCTTGAAGCGCGCCAACACTTCAAGAATAGACCGTGTGATCTTTCGTTCTTTCTCGAGCGGTTGGTAAGGGTCCGTATTGGTCCCCATAGCAATCACTTGGGGACGATAATTCGGCTTACGCAGTTCTGTTTCCAGGAGGTTCGCCGCATCGGGTTTAACGAAAATTTTGGTTTCAAAATCTAATCCAGCGGAGAGACCGAGAAACGCATGGGTCGGCCGGGCGAAGCAATACACGCAGCCATGTTCACAGCCGCGATACGGGTTAATAGAGCGGTCAAAGGGAATGTCTGGTGATTGATTGCGGGACAATATACCGCGCGTCGTATCGCGCAGCACCTGGGTGCGTAGGACCTCAGGTTCCTTGTCTAAATTGTCCCAACCATCGTCCGCATTGGTCAGGCGCTGGCGTTCGTAGCGTCCCGCACGGTTAGTGACTGTGCCGCGCCCCCGTCGCGCATCGGGATGCACGAAGGCGTTTTCTCGGCTGTGTTCGGTGAGGTTTTGGGTGGCTTGATCCATATTCTGACCTTACGCCAGAAAATAGAACAAAACAAGAACAATTGTTCCTATGACAGGAACGGTATGCTTTCTATAGGAAGGCGTTGACGACCAGGAAGAGGAGACCGGCCATTATCGCGGAGGCCGGGACAGTGACCAGCCAGGCGGCAATAATGCCGAGCAGATAGCGTCGTCTGACCAGTCGACGCTTCTTTGCCTTGGCCCATCTGTTGATCACCATGTCCTCGGAGGGGGGCGGTTCCCCTTCGACAATGGCGGGCTTGAGTGCGGCTTGGCCAAACTTCCGATTGACGATGTATTCCCTCAAAAAGCCGACACCAAACACACCGCCAACGGCGATGTGGGTGGAACTCACTGGAAGACCGAGACCTGACGCGATGATCACAGTGATGGCGGCTGATAAAGCCACGCAAAAGGCGCGGATCGGATCCAGCTTGGTGATCTTTTCACCGACAATTTTAATGATCTTTGGGCCGAACAACATAAGCCCGATGGAAATACCGATCGCGCCGATGGCGAGAACCCACAGCGGCAGTGTTACTTTTGCTGAGACAGTTCCTGCAGTTACGGCGGTGACAATGGCGGCGAGCGGGCCCACCGCATTGGCAACATCGTTGGACCCGTGCGCGAACGACAGCAGGGCTGCGGCACAAATCAATGGGCTGCGGAACAGTTGGCCCACGGACTTTCTATTGTTCTCGACATGGCTCGTGTCTTTGAGGGCAATAAACCGAACGATGGCATAGCCGATTAAGAAGGCTGCGATGCCGATAGCAAAGAGCGCGGGTGTCTCAGGTTTCCAAACGCGCTTGAGGCCCTTCATGACCAGGTAGACCGAGAACGCTCCGGCCATGATGCCAACCAGTACAGGAATCCAACGTTGCGCGGCGGCAACTTTGTCTTCCTTAAAAATCACGGCCACTTTGACAAACAAGAGGAATCCAGCGGCGACTATCCCGCCCAGCACCGGCGATATCACCCAGCTGGCTGCGATTGTTCCCATAATCGGCCAGTCCACAGCCGACACGCCAGCCGCGGCGATACCCGCACCCAAGACCCCACCGACAATAGAATGGGTGGTCGAAACCGGAGCGCCAATGAGCGTGGCCAAATTGACCCAGAGTGCTGCCGCCAGCAGAGCGGCCAGCATGGCTGAAACAAAGACCGACTGGTCTGAGAAGGACTCAGGGCTGACAATTCCTTTTGAAATCGTCGACACAACATCACCACCGGCGATCAGCGCGCCAGCCGCTTCAAACACTGCAGCAATAACCAACGCGCCCATCATGGTCAGGGCTTTTGACCCCACCGCTGGTCCGACATTATTGGCGACATCGTTGGCGCCAATATTCATCGCCATGTAGGCGCCGATAATCGAGGCGATGGCGATGACGGCGTAGCCGTCAGTGGTACCCGATTGCAGGTACGTGTAGGCCCAAACGCCCATTACAAAGAGCAGACCAAACCCCATATCGAGGTTGCGCAGCCCTGTGCGCGTGGTCGCCTTGTCGAGTTGAACGATTCGTTTTAGGTCTTTGTCGATTGCGGTTTTTTTGGCGACACCGGAGGGGTCGCCGTCGGGGGAGGAGAGAAGGGACATAGAGCTACTTTTTTCCCGCGCTACAAACCTGTATGATTTGGAGACGAATTATACGATGTGTTCGGCACGGTCAATGACTTAGGACAGCTATTTTTTTATGAGTAAAAAATGATACGAATCCCCCGTTTTCGCCAATGCGCAGCCCTGCCGTTTCAAGATTCGGCGTCCCGTCGACGGGTGATGTTGATCACCTCTCTCGGCACTCGACGTTGGATTCTTCCCAAGGGCAATATCGAGCCAGGATTGACCGTCCGCGAATCCACCGAGTTTGAAGCTTTCGAGGAGGCCGGTGTCGTGGGCGCGCTGCATCCCGATAGCATCGGCACGTACACCTATGAGAAATTTAATGACGAAGAGGACATCCTTCACCACGTCAAAGTGTTTCCCTTAGAGGTCTCTAAGGTGCTGGAGGAATATCCCCACCACACGAAACGCGATCGTCAATGGATGGAGCCTGCCGAAGCCGTTGCCGCCGTTGATGATCCAGAGCTCAAAGAGCTGATCGCTAAGTTTGCGGAACAAGCGTAACCGTTCTCGTTACCACCTTGTGCCCAACCCCACTCTGAACCGTGTGTCTTTCTGATTAAATCCCAACAAACTTTCGCTATAGCCGCTGATAAACTGGGCGTGCAGATTTGGCGTGAATAGTTTTTGTACAAATGGGAACGGCGTCGTTGCGTCTATTTGCAGCGTCGCCTTGTCTTGAGCGTCGCCTTTGCGCAAAGACGCCATGAGTCCGAGCCCCGATTGCTGGCGAGAGTTTCTCTCCATTAGGCGCACAGCGACCTCAGCATGGCCGCGAAAATCACCAATTGTCGGGTTATCGGAGTTGCTTCCGACATAAGTCCAAGCCTTTGGCCTGACTGAAAGTTCCCACCATTCGCAGTCGCGACAGCCTTCTGCGGGGCGATCTAAATCGTAGACGAATTCTGGCTGTACATAGGCGTAGTTGAGACTCCGTGAGGCTGCACCATCGCGCCCGTTGGATTCGTGGAGCATGCCCAGCCGGACATGGCGGAGCCCTAGTCCGGGAAGCAGGAGACCGTCTGGGTCTGATGGATCGCCAATGTCATAAAAAACTTCGGGTTTGTAGCTCGAGTCTCGGAAGGGTTTGGACGCGGAATCGAAATCCCAGAAGGACAGTTGTGTATAGCCGACGTTCAAATTTTGCAGCCATCGCAACGGCGACGAATCCTTGATGTTGTGGAACAGCCGATACTTGAAACTGATCTGAAATTTAATTTCATCCGGATTTAGCCCGTAAACGAAGTACATCGGCTCATGAATTCCAAATGGCCCTTCGTCATCTGGTTCGTATACATCATCGACCGCCGTTACGATCGCATCGACAACGCTATCGTCGTCACTCCTGCGTTCAATGGTCGAGGCGGAAAGATCGGCGAACTGAATGGATGGCGCGGCGATCTCAACCAGTGTTGTCGGGCGACTAGGGAGGTTCAGCGCCAAGCGGCCAGTGCCGCTCCATTGGCCTGGCACCTCAAATTCATAGGCGTGCCGGGTAAAAGATCCGGGGTTGAGTGTCTTGGCGCCGGCCTCCGCCACGGTGATTAAACGCAGGGTTCCTTCAACCGATGCATCCTTGCTCGTAAGGCTATAGCTGACCGTATCGAGAATGGAGACCTCGACAACGTCCTCGCTCGGATTGGTGATCATGATCTGCACATTGATTACCGCGCCGGGCGTCATGGGCTCGCTCGGCGCAATGAGGACCGTGTCCGCAGAAGCGGGCAGGGCTGCGACTAAGAGTAAAGCCACACCTAATAGAAAACGTCGCATCGGGATTTTCTCCGACTGATAGAATGAAAAGAGTTCGAGCGCTGCCTTAAATGAAACGCGTGCTAGGCGCAAAGTTACGCTTAACACTGGCCAGAATATGGCAGCGCCAGCGTCCCACATCATCGGTGTGGATGTTTTAAAAGGAGCGCTTAGTCCTTTTTGGCGGCGACCGCTTCCAGCTCTATCAGAACTTCAGGCAAAGCCAGCGCTTTGACGTACACCAGGGTTCCTGACTGTTTGCCGCCCGGATTGTGCTTCCCCCCGGCTTTGATGATCGCGCCGATGTCCGACGGGTTGATCATGTAGAGATTGGTCTTCACCACATCGCTCCAGTCCATGCCCGCGTCTTTGAGGGTTTGCCCAACTTTGGCGTAAACGATGTCGGCCTGGGTGTCGGCGTCCGGTGGTGTGTTGCCATCGGCATCCGTGGCGGTCTGTCCGCTGATGAACAGAATGCGAGAGCCGGGTGGAATTTCCATGCTGCGCTGGGTGTAGCCGCCTGTTGGATTGCGCGAAATATTGGTCGACCCATTCTCAGAAGATTGGGCGAGGGACTGTCCCGCGAAAGCACCGGACAGAAGCAAACCGGTGATCGCACTCAAGGTTGTTAGACGTTTAGTCATTGTACATCTCTCCAAGGTGAGTTTGGTTTCTAATCATCGAGATATTTTTTAATCGCCGGATCGATCTGCGATACCGGCTCATCGGACATCGTTAGCTGTAACCAAAATCGGTCGGCGAAGGCTTGGGCATCGGCGACGCGGGCTGTGGCTTCTTCAGTGGTGTCTTCATGGGCTTCAACGGCGCCCGGTGGCAGGATGTCATGCTTCTCCAGCTCCGCCTCGAGCACCTTGACCCGATCGCGCACCATGTAGAGCTCTCCGGCCAGTGTAACGAGCGCCGAGATAATCTTGTCTTGGGACAGGTCGTGCACCAGTTCCGGCTCTTTATCGGTCACCGGCCCGGTGGGGTAGGTCTTGAAAGAAGAGGGGTTACTCACCTCGGTGGCCTCTCACTTTTCCATCACATAGTAGTTCCAAGTGATCTTCGGCGGCGTATCTTTTGCGGTCGGGCCAATCGCCTCGCTGTTTTTGGTCGCTTTGATTGCGATTGATTTGGAAAATCCAACCGACGTTCCCATCGCAGCGTAATCCGCTTCAACACAGGCGGGCATATACGGCTCGTTGTTCAACCAGGCGTCAGAGAATTGCATCACGTGTTGCGCCGGTTGATCGGGCACCAGCGCAATCTCCATGCCAATAAACACACCACCCGGCTTAAGCACGCGCCATACTTCTTTTAAGAGGTCGGGTGTGACCTGCTGAGGAAACTCGTGGAACATGAACATGTGGAACACCATGTCGAAGAAATTGTCTTCGTAATCCATGGTCATGATGTCTTGCTGGGAGAACTTGACCGGCACTCCGGCTTCACGTGCCCGCACGTGTGCCAGTTTTACGCAGGGGGCGGCGATGTCGACGCCATACCCTTCAGACTCTGGGTGGTCTTGCATCCAGGCGACAATGCCGCCGCCATGGCCGGTGCCCCAATCGAGGACGCGCTTGTAGTCCCGGTCCTTGGGCAAGTGATCCCACATCAGGTGATAGACCTTATTAGGGTCCAATTGGTTGGGGTTGGTGGTGCGACGGCCGTAGTCGTAGATCAAGCCATCGACATCATCGCGCCACACGCCGCCGGGCTGCTGATGGAAATCGACCCAGTGGAAGTAATCCGGCATTTCGATATCCGGATTCAGAACGAGTTCGTCTCCCGCGTCAGCGATAAGGGCGTTTAATTCTTCATCAAGGGTACTGCTTTGCTCCTGGACCATCGTGTCGATGCCGACATCGGGCTGGCTGTACTTCAATCGCCGAAGATTGCGAACGCTCCAGGCCTTCAACTGAAACTGCGGGAGGCGGTCCATAATTCGCGCGGCCGTCTCGCGGGTTTCCGGTTCACCGTCCAGATCACGCGCTTTGAAGTAGCTGCGATAGGTTTCCTGGGCCACCTTGGAATTCACGTTGACATAGGAGCAGCGGATGAACTCCTGAAACGCTTTGTAGTCGCGACTCAGCTTGGCGTCGAAGGTGGGTGGACGGTTGCTGTGGCTATCGGGCACGGCCTGCTTCCTGAACTGGTTCAGTGTGGAACAGTAAGAGTGGGTGGGGGCAGGGACCCTGTCAACCAGGCCCGATTCATCTTGACTCCCACGCGACCGAACCCGGTATGGTTCCGCCATATTTTCTCACTCTATTTGGAGCTTTTTTTATGGTCGTTTTGCGGGGCGTGCTTTTGGCGCTGACATTTGTCTCAGGGCTGGCCGGAGCCGCTTTGGCTGAAACTGTTCTGCATCGCGGCAATAGCAAGGAGCCCGATTCACTGGACCCTCATCGAGCAGCCGGTGTTTGGGAGAACGAAATTATTGGCGACATGTTTCTGGGTTTAACGACGGAAGCCGCCAATGGAGATATCGTTCCTGGATCGGCGAAAAGCTGGACGATCAGTGATGATGGTTTGGTTTATACCTTCACACTCCGTGACAATCTGTATTGGTCGGACGGGGTGCAAGTGACCGCGAGTGATTTCGTGTTCGGCATGCGCCGTATCATGGACCCAGCCACGGCGGCACGTTATGCATCTTTGCTATTCCCGATTAAGAACGCCCACGCCATCAACACCGGAAAAATGAACCCTGACGCCATCGGGGTCGTTGCTCTTGATTCAAAGACGGTTGAGATCACGCTGGAAAGCCCAGTCCCATTTTTCACGCAATTGCTGGCCCATTACACGACCTATCCCATTCCCCAACATGCCTTTGCCGTTCACGGCGAGGACTGGGTCAAGGCCGGTAATATGGTCACCAACGGCGCTTATGTGCTGCAAGAGTGGGTGACAAACTCCCACGTGAAGGTATCCAAGAACCCAAAATTCTATGACGCGGCAAATGTCGCCATCGATACGGTTTTCTATTATCCGATCGAAGATAGCCGGACCGGCCTAAAGATGTTCGAGACCGGAGAGCTGCACACCAACCTGATGACCGCGGGCTTTCCCTCGACCATGCTGGAAGATGTGACGCAAAGGCTCCCTGATGAGGCGCGCGTGGTGCCCAGCCTCGGCAACAGATTCCTACCCATGAATACATCCAAGCCACCGTTTAATGACAAGCGGGTGCGCAAAGCAGTTTCCATGCTCGTTGACCGTGAAATTATCAATGATCGCATCGTCTCCGTCGGCGCACGATCTGCCTACGCCTTTGTGCCTCCCGAAACCGCTAATCATCAAGCAGGCGCGCAAGTAGACTTCGTATCGATGGCTATGCCGGATCGGATTGCTGAAGCAAAGCGTTTACTGGCTGAGGTCGGTTACAGTGTCGATAATCCACTGCGTTTCGAACTGTCTTACCGAGCGGGCTACGACCAAACGCGCCGGTTATCCGCCGTCGCCGCTATGTTCCGCCGTGCCGGTGTCATCGCTGAGATCGCAGCCTACGACTCACGAATCTCCTACAGCAAGATGGATCAGGGCGATTATGAAATGGGCGACGGGGGGTGGCATGCCGACTACAATGATCCGTACAATTTTTTGTATTTACTGCTCTGTGATTCTGGCCCCATGAACTGGGCAAGATATTGCAACCCAGAATTTGATGCGCTGGTTAACGAGGCCGCCCGGACATTGGATATGAAAAAGAGAGCGGGCCTGATGTCTCAGGCAGAGCAAATTATGCTCGATGATCATCCTGTCATTATGCTTGATTATGCGACTAATCGCATTCTGGTGTCGAAACGGATCAGAGGTTTCGTCGATAATATTTCAAACGCTCACCGCACCCGGTATTTGTCGTTCGTAGACGAGTAGTCACAGGATTGCAGAGGACCAGCCAATGAAACATTTCATTTCAGTCTTGATTGTCGCAGGCGTTGCCTTTGGCTTGACCTCCTGTGACCAAACGCCAGCGCAAACGGAAACCGAGCGCTTCAACATATTTCTGGATGAGCGCTACGACCTCTGGGTCAGCCGCAGCCCTGAATGGCAATCTTACTTGGGCATCAAAGATGATAACGACAAATGGGACAATTACTCGCCCGAGCACATAGCGGAGAGTTTAGAACTGGCCCGCACGACCATCACAGACATCGAAGCCTTTGACTACGATACGTTGGATCATCAGGCCCAGCTCAGTTTCCAACTCTACAAAGCGGAGATGGAACGGATTATCACGTGGGATCGCTTCCGCTACTACGACTACAAGGTCAATCAGATGTATGGCGTGCAATCAGACCTGCCCGCATTCCTCATCAATATTCATCGCGTTGATACGGTTGAAGATGCCGAGGCCTATGTCGCCCGCCTCAACGGCATTCCGCAGAGTCTAACGTATGCCATGGATCACATGCGGACCGCGCGAGGCCTCGGTATATTGCCGCCCAAGTTCGTTTTTGATCACGTTCTCCGCGATATTGATAATGTTGTAAGCGGACGCCCTTATGACGACAGTGACGAAGACACGGCGTTGCTGGAAGATTTTCGGAGCAAGGTTGACGCGCTTGATATCACCGCCGACAACAAGACAAATCTAGTAACGCGGGCGGAGCGGGCGCTCCTGGACTCTGTTGCACCGGCCTTCGCTGAACTTCGAGAGTTGGTGCTAGAGCAACAAGCGGTCGCCACCACCGACGACGGCGCCTGGAAGCACCCAGACGGAGACGCGTACTACCGTCTCCGGTTGCGCAATTTAACGACCACTGATCTCACCGCTACGGAGATTCATGACCTGGGTTTGTCAGAGGTCGCCCGCATTCACGACGAGATGCGCGGCATCATGGCACAAGTCGGTTTTGAAGGTGATCTGCAGGCGTTCTTTGCCTTTATGCGCGAAGACCCTCAATTCTATTATCCCAATACGGATGAAGGGCGAGACGCCTATTTGCAAAAGAGCAATGAACTCATCGCGGATATGAAAACCCGGCTCGGTGATACCTTTGCGACACTTCCGAAGGCCGAGCTAGACGTGAAACGCGTAGAACCCTTCCGTGAGCGGTCTGCCGGTAAGGCGTTTTACTATGCCCCCGCGCCCGATGGCTCTCGCCCCGGCACTTACTACGTCAATCTTTACGATATGGCGGACATGGCCGTGTACGAGTTGGATGCTTTGGCCTATCACGAAGCGGTCCCCGGTCATCATATGCAAATCGCGATCGCCCAAGAACTAGACGGCTTGCCCAAGCTCCGGCGGCTCGATGGCAACTACACCGCCTACATTGAAGGCTGGGGGCTCTATTCCGAATACCTGCCGAAAGAGATGGGGCTGTATCAAGATCCCTATGCGGACTTCGGGCGGCTCTCGATGGAGCTGTGGCGCGCCTGTCGGTTGGTCGTTGATACCGGTCTCCACGATAAGCGTTGGACCCGTGAGCAAGCCATTCAGTACCTGCAAGACAACACGCCGGCCCCTGAGGCTGAGGCTGTGAAATCCATCGAGCGCTATATCGTCATACCGGGGCAGGCGACCGCCTACAAAATCGGCATGTTAAAGATTCTCGAACTGCGCGGCGAAGCCGAAGAGGCGTTGGGTGACGCTTTCGACATCCGCGCCTTTCACGATGTGGTGCTGGCCAGCGGCGCGCTGCCTTTAGATATCCTGGAGAGTCAGGTGCAGGCGTGGATCGCCGAGGTCAACGCACCCTGAGTTCCCGGCTTGAGGCCAGGTCGTCCGGACCTTTGTTCACATCTGTGTGGGGGCCGTTGATTGAGATCGACGGACTTTGCGCCCTCGTGCATGAATAATGCTCTGAATTAATTTGAGGGGCTCGACCATGGGTATTCACACGACAATCGTTCCTGCGTTGGCCATCGCTCTGAGCGTCTTTGCATCGGCACCGGCTTCGGCTATCGATGCCGCTTTGCAGCAGGAGGCGGACGCTCGTGCCACCCGCTATGCGCTAGATCTCCGGCAAGACCCTGGCACACCGGTAATGGGTAACCCGGATGGTAATGTCACTGTCATCGAGTTCTTTGATTACCAATGTCCGTTTTGCAAAGCGGCGGAACCGCGCCTGAAGGAGTTAGTAAAAAGCGACGGCAACATTAAATTCGTGATCAAGGATTTTCCGATCCTTAGCCCGGTCTCGATTGTCGCCTCAAAGGCCGCCCTGGCTGCGGACATGCAAGGTAAACACGCGGAGTTTCATAACGCGCTGATGGGGCACCGCGGCCCGCTGGAAGACGAAGCTCGGGTGTTTAAGATTGCGGCGAACGTCGGCCTCGACATTGACCGTCTTAAACAGGATATGAATTCAACGGCGGTGACCGACCAGCTGTTCGAGAATTTCAACCTCGCCCGCAAAATGAGAATCAACGTCGTCCCCGGCTACATCGTCGACGGCAAAGTGCTGTCAGGCCTGTCGTCAGAGACGGTAACCTCAAAGATCGACTTTCCGACAGAAGTCGAGGAAGCCCGCGCCAAAAACTAATCGAGCCGGGTGACGAGCGACGTTCCTGGCTTGTCCGGGTCAACCACTCGAAGAACTTTGACGTTGTGACGCGCTCTGAATTCAGCGCGCTTGGCCTTAAAGTCATCGCGAGTCATCCGCTTATCCCGATACAAGATAAACGCGCGTAATCCCCCAATGTCTTCGCCCTCTTCGTAGAGTATCCCGACGTTGGATCTAAACCGGTGGTTTGGCGTCGTGAAGTTAAAATACATCCGGTAGGTATCGATGCCTGTCTTCGCGTTCGGTCTGACGCGGACGCCGTCATCGGTGCTCAATACGCGGTATTCGACTGATGGATCAAACGGGCCCGAGCTATGGTCCATGCGGACGTTGCCCAAGGTGCCGTCATCGTCAATCAACTCGCCGGTGGTGATAATAATCAACTCAACACCTTCGCCAGGCCCCATGAGGCCTTCGCCGTATCGCGTTGTCGCGATGCCAGCCGGATAAAACCGATGCTCGCTTTCGCGGAACTGCGTTCCGTCCAATTCGATATGGACCAGGCTGTTATAGGACCGCACCGTGTAATCCATGTCTGCCGTGAAATACGTGTTCTCGCTCGCCCACCACCCAGACATTTTTTGCCAGAATGGAAAGTCCGAGAGTTTGGCGTCTTGGGCAGACGCGCTGCTCGCGAGGACGAACAGGCTAAACGCGGCAACGGCGGGAAACAGTTTCATTTAAGCATCCAGGTATTTGATGATGGCATCCGCTTTGTCTTGGGTGCCTGAGTTAAACGGCAGCACCAGATGTTCTGAATTGGGCACCAGCGCCGCAGCTTCCTCCACAGAGGTATGCAGTGGATCAGCTTCGTGGGCCATACAGAATGTCGGCACTGTCACTAATGGTAGGCGGTCATGAGTCTTGTGACGGAACACCGCGTTGTAGCCCTTGTAGTAGTGGTCCAACGCCTTCATCACTTCCATGACGCTGCTGTGTAAGCTTGCGGTTGGCCAAGGCTCTTTGCCTAAATAATGTTCCTTGTCCCTCATGTAATAGGGAAAGTAGAGGCCCATATCCCGCATGAAGTTCCACGCCCAAATGAAGTGCTCACCGTTCGCTTGCGGCTTAATCTTCGGCGCATAATTTTCTAGCATGTCGGCGGCGAGCGCCGGGTCAAATAGCGCGACCCCATCAAATACCAACTTGCGCACCCGGTCGGGGTGGGCGATGGCGATTTCCATGCCGATGTTGGCACCTGTATGGCCGCCGTAGACGTCAACTTTATCGAGGCCCAGCATATCCCAAATGCGCACCACGCTATCGGCGTAGTAGATCAAGTCCGGCTCTTCCGGTGTGGGTGGAACGGATTCTCCAAACCCCAAAGTATCAGGAGCGATGCTGCGGCGGGTTTCGCCAAAGGCTGCGACTAAACCAGTGAGGCCTTTTGAAGACCCAGGCCCCGCATGCATCATGTACAGCGGCAGCGGACCATCGGTTGTGCCTTCCCCGGCATGCCGGTAATGGACCAGCCCTTCTTCGATTCTGACAAACGCGCGATCGACGTCCATTGGTTTTGCTCCCTTATTTGATTTTGTCTCTGCGGCCTGTGCGGCCGTATCGGAAAACGCTGACGCGGTGAGGGGAACGGCCGTGGCCGCTGTCCCGCCCATCATGGTGCGCCGTGTCAGCATGGTTTCCCCTCAGATTTCAGCCATACGATAAGCACGGATCATGCCGTGTGGGTGCATGGTTTGCACCAATGTTCATCTTACGGTGATGTTGGGTGTCGCGTTCGCCGTGAACTCTACGGAAGCAGGTCGATTACCGATTATAAAGATCGGTATAGAGGTTCCACGCTGGGACGGTGTTGCGGCCGAATTTCGCCCGCGCCGCGTCGATATTGGCGAGGTTAATTTCGGCTACGGCGTGCCCTTCATCATGGCCGCCTTTTTCGGCGAGGACATGTCCGTCGGGCCCTACAATGGTGGAGGATCCACCCGCCCATTCGCCTTCAGGATTATCGGCATAAACGACGCGTGATGTTGCGCCGGTCAGAAGATAAACATGGCATTGATAGCCAATCGCTTGCTTAAGAGCTTTCCACGGGACGTCCTCGTCCTCGAAACTCGTGTGCAGAATGACTTCGGCGCCCTTCGACGCAAGCAGCCGGGACGCCTCTAGGACTTGTGCTTCTCCCTCGACGTAACAAGCAAGGTTGCCCAACGGTGTTTTGACTACGGGCATGATCGAGTCCGGCCCAAACGCCTTTAGGTAGTCATCCTCGATGTCACGGATATAGCTCACCGTTGGTGCGCTTGGCGCCTGGACCTTAGGAGAGCGCAACACCAAGCCTTCGGGCCCCATAATAAATCCAGTATGGAAGTACGTTCCCGGCAGTTGCGGGACTTTCTCCTGTGTGCTGGTTGCAACATAGAGATTATGCCGGCGGCAGGCTTCTATGACCGGAGCGAAAATGCCCCGGTCTAGCGGCTCTGACACCAGATCAATCGCGACCGCCGTCATGGGTACGCCAGATGTCGCGCGTCGAGCTGATGTAAACTGCAGCACGGGAAACACAATGATGCGCGGTTTCGGCTCAGCGGTTCGCATTACCATTTCGATTGCATCGACCATGGCGTCTGCGTTGCGTCTACGGACGTCATTGAACGCATCAAGACTAGGCGGCACAAGAACGGGAACGCGCATGACAGCGGCTTGATAGGAAGGACGGGAACCCGACTCGGATATGCTTTCAGCGGCTGCTGTTCCTTGTGATTTTGCCAGGCTCGCCGCAGCAAGCGCTGTCACAGACTTCAATAAGGTGCGTCGCCGCATGTCGGTGTCCTCCCTATGATCCAATCCTCTCAATACTGCGCTCATGGCCGCCAGCTAGCCAGTGCCTAACGGGGGTGGTTTACACCGGTCGCACCACCTGCCTACGCTTCACGTTCAATTTTGGGGAGACATGCAATGCTACCGTCGGATTTCAGTGAAGGTTCAATTTCTAACCCAGAGGCATCGAGACGCTCTGTCTTGAAAGGTTTTGGCGCAGGCGCCATGGGTGCGGCGGGCGCGTTGGCATCAGCCCCGGCTTCAGCAGCAGCTCCAGCCTCTGATGGCGGGATCGATTACAACGACCCTAAAGATAATCTGTACGCCTTTGCCAAAATTTGGTCGTCCTTTGACCAGCCGACCATCGGTTGTTTTCACGGACTGATGTACATGCGCATTGGCAACGAACGGATGATTCCCGTGTTTGGATACGAAGGGACCGGTGTGCTCCAAGCCCGGTGGGAAGCGGATGGCACTCTGACTCGAGTCTCACGCGAGACTGGATACTTCACCGATCTACGGACGGGCGACATCCTGGAAACTTGGGACAATCCCATCACCGGTGAAACGGTTCCGGTCTACCACTTCTATAATCCACTGCTGGTTCGCAGCATGGATAACCAGATGTCGTCCTTTAACTTTGGGGCGGCGACGGACTCGCCGACGCTGATGAATGAAGGCACAGTCTTCCCGGATGAAACTGGCAACATTCCGTTTATCTTGCCGTTTCAGTCGTTCGACAATGATCTCTTGTTGAACTGGGATTACACCCACGAATACACCAATCCGGTGACTCCCGCAGGCTGGCCGCAATCATCGACCGGGGCTCGTATCTCACCGTCCGAGCACTTCACATTCCGTATGTCGAAAAACCAGGTTGAAGACCGCAGTCTGCCCACCGCCCGTTTTGTCGCTGGGTTTTCACGGATATCCCAAGCGTGGCCGTGGATGAAGATGGGCGGCAGTGGCATGGAAGACGTGCAACTGTTTGGTCGCATGTTCAGTCACAAAGGTTTGCCGGGCACTGCCGATGTGCGTCCGAAGGTGCTCGCCTATATAGAGAAGCACGCGCCTGAATATCTCACATTGCCGGACAAGTGGGAGATGGAGAGCTTCCGGGTCGACACTTGGTCTTGCTACGCAGCCGATGTGCCACCGGAGAATCCCGATTACGATTGGACGGAAAAGCGCCCCGCCCATGTCCCAGGTCCGCCGACGGGGGCTGGGGCTTTATAACGTTTGTAAACACGGCTCATAGTCGTCTCGACGACGGGAAATCATTATGACTCTTGATCACAAAACACTTGGCGTACGTGCTGCGGCAATATGCAGCTTGGTCTTTGTGGTTGGTTGCTCAGGTCCAGAGCCATCCCCTCCTTCACTTGCCAAAGCCGAAGAAGGCTTCGTCACCTACACCGAAAATCGTGAAATGTGCGATGACCGCACTGCAACGCGGAATGCCTACTTCGGCGATCTCCATATCCACACAGCGTACTCTTACGACGCCCGGCCTCGCGGAACGGAAACAACACCGGCCGATGCTTATCGCTTTGCCAAAGGAGAGCCCCTGCCAGTACCGCCCTATGCGGCAGACGGCACCCCATTCGCGATCCAGCAACTTACCCGTCCTTTGGATTTCGCGGCGGTCACCGATCACTCTGAGTTTTTTGGAGAGATGACTCTGTGTTTTGATCCAGAAAGCCCCGCCTATGACGTTAAGTCCTGCCAGTTATTTCGCCAAGAAAACGGTGAGGGTCTTCTGCCCTTTTTCCGTATCGTTAGCAGTCCCGATCCCAAACGCATGGCAGATGTCTGTGGTGAAGACGGAGCGGCTTGCTTTGAAGCGTCCATATCGCTCTGGCAAAGTACGCAGGACATGGCCGAGGCCGCCTATGACCGGACATCAAGCTGTGAGTTCACCAGTTTTGTTGGCTACGAACATACCGGAACGCCGAACGCCAACAACTATCATCGCAATGTTATCTTTCGGAATGACAAAGTGCCTGAGCGCGCCATCTCCTATATCGAAACCCCGACCGACCAGGAGCTGTGGGCGCAGTTAACCGAGCAATGTTTCGACGGTGTTGAAGGCTGCGATGTCCTCGCTATTCCCCACAATTCAAACATCAGTTCCGGGGCGATGTTTCCGTCTTATGTTGCGGGGTTTGAATCTACGGAATCAGCGGCCGAAATGGCGAAACTACGTAACGCGATGGAACCCATCATGGAAGTGTTCCAGCACAAGGGAAATTCCGAATGCTTTAATGGCTTGCCGGACATTCTCGGCGCCCCCGATGAGCTTTGCGAGCAAGAGCAAGTCCGCACGGTGGGGCGGGTCGCTGAGACATTTGGTAGCAAAACCACGATTAGGTTCTGTGAAGAGGGTGAAATTGGCACCAGAGGATTTAGCCGTTTTGGCTGCATCTCGAAGAACGACTTTTTCCGCAGTGTCCTCTTAACCGGGTTGCAGGATGAGGCGGTCATTGGCGTCAATTCCTACAAGTTCGGTGTGATTGCCTCGACCGACGCGCATACCTCCCTCGCCGGAGCAACCGATGAACACAGTTACCAGGGCCATCTCGTCCCGGAAGGAGACTTCGACGCTCGGATGACGGAACGCCAAGGGGGAGTATTCGGGTTGAATAGCAACGCCGGCGGTCTGGCCGGTGTCTGGGCCGTGGAAAATTCACGCGACGCCATTTTTGAATCGCTGCGGCGGAGAGAAGTGTTCGGCACCACGGGCACACGCATTAAACCGCGCCTATTCGGTGGCTGGGACTTTGCGAAGAACGCCTGCGTCATGGCTGACAAAGCGGCGCATGGCTATGCGAAAGGAACACCTATGGGCGGTGATATCAGCGATGGCCCATCAGGGACTTCGCCACAACTTTTTGTTTCCGCGATCCAGGACCCCGATGCGGCGCAGTTACAGGAGCTGCAGGTCATCAAGGGCTGGGTCGATGACGGCGGCCAGTCCCACTACAAAGTGTTCGATGCTGCCGGGCATGAAAACCACGAGGGTGAGACGGATCTTGAAACAGGGGCATGGAGCGGCACCGGGTCGGCCTCGCTGTGCACCGTGTTTGAAGATCCGGAATTCAACCCGGCGGAACCGGCGTACTATTACTTAAGAGCTGTGGAGGTGCCGACCCTGCGCTGGAGTTGGGCTCAGTGTGTTGCGTTGCCCGCCGACGAGCGTCCAGCGGCGTGTGACAACGATGCACCCAAAACTGTTCAGGAAATGGCCTGGACGTCACCAATTTGGTATCTGCCGTCGAAATAAAGTGTTGATGCTGCGCCCTCCTTCTCATGAAAGAATCCCATAAAGAAAGGGCGGCTGTGAGGCCGCCCTTTAAGGTGTGGGGATTATGGGAGGGGATTTTATTATTGAGGGGGGAACCTTTAACGGATCCGCTTCATGCGACCCGTATTGCGATCGATGTTGCGGCGGACCACCAGCGAGTCATCAACAGTCACGATTTCAACAACGATGGTCTTGTCGTCGACCGCTTCAACCGAGCCAACTTTAAGGCGATCATTGCCCGACAGGATGAGGCGTGATTCGGCCAGAGTGCGGGCTTGCTCGACGGTCAGGCCTAACTCGCGATTTTTCGGACCCATGGCGAGGGCTAAGGCAGAGAAATCTCCGCGCGGTCCACCGCGTCCAAATTTACCACGGCCTTCACGATGACCACGGGCCGGGCCCATATCACCCATGCGGCGCGCGCGATCGAAGCGACGTTCCATGCCAGCGGGGCGACCGGTCCGTGTCGAGATCTCCATGGTTTGAACCAGGGAGTCATCTTGGGTCACGATGTCGACCAGAACGGTATCCGTTGATGTCACGGTGACACCGCCGACCTTGAGATTGGTGTTACCCATGGAGGCGATTCGACCTTCAACAATGTCCCGGACTTGATCGGTCGAAAGATCTTTATCCATGTTGGCCATGCGCTCTTCAAAGCGGGCGCGGTGATCATCGGGGCCTTCTGCGGCATAGGTGGGAGCAATTACGGCCCAGCACACCATGAGCACAAAGGCTGTGATGGAGGTCTTTATGGCGTTTTCGATTTTATAGCTCTTATTCATGGTGCAATTCCTTTCTTAGGGCTGGAGCGCGAGATCCTCACTTGAGGGACCCACGTTCGGACCCGGCTTCGATTGGGGGGAAAGCCGGGTCCGGAGGGTGTAGCCGCTGCTAGAAGGGGCAGGCAGAAGCTACGGTTGAGGCGATGGTCGCCCAGGTGGTGTACAGAACCAGACTGGTGATTGCGGTGTTCAAGGTGATGTCCATTGTTTTGTCCTCGTTTCTAAGTTGGTGCGCTGCGGCGCCGTGATCTGCAATTTCGATGGGGCCATTAAGACAGCCCTCTGTAACGGAGCGATGTCCTGCACCCCCTATAAGGGTAACGATCTGTAACGAGGGGCCCCTCTGTTACCGTTTGTTGCGGGATTAGTGGTGCTTCTGGGCCGTGGGCCTATAATATCTGCGTCATGTCAAATGTTACTGAAACCACCAAACCTCATATCCTGATCGTCGACGATGATTCTGAAATCCGGGATTTATTGTCTCGGTTTCTGGTCAAGCACGAGTACCGGGTGACGACCGCCCGCGATGGCCGGGAGATGAAGAAAGCGCTCACCGACTGGCAGATTGATCTCATAGTGCTCGATCTCATGATGCCGGGCGAAGACGGGCTGACCCTGTGCCGCAAGGTTCGAGCGGACTCCAACATGCCGGTCATTATGTTGACGGCCATGGGCGAGGATGTGGATCGCATCATTGGTCTTGAGGTCGGGGCTGACGACTATATGGCCAAGCCCTTCAATCCGCGTGAGCTGGCGGCCCGGATTAAAGCCGTGTTGCGTCGGGCAGAGCAAGGCGGCCCGGCCAGTAGTAGCGACGGTGAGAAAACAGGCCGCTACGCGTTCGATAAATTTGTGTTAGACCCGGCCACACGTTCTTTATTTCAAGGTGAAGAGGAAATCGATCTCACCGCCGGAGAGTATGACCTGCTCTTGGCGTTCGTTGGTCATGCCCAACGCATATTAAATAGGGACCAGCTTCTCGATATGGCCAAAGGGCGATCGGCAATTCCCTTTGATCGCTCCATTGATGTCCAGGTCGGTCGCCTGCGCAAGAAAATCGAGCCCGACTATCGCGAGCCGACCTTGATTAAAACCGTCCGTGGCGGGGGCTATATGCTCACCGCCGAAGTGACACGGACCTAGGGGCCGACCGATGAAGCGCGTTGTCCCCGATAGCCTTGGTGGCTGGTTGTTTACGGTTTTGGTTGCCGCCGTCATTTTGATCTATGGCTCGTCGCTCATTACCTATTTCATTTTTCGTGATCAGGCGGCTGCCGCCGCCGCCGCTAGTCAGGCCGCCGATCAACTGATCGTCTTTAAGCGGGTGATTGAGCAAGCGCCTATGCGCGACCGGCTCGGTCTCATTCAAGATCTAAATTCCCCAGGTCTACGCATGGTGATTACGAGCCGGCCTCTCGTGCAGGAGTCGGACGAGGTCTTTACGTCTCGGATCGTGTATCGCCGATTGGCTCAGGAATTTCCGGACGGTACGGAGATTCATACGGACAGCCGGATTGACGCGACCGTCGGTGCGGAACGGTTCCCCACGCAAGAAGAAGTGCGCCGAGACCTCAGACGTCAACGTCGAGACATGCAGCGTGCGCCACGATTGGGAGCAACCTCACCACCGCCAACGGACCGGCCGCGGGCCAGTGTTGAGGCTGAACGTCGGACGTCCGACTTGGATCAGGCGCTTCGCGATATTCGAGGCTTCCAACCTTTTGTTCGAGCATCGATCCGGTTTGGCGAGAATATTTGGCTGAACGCTCGCGTTGATCTGGATCTTACCGAAGCCAGTGAGCGCAACCGGCCGTTCCTGTGGACCACAGCATTGACCTTATTGATCGCAGGCCTGGCCATCTATGCAGTACGTCGGGCCACCAAGCCCGTCTCTCTGTTTGCCATGGCGGCAGAGCGACTTGGTATTGGGCTTAATGCGACGCCGTTGCCGGAAACCGGAACCGGCGAGGTCCGTCGTGCGGCCCGCGCATTCAACACCATGCAAAGCCGCCTCAAGCGCTTCGTCCAAGACCGCACGCAAATGCTGGCCGCGATTTCGCACGACTTGCGCACACCGATTACTCGTATGCGTTTGCGCGCCGAATTTGTCGAGGATTCAGAGCAACGTGACAAAATGCTGTCTGATCTCGACGATATGGAAGCGATGATCAGCGCCACTCTGGCTTTCGCTCGCGATGATGCCGCCAATGAACCGGCGATGCCGACCGATATCGCCGCCCTGATCGCACGGATCGTCAGCGACGAAGCAGAAGCGGGAGGTGCCACAAGTTACAGCGGGCCAGAGGCCATGGACCTAACTATCCGTCCGCTTGGTCTCAAGCGTGCGCTGACCAATATTATCGAGAACGCCATCAAGTATGGTGGCTGTGCTGACGTCTCTTTGTCGGAGGCGGGTGAGAACATCGAAGTTCTGATCGACGACAAGGGACCTGGCATCCCAGATGCAGAAAAAGAGCAGGTGTTTACGCCGTTCTTCCGGCTCGAAGGGTCACGCTCACGGGATACCGGTGGCACCGGTCTTGGCATGACCATTGCCCGCAACGCCATTCGTTCTATGGGCGGAGATATCGAACTGCTCGACCGTGCCGAAGGTGGCTTGCGCACGCGGGTAACGCTGCCGGTGCAGAGTTAAGGGCAGCGGCGGCACATCTTCCTATGACGTCGATGGTGCGCTTTGTTGATCCTGGGTCATCAGAGTGCGAGGGATTTCAAAGATCACGCGGGTCCCACGCGGCGTGTTGGCCTGGATGCCAATTTCTCCGCCATGGGCTTCGATAAGCCTTTTAGCAATGCTCAAACCCAAACCCGCGCCATTGATATTGCCTGATTCATCAAGCTTAAAGAATTTCTTGAAGACGCGTGACCGGTCCTGCAATGAAATACCAATGCCAAGATCGGCGACTTCGACAATAACGGACTCTATGCCCGCCCTAAGATGAAGGGTAACGGGCGTGTCGTTTGGAGAGAACCGCAGTGCATTTTTAACCAATGCGGACACTGCTTTGCCGATCAGCATGGGGTCAGCGTAAACCACTTGAGAAACAGCCGTGTCGTCTATCGACACACGCGCTGTCTTCATTTTTTTATCCGAATTTGCTTCATCCGCGACCGTGTTGGCGAGTTCTAGAAGGTCAAACGACTCAAAATTCAGTACAAGCTCACCCTTTTCGATATTCGACATATCAAGAAGGTCGACAATGAGTTTCATGAGCGTATGGGTGTTGCGGTCAGCAACTTCAAAGACGCTTTGGGTTTCTTCGTCTAGGTCCGCCACAACGCCGTTGCGTAGGAGGCCGAGTGCACCTGCAAGGGAAGTAAGGGGCGTTCTCAGTTCATGGTTTATGCTGTCGATGAAGGAGTCTTGCAGCGAGCCCAGCTTGGCTGTCTGGTGCGCTTCTTCGATGGCATGACGCCCAGCCCGGCGCAAACTCAGGGCATCCATCGCCAGATCGGCAAGGTCCTGTAGTTGTTCTAGTTGAAGATCCGTCAGGTCGTGAGGCTTCGTATCGATGATGCACAGTGTGCCAAGGCCAAGCCCGTCTTTTGTTCTCAGTGGCGCGCCCGCATAAAACTGAATCTCCGGTCCGCCCGTCACGAGAGGATTGTTCTTGAAGCGATCATCAAGCGTTGCGTTGGGAACAACGAACAATTCGTCTTCTAAAATGGCATGCGCGCAGAATGCGACGTCACGAGGAGTTTCGGTCGCATCCAAACCTTGGCGTGACTTGAACCATTGACGGTTCTCATCAACCAAACTGACCAACGCGATAGGGGTCCCGAACAAATGCGCAGCCACGCGGGTAATGCGGTCAAAGGCTTCTTCAGGTGAGGTGTCGAGAATGTCGTACGCGCGCAATCGCGCAAGGCGTTCAGACTCGTTTTCCGGTAAGGCTGCGGGAACAGTCATAAAGGCGTCCCGCGAACGCAGCCGGTGACGCCCTGTCTGATGAACTTTCTATACACGAGCGCGGTCCTATACCATGACGCAGGACCGTCTTTGTCTCGAAGATAAACCCTTGTGAGACGCTCCAGAGCACCATGATCATGGGTGCAGTTCTGGTTAGCGTCAAACGATCAAAAGCCCACGCCCGGCCATATTGAGGATTTGTTTGCTGTTGGGGTCGGTTGTGCACTCTCAACCAAACCTGGGCGCAAGCGCGACCAACCGCTTTTCATTCGTCTGGCGATATTTACGGTCGCGGGTTCTGTCCAACGGGGGGATAGGGCTTGAGAAGGGGCGGCTATGGTGTCGGAGTCGGGTAGCCCCGGTGCCACTTCGGACGCTACCATCGGTTCTTCATTTTAGGGGTACGCACCATGAGCAAGAAATCACGCACGTTTGAGAACGATCCTGATGGCATTCGTTTGCCGATCAAGGTCGACACCACCTCGAACGGGGAATTCATGCCGCGACCGTTGACCGCGGCTAACAATGAGGCCAATCGACTGGCGCTGACTCAGGCCGACCAGAACGCCCGGCACACCGGTCAGCATCGCCGCGATTTTCTTGTCTCGACGGCCGGTGCGGCAACAACGCTGCTCGCCTTTAATGAAGTCAATGCGGCGACGGGCAAGAGCGGCAGTACCTATGAACTCCCTTGGGAGGCGGGCAAGGATGAAGCCGCCGCGAAAGAGGCCCTTGATGGCGACGAATTCATTTTCGATGTCCAAGGCCACCACGTCGGCAATATTGAGAGCTGGGCCGAAGGCACGCCGCTTTATCCGGCACGCAACAACTTCAAGTTTTTCGCGCCTCAAGTCGGCTGTGATTTTGCTGGTGACGACCCCGACCTCGGTCATATGGATTGCCTGACCGGCGAGGCTTACGTCAAAGAAGTGTTTATGGACAGTGATACGGATATCGCTGTGCTGTCCTTTGGTCCGGCGCCGGATAATCAGATGATGCCGCAGTATTCAGAAGGGGCTGAGACTGTGCGTATTCTTGATGCGCTGGATACCACGCAACGCCTGATGGTCCACGGCCGTTGCATGCCGACCTATCCGGAAGACCTCGAAGCGATGGATGAAACCGCTGCCAACTGGCCGGTTGCCGCATGGAAGACCTATACCCAGCACGGCCCGAAAGACACGGGCTATTATTTGGACGATGAACTTGGACAACATTTTCTCGATAAGGTGCGCAAGACGGGGATCAAACGGCTCGCCGTGCACAAAGGCTTGCCGTTTCTCCAGTACACAGAGAATTTGAGGTACGCCAGTTCCCGTGATGTTGGCCCGGCGGCTACTGCGAATCCTGATATTACCTTTATGATCTATCACTCTGGCTACGACATGCGTGTGCCCGAAGGAGCCTATTCACGGGACTCGGGCTCGGGGGTCGATGATCTCATCAACTCACTGACCGATAGCGGCATTTCAGCCACGGACCAAAAGAACGTGTACGCCGAAATCGGCAGCACCTGGCGTTACCTGATGCGTGATCCTGATCAGGCCGCCCATGTGATGGGTAAGCTGCTCAAGTACGTCGGCGAAGACCGCGTGTTGTGGGGCACGGACTCTATTTGGTACGGCTCTCCGCAAGATCAGATCATGGCCTTCCGCGCCTTCCAAATTTCTGACGAGTTCCAAGAGAAGTACGGTTACCCAAAAATCACACCGGAAATCCGTGCCAAGGTGTTTGGTCTCAACGGGGCTGAAGCCTATGAGCTTTCCCCGGACGATGTGCGTAAGCACACCAAGGCCGATCCGGTGGAAAAAGCGAAACAGGAATACGCCGAACGGCAGGACCCAAGCTACCTCACCTATGGTCCTAAAAACCGTCGCGAGTTCTTGCGCTTCTTGTCGCAACAGGATCGGTAACAGGGGATTAGTAATGCGGGTTTTAGGCTTACTGGCGGCTGTCCTCGGTCTTGCTATCAACGCACCTGCGCACGCGGACTCGGTAGGAGAAACATGTAGCACGGCCGCTGTGGCTTTTTTGTCTGCGCTCTCCGATGAACAGACGTCCAAGGCGGTGCGGGCGTTTGATCATGAGGGCCGCAAGAAATGGACCAACCTTCCTGGGTCGAGATTCCGCAATGAAGGCCTAACATTCGGAGACATGACTGAAACCCAACGCAAGCTGGGACATCGCCTGGTGCAATGTGGCCTCAGCAGCCAAGGGTATCAAAAGGCAACAGGCATCATGCGGGTTGACGACTACCTGTTTTCAAAAATCGAAGACCCTGCTCAATTGCCGCCCGGATTCGATTTTGGCTCCGGCTATTATTGGCTCGGTATATTTGGCGATCCGTCTGGCCAAGCGCCGTGGGGCTGGCAGTTGGATGGTCATCATCTCGGACTCAACTTTACGGTGGCCAGCGGCATGGTTGAGGTTACACCGGCTTTTATCGGTGTTCAGCCCAATGAAGTGCCGGATGGCCCCTACGCGGGGTGGCGCATTCTTGGCGAAGAGGAAGACAAAGCCGTTGCCCTTGTAAATAGCCTCACCGCGACCCAGCGCGAACAAGCGGTGCTCAGTGCGACGGTCCCCGATGAAATATTCACGGGGCCAGAGCGCGGCGAAGCCCTAACGGAGATTGTGGGCTTGCCATCTTCGGAACTGACGGACGCCCAACGCGCTCAACTCCAACACCTCATTGAAGAATACGTGCGCAACATGGAGCCGGATGCCGCCGACCCGTTACTGGCTCGAATCGCCGCCGACGGCCCTGCGGCGCTTCATTTCGCGTGGATGGGGGGTACGGCACCGGGTGATGCGTTTTACTACCGCATTCACAGTCCGTCGGTGCTGATCGAGTTCGATCACACGCTCAATCTGGCGCGCATCCGGGACGATGTGCGTGAGCCCGACGTCAATCACATTCACACAGTGATGCGCCAGCCTGGTCAAGACTACGGTGCTGATCTCCTACGTCGTCACTACGAAGAGAGCCACGCTGATGACTGAACCCAAACCTTTATCCCTTACCCGTCGTAACGCACTTACGGCCGCAGCGGCCCTGGCAGCATCTACCGGTTTAGGGTCGTCGCGCGCGTCTGCGGCGCTCGATCTCACCGCCCCTGAGAACGAACTCGAACTGTACGTACGGATGCGCGGTGGCGTTGAAGACGATGAGTTGGTGCTGTGGTGGTGGAGCGGCAATGTTTGGGGGAAAATGAACGACGACATCGCCGTAAATTTGATGAAGGTCGAAGGGTTAACGTTCCAGCGTTTAACCCGCACAAGCGATACGACCTATGAACAAGTATCTGCTGGGCGAGGGACGTTCCGCGATGTGGAAACCAACGCGCCACTGGATACCTGGACCAATCCGATTAACGGTGTAGTTGGGACACCTGACCGCGTTGTTTCTCTCAACCGTGAGACTGTCTCCGCCCGTGGTCCCCATCGAGAACTTAGTGACCGTCTCATTGCCTACGAAGGTGGTTTTGATACGCCGGTCGTCAATGGCGGCAAGGTCTTCATGACTGAGAATTTCGTTTCCAAGGTGAAAGGCCGAAACGCTGGCACTGTCGGCACATCATCCTCACTCACCGTATTTACCGCTGATGCGGCTGATATGGCGGCCGACGAGGCAGACTTTCGCCCGTGCACCATGAACTACCAAAGTCTCGGCGGCTTCCGGCCATGGATGGGACTGGATAACAGTAAGGGCATGATCAGCTGGCAGGTTTACGGACAAAAGCTGCAAGGCAATGCCGCTTCTGCACCTGCGGATATCAAAAGCTGGGTCGAACGCGAATATCCCGGGTTCCTTGAAGACCCCGCGATTTAGGGACTCATTTTCTCGACCAAGATCGTCACGTCCACTATCTCGGCGACGTCCCATAAGTCGGCATACAACGCGCTTGCACGAACCGCGCCGATGCTCGGTTCTGCCGTGCGCATGAACTTACCCTTGAACATCTCCTCCGGCATTGGTGTCGTCGGGCTGCCGTAGGTGTCACGCATGTTGCGCTCTGCGCGCAGGGTGCCTTTCGCCGTCTCCAGTTCGACCCAGCCGTCGACGGACTCTAAGTCCAAAGTTTTCATCGCCTCCGTCGCCGGCGGGTGTTCCACACCGGTGATGCACTCCGTTAGAGCGTGATAAACTTGGTCTTTAATCCGCGAGGCCGTAAACCAAGCTGGTCCCGGCGGCACTCGGTGAATGACCATGGCGAAGGACCAGGCCACCGAATACACCGCCTCCCAATAGGTTTCCGGATGGTTGTTATTCTGATGGGGCATCAGGTAAATGTCCGGGAGGCCTGCGCGTACCGCCGTAATGTCTGATGCTGTCAGATCATGAGTGGTCATCAGATCTTCAATGCTCTGAATCACGGCATGGCAAGCGTGGCTGGTCGGCCACGGTTTGAGAAAGAGCGCGTGTTCAATGTCATGATAGCGCTTTGACTGGTCCACTAGGATGTCCAGGTCATAGACGTCGCCTAACTGATCGACTTCGTCGACGACGCTTTCAAAACCGTGGGTCGTCATCAGCGCTGCTTGCACCCCATTTTGCGCTGAAAAGAAATGCCCCATCCCTAAAGCGCTGATGCGCTTGCTCACCCTGGGCCGGGTATAGTTGGCGGCCTTGATCGGGAACTCCCAGGCGAGGCTCAGGGCGCGTGCGATCTTGTCTTGATCCAGATCCAGCAGCTTCGCCGTTATTGCTGCCGCGATCATGGTGTTGTGGCGTACATCAGGTCCGGCAGTTGAGGCTTTGAAGAACCGCGCATTGAGGTCATAGCCAAGGGCCATCGCTGCCAGCAGCTCCTGCCCAGATGAACCGCAGCGCTGCGCCACGGCTAAAGCCGTATGCACAACGAGTGGGCCTGGATGCAGCCCAGGGCCTGTATCTTCAAAATCTGCATTGCGCCCGACCTGTGCATTGATGCCGGCCGCAAGTCCGCAGGATGTTTTTTGATCGGTCCCGATCAACAGAGCCTCAGGTTTGCCGTCTGCATCCGCCGCATAAGCGCATAACGCTTTACCGGTCGCCTCATGTCCCATGTAGGTGACGCCAATCTGGTCGACGAACAATCGGGTGAGGCGATCAATTGCTCCACGTGGAACATCGTCGAATGTCGTCGCTTTGATTTCTGCCGCAAGCAGTTGCGTGACGGAGGTCAGGGCAGGGACTCCTCTATTTCGCGCTTAAGTACCGTAGCTGGGTTGACGCAAGCGAGGATCAAAACAATTCCGTCCCCTCATAGGGGGCATCCCCATACGCTGACAGCGCGGGCGGCAGTTCTGGCTTATAGGGAAAGTCGAACGAGTAGGGCACGTCTTTGTCGCCCCATACGTTGATGTGTTTGCCGTACTTAAAGCGGATGAGCGCGAAGCCGCCCTCCCGCGTGCCGAAGGGGCCGTGGGGTTTTTCTTCGGGCCGCCAGAAATAGGCCCCCTTTTCCATCTTTCCGAAAGGGCCGGTCAGTTCGCCCGCAAGGATGAAGGATTCCTCGACACAGGGATGGGTCAAGGTCGGGCAGGCCCAGTTCTCCGGATAGATATGCGGTGACGTTGCAAATAGGAACGTGCCTTTCTGATCGTACTCATGGTCCCACTTCAAAACCTTGCGGCGGTTACCCATCCACTCCAACGAGGGGTCGGCGGTGGACGCATCCCATTTCATGTTGAGGGTGTTGATGAAGGGGACCAGGTCTTGTTCCTCAAACGTGTTCGAAAGGTCGTCGGACACGTTCGGTTCTGAGTCAAAAAAGGTCAGGGCGACACAGCCGGTTTTTGAGCGCGCTTGGTTTCGCATATAGCCCGCCGGAAAACAGCCGTAGCAATCCCGCGTGTAGGTCTGTCCGTTGATCTCCAGATCGCCGTCGAGGATGTAAAATTCTTCTTCTGCGGTGAGGGCTTCTGCGTCTGCCCGCTGCCATCCCGCCGGGTATTTGATCAGGACGCTGGAATCACCGGCGCTGTCATCAATGCTCAGGGTTTTAGACTGAACATCGTCACGGGCACCGCCATACAACCCTTCGGTCCACGGCAGTTGCTGCGCATAAAGAAATTCGATCCACGGCCGCGCCACTGCTTTTCTCCCCCTGAGAGTCCAGCTGCATATTTAGCACGAAATGCTTTGGCCGACCGTGTCTGCGCCAAATTACAAAGAGGTGGGTGGTTTCGTGCTGTGGCTTCTGTCCCACTTTGACAGCCCCTCATCCAACGCTTCTCGCACCCGGCTGGCCAGCAGCAGGCGTTGGGCCACGGATGGGGCCGTGCTGCGCTGGATCCCGTGATCCTTGAGCCGGGACGGTGGTGCCCGTCGATCAGGGAATTTGCCATCGTTCAAAATTGGTTGAGAAGGTGGTGGGTTCTGGGGCATGCCGTTCTCCTCCTGACTTTTTCGGGAGACACATGATAACAATAAAAATTGTTAATTACAATAATATTCCGGGCAGACTGCAGTAAACACCTCCACACAACATTGCTTCGCGCCATTTTCCGCGGTGCATGGGCTCGTTTGTATTTTTGTCGCGCATGGCCTCGTTCCACCGATCACACGTGCATAGGCTCGATGCCGCGAACCACTGGTGCATGGGCTGGTTCCGCGCATTTTCAATACTTTGTGTATTTGGGCGGAATTGGTCTCAGCCAGTTGACTTGCCAAGGCTTCTTGGGTACGAGGAATGATACGATTCGCGCTGCTTTGCGTTATTTTTGCGTTTAATACCTTATTGCTCGCCTAAATCACTCCAAACAGTGTGGTCGTTTTTAAAGGCCTCATGCCCGCTGTGGGAGAGGCCCTATATGTGTACTACTGGAGAAAAGACTATGCCGAGCGGAACCGTAAAGTGGTTCAATGCGACCAAGGGCTACGGGTTTGTTGAACCCGACGACGGCTCGAAGGACGCCTTTGTCCATATCTCAGCTGTTGAGCGCGCTGGATTGTCCGGCCTTAATGAAGGCCAAAAAGTTCAATTCGAACTCGTGCAAGGCCAAAACGGCAAGACCTCTGCCGAAAACTTGGTCGTCGAATAATCGGCGATCTCAGTTGAGTACACCGCGTCCTCCTTGTGTGGGCGCGGCGTTCTCTTAAGGGGTACAGATTAACCAGCAGAGCGTTTAGGCCTGTTGGTTTTTTTGTGTCCAGATTTTGCTGTCACGCGCCGGGATCAACCAACACGTCAATCAGCGTTGGACGACCTCTCGCGATTGACGCCATCGCCCGGTCGAACGCGGCTGGCAGGTCTTCCGGCAACGCCACCGGACCCACAGCGGCCCAGCCTTGAGCCTTAGCCAGCCCACATAGATCAGGCGGCGGATCATCGAGACGTTGTCCGACCCACTTATTCTCGCGGGGCCGTCCGCGGGCTTGAGCCACGCGGTCTTGGTGCCGCTCGTCGTTATAAAACGATCGGTTGTTGTTGATCACCGCCAATATCGGTAAGCCCCTCTGCGCCGCGGTCCACAGGCTCGCCATACCCGACAAGAGATCGCCATCGCCGGTTGCGCAGACAACAAGTCTGTCCGGGTCTGTGTCCTGCATCGCCAGGGCGGCGCCAATCGCGAAGGACGGTCCAGCACCAATCACGCCGCCAGCATCGGCCCCCAGGTAATCCAGCGGATGATCGAAGGGCGACGCTGCGGCAGGCCAGCCGAAAGGCAGACAGGCGTAGCAGGCCTTGTGATCCTTCAGCGCGCGTGTTGTCGCCTCGGCGAGATGGGCCATTGAGATTGTCGGCGTGTCAGGGGGGGCGACAACGCCTGGCTTAGCCACAACGGTGGCCGGCGTTGTTGTTAAGTCCAGCGCTTTGATTAGCGCGCGGGTTGTTGTGTCCGGGTCGGCCAACAGCATGATGTCGGTGCGTGGCAATCCGAGGTAATCCATCACCGCGCCAGTGTGGGCGTACCGATCCAGCGAGGCATGAATAACCGTAAGAGAGTCGTCGTCGGCACGGCCGGCCGTATCCAACAGCGCTTTGACATCGAGCCAGTCCAAGCTCAGCACCACATCGCCATCGCACAAAGCCGACAGATCATCCTTGCTCTGAAACAGGGGCAGAACACTCTCGTGTAGGGGGTGGGAATTTGGGAAAGAGGCTGCCAGTTTCAGTGCGGTATAGACCTTGGCATTCAGGCCTTCTGCCAATTGAACGCGCCCCGCCCAATCCGCCTCATCGCGGGATACCCGCCCGGCCAGAATAACGACCTTTTTCGCACCCTTGAGAGCTTCTGTCGCACTGGCCAAGCCCTCTGCATCGGGGCCGGGTGGGGCCCCGACGGGAAAATGCTTCGGATCAGGCAGGGCCACGGGTTCGTCGAGCGGCTCTTCTTGAAGGGCGGCATCCAGACACACGTAGGTCGGGCCCATCGGCGCGGTTGATGCCATCAGCGTCGCCCGCAATACGGACTCTGCAATGGCTTCAGCTGAGCCGGGCTGGTCGTCCCACTTGAGGTAGTCGCGCACCATAGCCGCTTGATCTGCGGCCGTATGAATCCAATCGATCCAGGGTCTGCGCTTTGCTGCATCCACCGGGCCTGTCGCGCCCATAATAACCATCGGCATGCGGTCGGCGTAGGCGTCGAAGATGTTAATCGCCGCATGCATCACGCCGATGTTGGCGTGCAGAGCGACGCCCATCGGTTTGCCGGTCACTTTTGCGTAACCGTGAGCGATGCCGACCGCTGCCTGCTCGGTCAGGCACAACACCATTTCTGGATCTGTATTGCCGAGGTAGTTGACGATGGAATCATGCAGGCCGCGATAGCTCGCTCCCGGCACCAGGCTGATGTATTTGAGGCCGCTGCGCCGAAGCATTTCTGCGGCGATGTCGCTCGCCCATCCCAGGGTCGGTGCTTGCGGTGGAACGAACTCTGACATGCGGTCTCCTATGTGAGAGGCGACTCCATGCCCCGTCAGTTGCGTTTAGTCGGCGCCGCGTCCGCCATGGGCCTGAGACCAGCCGATGGGATCTTTGAGGAAATCGCGGACACCGCTGATCTTATCGGCATCGAAGTATCCGCCCTCTTCAGCCGCCTCAATCACGTCGGCCCAGGTGCAGAGGTAGAGCAGGGACACGCCTTCTTTGTCCAAGCTGTCGAGGGCGCCAGGAAACGCATCGTAAAAGAACACCACGAAGGTGTGACTGCATTTCGCACCGGCGTCACGCAGCGCTTTGACGAAGGCCAATTTGCTACCGCCGTCGGTTGCCAGGTCTTCAACCAGCAACACGTTGGAGCCTTCTTCTAAGTTGCCTTCGATCTGTGCCATGCGGCCAAAGCCCTTTGGCTTCTTGCGGACATATTGCATCGGCAGCATCAAGGCGTCGGAAATCCACGCCGCGTAAGGAATGCCTGCGGTCTCACCACCGGCAACTGCGTCGAGATGTTCATAGCCGATGGTTTGCTCGATCTCCTCGCGGGCCAGAAGGGTGATCGTCCGGCGGGCACGCGGAAAGGAAATCAGCCAGCGGCAGTCGATGTACACCGGGCTCGCCCAGCCAGCCGTCAGCGTATAGGGCTCTTCTGGCCGGAAATTGACCGCCTTGGTTTCAAGCAAGATGTTGGCGATGGTGCGGGCTGCGGCCTGTTGGCGCGGGGTACGTGAGGTCATCGGGATGAAAGTCTTTCGGCTGGCTTTACGGATTGCTGTTCCCCCTGTTTACTGAGTTGTGCGCCATCTCTCAACGCCTTCGGACGAACCGCTTTTCCCGTGCCCATAGTATGACCGACTCCCCCCAGACTTCCGCCACCGTATGGGCGCTCACCGATGACCGGCCTGGCAATAACACGCAGGTTTTCGGTGTCGCACAGGCATTGGGATGGCCGGTTGAGGAGAAGGCGATTCGCTATTCGACGCTGGCCCGGCTGCCAAACCTTCTTCGCGGAGCGAGCCTCGCCGGTGTTGCCGATGAGAGCCGGGGCGCTCTTTCAGGGCCCTGGCCCGATGTGGTGATAGCGGCAGGACGGCGCTCAGCGCCTGTCGCACGCTGGATCAAGCGGCAGTCTCAGGGAAAAACCAAACTGGTTCAGATCATGTTCCCGGGCCATGCGGGTGCCAAAGATTTCGATGTCATTGCTGTGCCCGCGCATGACGCCAATACACGTGTTTCGGATTGGCCAAACGTGATCTCCATCACCGGCGCGCCGAGCCTAATCACACCTGATCTGCTTGCGGCAGAGGCCGAGCGATGGAAGGGCCGCTACGACACTTTGCCTCGTCCGCACATCGCTGTCATCGTCGGCGGGGCTACGCGACGGCGTGCGTTCTCCCAGGTTGATGCTTTTGACCTTGGTTCTCAAGTTGCGGCGCTGGCGAGCTCGACCGGCGGTAGTGTGCTTCTCACGACATCACGGCGCACAGGGAAAAAGGCCGAGGCCGCTTTGATGCAATCGATCCCTGAACCACGTGTGGTCTTTCAGTGGGGCCACGACGGGGAGAACCCCTACCGCGGGTTTCTTGCGCTGGCCGATGCGATTGTCGTCACTGGAGATTCCGTGAGTATGTGTGCCGAAGCCTGTGCCACCGAAACGCCGGTGTACATCTATGCGCAACCACAGACTGTCAGCGCCAAGCACGCGCGTTTTCATCAGGGACTGTATGACCAGGAATATGCTAGACCACTGGCCGAGACCTTCGAGGATTGGTCTCACCCGCCTCTCAATCCCGCCGAGGATATCGCCGCCGCCGTACGCCGTGTCGTAGCAGGTGAACCTGCTAAAGAAATCGGTGAGCCCGCCCAAGGATAATCTGACTCTATGCCGCGTTTTTCCGCCAACGTTTCGCACCTTTTTACAGAAGTCCCGTTCCTAGAACGATTTGCCGCCGCGTCTGCCTGTGGATTCAAAGGGGTGGAGTGTTTGTTCCCCTATGCTGAACCGGCAGAGAAAGTGGGGGACGCTGCCGCGATGGCGGGCGTTAGCATGACGCTGTTTAATGCGCCGCCCGGAGACTACGCAGCAGGTGAACGAGGCCTCGCCGCCTTGCCCGGTCGCCAGCAGGAGTTCCGAGACTCCATAGAGGTCGCCCTCAACTACGCAGACTTGCTTGAATGCAAACGTCTTCATGTGCTTGCCGGTATCGTACCTGAGGATAAATGGGACGAAGCGCTCGCTGTTTATATTGGCAACCTAGCTGTGGCCACGGACCTTGCGCGTGAGATAGAGATCGACATCGTTATCGAGCCGATTGTTATGGATGGTTATTTTTTATTCCGTCCCGATGATGCACTTCAAGTGCTTGAGGACGTTGGCGCTAAGAATCTCAAAATTCTGTATGACATCTTTCACGCTCAGCGTGCCCAGGGCGGGATCACTGACTTCTTAGACAGTCACCTTGATAAAATCGCTCATATTCAAATTGCAGGTGTGCCGGGGCGAAACGAACCCGATCGCACCGGCGAACTGAATTGGCCTTACATATTCGATCTGTTAGATGCCCATGGTTACGTCGGCTGGGTGGGAGCAGAATACAATCCGCGTGGTGGAACCCAAGCAGGGCTAGGTTGGGCGAAGGACTGGGGAATCGCCGCGCCTTAGTCGTTCACATCCAAGGTGTGAAACGAGAGTACATCCGCGTCAACGTCATAGCTCGTCACCCGCTCCGCGACTGCATCAAACGCCGGGCTTTGCCACATTAGAATGCCCGGCGGGTTGTCTCGCTCGTAGGCCAGGACTTCGCCGACCAGCCGCCGTCGTTGTTCCGGATCAAACGCGCTCTCGGCTTTCTCAATCAGCGGCATAATTGCATCGTCGCAGTAGTAGGCCGGTGACCACTTGCAGGATCGCGTGCGATAGCCGTGCATCGGGTCAAAACCGCTGGTCACCATGTAGAAGGCGCTGTAGGGGTCAGGCCAACCGGTTTGGTACATGTATTCAAGATACTTTGCGAAGGTGGTGCGCTGTATCTCCATCTCCACATCGACCCGAGCAAGATCAGCCGCTACTTGTTGAAGAGCTTGGTCGTCGTTCGACGCACCGCCAACCATTAAGGTCACCATCTTGAAGCCGTTGCCATATCCTGCTTCGGCCAGGAGTGTTTTGGCGCGCTCGGGATCGTAGGAATAGGCGGCGAGGGCGGGGTTGTAGCCATAGGCCTGTGGGTGAGCGATTTGCCCCGCCGGCTCAATCGCGCCGCCGTACATGACGTCAACGATCAGGTCTTTATTGACCGCGTAGTTTAACGCCCGACGGACCCTGACGTCGGCTAGGGGTGTGTCCTTGGTGTTAACGGCCTGGATGTATGCAACAGAGGGATTGGCATACGTAATGAGGCGTCCCCCGTCGGCTTCGACGACGGTTTTGTCTTCCGCGGCGACATTGAACGCGACGTCGATCGTGCCGGACAGGAGACCTTGCAGCCGGGATGCCTGATCAGAGAGCTGGATGAGCGTTACTCGATCAAGTTTTGGCTGTCGCCACGCCTTGTCGTTGATCACTAACTCAATTTTCCCGTCTTCCCAGCGTTCAACTTTGAACGGCCCTGAGCCGACCGGATCAAGGGCGAAGCCTTCGGGCCCCAATTCGGCAAAGTGTGCTGGTGCGGGAATGCGTACAAAATCCAGGTGTATCGGGAGAATTGCATTTGGTTTTGTCGTTGTGATCTCAACAACGTGTTCTGAACGCACCTGGGCACCGTCGACCCCGACCCGCGCCAAATGAGTCCCGATGGTTTCACTTTTGCCCTGATCGGATAGGAGGTAGTCGAAGGCGGCGACTACAGCTTCCGCATCGAAGGGTTCGCCGTTGGAAAACGTGACATCGTCGCGCAGGGTCAAAACCCATGTGTTGCGGTCCTCGGCCTCCCAACCGGTCGCCAGGGCTGGTCCAGCCGCACCGTCAACACCGATGCGGGTCAGGGAATCGAATATGGCCTGCAGGGGCAAGGTGCCTGGCAGGCTGACGTTTTGGTGTGGATTGCCACGTGTGGCCGGCAAGAACTGGATGCCGAGGGTTAGCGCCTTCTCCGCCCAGGCTGGCCCTGATGCTAGGAGACAGAGGTAAATCGAAATCCGAATGAAATTCATACATACGCGGGTCATGTCGCGAGTATAGCGCGCCTTGGGCTGACCCTCTAAACTCCGCTGCAATAAAATTTATGGGAGGAACGCACGATGATCACATTGCTAGGGAAGGCCATTTCCCGGTCGGCGCGCTGTTTGTGGGCCCTCGAAGAAGTCGGGGTTCAATACGAGCACAAGCCCTTGGACTACGCCACAGGCGACGCCAAGACTCCAGAATTCACGGCCATCAATCCGGGAGCCAAGATCCCGGCCTTGATCGATGGTGATGTGGCCATGTTCGAAAGCCTAGCCATCAATTTATACTTGGCACAGACCTATGGAAAAGGCGCGCTGTGGCCAGATGATGCGGCTGGCCAGGCCCAGTGTCTGCAATGGACTCTATTCTCTGTCACGGAGGCTGAACCGCCTGGGTCCACGCGACTTGTTCAGTTCATCTTCAAGAGCAAAGAAGAACGCAGCCAAGAAGTGATTGACGCCGCGGCAGAACGGTCCAAAGCGCCACTCAATACCTTAGAAACAACTCTGCAATCTCAATCTTATCTTGCGGGTGACTCCTTCACTGTTGCCGATCTCAACGTGGCGTGCTCGGTCGAGTATTTTGTGCGCACCAATTTCGATCTCTCACCGTGGCCCAAGGTGAAAGACTGGATTGCGCGCTGCATGGACCGGCCCGCTTTTCAGGCGATGACGGCGATCAAGGCTAAAGAAGCGGCTTAAACACCTCAATAGGACTCACATAAAGATGATTAAAATTTACGGCAGCTTCGTCTCCCGGGCGACGCGCAATCTGTGGATGCTCGAAGAGCTCGGTCTAGAGTATGAGCATGTTTCCCTCGACTGGGCGAAGCAAGAGAACCGTTCTGCCGCCTATCTAAAAATAAACCCAGCGGGCAAAGTTCCCACGCTGGAAGACGGTGACGCGACCCTCTCCGAATCGCTGGGGATCAATCTTTACTTGGTACAGAAATACGGCCAAGGCGGGCTTTGGCCCGACGATGATGCCGGACGCGCCCTCTGTGTACAGTGGTCCTTCTGGGCTGCTGCTGAGCTTGAGCCACTAGCCTATGGCCGTATTCGCGAATTCTTGTTCAAGAAAGAGCCCGATCGGGATCAAGCCTTGATCGCAAATATGGCTGAGCGCACCGGGCCGTTGCTTGATCTGATGACTCTGGCGCTGGACGAGCATGCGTATCTCTCCGGTGAAACTTTCACAGTTGCTGATCTCAACGCTGCGTGTGTAATGGAATATCTGGACCGATCAGATTTCGATCTTTCCGGTTGGCCTAAAGTCGCGGCATGGTACACAAACACTTATGGCCGTCCGGCCAATCAGAAAATTCAAGATCAACGTGCCCCAATCGCGGCAGACATGATGAAAAGGTTACAGGGATGATTACGCTTTACGGAAACGACCGCTCACGGGCCACGCGCAACGTCTGGATGCTTGAAGAACTCGGCGTTGAATATGAGCGCGACATGGTTGACCACACTAAAGGGGAAGCGAAAACCGAAAGCTTTCTCGCCATCAACCCAGGCGGCAAAGTGCCGGCGCTTAGGGATGGTGATGTGGTGATGTTCGAATCATTGGCCATCAACCTCTATTTAGCGATGACCTATGGAAAAGGCGGTCTGTGGCCTGACGATGCAGTCGGGCAGGCGGCGTGTGTGCAGTGGACAGTGTTCTCAGCGACGGAAGTCGAGCCTCATACGGTCGGTGCATTGATTGAGTTGATCTTTAAGCCCGAAGCGGCACGCGATGAAGCAGCAGCACAAGCGTGTCTTGCGAGGCTTCCGCCAGTTCTAAATGTTCTTGAGACCACACTCAGTGATCTCGCGTTTCTCGGCGGTGATACCTTCACCGCCGCTGACCTTAATGTCGCGTGCGTGGTGAATTCTTTGAATATGATTGGATTCGACTTTACGCCGTACCCAAAGATGACGGCGTGGGTAAAGACCTGCGTTGCGCGACAGGGTTAGGAAAAGTCGTAGACCTTGGGCGCCCTATCCCCGATAGAAGGGGCGTCCGAGCGCGACCCATGTTTTTACAGGCAGGGCTGCGACTGAACTCAAGAGGCCTAGCGTTTTTGACGAAATGCCATTGTTCTTGGTCGGGTCGGCGGGTTTAGCTGGCGTGAACCGCATTTTAAAGGCGTTGCAGTCGATGGCGTCGTCAAACATGAGCATATAGCTCTTCTTGGACATGTCGTCAGACACGCTTTCGAGCTTGAAGGACCACTGGCCCTTCATGTTTTGCTTGAGCCAATTCTCGATGCTTGTGAGGCGCCCCGCCGTGGTAAATTGAGCGGTATATTTCGCTACTGTCGTCATGAGCCACCTTTTCACTGACTGCTCTAGAACACAGTCGTCGGTACACACCAATTTTCAGGGTCTAGGCTATGACTCAAATGGTTAACAAATTGCGTGCGTGGCAGCGGAATTGGCATGTTTTCTGGGCTTAATTGGGTGGTCGAAGGGGGCTGTCTATCAATCGACCCCGTAATACAGACTCACCACATGCTTCGCTTCAGCGAAGAACAGCCAGCGTTCGACCACGACGCCGGCCAGGGTGAGCACCGCACCCGGAATCACGGCCCAAATCAGATAGGGCAGGGGAAGAATCGAGGGCAGGACGCAGAATATCGCGGCCGGAGCGACCAGCAGTAAATTCCGGGTAATATGCCGAAGGGGTTCAGCATGTTTACGGGCGACGCGGTATCCCATTTCCTTCAGGACGTAATTGGCTTCCGTATGCGGCCATTCAATCGAGCGCACCGTGTTGCCGGGCGAAGCGACTGCCGCCCCTGTGGTTTGAGAATGCTCTTCCCATACTTTGAGCTGGCGGGACCAATAGGCGTTCTTAGCGACCGCTGCAGCGATAACAAGAATGATGGCCAAGGTTTGAAAGCGGACCGGGTGCAAACCGAAGCCGGTTGCGACCGCGACTATGACCACTAAGCCTGTCAGCGGGCCGAGAGTCAGATATCCGGCAACCGTCCAGTCGGTTGCCCAGGCCGGGATCGGCTTGAGAGATCGGTAGATCATCCCGGTCGTAAACAAGGTGCCGACCGCGGTCAGAACTGTGGCAAAGCCCGCCCACACCCATGGGCCGTCGACAGCGCCAAGAACGATCCAGGCGTAAGCGTAAGCAAGAGCAGGCGGGTAGGAGAGAATCGCCATCACACCCTCGCGCGACAGCCAGGATGACTTCCACTGGCTCAATGCGCGCCAGGCCCGTTCCGGATGACCCAGGTGAAAGGTTGAAGACAGCAGACCAAGCGTGACAAGTCCAAGCGCCGGAATCATGAGTGCGCCGCCGAGCCAGCGGTTGTCATCGGGCAAAAGACCAAAGGCAACAAGCAGCGGGGCGAGGGCAAGAATGCCGTAGCCGACACCGGACGCAGTCGTGAATAAAATAACGGAAGCGGCTGGATGCATTGTTTCGTCTCTAGTCCATGCGCTCGAGCATACGATCGACCCAGCCTAATAGACCAGAGGCCCCGGAGGTGTCTTCCAATGGTGCTAAAGCCGGACTTTGGTTAGTCTCTGTGCCCGCCGCGCCACTCTTTTCTCGTTGCGGCAGATATTTGTTGGTCGGCTGGTATCCCATCTCCGGCATGAGGTCGCGGCCCTCACGTTTTCGCACGAGACGCGATACATCGGATTGTGGATCACCAAGGTCACCGAAATGGCGCGCACCTGTGGGGCAAGTCAGTACGCAAGCCGGCACGCGATCCTCTTGGTCGAGATTTTCGTTGTAGATGCGGTCGACGCACAGGGTGCACTTCTTCATCACACCTTCAAAGACGTCGTACTCTCGTGCACCGTAGGGGCAGGCCCAAGAGCACAGCTTACAGCCAATACATTTGTCTTCATCGACGAGAACAATGCCATCCGACGTGCGCTTGTAGGATGCGCCGGTCGGGCACACGGTAACGCAGGCGGCGTCTTCGCAGTGTAGGCAGGAGCGCGGAAAGTGAAGACTCTGACTGTTGCCTTCGGGCGTCGTCACTTCATAGCTATGAACCCGATTGAACCACACTCCATCCGCTTCCGCCCCGTAGGGGTTTGTGTCGGTAAGAGGCGCCATGTGTCCGCCCGTATTCCACTCTTTGCAATTGGTGACGCAGGCGTGACAGCCGACGCAGGTGTCGAGGTCTATGACTAAGCCGAGTTTTCGGGTTGTTTTTTCGGGGAGACAGGTCATTCGGTCGTCTCTCGGTTTTTAAAGCTGCGCCCAAAGTCGAGCCTTTTTGGTGACGGCTTTGTACCGGGAAGGTCTGGCGTGGCGTCCAACAAGGGAGCTGTTATCCCCTGCTCATCAGGGTCTGCCTTATAGATGCGAACGCGGAGATCAAACCAGGCTGCTTGCCCGGTGACGGGGTCGGAGTTGGATAACCCACCGTCGCTCAATTTCTCGGGAATAATGTGATTGAGGAGAAAAGCTTGTTCGACCTCTGGGGCATCTTTGTCTAATCCCCAATTTCCACCGCGTTTGCCAATCGCATTCCAGGTCCAAATCGTGTCTCGATTGACGCCGTTAACCAATTTGACCTGACCCTTAACCCGACTGTGACGCGACTCAACCCAAACCCAGTCATCGTCGGCTATGCCGAGCTTCGTAGCCGTATCATGATGAACGAACAGACGGTTCTGTGCCGTGATCTGACGCAGCCACGCATTTTGCGATCCCCAAGAGTGATAGTGATGCATGGGCCGCTGCGTTAGCGCGTGAAGCGGAAACGCGTCCGGTTCCGTCGCATCGTCTTCGTAGGTTGGATACCAGCTTGGCAAGGGGTCAAAGGCCCGTTCGACGCGTTGGCGCAGGTGATCGGGCGGCTGATTGACGCCATGGCCGCGCGCAGCATTACGGAATTTTTGCACTGGCTCCGAGTACAGTTGCATCACGATAGGGTCTGCGGATCCGAGAAAGCCCATACCGACGGCCCAATCCAAATACGCTTTATTGGCCATCTTGTAGTAGCGGGCTTCGACCGGCATTTCGCCGCGCCAGAAACAACCGTTCTCAATGTAGCGGTCTAGTTGTTCCGGGTTTACCGCGCCTCTGCCATCGCTTTGTCCATCGTCGCCGCGCCACCCAGCCAATGGGCCAACGCCGGGCGCCCGTTGGTGATTAACGATGTAGTCCGCATAGCCGCCCGGAAACTTGGGGCTGCTGTCGTCATTGACGAATCCTGGTAGCCCGAGACGGGCACCAAGATCGAGCAAGACGGTCTGGAAGGGCCGGACATCGCGGTCAGGCTCGACGATGGGCTGACGAATCGCATCTCCAGCACCGTTCGCATCACTGATGGGACGGTCCAAAAGGGAGATGCAATCCCAGCGTTCCAAATAAGTTGTGTCGGGCAGAATGAGGTCGGCGTAAGCGATTGTTTCCGAGGCGTAGGCGTCACTATAGATGATGTGCGGGATGCGATAGTCGCCGGTGTCTGGGTTAATGGCCGTTAGTGCATCAAGTGTGCCCTGGGTATCCATCGACGAATTCCAAGCCATATTCGCCATGTACAGGAACAGGGTGTCGATTGGGTAAGGGTCACCTGCCGCTGCGTTTGCAATGACACGATGCATGGCACCATGGGCAGACATTGGGTTTTCCCATGTGAAGGCTTTGTCGATGCGCACAGGCGTGCCGTCATCTTCGAGCAATAGGTCTTCAGGCCCGGTCGGAAAGCCGAGGGGCATTCCGTTCAGTGGTGTCTCTGGGCTCGATCCTTTTCCCGCCGGAGTCGGTCCCGGTGGCACCGGTTTTGGGAAGGGCGGCTTGTAGCGAAAACTGCCCGGTGTATCGACCGCGCCGATCAACATTTGAAGAAGATGCAACGCCCGGCAGGTTTGAAACCCGTTGCTGTGTGCCGATATGCCGCGCATGGCGTGCATGGCGACCGGCCGCCCTGTCATCGTCTCGTGGCGTGTACCCTTGCTGTCCGTCCAGGGCACCGGCAAGCTGACCGGGTGATTGAAGGCTGCGTCGGCAATTTCTGCGGCGAGGCTTTTGATTTTTTCCGCGTCAATCCCGCACCGTTCTGCGACAGCATCAGGCGCGTAGGTGTCATCGGTGTAGCGGTCCGCGATCAATTGAAAAACCGGCACGGCTTTGATGCCGTTGACCTCAACCGGCCCTGAGAGGGAGGCCTTAGCAGACGCGTCTGTGTGCGGCACCGCCTGTTCTCGGTCTCGATCCCAGACGAGAGGTACGCCGTCGTCATCGCGCAGGAATAAGCCATCCTGCTCGCTACCAGCCTCTTGTTGGACCAGCCAACTCGCGTTGGTGTAGTTTAGAAGGTACTCGAGGTCGATTTTTCCAGCGCGCAATAACTCATGAACGAGCGCTAAAACGAGCAATCCGTCCGTGCCAGGCCTGATGCCAACCCATTCATCAGCGATGGCAGCGTACCCAGTGCGAGCAGGATTGATGGCAACAACCTTGGCGCCGCGCTCTTTGAGTTTACCGAGGCCGATTTTGATCGGGTTTGAATCGTGATCTTCGGCAACGCCAAACATCAGGAAGAGTCGGGCATGATCCCAATCCGGTTCGCCAAACTCCCAGAACGATCCACCGATCGAATACAAACCACCGGCAGCCATGTTCACGGAGCAGAATCCGCCGTGGGCTGCAAAGTTCGGCGTCCCGTATTGCTTCGCCCACCAGCCGGTAAGTGATTGGCTTTGATCACGTCCGGTGAAGAAGGCGAGTTTCTTAGGGTCAGTCTTGCGGATGTCACTCAGCCATGTCGTCGCTGTTGAGAGGGCTTCTTCCCACTCGATTTCTTCAAAGTCACCACTGCCGCGCGGACCGACGCGTTTCAACGGCTTGCGCAGTCGTGCCGGGGATAAATGGTTCATGATGCCAGCGGCGCCCTTGCCGCAGAGGACACCCTTGTTGACCGGGTGGTCACGATTGCCCTGAATGTAACGAATCTGGCCGTCTTTCAGGAAAACTCGGATCCCGCAACGACAGGCGCACATGTAGCAGGTCGTGGTTTTGACCTCGTCCGCCACCGGTGGCGACGTTTCAACGCCGTCATTCTCTGCCGGGGCACGAAAAGGCATAAATGTTCTCCATTGCCGCGCACCTGTGAAAAAACAGACTAGCGTTTCTAATTCGAATGGAATTTAGCTGTTCGGCGGCTCAGGTCAAACGATCTATCTCGTCATTGCTCAATGACCCCGGGACAATGGTCACAGGGATACCGATTTGACCGGCGTGCTTGCCGGTTACGGCTTCAACCAGGGGGCCAGGTTTCTCGCCTGGCGCTGACCCTAACAGCAGAATAGAGATATCAGGGTGTTCTTTGACCAGGTGAAAGAGTTCATCTTGGACATTGCCGTTACGGACGTATTGATCAGGCGAACTGCCGGATTCCTTAGATATCTGAGCGGCGTGGCGGCTCAGGGTGTTCTCGGCCGTTTCCTGCGCTTCCTCTTCCATCAAGTTGCCGACAAACTGCCAGTGTTGAAAATCCTTACTGGACTCCATGTCGATCACATACAGCAGGGCAATTTTGCCCCCTGTGTGCCGGGCACGATTGCAGGCATACCGCAGGACGCCTGCGAGTTCATCTGAATCATCGACGACGACTAAAAAGACGCGACCGCTTTCGCGCCCAACGACGGTGTTATCAAGAGTTGTGGTTGACGTGTTCATGTTGAGCAGCAGTGCCTATCCGTTTTCTTTGTCATAGCCAGCCGCGTCCCACGCCAGGAAGCCGCCTTCCATCCGCTTTATCTGTCCTGCGTAGCCGGCCTCCACCATTTTCTCAGAGGCCATGCCGCAGCGTCGTCCAGACCGGCAATGAAATACGAGATGTTTATCGCCGGGGTCAGGCACAGCCGCTGGATCAAACGTAGAAAGTGGCAAAAGAACTGCACCTGGAATGTGAGACTCATCCCATTCATTTTGCTCGCGGACATCGACGATGACCGCGCTGTCGTCTTCACGCCACGACTTTATTTGTTCAGGTGACACGTAATAAATCTGATCCGGCGGTAGGGTGGTCATCGGTGGTGTCTCTTTCAAAGGTGGGGTGCAATTATCTCAGTCTGGAATGACTGCAATAACTTCGATTTCTATCAACAATTGTTCGCGCGCTAGCTTTTCGACGCCAACCAAAGTGCCAGTCGGGGGGCGTTCATGATCGAAGATTTTTGCCTCGCCGAGGGCAGCTATCAGCTCGCCTATCCGCTCTTCCGTGAGGCCGACAACGAAATACTTCACGAGCGTGACGTCGTTTCCGGTGGCTCCGGCCTCTTCTAAGGCTATACGGACGTTACCAATGGCTTTGCGGGCTTGGGTGCAGAAAGAGGCGTCGCCGACCATTTCACTATTAGTGTCCCAGCCCACCTGTCCGGCGACAAAGACCATTTTTCCAGGCTCAGCGACGACCACTTGGGAATAGCCGACCGCAAGGCTGTCGGAGAGTGTAGGCGGATTTATGTGGGTGAGATGGTCCAAAACCGTTCCTTATAGGGCTGCATATCTGATCAAACCGTAGCGGTTTGGCTCACCCACGAAAAGGTGCGGTGTGGGTTCTCGTTTTGGTCTATATGCCTAAAAAAACAGCGCATTGAGCTGAGGTCTCTGCGCAGGTGATCAAAAATTAGTCAATAAGTATGCTTTCTGAACGGGAGATTGCGTAAGCCTCTGAATACAATAATTATTTTTCAGCATCGCTAACGGCATGGTTTTTGAAAGGTACCAGGTCAAGCGCCCGATCAATGGGCCGATCCACAACATGGGAATATATAAAATGGCTGGAAATGACGTCTTTTTTGTTCTGATGGGCGCAATCATGGTGCTGGCAATGCACGCAGGGTTCGCTTTTCTGGAAGTCGGTACGGTCCGCAAGAAAAACCAGGTTAATGCTCTGGTAAAAATCATGGTCGATTTCGCGGGCTCGACATTGGCGTATTTCTTTATCGGCTACACGATCGCTTACGGCATGGATTTCTTAAGCGCGGCATCTGTGATCAGCGGGGATACGGGGGAAGGCTACGCTCCTCAAGGCTACGATCTGGTCAAGTTCTTCTTCTTGCTGACATTCGCGGCGGCGATCCCCGCCATTATCTCAGGGGGGATTGCGGAGCGGGCTCGGTTTTATCCTCAGCTGGTTGCCACAGTATTGTTGGTGGCTTTTATCTATCCGCTCTTCGAGGGGATGGTCTGGAACGGCAATTTTGGTTTCCAGGATTTCATGGAAGCGACGTTCGGTGCTCCATTCAATGATTTTGCTGGCTCGATTGTTGTCCATGCCATGGGCGGTTGGATTGCTCTGGCAGCGGTTATCATGCTCGGTGCACGGAATGGTCGCTACCGCGCTGACGGTCGATTGCAGGCGATGCCCCCGTCATCTATCCCCTGGCTCGCTCTCGGTGCGTGGATACTGTCTGTCGGTTGGTTCGGGTTCAACGTTATGAGTGCGCAAGGTGTTGAAGGCGTGACGGGGCTGGTTGCTGTCAACTCTCTCATGGCCATGGTAGGCGGCATTCTCGCCGCATTGGTCGTGAGTAAGAATGATCCTGGTTTCGTCCACAACGGTGCCCTGGCCGGCCTCGTTGCCGTCTGCGCGGGATCGAATGTAATGCACCCTATAGGAGCCGCGGTGACAGGCGCTATGGCCGGCGCTCTATTTGTCTGGGGCTTTAACCAGTGCCAAAACAAGTGGAAGATTGACGATGTACTTGGCGTTTGGCCTCTGCACGGAATGTGTGGGCTGCTTGGCGGTATTCTCTGCGGCGTATTCGGTCTTGAGGCGCTCGGCGGCATGGGTGGTGTCACGTTTATGTCCCAGCTGGTGGGATCACTGTTTGGTGTCGCGGTTGCGCTAATTGGTGGCTTTGCTGTCTATGGTCTGCTCAAGGCAACGGTTGGAATACGACTCACTGAAGAAGAAGAGTTCGCCGGAGCTGATCTGTCGATCCACCAGATCAGCTCAAACCCAGAGGACGGCGTTCAGCTCAGGTAGCTATGCCGGACAATGGATGCGGGCGTCCCCATGCGTAGGTGTGGGGGCGCCTTTTTTTATTGCTGGCCAGATTTGTCGATGTGCTCGACATCGCGATGACGGTACTGCAGCGCAATCATGACAGCCTTAACTGGCCGTAACGTAAGCATAACGGCGGCGATGATGACCAACGGCCATAGGGTCATATGCACCCACATTGGCGGTCGAAAATTGATATCCGTTAGAAGCGCCAAGACAGCGATAATAATACAGAGGGGTAGCATGATAAAAAATGCTGGCCCGTCGCCAGTATCATTCCCGGCAAGGCCTAGCCCGCAAGCACTGCAGGCTTTCGCTACGGTGAGGTAACCGTCAAACAGGTTGCCTTCGCCACAGCGAGGACATCGCGCGGTAAAAGCAACCCGTAAAAGTGAAGCAGCTTGGTCCGAGGACTCGTCGACATTCACGTCGTTTTGAGCAGTCCTGTTGTTGGCTGGCTAGAACGTCCGCACGGGCAGGCCGAGCAGCCAGTAAACCCATACAAACAGGAATAGCCAGACGACATCGACAAAGTGCCAATACCAGGCGGCGGACTGGAACCCAATGTGTTTGTGCGGGCTGAACTGGTTCTTCTGAGCGCGCATTGCACATACAACTAAGAACGTCGTACCCACGAACACATGGAACCCGTGGAATCCGGTCGCGAGGTAGAATGTTGATGGGTAGATGCCATCGCTTAGGCCAAATGCAGCGTGGCCATATTCGAATACCTGCAGGGCCAGGAACATTGCACCAAGGCCTGCTGTAATCCAAATCCATTTTGCAGCTTTTTGGTTCAAGCCCGCTTCGACATAGAGGTGCGCACGGCTAACGGTCACGCCAGAGGTCAGTAGGATGACCGTGTTGTAGAATGGGAGGTGCCACGCATCGAGGACTTCGATGCCTGCTGGCGGCCACTGAAGAGTTGATGCTGAGAAGCCAAGGGAATGATGGAAGAAGGCCCAGAAAAAGGCGACAAAGAACATCACTTCTGAGGCGATGAAGAGAACCATGCCCATACGCAATCCGGTACTTACTTCATCGGTGTGGACGTCCTCATTGACTGACTCTTTAATGACGTCACGCCACCATAAAAGCATCGTCAGGATAATGAGAGAGAGACCGGGTAGGAGCTTGTACGCGCCAGGGAGTCCTAAGAACGACTCTTCATGGAAATAGAAGACCGCGCCGATGGCAAGGAAGAGGGCGGAAAAGGCGCCCATTGCCGGCCAGGGGCTCGGGTTAACCATGTGATAGGGATGTTTTGCCTGTGCGCTCATCGTTCGCGTCCTCGTACGTTACGCCGGGTGATCAGAAACTGCCTACTTGGGCAGTCGTTATAACTTGGTCGGCTTCAGAAATAATTTCCGGTTCTTCGTCGGGTATGTCGTCCAGTGTCCGATAGAAGGTATAGGACAGCGTGATCGTCTGAACTTCATTCGCAAGCTCATCTTCTAGAATTGCCGGATCGATATAGAACGTGACGGGCATATCGACGGACTGGCCTGGTTCTAAAGTTTGCTCGGTGAAGCAGAAACATTCGATCTTTGTGAAATATTGTGCGGCCTTCAATGGTGTGACATTGAATGTCGAAATGCCGGTAACGGCTTCGTCTGACAAATTGGTGGACCGGTAAGACGTCAGATATTCCGCACCAAGATTGATTGTCACCGAAGCTTCGTTGGGCGCAAAGTCCCAGGGCAGGCTTCGATCAACATTAGCATCGAAACGCACAGTGATTTCCTGCGTAGATACATCGGTTTCGTTTCGCTCAGCGACTTGAGGTGTGCCGCCCAAGCCTGTGACTTGGCAGATCAACGTGTAGAGCGGAACGAAAGCGAAAGTCAGGCCAACCATTCCGGCGACCACGACAAATGCCGTGGTCGCGGTGCGGCGATTACGCCGGGAAAAGTCAGTGCCTGACGACATGCTAGACCTTACTCGGCCGGGTGAGCGGCTGGGTTTCCACCGGTGAAATCCGGTGTGTCTTCAAAGGTGTGGAACGGTGCCGGAGACGCAACGGTCCACTCGAGGGTCGTTGCCCCGTCACCCCATGGATTTGCCACTGATTTGCGGCCAGCAATCATGACGATCAGCGTTACTATCAAGAAGAACACCGTGCTTGTCATGGTTAAATAGGCTCCCCACGTTGAAACCATATTCCATTCGGCAAAGATATCCGGATAGTCGATGTAACGGCGCGGCATGCCTGCAAGGCCGAGGAAGTGCTGCGGGAAGAACAGGACGTTCACGCCGATAAATGTCGTCCAGAAGTGCAGTTGCCCGGCCCATTCTGGATAGACCTTACCGGTCATTTTGTCGAACCAGTAATAGAACCCAGCGAAGATCGCGAAGATGGCGCCGAGAGACAGCACGTAATGGAAATGGGCGACAACGTAATAGGTGTCGTGCATCGCGATATCCATACCGGCGTTAGCGAGGACGACGCCTGTGACGCCACCGACGGTGAACAAAAAGATGAACCCGATCGCCCACATCATTGGTGTCTTGAAGCTTATCGAGCCGCCCCACATCGTGGCAATCCAACTAAAAATCTTAATGCCAGTTGGAACTGCAATCGCCATGGTCACCGCGACAAAATAAGCTCGATAATTCACCCCCATGCCGACTGTGTACATGTGGTGTGCCCAGACGACGAAGCCAACGATGCCAATGGACGCCATTGCATAAGCCATGCCGAGATAGCCAAACACCGGCTTTCTCGAGAAGGTCGATACGATGTGACTGACAATGCCGAAGGCGGGCAGGATCATGATGTACACTTCCGGGTGTCCGAAGAACCAGAACAGGTGCTGCCAGAGCAGCGGATCACCGCCACCGCGCGGATCAAAGAAGGCCGTGCCGAAGTTGCGATCAGTCAACAGCATGGTCAGCGCGCCAGCCAGAACGGGCATGGCGAGCAGCAATAGGACTGCTGTAATCAAGGTCGCCCATACAAACAGCGGCGCCTTGTGCATGGTCATACCAGGGGCGCGCATGTTGAGGATGGTTGTTATGAAGTTGGTGGCACCGAGAATGGACGATGCACCGGCAAGGTGAAGCGAAAGGATCGCGAAGTCGACAGACATATCCGGTTGACCGGCTAGTCCTGACAATGGTGGGTAAAGCGTCCAGCCTGTGCCCGCGCCCTGTCCCATAACCCCCGACAGAATAAGCAGGATGAGGGCTGGCGGCATTAGCCAGAATGAGATGTTGTTCATACGCGGAAACGCCATGTCCGGCGCACCGATCATCATGGGTACAAACCAGTTGCCGAAGCCGCCGATGAGCGCCGGCATCACCACAAAGAAGACCATCAGAAGCGCATGAGCTGTGACAGTGACGTTGTAAAACTGCTTAGCCTCTGACCCCATCATCTCGCCAATGACGTCGAAAACCTGAATGCCAGGCTCACCGAGTTCGATGCGGATCAAGAGGGAGAGGCCGCCACCGACAAGAGCTGCAACGACCGAAAACACTAGGTACATCGTGCCGATGTCCTTGTGGTTGGTCGAATTTAGCCACCGGGAAATTCCCTTTGGGGCGTGGTTATGGTCATCGTCGTGTGCGTGTGTCGCCGTTGTGGACATGCTGGTCACTCCTGGATAAGGGCGGCGAGGCGGTTCGCGTCGTCTGGGGTGTTGTCGTTGGCGGCCAATTGGTCGGCGCGCCAGGCTTCAAATTCTTCCGGGGAAACAGCGTGCACGACAATGGGCATATAGGAATGGTCGATGCCACAAAGCTCAGAGCACTGGCCGTAATACTTCCCAGGTATTGTGATGCGCGTCCAAGTTTCATTGGTCCGGCCTGGAACGTTATCAAGCTTTACGCCAAACGCTGGAATGGTCCAGGCGTGAAGCACGTCCGTCGCCGTAAACAAAATGCGAATGTCGGTATCCGTCGGGAGAATGAGCGGTGTATCGACTTCTAGAAGTCTGTGCTGACCAGCTGCAATGTCGATTTCATCGTCGGGCAGGGGCAGGGAGTCGAATGAAATGTCGTCGTCTGGAAATTCATAAGTCCAGTACCACTGATTGCCGATAACCTTAATTGTCAGTCCAGGGTCTTCAACGCGGTCCATGTAGTACAGCAAGCGGTAAGACGGCACTGCAATGATCACCAGGACGATCACAGGAATGGCCGTCCAGACAATCTCTAGCAGGGTGTTGTGTGTGTTCTTCGACGGCACCGGGTTGGCTTTGGCGTTGTATCGAATGGCACACCAAATCAGCAATGCGAGCACAATAACTGAAATGACGGTGCAGATCACAAGGAGGAAGTTGTGGAACTCAACCAATCGCTCCGCCACGGGGGATGCGGGTGTTTGCAGGTTCAGCTGCCATGGCACGGGAAACGAGGGTGTGGGCATCTCTTGAGCCCATGCAGATGAGGCGCTGACCAATGTCAAAACCCAACCTGTGAAAAACGCCGAAATTCGGGTCACACTTTATCTCCCTAAACGCTTGCTAACGATCCATCGTTTAAGGGGCCAGGGCGTTGGTTTCAACCGATTTTTCGGTGCGAATACTGCATCGCAGCACTGCGCTTCGTCTAATCGATTGCGAATGGATCGTCGCCCAACCCCTTTTCGAGCCAAAACCTTAGAGGAAGCCGGTCATAAGGTAAAGAAAACCGCCAGAAAATAAGGGTATGAGAATGTATCGCATTTGAGGGCTCCGGCCCTGCCGCTACTGGGGTCATACGCATTAAGGCAATGACAGGGTAATGGGCTTATGATACTCAACCGGCGCTCTGGTGAACAAAGGTTGGTACGATTCGAGCCGGGGCTTCATCGATTAAAATGTTAGGCCAGGAGATTGATATGACTGACTCAACGCCAGATAAGAAGAAATTGGTCGTTTTTGGCCTGTGCCTCGCCGGCATGTCGCTCTTCATGTACGTCAGCTTCATCGCCAAAGTTGCTTTTGACGGGCCGTAGGCCAATCTCTCAGTCTTTGTGCCTGTCCACTGCTAGAGTTTTTCCATGACAACGGCTGAAGTCCTCCCGCACATCAATGCCGTTCTCAACAGCATATCGACTGTGTTGCTGTTGATTGGCTTTGTCTTGATCAAAACGGGGCGAAAAGAGGCGCATCGCAAAGTCATGATTTCGGCAATCATGGTCTCGGCGGTTTTTCTGGTTTCTTATCTGGCCTATCACTTTACCGCGCCAATCTTCGTGTTTCCGGGGACCGGTTGGGCTATCCCGGCCTACTACACGCTTCTTATTTCCCATGTTGTCTTAGCGACCGTTGTGTCACCGATGGTCGTGGTCACCGCATGGCGTGCTTTTCATGGTCAATTTGACCGCCATAAAGCGATTGCGCGTTGGACGTGGCCGGTTTGGATGTTTGTCTCAGTTTCTGGGGTCGCGGTTTATGCGATCCTGTATCATGTCTATCCCGCACCCGTGGCGTAAGGCCAGATAAGCCCGTTATGAATTTTCACCTGCCTCCACCCAAAGAGCGCGGCATTGAGACACCGGAGGCGGCTATCGATGGCCACTTTGCCGGTCGTCTCTCCGAAGATCTTTTATGGGAGTTGAAGGGCTGGGTGATACTGCCGGTCGCTGCCCTTGCAATCGCTGGGCTGATGGCGGTTCTTGTTGCCTTGCTTAGGGTCCCAGGTGCGGAAGCGGTTCTGCCCTGGACCACTCAAACATTCTTTGTGAAGGGGCTCATTGCCCACGTTACCTTTGCCTTCGTCATTTGGTACCTCGGCGTCCAAGGCGCTTTGACGGTTCTTGTGACAGCGGCGACGGGCCCCATGACGAAAGGGGCTGCCTTTGTTGGGCGGGTCGGCTTATCTGCGGCTGGGCTTAGTTTCCTTCTGATTTTGACTCCGGTGCTTCTTAATTTAGGCGAGCCCTCGGCGAACAACTACATCCCGGTCCTCATTCACCCCATATTCTTTGCCGGTCTGACCCTTCTGGCGCTTGGGCTCGCGCTCCCGGTACTTCGGCTCCTCGTGCAGATGGCAGGTGAGCGGTCGTGTGAACCTGTGGTGTTTGCAGTCGCAGCGTCCGGCGTCATCTTCCTGATCGCGCTCGTCTGCCTCGCAGCAGCGTGGTGGACGATGCCAGCTGGCATACCAGCCACGGATGCTGCCGAGCGCGCGTTCTGGGGCATGGGCCATGTCATGCAGTTTGCAAACACGTTGTTGCTGTTGATTGGATTTTATCTGCTCAGCCGGATGTCTCTTGGTGAGACGCCTGTCTCTGATCGCGTTTTCAAACTTGTCGCCGCTGCTTTAGTGGCTGGTGCGGCTATCGGTCCACTGTTCTATCTCAGTTATCCAGCCGATGATCCGTCTCAGATCAACGCTTTCACGGACCTCTATTGGTACGTATTGCCCGTTCCGGCTGGTGTTGTGCTGCTCGGGACGGCTTTGCTTTTTTTCCGACGCGCTCGTGATCTGACGAACCAGACGCCGGAGGTTATCGGCCTATGGGTCGCATTGCTCTTATTCGGTGTTGGCGGGCTGATCGGATTTTTTGAGAGTTCCGTCGATACGCGTACGCCGGCGCACTACCACGCTGAACTGATTGGCGTCACGCTCGTCTTTATGTGTCTCTACTTTGCTCTTTTCGCGCCGCTATTGGACCGGCCGTTGCCAGCGCGCAAATGGCGCATTGCATCCTACGTATTGCTTGGGACCGGCCAATTCTTTCATTCCATGGGGCTATTCTCCGCCGGGCTGGACGGTGTGGCCCGCAAGGTCGCAGGCGGGGAGCAGGGGCTGGACAGCGCGACAAAGCTATCCTCTATGGCCCTGATGGGGCTTGGTGGACTGATTGCCGTGATTGGTGGCGTTATATTTGTCGTTTTGGCAATCCGTTGTCTTTTGGTACAACCCACCGAAGATACGTCGGACACGCTAGAGCAAACAGCCGGTCCGGCTGAACCAGAGGTCCCAGACCCGACATGACCCTACGCCGATATATCGAGTTGCTGAAGCTACGCATTGGCGTTCTGCTTGCGATTACCGCGATGGCGGGTTACTTCGCGGTGGCTGAGACAGTGCAGTGGGGGCCGCTTCTCGCCGTCGTCGTTGCAATGCTGCTGTGTTCCTCCGGATCATCCGTGTTTAACCACTTCTATGATCGTGACATCGATCAGAAGATGGAGCGTACGCGCAACCGCCCACTTGCTTCAGGTGCCATGCAAGATCCTACGCAGGCTTTGTGGCTTGCCGGTGGCCTATTGATCGCCGGTTGCGCACTCGCAGCCGTCGCCCTGAACTGGATTGTGGCTCTGCACCTCGCGCTCGGTGCTTTTACGTACATGGTTGTCTACACGGTTTGGCTAAAGCGGCGTCATTGGATGAATATTGTCATTGGCGGGGCAGCGGGGAGTTTCCCGGTCTTAGCCGGTGCGGCCGCTGCTGATCCTACTGCATTCACGTTGCCAATGCTGATGGCAATTACGTTGTTCCTATGGACGCCGTCACACTTCTGGGCGTTGGCGATGATGATCAAGGATGATTATGCCAAAGCCGGCGTGCCGATGCTGCCTGTTTTGGTTGGTGACGCAAAGTGCGCCAAGTACATGATGGTCAATACCGTGTTGTTGGTCGTCTCTGCGGCGCTGCCTGTCGCGTTTGGTGAGCTGGGTCTGGTCTATCTCGTCATAAGCAGCGCGCTCGGCTTTTGGTTCTTGTGGCTAAATTGGAAGCTTGTCTTAGATCCGAGCAAAGCTCTGGCGCGGAAAATTTTCTTCTTCTCCATGAGCTATCTGGCCATTGTTTTTGTGGCGATCGTGCTCGACCGTAACCTTCCCTTTCAGTTCTAGTCATTCCGTTCGATTGTTGAACGCGTTGCGTGAGACAACAGTGCTCCGCCGACTAAAGGGCTACGGTGTGCAACCTACTTGTTCATGGAGTATTTTGATGCGTGCTTTGAAAGTTTCGGCAATTGCCGTTGCGTTGCTCAGTTCCGGTCCAGCGCTCGCAACGGAAACCGTTTGCGATGGCCACGAGGATAATCTCAACACCTATCTTGAGATGACTCGTATCCTGTTCAATGAGCGACAGAGCGAACGGGCCGGTGAGTATTACGCCGATCAATTCGTGAGCCACAATGTCGACGGTGGTGGTTTAGGAACCGCGGTCCGCACACCTGATCACATGAGCCGTATTTGGGTGCACTCAAAATCCGCATCTCCCGATCGTCAATTGATCAACGATTTAATCATTTGCCAGGGAGATCTCGTGGTGGCGCGCGTCACAATGAAGGGCACCCGCGTAACCGGCGAGATGGAAGGCAATCCCCCGAACGGCAGGCGCTATGAAACTTCGGCGACTGATACCTACCGCTTTAAGGACGGCAAGGTCATTGAGCGTTGGGGCAACAACGATAGCATCGCAATGATTAGGCAGCTCGGTCTCAAAGTCGATCTGTCCATGACCCCGCTTCCGACCGAAGACTAGAGTAGAGTGTCCGGTGCCGGTGTTGGGGCTTAGAATCCCGCGCCGGGTTTATTGAGATAGGCGTTTTCTTCTTCAGTATTGTCGCGTCCCAGCACCTTGTTTCGATGGGGGAATCGTCCAAACCGGGCGATCACGTCGTAGTGTTTCTTGGCCCAATAATAGGGGCTATTTTCAGCTTTTCCTTTGGGCATTGCCGCTGTTAGTTCCAGGCAGCGCTCCTGCATTGCAATGTCTTCCGCGTGCTCGAAAGGCAAGTAGACGAAAAACTGTTCGTCCTTTGAAAAGTCTTTGTCATCGCCGCGGTCGACCATGGCTGATGCAATTTGCAAGGCCTTGTCATCAGTTGCAAAAGACTTTGGATCGTCGCGAAACATGTTGCGCGGAAATTGATCAAGAAGGATTAGGAGCGCTAACGATCCCAACGCAGTTTCAGCCCAATCGTCATGGCGTCCAGCCGCTGCTTCCTCATAGTCGCCTAAATGCTGTTCGATGATCATCAGGTCAAACGCATCATCTTTTTTGAACCACTCCGCCCGATTGGTTCCGTGTTCTGGGCTCCCGGGCGCGCCAAACCAAAAGTCGAGAACAGCTGTCGCCCGTGGATGAAGGTTGGGTGTTGGCATCGCGGTCTCCTGTGACTTGACGGTCACCCATAGTATACTGACAGAACAGGTCTTTAACTGATTGCTGAGCTTAGTGGTGAGTCGTTTTTCAACGTTTATATTTTACGGCTGCCTTGCTTTTCTGGCGGCCGTCACTTCGGCTCTCGCGATAGAAAAAACTTTGCGCATGCCAGTGATCTCACATCCGCCAGCGCTTGGTAACCCTTATATGGCGAATGGTTTGCCAAGCGCATTGATGTGGTTCGCGTTGTTTGACGCTTTGGTCCGAACGAATGAAAAGGGTGAGCTTGAGCCGGCGTTGGCGGTGTCGTGGGAGGTGGTGGAGCCAACCCGTTGGCGTTTTGTGTTGAGGGACGGCGTAACATTCTCGAACGGTGAACCATTCAACGCGAGCGCCGCTGCATCCGTGTTGAGATGGTTAGGAAGCGACGAGGGTCGAAGTCAGTTGGTCGCCTCTGAGGTTCGAGGCATCGCTTCTGTTGAAATTATTAATGACCTCACGATCGACGTCATCACGACCGTACCGGATGCCATTCTGCCAAAGCGACTAACTGCGGTTCTAATGGTGGCCCCAAATGCTTGGGCCGAGCTTGGCCGAGAAGAATTCGCTCAGAGACCATCCGGAACAGGCCCGTTCCGCGTAACATCATGGAACAAAGGCGGTGCGGCGGAAGTGGTCGCCAACCCCACGTCATGGCGGGCGCCAAAGATTGATCGCATTTTATTTTATCAAATTCCGGATGAGACCGCGTTGATCCAGGCACTGCAGTCGGGCCAAGTGGATTTGACCACGACGCTATCACCTGATGCGGCACGTGAACTGGAAGCGCGCGGATTTAGAACCTTAGTTACCCCCACGGCACAGGTGTTGTCCTTTGCATTCAATCTTGCAGGCACTCAAGTTGAAGCCTTGAAGGATGTCCGTGTGCGTCAGGCGCTCAATCTTGCGATTGATCGCGCGTCGATTTCTGATGTCGTCATGCATGGCACCCAAAAACCAGCAGGCCAGCCAGGCACGTCTATCACGTTTGGCTATGATTCTGATCTGGCACCTTTTCCTTATGACTTAGAGCGAGCAAAGGCACTGCTCGCGGTCGCTGGCTATCCTGACGGTTTCAAAATAACCGCTGAGGCGGTCGTGGCCGGAAACGCCGATGCGAGTCTGATCTTTCAACTCGTGGCGTCGGGACTGCGTGATATCGGCGTTGACGTGGAACTCCGTGCCATCGTGTATTCCGACTGGATTCGGAAGTATACGAGCGGGACATTCGAGAGCGATCTGTTCAGCTTGGCTTGGAACAGCGAGCCATACTATGACGTGATAAGACCGATGGAGTACTATTCCTGCGCTAAACCACTGCCATTTTTCTGCCATGAGCCTCTGATGACATTGCTTCATGACACTGGCTCCATCTTTAACGAGGATAAGCGGCGTAGCCAACTCGAGGCGTTGTCGCGGGCTTATCGCCAGCAGGCGCCGGCTATATTTATTCTTGAGGTTAGCGAAATCGCAGTTATTGCGGATCATGTTAGGAACTATCGTGTTCGGACACGTGTTCCGGTATATGAGGAACTTGATATTGGGGGATAGGGGAGCGAATTACAGATTCGTCAGACGGACATCTTCTGCTGTTCAGGGCACGTAAACAGGTGCAGCAGGAACATAGCCACGGAGGAGTTTGGTTCGATCATGCTTATGACTGAAAAAAAACCACCGACCAGGATCTGGGCGGTCCTGATTTGGATAACGCTGATGGCCGTCTTGATTTGGCTAGCCAGCGGCCCAGATGCATTGTCTCAGACGCTTGACGGTGACGCGGATGCAATTCCCGTGTCAACGGAGCCGGTCGAGGTGCAGGTTCTTGAACCTCAACCACGCTCTAGCATCGATCCCTTCGAGCTTTATCCAAACGGACTAGAGTTCGATGTTTACCGGAAGGGATCCCGCGTTGGGCGTCACAAAGTAAAGTTTGAGAGAGACGGTGACCTGCTGAAAGTCGAAAGCCACTTCAAACTCAAAGTTAAAGTGCTTTTTATCACCGCTTACAAATATGAGTTTCATGCGCACGGTGTGTGGAAAGATGGCGTCTTTCAATCTGTGAAAGCAGAAATCAATGACAACGGAAATGAGTCGTCCGTTGACGCGTACTTGGACGAGTCAGGGAAGTTCTATTCTACCGGATATAAAGGGAGTTTTGTTGCGGCTAACTGGATTTACCCGACAAACCACTGGAACGTTGGGGCTGTTGATTCAGATGTTGTTCTCGACACGCTGAATGGCCGGATCAGCAAAGTCGACATTTTACGGCAGGGAATCGAGGCTATCGATACCCGGAAAGACGGACTCGTTGATGCCGAACGTTTTGAGTACACCGGTGAATTGAAGAACGTCATTGTTTGGTACGACCGTGATGGTCGTTGGGTGGGAATGAAGTTCACCACCAATAAGGGCGAAACCCTTCACTACGTTTGCCGCAAGTGTGGTCTTTCAGACGCACAAGATCAGATATCGGAAGCCCGCTAGTGGCACAAATTCTATGGATTACTGGTGCCGGCAAAGGCATCGGTAGAGCGGTCGCATTGGAATATGCGGCGCACGGGTGGGCTGTTGCCGTGAGCGCTCGAACGGAAAGTGATCTATCTGACGTCGTCAAAGAGTCGGTCGACGCCGAGCTGCCTGGCAGAGTTGTCGGCTACCCTCTCGATGTCACGGACCATGACGCCGTCAAACGCGTGTTCAAGGCGATCGAAGCCGACCTGGGGCAGATCGATCAGATCATCTTTAATGCGGGGACTCATGCGCCAACGTCGCCAACAGAGTTCTCTGTTCAGTCGTTCAGAACACTGATGGAGGTCAACTATATGGGGTCGGTCAACGGCCTCGATGCAGTCCTGCCGACGCTCATAGACCGTAAAACAGGACACGTTGCTATCGTTGCATCTGTTGCAGGCTATAGCGGTTTGCCGAACGCCGCGGGCTACGGTGCAACCAAGGCTGCCTTGATCAATATGTGTGAGTCTCTCAAGACCCAGCTTGATGCGTACGGCGTTACGATATCCGTTATTAATCCAGGATTTGTGAGGACTCCGCTGACGGACCAGAATGAGTTTCCGATGCCGTTTTTGATGGAACCGGAAGATGCGGCGCGGGCATTGTTTTCCGGAATGGCAAAAAAGAAATTCGAAATCTCGTTCCCGACTCCTTTCGTTTTGATTTTGAAGTTTCTGAGGCTATTGCCCTACTGGCTCTATTTTCCACTCGTCAAAAGAATGACGAAGGTCTAGCGAGCAGCTTGGGAGAAGATGTGATTATGGCTGAAGAGCACCCCGCCGCCGCCTATGTCCGGTTTTATGAAGCGCTATCTCCTGCGACTGTCGCAGATCTTCAGTCCGTCGTTCATGATGATGTTCGGTTTAAAGATCCGTTTAACGAGGTCGTTGGACTAAAAGCCTATACAGCTTTGCTCAACGCAATGTTCAGAGCGGCGCCGGACATCCAATTCGAAGTGTTGCACACGTCATACGACGGCGATGCGTGCTTCTTGCGCTGGAATAGTCGCGGAACTGTTAAGGCTTTAGGAAAGGATCCCTGGGTTATACAGGGCATGTCTGAATTGAGGTTCGCCGACGATGGTCGGGTCATCTCACATATTGATTATTGGGACGCTGCAGCTCAATTTTATGAACGTATACCGGTGGTCGGAGCGATCATCCGGTTTATTCGGCGGCGCGTTGCTGCACATTGAGGAGCGCCGCATCGCTTTCAACCTCAACCCGCGAAAAAGACAAAGTCACGACACCAATTTCGAAACCCCACTTTGAGACCGATGCACGGTTAAGAAGTACCCCGCCGGGCCGAAGAAACATCCAGTCATCGAACTTTACGCGCAATGATCCGTCCCCGACCTTGAGGTCCATATCGTAGGTCCAGTTCAACGCGTTGCCGAACGTCCTACCGGATGCGACCCCAAGGATATCGTCTGCGGTGCCAGTGTATGTGTTGTCGTCAACCTTAAGGATGGTCCATATGCGACGGTCTTGCTCACCATCGGCGTAGTCAAATTCTTCATCAAGAATGAGCGTTTCGCCATCCCAGGACCCAGTGATATCGACCTCAAACTCGCGCCGTAGATTCCCAAACCTGTCGTGGAACATGCCCCAAGCTTTGGTCTTTCCTTCAAAGAAATCCTCAAGAACGAAGCGAGGCTCTTTGCCTTCGAAATCTTCCGGTTTCATGGCTCCACTGCATCCTGTCAGTCCAAGTATCACAAAGCTCGCAAGCAGAACTGTTCGGATCATGTCTGCCTCCTAAGCAAGCCGCTGTTTGCGCCGTTCTAGGCGTCTTTGAATAAGTTCCTGTCGCTCTCGCGTGATCGGAAATGACCAGATCAACGCGATTGCCATAAATTTAAGTACGACAGGTATGCCGGCATAGATCACCGCTAATGACCGTAATGCGGTCAGAGTGTTGTCCTGATCCGTTGAAAAGCCGAGAAACTCTAAAAGCGGGAACGTGATACCCACCGCCAAGGCGAGTGCCATCTTGGTCGACATGCTCCAGAGCGCAAAAAACAGCCCGGCACGGGCTTGGCCGCTGCGAAGGCGGTCAAAGTCGATAACGTCGGCCTGAAGGGCTGGAGGCAACGATAAATCGGCCCCAAGCCCCATACCTGTTACCACGCAAATGATGGCGAAAAATGTTATATCGCCGGGGGAAAGAAAGGGGACCCAAACGAACGCGGCGCAGGTCAGCATCATCGCCGAGCACCAGGTTCTGTGTTTGCCGATTCGTTTGCTGATGGCAAGCCAGAGCGGGATCGAAAGCACACCACTTAAGAAATACGCCAGGATCAGAGTGCTCCGCTGGCCGGCATCAGCTTGTAATCCGTACTCCAGATATAGAAGAAACAGTGCTGCTGGAATGCCATTGGCCATCCCATTAATGAACCAAGCGGTTAGCAGCCGCACGAATGGCTTGTTGTTGTTGAGGATGCCTATCGCTTGTTTTGTTGTTTGCCAATTCATCGGGGCCCGCGCTGTCGCCGCTACGCGAATCCTCCGCTCCGGAACGCGCCAAAGCAGGATCGCGATGGCCGGAGCGCCAACAATAATGGCGAGCCACGAGACCGCTGCTAAGCCTTCGGACTCGGTCCAGCCCATACCGGCTGCAACGGCGGGCACAGCGCCAGCAGCCAGAATCCCGACTAGGGTCAGGCCCTCTCTTGCACCGGTAATCCGTGAGCGTTGGTGGTAGTCGTCGCTCAGTTCCGCTCCCCACGCCGTGTAGGGCACAGCAATGAGCGTCCACCCGAGATAAAGAATAACGGCCCAAATCAGAAGATAGGATGTCGTGACATCGCTTGGAGGCTGAAATAAACGCACCAAGGCGAAGCCAGCTAGAAGTGCACCGGCAAGAATCCATGGTTTGCGGTGGCCCCAACGGGTCTCGTGTCGGTCACTGAGCACGCCAATCAGTGGATCCGAGATGACATCGACGATGCGTGCGCCCAACAAGACAAGACCTGCTGCTGCCAGGCCCAGGCTCTCTGCATACAAGGCGGGCAGATAAACGAAGGCAGGAATCGTCGGCATCGCCAGGGCAAAAGCCGGGGCGGCATAAGCCCCTAATCGGCCGACGGTGAGAGTGGGCGCAGGCGCCATCGGTTAACTTTCTACCTGATTGAGCGGGAAACCCTAGGCGCGAACGATTTTGAATTGTCCAACATCGATGGATTTTGCTCGGAAGCCACCCTCACAGTACGCGAGGTACATCTCCCACATGCGACGAAATCTTTCATCGAAGCCAAGTGGCTCTATTGAGGTCCACGCCCCAAGAAACCTTTGGCGCCATTCCCTCAGGGTTTCGGCATAGCTGTCGCCGAACGTTGTGACCTCTGCGAGGTTGAGACGAGCGCGATCAATCTCGTTAGTTAAAGCGCTAACGGACGGCAGCATTCCGCCCGGAAAGATGTAACGCTGAATAAAGTCCGAGCCGCTGCGATAGCGTTCGTAGAATGCGTCGTCGATCGTGATGATTTGTAATGCCGCCTGACCACTTGGTGTGAGCCGATTGTGGATCATGTCAAAGTAACGCGGCCAATTGGCTTCGCCGACTGCTTCAAACATCTCGATCGAAGCAATGCGATCAAACTGTCCCTCTACGTCTCGATAATCTTGTAATCGCAGATCAACTTTTTCCGATAGCCCGGCCTTTTGGATACGTTCACTTGCAAATTTGAGTTGCTCTTCTGACAGCGTCAGTCCCGTTATTTTGCACCCGTACTCTTTGACAGCGAACTCCGCGAAACCGCCCCAGCCAAACCCAACTTCCAAAACTGAGTGTTCCGGTTTGAGTTGAAGCATGTCCGCGATGCGGCGGTATTTTTCAGTTTGGGCTTGATCGAGTGGCTGGTTCTCGGCGGTGTAATAGGCCGACGAGTAGGTCATTGTTGGGTCGAGCCATTGCTCGTAGAAATCGTTACCCAGATCGTAGTGGGCGGCGATGTTGCGTTTCGCGCCTCGTTTCGTGTTTGACCGACGCAGGTGACCCAGTCGATTAAGAAACCAGTGCCAAAACCCTTGTAGATCATTGGTCTTTGCCGAAGGTCTATTGACCACTGCAATCTCAACCACTTTGGAGGGGTCAGGGCTATCCCAGTCGCCATCGAGATAGGATTCGACGAACCCCATGTCGCCTTGCGTGAGGAGACGGCGTACCGCGCGCCAACGATTGATCACCATGACGGTTTCTGGCGCGCCACCAGGACCAAGCGTGTGTTTGGAGCCGTCTGGCAACGTCAGGTCCAAAGTGCCGATCGTGATCTTGCTGAGGACCCCGATGAGTTTACCGACCAACGTCGGTGCACTACCCTGGATGTCAGTGGTGTTGAGAGAATTCATAGTTTGATTCAATTGATTGGCCATGCGTTCCTCGGTCAACCGGTTTCATGAGAGGCATAGGTAACGAGATCTTTCGGCGGTTTCGGTCTAGCGACCAAAGGTACGCCTTTCCGCCAAAGTTTGACGGCTTCCCAATGAATCCCGCCAACGACTTTGAGCGTCATCATTGGGTAGGCGAAAAAGGCTTTCACCATGGTCCAGGCGCTCAGAGGTTGGCGTGTACCTCCGAACGATGCGAACAGAAGTGTTCCATCTGCGTCTGTTTCTTGGATTGCGACTGAAATGTCGTCCGCCGGGGGACGAATTCGAAAATTATATGTCATGTCCATTTCGATAAAGGGCGAAACGTAAAAGCATTTTTTTACGGAGTGACGGACAAGGCCATCATCACTGCTTGTATCGAACAAATAGCAGTGGCGTTCACCAAAAGTATTCGAAACTTCATGCAGAACGGCGACAAGAGTTCCGTCAGGCTTGTAGCAAAAGTAATTCGAAAGTGGATTGAACGAGTAACCCAGCATGCGCGGGTAACACAGCAAGCGAATTGGTCCGCCTTCAATGGATAGATTGGCGTTAGCGAGTATGCTTTCGATCCATACCCGCAGGGGCTCATCAGTCCCCGGGCCGTGGTCCCGGTTGTAGAAGCTCAGTAAGGAAAACCGGTTGTATGCAAAGCCATGCATTGACTTGTCCATGGCCGGCAGTTCGTCGAGGTCTACGAGGAGCGCAAATACATCGTAGGCAAGGCGATGTTTCTTCGGACGTGTACGCCGGTGCATGACTTTGCCCGTGTACAAGGATGAAGCTAATGCGGTCATCTGCTCTATGCCGCTTCTTGCACGGTTGATGGCGTATCGACCAGGCCAGCCATGCAAATTCGTCCCGACTCATTGTCCACAGTCCAGGGCCGCTTGAGCCCACCCAGCTGTTCTGCAACAGCGAGACCCGACTGGAGGCCGTCTTCGTGAAACCCGTAGCCAAAGTAGGCCCCGCAATACCAAGTTCGGTTCGACCCTTGCAGCGCCCAAAGCTGCTTCTGCGCATCTAAAGCTTTTTGATCAAAAATGGGGTGTTCGTAGTCAAAGGACCGGATGGTTTTGGCAGGGTCAGGATCTCGGTGCGGGTTTAGGGTGACAAACACCGGATAGTCTCGGTCAATGTTTTGCAACAAGTTCATCCAGTAGCTCAGGCATACCAATTGGCTTTGGTCCTCCTTTCCCGCCGATATGTAGTTCCAGCTGGCCCAAGCTCTGCGTCGACGTGGCATCATTGACTCGTCGGTGTGAAGAACTGCTCGGTTGTACTCGTATCTGATCGAGCTCAGTAACGTGCGCTCGTCACTCGTCGGATCGTTGAGCATGGCCAAAGCCTGGTTCGAATGGGACGCAAAAACAACGTGATCAAAACTGTGGGTCTCGCCGTCTTCAGTGAAGATGGAAACACCCTCAGGCGACCTTGTTACGCCGACGACGGAAGTGTTTAGAAGAATATTATCGGAGAAATCAGCTGCGATCCGGTCGACATAGGATTTGCTTCCGCCGGAAACCGTACGCCATTTCGGGCGCCGGTCCTGTTTTGTCTCCAACAGGCCATGATTGGAGAAAAACCGGACGAAAGCTGTCAGCGGATACTCGCGAATTTCTTCAAACGTTGCGGACCAAATTGAGCTGGCCATCGGATAGATGTGATCTCTGAGAAATCCGTCACTGTACCCGTGCTTATTAAGGTAATCCCCGAGAGTCAGTTCTGCATTTTCAGGCAGCCCCGCGTCGCGAACGCATTCGCGATAGAAACGCAGAATATCAAGCACCATGCTCCAAAACCTTGGCCGCACAAGATTGCGTTTTTGCGCTAATAGCCCTGTTAGCCCGGCTCCGGAATATTCGAATCCCCCGGCATTCATAGAGGCTGAAAAAGACATCACGCTCTCTTCAGTCGCGATATCGAGATGTTCGAAAAGGGCGGTTAGGTTGGGGTATGTGCGCTCGTTGTAGACGATGAATCCGGTATCGACGGGGATTGATAGGCGCCCCTGGGGCCCATCGATTAAGGCATCGACGGTGTTGCTGTGCCCACCAAGCCGCCCATCTTTCTCGAAAACGGTGATGTCATGACCCTGATTGAGTAGCCATGCGGCTGACAAACCGGAAATGCCGCTTCCGATGATCGCAATTTTGAGCTTGCTGTCGCCTGACATTCAGTTGTCTCCCCGAGAACGTATCATACTGAGAAGATTGATCATTTTATCAAAACCAAAAATCTTAAACACTCCTAGAATTATAACCACAAGGCTATTAAGTGTACGGAAGAAGCATTTTTACGCTAGGCCCCGCTGTCTAACTCCGTTAAGGGCTAGCATAGGAATACAAACTGTACGGTAGGAATCCGAAGTCAGTTCACTGATCTCTTCGCTAAAGACCCTTATTTTTGTGGTGATCCGTTTGTTTCGGGGAGCCGTAGAACAAGTTAACGAAGAGAAGTGAGGGAGACTTTGGTGTTTGGTGTCCAAGAACGAGTTGACGTTCGCACACCCCCTGCTGTGCTGATGAAGGGGGCGCCGGTCAGTCGGCGGGTAAGACGAGCAGTGACCGTTAACAAATCCAGCGTGTCGGTTAAGCCGGACACAGTCGTGATGACTGAACACCTGGTCTCGATTGCGACGCGTCGCGATAAAGAGGCGTTTTCCAAGCTTTTCGCCCATTACGCCCCACGCATTAAGTCGTACCTGATGCGTCAGGGCGCCAATCAAGCCACGGCTGAAGAGCTAAGTCAGGAGGCCATGGTGTCTGTGTGGCGCAAGGCTGACCGATTTGACCCCACGAAGGCGTCGGCTGGCACATGGATTTTTACGGTTGCGCGTAATCTGAGAATTGATGCGCTTCGTAAGGAGAGAAGACCGAGTTTTGATCCAGAAGACCCTGCATTCGTCCCGGAAGCGGAAATATCGCCTGATCGGGCCGTGGAAGTGGGCGAAACACAGGTCAAAATAAAGGCTGCGATCGCCGAGCTGCCAGAAGAACAAGCTGAAGTTATTCGATTGTCGTTCTATCAGGACAAGGCGCACGGTGAGATAGCTGAAGAGTTGAATTTGCCCCTGGGCACTGTGAAGTCGAGATTAAGATTGGCCATGCGCCGCATGCGTACGGCTTTGGGAGAAGAGCAATGAATGCAAGTCATCATCCCAGTGACGACCTATTGTGGTCGTACGCCGCCGGATCATTAGACGAACCGTCTTCGATCCTGATCGCCACGCACCTGTCTCTTTGTCCGGTGTGCCGTGCTGTTGTGGCCAAAGCTGAGAGCGTGGGTGGTGAGTTATTCGAAGATCTGGCTTCTGAAGATATTGAGGCCGGCTCCTTAGCTGCGGTTCTGGCCCGGTTGGATGACATAGAGGATTCATCCTCCATCGCTGCGGAAACGATT
>JABJAH010000065.1 GCA_018666155.1 Rhodospirillaceae bacterium | reverse complement strand
TGGTTGTGCATGCCTATACGTTCCGGGACGAATCACGGTATCTGATTAAGCCTTACAACAACGACCCAGTTGCAGAGTATCAACGGTTCTTTGCGCTCGGTATTGATGGGGTCTTTTCAGATTTTCCGTCTACAGCCATGCGCAGCTTACCCTAAGGGCTTCGACTTCAATATTTCCGCTTGATTTATGGTCGGCTCTGCGCAGGATTATCCTTGTATCTGCGATCTCTAGAGGGGTTGATCGGCAATGTTTGATATTTCAGTTGAGTCGGTCTGTCACGTGATTGTCCAAGCGCGAGCCTTAGCCCTCGGAGGGGGTGCCGATGGCGAAGAGCATGACCCGGACTCCCATGGTCATGAGAGCCTTCTCCATGGCGATACCGATGAAGATGACTTTCTCGATGACGATAATGTTGCCGGGGAAGACGACGTCGAGACAGTCAGCGATGAACATGACGAGCTCCTCGATTTTATTGAAGGCCTCAATGATGATGAGCAAATTGAGCTTATCGCCATTTCATGGATCGGCCGTGGTACGTACACCGTTGATGAATGGCAAGACGCGTCCGAAACGGCGCGTATGGAACATAGCGGCAATACGGCGGAGTACTTGCTAGGGCAACCTCGTATTGCGGCTCACCTGGAAGAGGGTTTATCGCAGTTGGGATTCAGCTGTGACGGGTGATTTATTTCTGCGAGACTCGTTCACAGGTTATTTTCACTATAGGTGTTGAAAAGTAGTCGGAGTGCGATTTGCAGCGTGGTTGTCATGGTGTTTCTCAACGCGCTCTTTAGCCAAACTAAATGGGCGGCATCACAATGGGATGCGGCGGCGATCTATTGTTGTTCAAGTAGCAACCGGTCATGCGTCACCATGTCTGCCATGACCGATTGCATTGGTGTTACGCTGCGCCAGCCGCACGCTGCTTGGATGCGGCTAGGATCGCCGATGAGATAAGGCTGCGGATAGTCCTCTCGGCTATCTACGTGATCGCGCCAATCGAGCCCTACACAGGAAAAAGCTGCATCTAGCAAGTCTTTAAGCGGGGTTGCCTGTCCCGACGCAACTATAAAGTCAGCATTTTGTGAGGATGCAGCTATCCTCAGTATAGCCTCCACGACATCTTCCGCAGCACACCAGTCAGCTGATGCGCCGATGTTTTGCAGTGTCAGACGGTCTTGTGCACCCGTGGAAATTGCTGCTGCGGCTTGGCTGATTGTTCGCGCAACAAAGCGGGCCGGCCGATACCGTGATTCGTGATTGAATAATATTACGGACCCGCCCTGTATGGCACACTGCCGACGATAGTGATCAATCATTTGAAGTGTGGCTGCCTTCGTAATTCCATAAAGGCTGGCGGGAAGAATTTTACTTAACTCATCGATACGCGTTTCTGTTTGTGTGGGCGTAAACATTTGAGATGAGGCTGCAGCTATGAGCCGGGCCTCGGGTGCAGCTCGTTGTATCGCTAGAACCAGTGCAGCCGATCCCGTCATGTTGGTGGACAACATATCCTCGGCATCTGATGCCAAATCGTTGAGATTTGTTGTTGCAGAGTGGTGGTGTGCGGCGAGATGAAGGACTGCATCAGGTTTGATTTCATCGAGCAGGTCTTCCAGCATTGATCGATCTTGCCAATCCCACCAGACCCAATCAGTTATTGGGTGGTCTGTTGGCGCCGCCGCTCGGCCCTTTCTTCCAAGCCCAATGGGGCGACGCCCCTCATTGCGCAATATTGAGCTAGCAAGCCGGCCATCCTGTCCGGTTGCGCCAGTGATCAAAACCGTCTGTAAATTTCCCAGATAGTCATGGTCACTTGTCATCCGGTGACGAGAGTAAACTCGGGTAGGGGAAAGAGTAAGGTGCCACCAGAATCTAAGAAGGATAGCTCGCGCTTGATAATTTCGTCGCGGAAGTGCCAGGGAAAAACGATGAAAACATCAGGTTCCATAGAACGTCCCTCAGCTTCTGAGACAATAGGAATGTTCGTGCCAGGCGTGCGCCGCCACATCTTGTCGAAGCAAACTTCGATGCACAGATTGATGCACTTTTAGATGATGGCTTCGCCAGCTCACACATTTTTTCAAGGCCTTTGCGCGAGCACGGACTGGAAACGATGCAGGTGATTGCTAATAACCCCGTGGCTCAATCTGCATGGTCTCGAGCTCAGGGTGATCCTGTCTCCCAGCCGGTAGATTGCGCGGCAATAACAAGGCGGCAGATCGAGTTATTCGATCCAGACATTTTGTATTTTACCGATATTGTCGTTTTCGACTCCCGCTTCATTCGTGCCCTGAAGAAAAGACCGACATTGGTTTCAGGCTGGAGGGGGTTTCCCAGCCCAAACGGGACGGACTGGTCTGAATTTGACGTCGTTCTCACCAGTTTTGATCGGATAATGACGGAGGCAGAGGCTTTGGGAGCAAGTGCATCAGCACGCTTTCACCCAGGTTTCCCGGAAGATTGCCCTGTGCTCACTGACAGCCGCAATGTCCAATGGGACGTCGTTTTTTCTGGTACGGTCACTCATCAGCATACACGCCGTATTGCAATTCTCGATATGATTGCGCAGCTGAGTGCAGACCCTGCTGGTGGATTTTCATTCGGTCTATTTATGCCAGATGTTAGCGCTCTTCCTCCTCATGTTCAGGCGCTGAACCAAGGCGCACGTTGGGCAGATGACATGCTCCGCACCTTGCGTAACGCGCGTATCGTCATCAACGTCGATGTTGATGCCTTCGGAAACCAACCACCCAACATGCGTTTAATCGAGGCGACGGGCGCGGGGGCGTTCTTGATGACACCCTATCATCCGGAGCTCTCCAATTTCTTTGAGCCTGGGGTTGAAGTAGAGACGTTTCGGACAGAAAATGAACTAATCTCGAAGCTTCTTTACTATGTCGATAATCCAGATAAGTGCGACGAAATTGCTCGCAATGGCCAGTCCCGCTGCCTCAAAGACCATGGGCTTAGGGCTCGAACGGAATGGTTCAAGGACATACTAGTGGGCGCCTTGAATGAGAAACTCACTCAATCTTAGCCAAGGTCAACGAGCCTTCGTCCAACGCCACGCATCTGCAATCAAAGTATTCAGGTCTGACCTTTTGGGCTCCCAGCCTAAAGCTTCGCGGGCGTAGGCACCGTTCGCAATCAAAGTCGGTGGATCACCTAAACGAGCTGGTCCTATGTCGAAGTGAATTGTTTTTCCAGTTACGTTCTCTGCGGCTTTGATGACCTGCATCACAGAAAACCCCGAGCCAGTACCCAGGTTTGCAAACTGGGTTTTCGCATTTTCGTCGAGGGCGCTTAACGCCAATATGTGTGCGGCGGCGAGGTCGTTAACGTGAACATAGTCGCGCACGCATGTGCCATCTTTTGTTGGATAAGTGTTCCCATGTACAGTGAGGCGAGACCCATCCATAGCGGCTGCCAATACATTCGGAACTAGATGGGGTTCGGGGTCGTGGTCCTCACCAATCTCGCAGTCCGGATCGGCACCCGCGGCATTGAAATACCGCAATGCAAAAGAGGAAAGGCCGTCCGACGCGGCTCGCTCGGCCAGCATATTTTCGACCAGCAATTTGGATTCTCCGTAGGGGCTGATGGGTTTCGTGGGTTCAGATTCTGGAATGGGAATTTCTTCAGGAATGCCGTAAATCGCACAGGTAGATGAAAAGACTAGCTTTCTTATGCCTGCTGATTTCATGGCATCGAGTAAATTTCTTGAACCTTCAACGTTATTTCGTAAATAGAGTTCTGGATTCTCGACAGACTCTGAAACTAAGGCCAGTGCAGCAAAGTGCATCACAGCATCTGGATCGTGCTTTTCAATAACTTGTGAAAGCCGCTCTGAATCAAGAATGTCACCAACCTCTAACGGCCCCCATTTAACGGCCGTATCATGGCCGCGAATGAGATTGTCGTACGTAACTGGCGTGTGGCCAGCAGCGGCCAAGGCCTTGCAGGCGTGGCTCCCTACATATCCAGCCCCACCCGTAACGAGAATAGTTGCCATTAGTTTGTCCTAGTGTCGGTATGCACGCGCTGTCTCGACGACAGACTCAAATAGCTTTTTGTATGCGGCCCCTTGAGCAGCGATCGAATACTCCTCCTCGATGAGACGTCGGCCTCTCTCGCCACATGCCTTGAGTGCATCGCTGTCGCCTAGGGCTTCGGAGATTGCTGCCGCGAGGGCGCCCACGTTGCCAGATCTTGCTAAATATCCAGTTTCGCCATGTTTGACGACGTCTGGAATGCCACCCACATCAAAGCCGACAATGGGTGTTCCGCAACTCATTGATTCTAAAATTATATTTGGCAAATTGTCCTGACGGGACGGTAACGCTGTAACGTCCGCTGCGCTGTACATGAGTGCGGTCTTTTCATCGTCGCGCTGAAACTCGATTTGGCCGACTTGAAAAGGGGCTTCGATATCGAGGACGTGGCTGTCGCCGACACCTAATAGCAAGAGGTCACGATTGTCCGGGACGAGAGATAGAGCGTGCACCAGTTCTCGAAACCCTTTACGCGCTAACCCAATATGATTCGATACGAACAATACGATTTTGGCATTCTGAGGAAGGTTTAGTTTCTCCCGTGCTATCGCTTGATCGGTCGGGCTGAATATATCTGTTTCGACACCGTTCGGAATCGCCGTGGCGTCGAACTTGGAAAACAATGTGCTCTTTCGTGCTTCTGCGGCGAGCCACTTGCTGGGCGTTACGATATGCAACCGCTCAGCGGGCCAAGCATCAAAGATCTTTTTTTTCGCTTCGAACACACGATGGGCTAGGTCGTTTTTCTCTTCTGAACCGAGCAGGGGGCAAGTCCCACAGGTCGTCGTGTACTTTCCGCACTCTTGATCGTAATGACACCCGCCGGTGAAGGCGTTCATGTCATGGAGCGTCCATACCACCGGGCATTTTGTTCGTTCGGGTGTAAAGAATAGGTGGTAGTCAACGAACCGGGAAACCCAGTGTAAATTTATGACGTCAGCGCGTGGCCGTTGAATAAAGAAATCCTCATCTCCATCCACGCGTTCCTGGCTAAACAATTCGATATCGGGGCTGCGGCAATGCGCATATTCATCGTATGCAGCATCTAATTGCGCTCTAAGAGTCAGCCGCTCTGCCACGGCTTTGGGTGAGGGGTCGGATATGAATTGTTCAACCGAGGTGTCGTCCGTAGCCCGCTCTTTCACAAAGTACGTACTATTTTCTCCAATTTCTCTAAGCCCCTTATGCAGGCGATATGCCGCCCGTGCGGCACCGCCATGTAGGTCGTTTGTATTGATTACAACGATACGCAATGAACGACGTGCCCCCAGAAGAATGTTGTGGCTTAAACTTAACGGATTGGGCTTGGGCTGTCATGGGAGACGTGAGTGGCCCACCGAAGGGTTTTCCCGTACACTCCCTCAATATCTACCGCAACGGACTGTTTCTATGCTTCGTGACGCCCTCGGGGAAATAATCGGCCAACTGACGCCGGAAATAGCACAATGGCCGCGGCGTGAGCCGGGCGAGATGTTAGTGGCTGGCAAGTTTCTCAAGTATGCAGACATGCACAGTTTTTACTATCAGACCCGCCAGATATTTGGCGATCGCCTTTATCACTTTGATTGCGATACAGAAGCGCCGTTTATACTCGATTGCGGTGCTCACATAGGAATGGCGTCCTTGTTTTTCAAAGAGCAATATCCCAACGCTAGAATTAGAGCCTTTGAAGCAGATCCAAAAATCGCATCCTTGTGTGAGGCTAATCTCACAGCCTTCGGTCATGGTGATATAGCCGTCGATGCATTGGCAGTCTGGATCGGAAACGATGGCGTTACTTTTACTGACAGTAAAGACGATGCGGGGCATGTGGACGACGTATCTGATGCTGGGATATCGGTTCCGACAATCCGACTCAAAGATGTCATCGAAAAAGATCGAATACAGCTCTTAAAGCTCGACGTAGAAGGCGCCGAGTATAAAATTCTCGCTGACTGCGGTGATTCACTTCGTAATGTCGAGCGTATGGTTGTTGAAGTTCATGCGTTTCGTCAGGAAGATGGAAAACTTGGCGCTCTTTTAGCGCAGCTAGAAGAATTAGGCTTTAGATATGTTCTAGATGATCTGCATCAAGCCACTTGGATGGAGCCGGATAAAAAACCCCCTTTTACGATGTGCTCGACAGATAAGTATATTGTCACGGTGTTCGCATGGCAGGGCGAGTGCGTATAGAAAACTTGTTTTGTGGTAGCAGGGCGTAGTGTCGTTCGCATAAAAGTGCTGCCCAGAAGAATTTAAGGGAAATCAGGAATGCGTGATCCAAAGTCACTAATATCGTTTGTGGTATTCGTTTCGATGTTTGCGTCTGCGGTTGCCGCACAGCAACACACACCAGAGCAGGTCGCTACCGCGAAAGAAGAAATTTGGGCGCTTGAGCAGTCCATTTATGCCAGCCGTGGAGAGGGCAACTTTCAGCCCTATATCGACGGTGCCTCGCCGAACTTCATAGCACCGTTTCCAAGCGGGGGCTGGGAGCCAGGAAAAGACGGCCTACGGCGAACAGGGGCAGGTATCAAAGGTAATTCCCGCGAGAAACTCGATATGAATTTTAAAGCCTTCACTCTGCATGGGGATACGGCGGTGATCTATTACCTCAACCACCGAACCGTCAGACCCGAAGGTGAGGCGGTCGACGAGTGGTATGAGGTGATTCACGTATGGGTGCGCGATGGCGCGGGGTGGCGGATCCTGGCTAGCATGCCGCGACAGGCTGTCGGTTATAGCCCGTAGAGCCGCCGGCCGTTTTCGGACGTGATTTTGTTCAACACGGCGGCGTCTACATCTGTTCTTTCACACATAACGCCATGCGCGCCGACGTCTGTGCCGATATCAGCGTGACCAAAGTCAGAGCCGAGCACGAGATTGTCTTCACCAGAGAATTTGAGCACGTAGGGAAGGTCCTCATCAAACGTGCAGTCGATGAATAAGTTGGTGCCCGCCAAGGGCACGTCGGCAAGGGCGACATCCTGCCGCCACGCTGTTTCCGCGCCCCTGGAAATTTCTCGAAGAGCGAAAGGCAACCACTCGGAGCCCCCCTCAAGAAACCCGAACCGAAGCTCCGGGAAACGAGTTGCGAAGTCGGACGTAAAAATGTTCACGAACGCGGCCGTCATGGGCACGATGGCATGCATGATGGCAGCGGAATTCTCATAGACGGGACTGCTTGCATTGCCGATGTGGACACCGATCGTCAGATTGTGTTTCTGAGCTTCTTCGTAAACCGGATAAAAGTAGGGGTCGGTTAGAAGTTTCTCGCATTCCAACGGACGCATCATGACCGATGCGGCATCGTTTGCCGCGCCGAAACGAATTTCTTCTTTGGCGGCATCTATATCTAAGAGCGGTGGAACCAATGACCATCGCAGGCGCCCATTGGATTCTTTTGAGCAATCTGCCATCCAGCGGTTGTAGCTCGCCGTTAAAGCAGTTTGCGCGGCCGGGTCAGTGAATAATGCTGCAAGGAAGAAGCTTGGAATGATGATCTGGGTGTCGACATTCAAATCGTCCATCCATTTTACGCGCCCCGCAACGTCATCTAGCAGGCGGACGCTGGGTGGTGGTTGGCCTGGCGCGCTTTCTACCTCGAGGCCGCAGATAATCAGCTGGCCTGATGGCATTTCCCAGAAATGTTTCAGACGATTCCACTGAGATTGACTGCCATCAGTCTTCTTCTCTGGCGGACGAAAATGCTCATCCTTTGGCGCCAGGTAGGACCAGGTGCGCAGACTTTCGATGGCATGGGTGTCGCAATCTATGTATCCCACCAGGGTGCTCCAAGGACGAGTGATTGTAGGGGCCAGTCTAGCCTTAGGCACCCAGACCACTCAACACTTGCTCGTATCTGGTGAGCCACATACGGTTCTGTATAATTGAAGCGAATGACCCGTCACCCGCAAGAATAACTGGCAAAAGGGAAATGACATGCCTCGTCGTCATACAGTTGCAACAAGCCTAGCGCTTTTGGTCGCCTTCTCCGTTCCATCTCTTCCAATAAGTGCCGATGAGCTTGCGACAAATAAAGGATGGTCCTCTTTCGGCGGGGTTCCCGGAGGCGGCCGCTATTCTGCCCTCGATCAAATCAATCGCAGCAATGTCGATGACCTTGAATTGGCATGGACCTATCACACGGGAGAGACGACGGACTTTGGCTCAGAGATAGGCCCAAGCTACGACGAAACCACTCCTATACTGGCAAATGATCTCCTCTACCTGTGCACGGCGCACAATCGCATCATTGCACTCGATCCGGCTTTGGGAACAGAAGTATGGGCGTTTAATCCTCATGACGGCTTAATCGATACCCCGCTCAAGGCGCGACACTGCCGAGGGGTTGGCTATTGGCAAAATGAAAACCCAACGTCGGGAAAAGCATGCGAGAAACGGGTATTCAAAGGTGACCGAATCGGAAACGTGTTTGCGGTCGATGCGAATACGGGAAAGGCTTGCGAAGATTTCGGCCGTGGTGGCTACCTTTCACTGTCCGACTACGAATATAACGGCGAAGGCCTGATTGATCTAACGTCGCCACCTGTCATTCTAAATGATCTGGTTATCATTGGCGGCGGTGTGGGCGACAGTGTTCGTGCGAACTCACCTGACGGCACCATCCGCGCCTTTGATGTGCGCAGCGGCGAAGAACGTTGGCATTTCAATACCATTCCCGAGGCGATGCGCGACCAAACGGGTGGCGGAGATATATGGCCCCCCTTCACGGTTGATACAGAGCGCAACTGGGTTTTTGTGCCCACTGGAAGTCCAAGTCCCGATCCGTACGGCGGCAATCGACTAGATCCAATTCCCTATGCCAACGCAATTGTTGTGCTTGATGGCGAGACGGGTGAGTTGGTCTGGCACAAACAACTCGTTCACCACGACGTATTCGATTACGACCTTCCGGCCCAGCCCACCTTGATTGATATTCGTCAGGGTGACGAAGTCATCGAGGCTGTCGCCCAGGTGACAAAAATGGGCACAGTCTTTGTCTTTCGCCGTGACAACGGCGAACCGGTTTTTCCAATAGAGGAAATCCCGGTGCCACAAACGGATATTCCAGAAGAGCGAACGTCACCGACCCAACCGTGGCCGACCAAACCAGGACCATTTTCTGGGCAGGTTATAACCGAGGATGATGTCTGGGGCCTTACGTTCTGGGACCGTGGCAAGTGCATGGAGGAGTTTAAGAGCTTCCGCTATGAAGGCATTTTTACGCCGCCTAGCTTGCAGGGGTCATTGCTCTATCCATCCACGGCTGGTGGAGGGAACTGGGGTGGTGTTGCCTACGATCCCAAACGCAATTTACTGGTTGTCAAAGCGCACAACTATGGCTTTGTGTTCCGATTGGTGCCGCTAACCAGCGAAGAAGCCAAGGGCAAACCAAATACTTCGAGTATGTCGCGTGAGATGATTGGCACACCGTACCGCGTGGAAGGTCGACGTTGGCTGTCACCCTGGGGCATCCCTTGTAATGCGCCTCCGTGGGGTGAGCTCACAGCATTTGATATGACAACCGGCGAAACCGCCTGGCGCGTGCCTTTCGGCCAGGTGTCCGTTGGTCCGTTCGGTTTATTCAAAACCCCTAAATCTTGGGGATCTCCAAACGTTGGTGGCCCCATCATCACTGGTGGCGATTTGATCTTTATTGGTGCCGCCATGGACAGCGTGTTGCGTGCCATTGATATCGAAACCGGCGAGGAGGTATGGGCGACCGATTTGCCCAAGCCGGGAATGGCTGTGCCCATGACTTACACAGCAGGGCCTGATGGACGGCAGTTCATCGTTATCGCGGCGACCGGTAACGGCATTGCGGGGACGGAACTCGGCGACGCATACGTGGCGTATGCGTTACCCAATGGCGCCTCAAAATAATCTGGCGACAAAAAAAAGGGCGGGACCAATGAGTCCCGCCCGATTTTTTGTTATCTCTAAACTTTAGAAATTAAGGCGAATATCAACGCCGCCGGTGCGGGTGTCGCCTGGGTAGACGCGATACTGCACCACGCCACTGTTAGGCGCACCTTCTGCCGTGAATGGCACAGAGGTCACACGCCGGTTCCAGCTCTTATCGAAGACATTGTCGACCCAAAATGCAATTTCCAGATTCTCATTTACGAAGCCGATGCGAGCATTGGCGAGATTAATGGCGCCTTGGCTGGCAAAATTGAGGCCTGTATCGAACTTCGCGGCCTCATGGGAGAAATCACCGCGGATGTACATGTCGTAGTCTTGGATTATTTCAGGGACCGTGTAGGTGCCTGAAATCGAGGCCTGGAAATCAGAGGTACGGCTGATGGTGTTGCCACCAACTTCTGCTGAACAGCCCGGTGTGGTGATGATGGTGTTCACAAACTCGCCACAGGCCGCTGTCGCTTCCCCTTCAATAAAGCCGTCTTTGTATTGCGGGTCCATTACTGCAACGGCTGCACGGATAACAAAGTCCTCAGTAACGTTAACGCTCGTATCCACTTCAATTCCGATGGACCGGGCTTCACCGAAGTTCTGCACGGCAGAAACCGGGGAGTTGGCCACCGCTGTTTGAACCTGAAGGTCTTTCCAGTCCACGTACCATGCAGAAACTGTCGCAACCATTCGGCCGTCGAAGAGGGTCGATTTACTACCGATTTCGAACGTCCAGTTGGTTTCTTCACCGAATGTCCGCTCGGCAAGCCCTTCGGCCACGTTGGTGTTGAAACCGCCAGTTTTTACACCGCGGCCAGCATTGGCGTAGAACAACTGATCATCACTCGCTTGATAATCGATCGTGAAACGCGGTGCGAAGAAATCGAACTTTTGCTCTTCACCGGAAGTGGAATTGATTAGGCTTAGCTTCTCATCGGTATACCGCAGTTCAACAGATGCCGTGAGTTGATCCGAGAAGTCGTAGTCGACCGATCCAAAGACAGATGTCGCCTTAGTGCGAACGATGCGTTCCCGCTGAAAGAACGGAACCGCTTCACCATCTGCGTTGCCTAGGGGAAGGAAGAACACACCTAGTGTATCGATATCGAAGCTGTTGTAGTGGAAGCCTCCAATGGTCCATCCGATCGCACTGTCTCCCGAGCTAGCCAGACGAATCTCATAGCTGTCTGCGTCGCCTTTCGGTGTAGACGCATCAATCAGAGACTGAACAGAAAGGCCCGGAATGAAGAACGGAATGTTGATGGCGTTCGGGTTCGATGCTGTATCAACTTGAAGTGTGAACCCAGAATCCGTGTGACTGGCCAAAGCCGTTAAAGTTGCGAAATCGAAATCATGTTCGAGTTTGGCATAGTAGAGGTCGGTTGCGCCGATCAGACCTTGTGCGCCTTCGGAGAGGCTAACCTCAGTTGCCCGAACATGTTCCCCACAAAACAATGTTTGCCGTGGCACGCCGAACGGATTGACGGTATCCGATCCACAATTGTTGGAGGATGCTTCTGACAACGCCAACGCCGGCGTTTCATTGTCGGTCTTGTTGCGGGCCCCAAAGAGCGTGATTCGTGTATTTTCTGTGGGTTCCGCATAAATCTTTGCACCGAACACGTCTCGCGTATTCCAACCACCAAGGCGTTCGCCGTTCCGTACGTTGGGAATCGTGCCGTCGAAGTCACTAAATCCACCAAAGAGCTGAACCGATACGGCATCACCAATTGGAATATTGATGTTGCCAGCGAGGGAATATCGATCACGTGTTCCTGCTGTGCCCTCGATGCGGCCACCGAACTCACCGAGTGTCGGCTGCTTGGTCACGTAGTTGATGGCGCCACCGAAGGTGTTGCGACCGTAAAGGGCACTCTGAGGCCCTTTAACCACTTCAATTCGTTGTAAATCGAGAAGGCCAAATTCCAGCCCCGACCTATTGTTCAAATATACGCCGTCGATGAACACGCCGACATTGCCTTGCGGCGAGCTCTGGTCAGTTTGGGTCAAACCGCGAATCGCTGGGTTTTGGAATGCTCCGTTGACGTCTTGGAATTGGAGCGACGGCGTCCACTGCGCCAAATCTTCCAGCGCATTGATGTTTTGCCGCTCTAGCTCGGTCTCTGTGAAGGCGGTAATGGCCAATGGCACTTTCATCAGCGACTCAGAGCGCTTACGTGCCGTGACCGTAATTTCTTCAATCGCAAGATTCTGGGCAATGGCCTCAGGTGCGATAAGTGACGTTGATATTGCGAGCGCCGCCAGAAGTGGTGCACCCGAGCGTAGATTCTTTTGTCTGATTGTCATTTTTCTTCCCCCATAAATTCAGCGGCCACAATACGGTATTTCGCCCGAAAATTAGAAGGATTTGCGGATGAAATACGCAAAATATTCATTTCATGAGTAATTTGGGGTTCAGAAAACGGCTGATAAGGTTTTTAAAGGTTCCACATCTCGCATTTTTGCTTGATTTGGCCTGCCGCTAGTCCATCACGATCCAGTTCTTGGCAGTGGTTCTATTTGTCTTCCATCTGCGAAAGAATCTTGTGTACGGCTGCGGTGTCCTGCTCGCCAAGACCGAGATCGATCGCCGTTTCATAGAGAGGTTCTGTTGTATCGAACAAGGGTGTGAATGCACCTGCTGCCGCAGCGAAGTCTTTGATCAGGGCCATGTCTTTTTGCCACACATCCAACTTCATGGTTGCTGGATCATAATTGTCTGCAACCATCATTGGTCCGCGTAGCTCGAATATTTTTGATGTCCCCGCGCCGGAAGAAATCACGTCATATACTTGTTGCGGATCCAATCCCGCTCGGGCGGCGAGGTTGAGAGCTTCCGCCGACGCGACGTTATGAATGGCCACAAGCAGGTTCGCGACGAATTTCATGCGCGTTCCGTTGCCAATAGCCCCAAGAAAGAAGCTGTCGCGCGCAACCGCGTCAAAAATTTCTCGGCATCGTTTGAATGCGGGTTCGTCGCCACTGGCATAGAGAGCGATATCCGCGGTTTGAGCTTGCGCACCGGTGCCGCTAATCGGGCAATCAAGCATGGCTATTCCTGCTGTCCCGAGTTGACCATGCGCTTCGGTTTTGCAGTCCAGAGACAAAGTGCTGAGTTCAACCAATACCTGGTCCTTGTTGGATTGCCCCGAATCAGTGGTCAACAATTCAATGGTCGCGACGAGTGCGGCCTCTGAAGGCAAGCTCGTCAGAATGATATCACTGTTCCGCATGGCTTCAGCGGCGTCTGCCGTGACTGCGACACCCATCTCTGCCGCGCGCGTGGCACTGTTGTTGTCCGGATCAAAGCCTGTGACCGAAAACCCATGGGTAATCAGGTTGCGCGCTAACGCTGATCCGATAATTCCAAGGCCAATGATCGCGATCTGATCAGTCGGGTGCTGTTTTTCAGTCATGGCGTTCCTAACCGCAATAGAGGCGTGTTATCCGTCGAACAACGTCCGGAGCCGATGAACTGCTGCGGTCGGTGTCGTGATGATTGGTGCATCGACCCGATGGGATGTTTCTTGGGCAGCCCGGGCCATTGAGAACTGGCCGAGTACAATGCTGTCGACTTTACCCAAAGTGGCGGCAGTCTCGGCGATTATTTCGTCGTGTTTCTCCGGCTGTCCCGCTTGGAGCGCGGCTAGGGCGCCGTCAGCCAATACGGTAGAAATCTTGATGTTCGCGCTGAGCTTCTCAGCAAGATCGGAAAGTTCTTTTGAAAGCGACGGTGCAGACGGTGGAAACGTGACCACAAGACCAGTGTGCCCACCAATGGCGGCCGCCTCTTCGAACGCCGCTTCATTCGGCGTAAATACTGGAATATCCAAGTCACGTTTAACCGCATCAATGGCTGGGCCAAAAGCGGAGCAGGTGAAGAGGATCGCGTCGGTGGTTTTACCTTTGGCCCCGGAATTTTTGGCGTACCGGCCAAGCGTTAAAAACCGGTCGACGATCTGATCAGTCAGCTCACCTTCTTCCGCCAGGTCCGCCGATAAGGAATCGTCTAGTAGGTTGAAGGTCTTGGCCTCCGGCCACACGTCAGAAAAAGCATCCCATATCGGCACCATGGACTCGCGAAGGGCATGGACCAGGGTGATGCGTGCAGGGGCAGGCATATCAGGAGGCGACCTTATACTCGGCTACGGTTTGGGCGGAATAAAGGGCAATAGAATGTACCCGGTTTCACTATCTCCCACATGGAGCGTCGTTTCGCCATCGAAAACGCCTGCCGGTCGATCTCTGGGATCATCATGTAAGAACGGCCCGCATCCCTTTAGTTCATTCTTAAAATTCGACAATCGCTCGCCAGACGTATTGGCGTTCTCATAGTCTTTCCCCCGCATGGTCAGACCGATGCGATAACCCGCCGGGACAACGATAGAGGTTGGCCAAATTTCGACATCAACGCCGACCGATTGGCCAGGGGTTAGAAGTTGGGTTTCGTCATGCGTATGGTAGGGGCGCCAAGGTTGGCTCAGAGATGGGTCGAGTTTGCGATGGGACGCGCGCAACCAGCCCTGACCAATCGGCGTGTGAGGGTCGATTGCGCCCTGGAATGTTACTTCCTCACCGCTACCATCAAATACTCGAAGCACGACGAAGAGATCGGCATCTTCCGTCGATGAAGAAACCATCAGTTTCGCTGCCGATGGCCCCGTTATCTCTGTCTCACTGGCTAGCGGGTCTGACATAAATGTTAAGCCATCCCCTAAGGCATCGAAGCTTAGGGTTGCCGAAGACGTAGGCGCAGCGTCGGTGAGCCGCATTCCGTCCGGATCCAGATAAAATTTAGTCCATATCGTGCGGGGGATCGGCCAGTCTTCTTCAAGACGTTTCTCAAAGCGATCCAAATGGCGAACGAGAAGTTGGACCGGAGGTTGTTTGTCCCAGCCCGTGTCTTCGCCCTTCAAGAAGTGACCAAAAAATCGTTTTTGTAGTTCAATGCCGTAGGCCGTGTAGAACTCAGTCCAGTGTTCGAGCCCGTGGCCCTCCAACCATTTGTTTTTGGAGGCGGCGCGGACGTAACCCTCAAAGTTGCCGCGTAAATGTAACCCTTGTCCGCCCCAGTTCGCAGCGGTGAGTAGGGGTGTGGTTATCTTGTCCCAATCTGCAGACCGTTCGCGATGGTATGAATCGTCGAGTGGGTGTTCAAAGATTTCATCGCCAAAGTCACAGCGGTTTTTGGCGAGCTCCTCCTCGGGCAGTGTTTCATCGCCGCACACCAATTCGCCAGTTACGACACTTTTCGGGCCACGTTCCCCGAGCCCGTACTGAACCGTCTTGACCTGCATATCGGACCAATTGGCCCAGAATGTTGAGAGGATTCCACCATGATGAGTCATGTCGCGGTACCAATCGGCCGCGCCTTCCCAAATGCACATGGCGGCCAGGTGTTTTGGCTGGCGAGAGGCAACCTGCCACTGATTGATTCCAAAGTAAGACACGCCGCTTAGACCAACTTTGCCATTGCTCCACGGCTGCGTGCCCGCCCATTCAATGCAATTCACGAAGTCTGATGTTTCCCGTGGCGAGAAATGTTGGATGTAGCCTGGTGAACGACCGCAGCCTCGTGAGTCGACCCGAACACAGACATAACCGTCCGGCACCCATTTTTCGGGATCGACGACTTCCCAGTTCTGATACTTGTTTGTCGATCCGGCGGTAACGTCGGGATGTTCCTCCGCCATGCGATCCCAGGCGCTGGGATAGCCTTCCTGAAAAGAAAGTCCCTTGGCATAGGGGCCGTAGGTTAGGAGAACAGGATACTGTCCTTCTTCAATCGGGCGGAAAATGTCAGCCCGCAATATGATGCCATCATCCGTCGTGATGGTGACATCCCAATCGATGTGCATTCCATCCCGCACTTCACTCTTAAATTCACTCATCGTGCGTGCTTTCGTTCTAAAGGAATTATTGCTTAGTTTTTCGCGTCATCTTATCCGTGTGGAATCGAACGATGGCCACTGCATCTTCTTCGCCCATGCCATTCGCCTTAGCTGCAGCATATGACGTTAGGGAGGCAGACGCGGCGGGAAGAGGAACGCCAAGGCCGCTCGCCGTTTCAACCATCGCCAACATATCTTTCTGCATACTCGCGACATCGAAAGCGACAGCCCCTGGCTCACCAAGGATTGCCGGTGTTTTTAGGCCGAGCACAGCCAGCGCTGCCGAACTGTCTGCGATGGTTTCGAGAATCAGTTTTCTGTCCAAGCCTCCGGCTTCTCCCAAGGCTACGGCTTCGGCTAGGGCTTGCCAGTACACACCGAGTGGAAGGTTTACGGCCAGCTTCATCAAGGCGCCTTGCCCGACTGCACCAGCATGGATGGTTCGGCGGCAGAGAACGTCAAGAAACGGCTGAGCCCTCGTAACCGCGTCATCGCTGCCACCCATTAGCCCAAACAATTTTCCATCGATCGCGGGTGCAACAGTGCCTGATACCGGTGACTCAACAAAAACGCCACCGGCAGCCGCCACACTAGAGCCGATTTGAATCGATGTGTGCGGCTGCACCGTACTCATGTCGATGAAGAGGGTGTCGGCGATCTCACCCGAGAGCAGGCCGTTAGCGCCTTCGTAGACCTCAATGACGGATGCGTCATCCCCAAGAATGGATACGACAACGTCGCTCGCCGAAGCGACCTCATCGGGGCTGCCAGCTAGAGTAGCGCCGCGTTTAACAAGCGGAGCCGCTTTTGCGCTGCTGCGATTCCATACGGTTAGCGTATGGCCCGCTTCTAAGAATCGCGGGGCCATAACGGCACCCATCTTTCCCAGACCAACAAACCCGACTGCAGTCACAAGGCACTCTTTCTCGCTAATAAAAGGCGCATCAATCCGGTGCGTAAGCGATCAGATCCAGCAGCGTGTTTGCTCCTGGAACGACGAAGGGCCCATTAAGGCGAATTGTCGTGGATGCGGGCTTGTCATCGGGGAAGTAAGACGCCCATTCCTCGATTGATTCGGCAAACCATTGGAAGTCGTCATGGAAGCAGACCCGGCGACAAATGTTGTCGACAGTTGTGCCGGCGGCCTCACAAATCGCCCCGATGTTTTTCATCATGTATCGCATTTGCGCCTGACCCGGCGATCCATACCAAGGGAACGATGGATGACGAACCATGCCCTCCGCCAAGTTACCCGTAGAATCGTGAGCCATCTGGGTGCTGAAGAACAACAGATCGCCTGCTTTCACGGCCTGCGGTTCGTGGCCAAGCGGCGTGGGAGCGCCAGATGTTTCAATCGTCTTAACTTTGATTTTGGAATTATTCGTCAGCAATGTTAGTGCGATTTCTATTCTGCTGCCGCGCTCACCCATTCCCATATTTGGAATGACAACGCGGGCCGGTGGGTTTTTCGGGAATCTCTTCTTCCAGACACGATCCATCGCTGCAAAGTCTTCGGGATGGCCGATATACACGTCCGCCTTGACGGCTTTGGCGAGAGAAGATCCGGCCGCCTTGGCAATGGCTTCCAGTTTGTCGAGGGTATGTTCTGCTTGCTGTTCGACTGGATCGACGTGCCATTGGTCCTGCCCCAGGTCATCGTCAATAATGTCAGCAGCATTTTCGGCACTGAGAAAAACCCACTCGCCGCGGCGCATCCCAACGGCGTGATCGCCAGAGGCTGTGGAAACACCTTTCGGCGCTTTGATCACTTGAGGTTTGTTACCGTCGTTCAGGCAAATCATGTCCACTTCTAGGAGGGTGCCAAAACAGAGAAGCTCGCCGACGCCCAGATAGGAAGACGGCGGTGCTGGTGATTTTACAATCTCGTCACGCACGTTGAGGTAAGGCTTTAGGCTAATTGCTGGCCAGTTATCCCCCCAAGCAAAGGATTCCTCTGAGGGTTCGTCAGAGACCAACCATTGCCACATACGGACCATGTCTTTGTTGATGTCGCAGCCACCGGCTTTGATGGTATTGGCGAGGTTCGTGAGGACGAATTTGGCTTGCAGCGATAACTCGTTGCCAAGATTGGTGTTCGCGCTGACCACTTCAGGCGCGAGACCTGTTTGGAAGTCACTGGCGATTTGGCCCGCGATAAAGACCCAGTTTCCAGCTCGTATCGCAGGGCTATATGGCATCAAGGGTTTTGGAACCCCAGCGGCTAGTCCCGGCCAAATTGCTTCCTTATTTGCCTTCGATTTTTTCTTCGGCGCTGGTTTTTTAGTTGTAGATTTTTTCACCGCACTCTTTCTCGCCATCTTGATCTCCTATGCCATTGGCGGTGGTGCCTTGAACACCGCCGCGCCCCCTGCTTCTGTCAAACAGTATCGTTGTTGTTTGATCAGCGTAAAACGTGATTATCTGATCTATGCTATCAGAAAAGTTGATTGCGCACATTGAGGATAACACCCATGAAGTTGCAGCATCTAAGGACTTTCGTGGCCGTCTATCAAGAGCGCTCGTTTACTGCGGCTGCTGAGCGTATTAATGCGACCCAGTCTGGTCTCAGCATGCAGATCAAGGAGCTAGAGAAGACGCTCCGATGCGCTCTTTTTGACCGTTCACCTGCCGGGGTCGTTCCGACGCCTGCCGGAGAACGCTTTTACCTGCGTGCCGCCTCTATACTTAACGACCTTAGCGAATCTGAAGAGGAACTTCGTGGTTTAGAGGGAGAGCTGACTGGGACTGTGACGGTGGGTTTGATGCCAACGTTTTCCCGTGCTGCACTGCCGCGCGCTCTAAACGTATTTACTCAGCGGTACCCACACGTTCGTCTAGATATTGTTGAAGCTTACAGTGGAGTGTTGTCGGAGGCTGTCGTAAGGGGTGAAGTGGACTTTGCCATCGTGCCGCCAACCGGTGCTCACGCCGGCATCAGATCTCAGCATATTGCTCGTGATTGCGAGATTTTTGTCACCAGTTTGGACACGTCTCGCACTCATCTAGAGCCAGTAATTTTGGCTGATTGCGGCTCACTAAATCTCATTGTACCGGGCACAGGAAATGCGAGAAGAGCACGCATAGATACTTATTTGGCTGGCGTCGGCGCTAACGTGGATAAAATAATAGAAATGGATGCCATGATGGGGACTTTAGAAGTGGTGGCGCAAAGTGATTGGGCAGCCATTCTTCCTGGTGCAATTTGTTTGCCTGATTTGCCTGGTCACGTGAGGAAGCTCCACCCTATAAAGCAACCGACGTTGTCAGTTGACTATGTGCTGATCCAGCCCGCGGTAGGGGCCCTTAGCCCTGCTGCACAACAGTTTACGACCGTACTCATAAAGGAAATTCAGGATATTTGCGGTCAGATATCGGACCGTTTAGGTCGCGCAACGTAAGCAATCCATTTTAGCTATCATCATATTTGATCCCCTATATTACCGCTTATCATTTTCGGTTCTGCTCTCGTCAGGCCTATGTTTGGCCTCTTTCGATATGGGTAGGTGAATATGAATCTTGGTTTTTTCACGATGCCAATCCATCCGCTCGGTAAGGATTGGCGACAAAGTTTACGCGAAGATCGCGAAGCTTTTCTGTTGGCGGATGAGCTTGGCTTTACGGAAGGGTATGTCGGAGAGCATGCGACGGATCAGGCCGAGAACATTACGTCTTGCGCGATGTTTATCGCGACATTAGCGGAGGCGACAAAATCGATCCGCCTCGGAACGGGCACGGTCAATATGCCCAACGCGCATCCAGCGGCTGTCGCCTCGCAAATCGCCATGCTCGATCATCTTCTCGATGGCCGGTTTAATTTCGGTATTAGCCCGGGCGGTCTGTTGTCGGATGTTGAAGCGTTTGGCAACCTAGACAATGATCGCACCGAGATGTTTGTCGAAGCCATCGACACGGTGCTCGAAATTTGGGCCTCTGATCCGCCATACAATATTTCTGGCAAGCATTGGTCAGTGACGACCGAGAAAACCATGATTCCAGAAATCGGCCAGGGCATTCTGCCGAAGCCGTTACAGACGCCACACCCGCCAATCATCGTGACAGCAGTGGCGCCTTTCTCAAAAGGATTGATCTCTGCCGCCGCCCGCGGCTGGGAGCCGATCTCCGCTAACTTCCTTCTGCCGCAGTGGGTGGCCAGTCATTGGCCTAAGTATGTCGAAGGTTGCGAACAAAGCGGCCGAAAAGCAGATCCTGATAGCTGGAGGGTCGCGAAAAGTATTTTTGTGGCTGACGACCTCGAGACAGCGAAGGCATACGCGCTGGGGCCGCAAAGTCCGTATCGCTACTACTACAATCAGATCGTCACAAAAATGAAGAAGAGCGGACGAGCCAATCTGTTCAAGTCTGATCAAGGCATGAGCGATGATGCTGTAACCGTTGACGGTGTTCTTGATGACCTTGTGATCTGGGGCACACCCGACAAAGTCGCCGAAGAATTGCTTGCCTTTCGAGAAACCACGGGCGACTTCGGAACTCTCTTATATGCGGGCAAAGATTGGACAGACAAAGAGCTGTCACGTCGCTCTATGGTATTGTTAGCGGAGAAAGTCCTTCCGGAAATCAATACGGCGATTGGCAGCTGAAGCCGGCCAAAAAGGGTAACGTCATGCAGTTTGTCGCCGCTAACGGCATTAATCTCGCCTACACAATAGATGGTGAAGCGGACAAGCCATGGATCGTGCTTTGTCACTCTTTAGCCACGGACCACCGGATGTGGGCGCCGCAAATGGACGCGTTCACGCAATCTCATCGAGTGTTGCGATACGACACGCGTGGCCACGGCGGCAGTGACGTACCGGCCGGGGATTATACGATCTCAACGTTGGTTGACGACCTTGTCGGCCTGCTGGCGGCGCTCAAAATTGAGAACGTGGACATCATGGGGATCTCGCTTGGTGGCGCCACGGCAGTTGGGCTTGCCCTCGAATATCCTGATTTAGTGCGACGCGTTATTTGTTGTGACGCCATCGTTGAATCGACGCCTCAATACGCAGATGGTTGGCGAGAGCGCATTGCAATTGCGACTGAGAAGGGCTTGGGCGCGCTTTGGGAAGGGACGTCTGGGCGGTGGCTCACCGACGAATTTCGAGCGGCCCCGAGTAACGCGGAGACCGTAAAGCTGGTGCAAGACATGTTTCTGGGGACCAGCGTTCACGGGTTTAGCGGCTGCGCGGCCGCACTCACGACTTTGAACTACCAGTCTCGGCTACCCTCACTTGTGGCACCTTGTTTATGTGTCACGGGGAGTGACGATGTTGCGGCCCCGCCAGAAGTGATGGGTCAAATAGCGACCGCGGTCGAGAATGGTGACCTGGAGGTTATTGAGAACGCCGCCCACTTATCCAATCTGAATCAACCAGAAGCATTTAATGCGGCTGTGCTGGAATGGCTGCGCCGCTAGCGGCTCAGTGCCTCATGCGGTGAGCCGAGTTAGGGTCGAGGTCAGCGAAGCACGACCCTGTCCGTATAGATGAATGGTCTTCTTTCAAATCAACAAGAAGAAGAAAATTCTATATAAACCGGCGTAATCACCCTATTAAGAGAAGAAGTATCCCTTTTCATCGCTCAGGCTTCTAAACCACGCGCATATCGAATCAACGATGGATGCGCGCCATGAATGCCATACAGATATCCAACACGGACCTCGTCCAGATCAGCGAAGCTAATGGACGAGTGGGGTCTGTCTCCTTAGTCGGGGCGGGGCCCGGCGCTGCCGACCTTTTGACGATCCGGGCGGTAAAAGCGCTGGAACACGCCGATGCCGTTTACTACGACAGTTTGGTTGATGACTCTGTTCTGGCGTTCGTCAATCCAAAGGCGAGACAAATCTTTGTCGGCAAGCGCAAAGGGTTTAGCGCAATGCCGCAGCAGGTCATACAAGACAAAATGCGAGATGATGCCTTAGCCGGTAACCAAGTGGTCCGACTCAAAGGCGGAGACCCCTTCATATTCGGTCGCGGTGGCGAAGAGCTCTCGGATCTGCGTTCTCAAGGTATTCTGGTAAAGGTTATTCCAGGGATAACAGCGGCGATTGCAGCGGCAGCCGAGCACGGAATGCCGTTGACCCACCGTGACGTTGCCACATCCGTGACGTTTGTCACCGGGCATACCCTGGATGGCACGATTCCTGAGCTCGATGGCCTCGTTTCATCGAAACGGACTCTGGTTATCTACATGGGCGTTTCAAATGCTGGAAAGATCGTGGACCAACTGCGCGGTGGCGGTGTCTCTGAATCGACGCCTGTTGCGGTCATTGAGCGTGCAACGCTGCCCGATCAACGGCTGATCCATACGACCCTTGCGGCTTTGGTAGCCGACATAGACCTTCACGACGTCGTCACACCAGCGTTGTTGGTCGTCGGAAATGTGGCGGCCTTGAGTCTGCCGGATGTCGACACCCTTCCGCCTGTTCACACTATTCCTGAACCCAGCGCACCGTTCGCTTGGGTTCATCACGCGATGGGGTAAAGCCATGTCTTACGTAGTTTCTGCGAACCGCCTGGATGACGGATCCGTCGTTTACTTCACTGACCAGGGGCGATGGTCAAACCAAGTTGACGACGCCAAAATTGTTTCTCGCGAAGATCTCGAAGAAACCCTTCGCGTTGGTCGACGCTCGGAGGAGCAAAACATCGTCGTCGCCTGTTATGAAGTCGAGGTTGGCTCAGGCCACAGCATACATCCGGTGCGCCTTCGCGAACGCATTCGTAGCCATGGCCCAACTGTTGGTGACCATCAATCGCGACCAGCCGGAGGCCCAGAGGGTTAAGTTATGTACGTTTACGATTCCATCGATAAGTCGCTCCTCAATCAACGCGTTGCAGAGTTCCGCGATCAGGTGCGGCGCCGGCTAGACGGCGAGCTAACAGAAGACCAATTCAAGCCGCTACGGCTGATGAACGGTCTGTATCTTCAATTGCACGCCTACATGTTGCGCGTGGCGATACCGTATGGCGCACTGTCGTCGGATCAGATGCGGAAGCTTGCTTACATCGCAGAGACCTATGACCGTGGGTACGGCCATTTCACCACGCGTCAAAACATCCAATACAATTGGATTGAGCTAAGCACCGCGCCGGACCTCCTATACGACCTTTCTGAAATTGACCTTCATGCGATCCAAACCAGCGGGAACTGCATCCGTAACGTGACGGCTGATCCTTACGCCGGTGCCGCGGCTGACGAACGGGACGATCCGCGCGTGTGGTCGGAAATAATCAGGCAGTGGTCCACGTTTCATCCTGAGTTCTCCTTTTTGCCGCGCAAATTCAAAATCGCGGTGACCGGGGCGGATGCGGATAGGGCCGCAATCAAGTTTCACGACATTGGCCTCAAGATTGTCCACGATGACGCGGGAGAGCTTGGCTTTGAGGTCTATGTCGGTGGCGGGCAAGGCCGAACGCCGATTGTTGCGCCGCTTATCAATTCGTTTTTGCCGGCCAAGGACCTGTTGCGCTACCTCGATGCCGTATTGCGTGTCTACAACCGGCATGGGCGCCGCGATAACATCTATAAGGCACGCGTCAAAATTCTGGTGCAGAGCTTAGGCGTAGAGGCGTTTAAGTCGCAGGTCGATGCTGAGTTTGGGCTGCTTGACCCCGTGCTTTTGGCGGTCGATGACGAAGAAGTTAGCCGCATCCGCGAAATGTTTGCTTTGCCCTTTTTGCGAGCTGATGAGATTGCGGGAGTGCGCCTTGAAGAAACCTTTGCCGAATCCCCTGACTTGCGCCTCTGGTCCGAGTCCAACACCCACGCGCACAAAACGCCCGGCTATACGATTGTCACCCTTTCTCTAAAACCGATTGGCGGCATCCCCGGAGATGCGACAGCGGAACAAATGTATGCCATCGCCGATTTGGCGGACCGGTTTAGCCTCGGTGAAGTGCGGGTAACCTATACACAGAATCTGGTTCTGCCCCATGTACGTCAGGCTGATCTTTTTGTGCTTTGGAGTGAGCTTGACCGACTGGGTCTTGCCACACCCAATGTAGGGCTAGCCACGGATATCATCGCTTGTCCCGGTCTAGATTACTGCTCTCTCGCCAATGCCCGGTCTATTCCAATCTCGCAACGTATCAGTGAACGTTTTGCAGACCTTGAAAGCCAACATGATATTGGGCCGCTCGATATCCGAATATCAGGATGCATTAACGCCTGTGGTCATCACCACGCGGGCCACATCGGAATTCTCGGCGTCGATAAGAAAGGCGAAGAGCGGTATCAGTTGACCCTCGGTGGTCAGGGCAATGCCGAGTCCGCGGTCGGAAAGATCGTCGGGCCTGGTTTTGACGAAGATGGAATCGTGGATGCGGTCGAGACTATTGTGTCGACGTATCTGACAATCCGGACTGCAGGAGAGCTATTTTCGCAGACCTTGGAACGTACGGGGCATGCTCCGTTTAAGGAGCGCCTCTATGACCGTGGTTAACATCCAAGGCGAGGTGAAAGATCAACTTTGGCGTTCTGTCGAGGTCGGAGAAGAGTCGGGGTCGCTAGAGTCGGCGATTGTCTCCCTTTCTACTTTAAAAGAGCATTTTGACGCGTCGGATCAGTCATCCTTGTCTCGTGTTGGTGTCCGTTTGACCGTCGAAGACGACGTAAACGAGATCGTCGAATACGCACCACACCTGGGACTAATTGAACTCGTGTTTTCCCAGTTCAAAGACGGTCGACCGTTTTCCACAGCCGTTACTATTCGGCGGGATTACGGCTTTGCCGGTGACTTGCGGGCATCCGGAGATATTTTGCCAGACCAGGCACTATTTCTCGTGCGCTGCGGATTCTCGACGATTGCCGTGCCACCGCAATTTTCTGTCGAACAATTCAAGGCGTCCCTCGCGGCGTATAGCGTGGCCTATCAGGCCGCTACAGATAGCCATGTGAGTCTCGTCAGTGATCTGCGCCGATCCGCAGTGGAGGTCGCAGCGGAATGACCGAGACGGTTCGTCATAGCGCCCGTTTTCGTCTCGACGGGTTGTCGGGCATAGACATGATCACTCATGCGCTTGAGGTTTATCGTGACCGCATCGCGTTGGTCTCGTCTTTTGGTGCTGAGTCAGCGGTGTTGCTGCATATGGCGGCTCAAGTGAGCAAAGACTTCCCCGTCGTCTTTCTTGATACGGGGAAACTTTTTGCGGTGACATACGATTACCAGGCTGACCTGGCGGCGCATCTTGGTCTAACCAATGTTCGTACGGTTCACCCAGAGACGGTAGACATTAAGACAGAAGATCGATCGGGTGCGTTGTGGCGAAACGATCCAGATCGGTGCTGCGCGGTTCGCAAGACTTGGCCATTGGCGCGCGCGCTTGAGGGGTTTGACGCCTGGATTACCGGCCGGAAGAAATTCCAGAACATTGATCGTAAACGCGTATCGGGTGTTCAAATACAAGACGACCGTCTTGTCCTTAGTCCCCTGCTGGATTGGCCGCAGTCCGACCTCGACGCGTACTTCGAATTACACGATCTGCCCCGGCATCCTTTGGTGAAGGAGGGCTATCCCTCCATCGGTTGCTTCACCTGCACCATGCCGGTTGGCGCTGGCGAAGATCAGCGTGCTGGGCGGTGGCAGGGGCAGGCAAAAACCGAATGCGGTATCCATCGCCCTAGTTTGAGTCCAGCGGCGTAGAGGTTCTGTATGACCAGCCAATCTAATTCATCACCTTTGGTTTTGCGGCAGGTTCGTCCTGCTCAACCAGAAGCGGCGTTTAATTATGACGCGGCTTTCGAGCATGATTTGAACGCGTTGAAAGACGCGGGCTTTTACCGTCATTTTGCGCGGCTCGAGAGATTGCCCGGTGCGTTCCCCACCGCCCTTCTTCATCAGGCGGGTGAGGCGAAAAAGGTGACGGTTTGGTGCTCCAACGACTACCTCGGAATGGGGCAGCATCCGGTTGTGGAATCCGCGTTGCATGACTCGGCGACACGTTTTGGTGCCGGTGCCGGCGGAACCCGTAATATTGCCGGAACCCACAATGTTCATACCCAGCTGGAAACGGAAATCGCATCGCTTCATTGCAAAGAGGCCGCACTCCTATTCACGTCTGGTTATGTCGCCAACGAAGCGGCGATAAGCACTCTGGCGTCTCGCCTGCCAAACGCGGTGCTGTTGTCCGATGAAATGAACCACGCGTCTATGATCGCGGGTATCCGCCACAGCAAGGCCGAGAAGCACATATTCCGCCACAACGATGTGGCCCACCTTGAGCAACTCTTAGCTGGCTTGGACCCGGCGCGACCCAAGATCATTCTTTGTGAGTCCGTGTACTCGATGGATGGCACCGTCGCGCCTCTCGCCGCTATCTCTGCATTGGCGAAGCAATACAACGCGTTGACTTATGTTGATGAAGTCCATGCGGTCGGCCTATATGGGGCAGACGGGGCAGGGGTCGCGGCTGCTCAAGGGGTAGCGCAAGATATCGACTTCATACAGGGCACGTTGGCCAAGGCGTTTGGCGTCATGGGCGGTTATGTCGCGGGTTCTCGCCGGGCAATAGATTACATCCGCAGTTTCGCGCCTGGTTTTATATTCACAACCGCGTTATCCCCTGTTCTAGCCAATGCAGCCCTGGAGTCTATTCGGCACGTTCGTCAGGCTTCTGCACTGCGGACGAAACATCAAAGGCAAGTGCGGTGTTTGAAAGACGCTTTGCGGTCGCGTGGCATCCCATTCCGTGATGAGCCTTCCCATATCGTCCCAACGATCATCGGCGACCCCTTTGTTACCCGGGAGGCGGCCAGGCTGCTCCTTGATGAGTATAGCCTCTACATCCAACCGATTTTCGCGCCAACCGTTGCGCCCGGAACGGAGCGTTTACGCTTAACGCCGACGCCGCTTCATACCGATGACATGATCGATGACTTGGTCAACGCGTTGTCTGATGTCTTGGCTCGGGTTTGGCGATCAAAGGAGACGTCTCGTGCCGTGGCCTAAACTCCGTATTGGAACCAGGCCCAGCCGTCTTGCCCGCGTGCAGGTCGAAATGGTGCGCGCCGCGTTATGCCGCCAAGTGCCGGATCTCCAGGATAATATTGAAGTTGTTGTTTTCGATACGCCCGGCGATCGTGATCGGTCGTCCAGCCTGGAAGATCTCGGCGGCCGTGGCGTGTTCACAGATAATCTGGATGCTTGCGTGGCGTCTGGAGAGATCGATTGCGTTGTTCATGCCATGAAAGACATGGCGCCCACGATGCAATCGAATTTGGTTATCGGCGCGACCCTTCAGCGTGAAGACCCGCGCGAAGTGCTGGTCGCCCCAGGCCACAAGAGCTTTGATGCCTTGCCGACCGGCGCTGTCTTCGGCTCCTCGTCAATCCGAAGGCGCGCGCTTTTACGGCGGCTTCGCCCGGACTTCCAGTTCTCGCTGCTGCGGGGAAATGTCGAAGAGAGAATTGCACAGATAGAAAATGGCCATTGTGATGGAACCATCCTTGCGTACGCCGGACTGGCCCGCCTCGGCTTACTGAATCATGTTCAGGAGATATTCCCCTTGGACGTTTTGCCGCCTGATCCCGCACAAGGCGCTATCGGTATTGTTTGCCATTCAGACAACTTTATCGCTCGCCGGGCATTGCAGTTGATTAACCATGCGCGGACCACAGCAGAAGTAACCGCCGAGCGTGCGTTGCTGAAGTCTCTACCGCAGCCCGATGCCCTTGCTCTAGGGGCGATCGCCCGGGCCAACGGAAACCGATTGGAGCTTTCGGCTTTGCTCGTCTCCGAAGATGGCACTCAGGAGTGGTCAGGCCTGGTTACCGGGCTGGTCGACGAGGCTGATGCGCTTGGTGCACGCCTCGGTGGTGAATTGCGTGAGCCTGCCCAGCGACTGTTATCCGCATGATCATCAACACCCGGCCCGTACAATACGATTTCGAGATGTATCGTGCGTTCGATAGCTGGGGACATGATGTGGTCGCGTGCCCCGTTTTGACCTCTCGTGCGTCGCCCTGGACAGATGTCGCCCTAGATAACATTGACGCGCTGATCTTCACGAGCCAAATCGCCTTGGACGTCATTGCGCGCAATCCGGTCTCTCGCAATCTCCCCGTATTTGCGGTCGGACCGGCAACGGCATCCGCCGCTCGGAATGCTAATTTTTCAACCGTCGTCGACGGCGGTGGCACGGCAGAAAAGCTGCTGCGTGTAATAGACGCGGCGTCTTTTCGCACAGGCCTTTATGCCTCTGCGCATCATGTGTCGCGTGATCTCGCTCTTGCCCGGCCAACGCGAATTCGCAGGCAGGTCGTTTATGAAATGGAAGCGGCGGAAAGCTTGCCTGAATCCGTGATTGACGCGTTTCATTCCGATGAAGAGATCATAATCCCGTTTTACTCGCCGCGATCCTTTCACATATTTGAGTCTCTCCTAACGAAGCATAATTTAGGGGACCGCCTTACGCGAGCAACCGCTGTCGCTATCCATGCGCGGGTGCTAAATGACCGAACCCTAAATTGGGGGCGGACGCAGATCGCTGCAGCTCCCGACGGTACGGGCATGGTCGATGCCATGCAGAAAGCCGCTTGAGATGGTGTCCTCAACGTCAAGTTTAGAGGCGGGGTTTCCTGCGGTTCGCATGCGTCGGACTCGTCAGGCGCCTTGGGTACGCCGATTGGTGCGGGAAACCAGTCTTCTCTCGTCTGATCTTATCTTGCCGCTCTTCGTTATTGATGGGGACAACCGCCGTGAGCCGGTTGAGAGTTTGCCGGGGGTTGATCGACTGACCATCGACTTGGTCATCGAGACGGGACTGCGGGCCTTCGCACTGGGTATACCCGCCGTCGCCCTCTTCCCCGCTGTGGACGTATCGCTGAAATCAGAAGATGGCGCCGAAGCCTGGGGCCCAGACTCATTAATTTGTCGCGCCGTTCGCGCGCTTAAAGCCGCCGTTCCTGACTTGGGCATCATCTGTGACGTGGCGTTAGATCCCTACACGACCCATGGGCACGACGGTCTGTTTAAAGACGGCAAGATCATCAATGACGAGACAGTCGACGTGCTGGTGCGCCAAGCCCTCACCCTTGCCGAGGCCGGGTGCGATGTTGTTGCGCCGTCCGACATGATGGATGGGCGTGTCGGGGCGATCAGGACAGCGCTCGAAGAGCATGGCTTCACCGATACGCTTATCTTGTCCTACGCCGCCAAATACGCCTCCTGTTTTTACGGCCCGTTTCGTGATGCCGTCGGATCATCCAGCGCACTGGGGGCGGCCGACAAAACAACCTATCAAATGGACTCCGCAAACTCTGTTGAGGCGCTGCGAGAGGTGGCGCTGGATGTTGCCGAGGGCGCTGACATGGTCATGGTCAAGCCGGGCATGCCGTATCTCGATGTCATTCACGATGTTGCACAGCGTTTTGAAGTTCCCGTCTTCGCCTACCAAGTCAGCGGAGAGTACGCGATGCTATGTCTGGGCGCGGAGCAGGGGCTTTTCGATAGAAAAAGAGCGTTTCAGGAATCCTTAATCGCGTTTAAACGCGCTGGTGCGCGCGGTATTTTGACCTACGCCGCGCTTGAGGTTGCTGCTGATTTACCGGGGAACGCCTAGTGCTGCCGGTCATGCTGAATGTGTCTAAGGCACCCGTCGCGGTCATCGGCAACGGTTTTGCGGCGGCACAACGGCTCGACATTCTTCAGTCCAGCGGCGCTCGGAATGTCACCACCTTCGCCACAGATCCGGAGCCCACTGTGGCGGAGCGGGCGGGGGAGAATTTGCATCGCCGCTTGCCAGAGGAATCCGATTTCCAGACCACCCGCTACGGCGTGGTGTACATCTGTGACATTCCAGAGAGCGACGCCCTAACAATTCTGGATTGGGCTCATGCTGTAGGGGCGTTTGTGAACGTCCATGACCGCCAGGATTTATGCGATTTCCACATGCCCGCAATACTACGGCGCGGTAATCTTCAGGTCACCGTTTCAACCGATGGCAAGGTCGCCGGGCTGTCGCGGATATTGCGAGATTTTCTGAGAGATAAAGTTTTCGGCCCCGAGTGGGCGGAGCGGGTGAACGCGCTTGGCCTTCAGCGGGCGGATTGGGTGTCTCAAGGACTACCTTTTGAAGACCTGCGCCGCCGGGTTGATGACTACGTGTCGGAAAAGAAGTGGTTAGAAGAGATATCAGAAGACTGAGTCGCTGTTGATTCCTTGGAAAAGAGGGTTCGCGTAAAAAACAGGCTGAGCAAGCGAACAATAAAAACTGTATGAATCCCCCCTAAATCCCTAAAAACCGGGCTGCGCAATCATCTTTCGCGGTGATTTCGCTGGTGCATGGGCTCGTTCGTATTTCTTCTGTGCATGGGGTTGTTTGCGCGAACGCACATGCGTGGGCTCGATGCGTCAAACGAACGGTGCATGGGCTCGAACCTGGCAAATCTGCGTTTTGTTTTTTCAGGACGTGGCATGTGCAGACAATATGGCATAGTAAAAACTGGACACTGTTCGGCTGCTGTTGAGAAGGATGTTTATGCGCACGAGCCAGAAGGTCGGTCTGACCATAGGTGTTGTCTTCGGACTCGGTCTACAGCTCTTGCCGGTGCCAGACGGGCTGTCCCCCGACGGTTGGATCGTTGTCTCCATGGCGATCCTCATGGTCTCGTGGTGGGTGACGGAAGCGATCCCTATCCCAGTCACGTCGTTGCTGCCTTTGGTCGTGCTTCCAACCACGGGTGTGGCCCCTATCGCCGATGCGGCTGGCCCTTATGCCAGTCCTATCGTGCTGCTGCTTATGGGTGGTTTCATTATCGCTAAGTCGGTCGAGCGTTGGAACTTACATGCCCGTATTGCGCTGAACATCGTCGTGCGAGCGGGTAATCATCCGGCTGCGTTGATCGGCGGATTTATGCTCGCGTCCGCCGTCCTTTCCATGTGGATTTCAAATACAGCAACAGTGATTATGTTGATCCCGATAGCGATTTCCGTGTCTTACGCTGTTCTAGGAGATAAGGCAGCTAGGGCACCGTTCACGATCGCCCTCCTGCTGGGTGTTGCCTACGGCGCGTCTATCGGTGGGCTTGGTACGCCCGTCGGGACCCCGACCAATCTCATTGTCATCGGGTACCTGGAACGCGAAGCCTCCCAAAGCATCAGCTTTGCTCAGTGGATGATGATCGGAATTCCAACGGTTGTGGTGATGTTGCCGGCGGCTTGGTTGGTCTTAACGCGTTGGGGTTTGCGTATTGAAACGCCAGAAAATGACACTGGTTCGGACGTCGTCAAAGACGCGCTCGCGGCATTGGGGCGGATAACTCGGCCTGAAAGCCGCGTGTTGTTGGTGTTCGCAATTATCGCCGCTTTTTGGATGTTCCGTCGGCCTCTAAACGGGCTCGAGATCTTTGGTGTGATGCCGTTCAGCGGTGTCACTGATCATGTGATTGCCATCGCTGGCGCAATCGCAATGTTTTTGGTGCCGTCTGGATCGTCAGAGGATCGCGGTGCCAGGCTGCTTGACTGGGACACCGCCGTAAAAATCCCCTGGGGCGTCATGTTGTTGTTCGGTGGTGGTTTAAGCCTTGCCTCAGTCATTACGGGCACGGGCTTAGCAGCGTGGCTCGGCGGCCAAATGGCAGGTCTCACCGAGATGCCTCTTATCGTCATTATGTTTGCCTTGGTCGTGTTTGTTATTTTTGCGACGGAGCTGACAAGCAACGTGGCCACCGCGTCTGCATTGCTGCCGGTGATCGGCGCGATTGCAACAGCAGGCGGGGCAGATCCAATGTTGTTGGCCGTGCCAGTGGCCATGGCCGCGAGTTGTGCATTCATGCTGCCCATGGCAACGGGACCGAACGCCATCGTATTTGCCAGCGGTGAGGTCACCATTCCGCAAATGGCGTCGATCGGGATACGTCTCAATCTGTTGGGGGTGGTGCTCATAACGTCACTTGTGACTGTGCTGGTGCCGATTATTTTTGGCTGAAGCAGAGCGATCGATAAGGGCTTGGCCTCTATCCAGGGACGCTGGGCGCGTTACGGCTCGCGTAAGCCCCTGTTTGCATTGACAATAGACCCGTCAATTTTGTTTCTGTCCGAGTAGCGAGAGCGCCGCAAAGGGGCGTGACCAGGCTCGCTTTTCCTGTGGCAGGATGAACACACACTAGGCGATTGGTCCGCAACCGTGCGCATCGGCATGTTTTCGATGGGCGACAGGGAGACGCTGTCATGACGTCATCATCACAGAAAACGAAAGCCAGCGTTGGCCGCAGAAACTTCCTAAAGACTGCGGTTGTCGCCGGCGCGTCGACGGCGTTGCCGACAGACTCTGAGGCTGCAACCGGCAAAAAAGCGGCGTCAGACTCAAGTTCGTCGCAAGGCCTCGCCGCACCAAGCGCAGAACAGATGAACATGGAAGCGTCAACGCCAGAGCAGTTGGCGGAGGCGCAGCCTGATCAATTGGCCGCCAACACGGAATCCGGCGCTGCCAAGTCCTTCGGATCCGATTTCATGATTGACGTCATGAAGTCACTCGATCTCGATTACGTTTTTTCTAATCCCGGATCCAGCTTTCTCGGTTTGCATGAATCCATCACGGTCTATGGCGGGAATTCCAAGCCGGAATTCATCACCTGTATGCACGAAGAGTCTGCGGCGGCCATGGCGAACGGCTATTACAAAGCGGCGTTGAAGCCCGCAGCGATCATGTGTCACGGGACAGTCGGCCTGCAGCACGCCTCGATGAATCTCTACAATGCGTGGTGTGATCGGGTGCCCTTGATCGCGATCCTCGGGAACACCGTCGATGCGGCGGATCGCATGGGCGCAACCACCTGGCGTCACTCCGCCCAGGACCCTGTCGCCATGGTGCGGGACTTTACGAAATGGGATGATCAACCAGCATCACTGCAAGCTTTCGCCGAGTCCATGGTGCGTGGTTGGAAGATTGCGACCACACCTCCGATGGAACCGATTGCGTTAGCCGTCGATAGCACGCTCCAGGAAATGGAGATCGGTGACGGTGAGAGGCCCAAAATTCCACGGTATACCCCTTCGGAGCCACCGCAGGGAGCGAGAGGGGCAGTACGAGAAACAGCGAAGTTGCTGGTTGAGGCCGAGACCCCAGTTATCATTGTAGATCGTCTCGCGCGGACTCCTGAGGGCATGCGGTTGTTGGTCGAGTTGGCCGAACTATTGAACGTGCCGGTGATTGATATCGCCAGTCGCCAGAACATGCCGACCAACCACTATCTCAATCAAACCCGCCAAAGTGGGCGTCTTATCCCCAGCGCTGACCTCATTCTTGGACTGGAGGTCACGGACTTCTGGGGGCAGGTCAATTCGGTCAACCGCGCCGAGATGACCAGTGAGCCTCGTGTCAAAGACGGGGTTAAGTTGATTACCATTAGCGTGAACGACCTCTACATGAAGTCTAACTATCAGGACTTCCAGCGCTACGCTCCGGTCGACATTTCTGTTTCAGGCGATGCGGAAGCAACGCTTCCGGCATTGATTGAAGAGGTTAAGGAGGCCATGAGCCGCAGTCGCAGGCGGACGCTTGCCGAAAAAGAAAAGATATTCCGTAAGATGCATGCGGACTCGTTCGAAGAGTCTCGTCAACTCGCTGCCAGAGGTTGGGATTCCAGCCCTGTCAGTACGGCGCGCATGTCTATGGAAATATACGAGCAAATTAAAGATGAGGACTGGGCTTTGGTCTCAGTCGGCGCATCTGAGCGTTTTATCAGCTCCTGGCCGCATCGTCTTTGGAACTTCGACGAGCACTACCGTTATCTCGGCATCGGAGCAGGTGGTGGAGTCGGGTACGGCTTACCGGCAGCCGTTGGTGCGGCGTTAGCCAATAAGAAGCTTGGTCGTTTTTCGGTAAACATTCAATGCGACGGCGACTTTATGTACGCGAACGGAGCTCTTTGGACGGCGGCCCATCATCGGATTCCGCTGCTCACGGTCATGCATAACAACCGAGCCTACGCTCAGGAGAGCATGTTGGTGCAGGGAACGGCCAATCGTCGTAAACGCGGTGTTGAAAGAGCCTCGATCGGTACGCTTATTCAGGACCCCAATATCGACTACGCGAAATTGGCAGAAGGAATGGGCGTTTGGTCGGCCGGGCCTATCGAAAATCCCGATGACTTACGTCCCGCACTCATTGAAGCGGTCAAAGTCGTGAAATCCGGCTATCCGGCGTTGGTCGATGTCGTCACGCAAATGCGGTAGGAAAATTGACCATGAAACTGAAACTCTTTCACAGTACCGTATTACTATTCAGCCTCTTCAGCGCTGCCGCCTCGGCTCAAGATGATGCCGTCGCAGTCGACCGTGGACAAAAGACCTTTATGCGGGTTGGGTGTTACGAATGTCATGGCACGGACGGCAAAGGCAACGAAGCAGGTACGGCGCTCACGCCAGATACGTTACCACCAGAAGCCATCGCCAACTTTATTCGGTTTAGTCCAGGTCGTATGCCGGTCTATCCAGAGGAAGTGCTTTCGGACGCGGAGATTGAGGACATCGTCGCTTTTCTTGAGTCGGTGCCGCCGTCGCCGGACGCAGATGATATTGATATTTTGAAGGGGCTGACCCCTGAGGGCGAGTAGTCGACGCAGCTAAGATTTTCCAATGTGAAAATCACAGCATTCACTGATATGCCGACCGCAAGGTTTCACTGTCCCGATTGAATCCGAAAAAGATCAAGTCCTGTATTACTGGCTGCTGCAACTTAGAAGAAAACGCCTTGCAGCGCCGGCATGGAATACATGATCGGCTTCATCCACTGGAATTGCCGAAACGTGGTGTAAAAGAGTTGCCCTGGCCGCGTTTCCAAATTGAGCGTGTACAAAGGCCTGCCCATGTAGGCCCATTGTAAAGCCAGGTCCTGTCGCTCAATCACTGACCAGCTGCCGACCGGCGGTGCTTTCGACGGTGCGTTTACAGCCGTCCAATATTTATCCAGACAGGCCTCATCGCATTGATTGCCACCCAGATAAGACTGTTCACTCGAATTTCGATCTTTGTACAAAGTATACAAGGTCATGCCGTTTGAATCGGCGTAAAGATCCCCGCTATCCGAACCGACAACCTTGACCCAGTTAGGCAAGGGCGGCGGCGGTACCAAGACCGTAGCGCTCCTCAAACTGTCAGCGTTGTCGCCGTTCACATCGCCCTGCTCGGCGTCTCCTGCGTAAAGAAACAGAGGCTTACCCCGATAGGCCCATTGATGAATGCCGTCTGCCCAGGCGTGTACAGAGAAGTCACCGTGATCTGTTGCGGCCCAAGGTGCTTGAACGGGTTGCCATGTGTCCAAGCACACACCATTGCACTCGATAGGTGCCGCGTCCTCATCACCAATACCGACGTACAGTGTTAGGCCATCGGACGAGGCGAGCACGTGCCCCAAAACGGTGGAGACAACGGATAACTCTGACGGCGTTGTGATTGTTATGAACGCGACGTTCCACCCTTCGCCTTGGCCATAATCTGCACCTTTATGGCTATCCATCTGGGACCGATACAAAGGCATGCCCCTAAAAGCCCATTGCTGAGAACTGTCTTCGCGTTCGATCAAAGCCCAGTTATTAGGAATTTGTGTGGGAACGTCTGTGGCCAATAAGGGGGGGTGTTTGACCGCACACTCGTCTTTGCATGTGGATGTGCCTGGTTCCCTCAGGTCGTTCTCGAACTGATAAAGAGTCATGCCATTCGTATCAGTCAGCCTTTGGCCGTGGCTAAACTGAATTGACGCCACTTCGGCTGGATAGGGTTCGTCACCAAAGCTAACGTTCGATGTGAAAGCCAAGATGCAAGTTGCCCAAACACAGGAAAGTGTGTGGCGTACGGCTCGATTTATCAGGTGTGAGTTCATAAACCGCCCCAGCTCTAGACGAGAATATCGCTTATTACTTTTGATGTCTCAAGGGATCGCGTTCCCCAGCTGTCGTTCGATACCCCCATTATTTGCATGGCCGTTAAGCCAACGCGTGTCGTTGGCGAGCCATTGCCGTTGACGTACAGGCCCGTTTTGATGCGCCCGCCCGCCCGTCCAATTGTCATAAAAGGAACCTCATCAATCGAGTGAGTTCGCGCATCACCAGTTTCGCTTCCAGCGACAATCAATACGTTGTCGAGCAACGTTCCATCACCCTCTTTGATAGATGCAAAGACATCAATGAAAGTCGCCAAAGAATCCATGCTGCGCGTGTTGAACCAAGATGTTTGAGGTTGTAGCCCGAGTTCTGGGTCTACCCGTTCTTCATGGGATAAGCTGTGGTGCGTGAGGCTTTCGCCAACTTTGCGTAGACTCGAACCGGAGTTGCTAAAAGTAACGTTAAAGACATGGGACTGATTACACGCCACTGCCATCGCTAACATGCGCGCGAACGTCTCATGCGTTGATTGAACCTGTTTGATTTCAACGCCGGCGGTGCCGCCTACCAAGTCACCCACTTCGGGCGCTGGAATAACATGGCATGCCTCGTTTGGAGCCGGTTTCTGCAATTGTACTTCGAGTTGGTTTTCAATTTCACGGATTGATGTGAAGTACTCGTCCAATTGAGTTCTGTCGGTAGCGCCAACATCCTTCATGAACTGTTGGCGCTCTTCTTTAACAGCCGACAGAACACTCTGTCTGACAAGGACGCGAGGGTCCGGTGTGAAATCGGCCTTGTTGGGGTCTACAAAGTCAGAGCCAAAAAGACGCATGTACAATGATGTTGGTGAGATTTCTGCAGCAGTCCGCGTATACGTGCCGCGAGCCGAATAGCTATCGTTAGGATTATTTGTGCACGATATATCGATAGTCTTTAGGCGGGTGTTGTTGCCAATTTTGTCCGCGATCAGCAGATCAAATGTCGTGGCCGGAATTTCTTTGTCTTTGTCTGGTGCTGACCCCGTACGGGACGCGATCCACCCGCTTTCGTGAGGGTAATTGGACCGGCCGTCCAGCGGCATGTTGAACTTGCCAAGGAAATTGATGACATCCTTGTGGCGATTAAGTGAATCGGGCTCACCTAAGAAATTAATACCAGGGCTAGTGGCAGCCTTTTCTTCAACACCGTGACCTGGTGTATGTCCCAACCCCCAGAACCATGTTCCAAATCGGACCGGTAATGGCGCCCCGGCGGCGAGTGCGGTGCCTGAGTCGTTTAACATGCATTCAAGGAATGGCAGCCCAACGGTCACGGCTGATCCAGCAGCTGTTCCTCTTAGCAACGAGCGACGGCTCAAATTTCTCGCGCTACGAATACTCATGGTCACTGTCCTCTACTGTACAGCTGCAGTTTCAATGGTCTGGCCAGACATGTCCGGTGCAGAAACCGCGTAAAAAGTTTTACTGGCGGAAATTCGTTTCATTAAAGACATGATGCGGTAACCATCAGCGGAGAAGCGATCTTCCAAATAGGCCATCCACTCGTTTCTCGATGACAGGTTATTCCCGCTACCATAGGCATAAAGTCGGTTAATGAGACACTTTGTGGTGGCAGGGTTGTCGTGAAGGGCGAGGCCAAGTCCTGCACTATCTGTGTACGCAATCCCATCTAAATCCCCACTGGTATCAATGAGGGCATCGTTTTCTGTTTGCCGAAACTGGCCGGCACCATCAAACTTTTCAAGCGCGAGGCCGATCGGATCCGTAATTCTGTGGCAGCCGGCACAGGCCGCGCTTGTTGAATGTGCGGTAAGGCGCTCTCGCGCAGTCTTGCTCGGTGAATTAGGATCATTGAACCCGCTGAAATCTACGTCGGGCGGCGGATCAGGAACCTGCTGACATAGCAGCATATTGCGAATGGCTTTGCCGCGAAGAGTGGGGGAGCTGCGCCCAGGGTGGGAATTCAAAGCTAAGAAACTAAGGTGCCCCTGGATTCCGATCCGGGGATCATCTGACGCGAACTGATATGGTTCCCAGGTGCCTGGCCGGGCTTTGACTTGCACGCGGTACACCATTCCTAGTGTGCTGGTCATGAAGGTGTCGCGGGTCGTGAACAGGTCTCGATAGTCCCTGTTTTTCGTAATCACGTGATCCGTAATTGTCCGTAACGTTTGTTCCTGTGCATCACGCACCGCGCCAGCACCAAATGCCGGGTAGATAAGAGAATCTTTTTCTAAGAAGTCAAATTCGCTGAATTCAAGGAGATCAGTGAAAAAAGCGCGCACTCCGGCCTTAAGAAGTGGTGATGCCATCATCCGTTCGACATGGCTTTCTAGGCTGTCTTCGGAATGCAGTTCCCCTGATTCGGCGGCCTCTAACAATCTCTTGTCGGGTGACCTGTTCCACAAAAAGAAACTCAATCGTGTGGCTTTCGAGAACGCATTCAGTCGAAGGGCGTTCGATTCGTTTGGGTCATCTTCAACAACATCTGCAACAAAGAGAAATTGTGGAGAAACGAGAAGGCTGGCTAGACCAGTCGAGAGTCCTTCACTGAAATCATTGAGCCTTTGAGTCGTCTCGCGGACGACGCCCACACGGTCGCTGATTTCACGATCAGTCATTGGTCTGCGAAACAGCAGGCGGCCGATTTTAGTGACGAGCTGCGTTGTACAGTGTTCGTCAAATTCTACTTGTCCGGTTGCCGCGCAGGGCGCCATGAACTGACGGCTCGGTCCACTCATGACCTGCCTCGAAATCGATCGTGCCATTTCGTCGTATTGGGAGAGGGCGGCGGCCGTCACAGTTGCGTTTCGGGCACCGACGGCTTGAAGACCTTCCGTCCGAACGGGCGTATCAAAGCGGCCGCCGACAACGATAGACGCCCCAAATACGTCAGAAATAATGTTCCGATACTGATCTTCAGTGAGGCGGCGGACGTCTGGTGGTGGCCCTTCCGTAATCGGCTCGGAGGGTTCGCACGCGCTTAAACAAATGAGGCAGGCACCAATCATTGTCAGCATGGAAATCTTAGGTGGCAAAAATATTGAAACGCTCATGGTGATAAAGGTCCGTTCCCTTAACGCCGGTTTATCGCTAGAGCACCGGAACTATCCGAAGTGCTGGCCAGTTTTTCAGGTTCGGGATGGTTTATGAATGCCCGCACAGCATTAAACTTGAAGGCCGATGACAGGGTCGTGCATTCTCCGCTTTCTGGGTCTGGATGCCCGTCGGCCAGCTCATGTGCGGCGACATAAATGGGAGGGCAGCTGAATTTGTGGCGGTTAGGAAAAGACGTCAGCATTCCTCGCACGTAGCTATAAAATTGCTCAACACCGTAATAGCCGTAGACCATGCCGCTTGTTTTGCCACTCTCAGTCGGCAGCTCCATGTCGACCTGCATGTCTTGGATGAGTTGGCGTAAGTATTGGTAGTTTCCGTAGTGGGGAATATGCACATCAGCGGCTACTGTTTTCAAAACACCGTCAACGATTTTCCCCGATACCATGTCGTTATATCGCGGTTCGCCGTTCTCATGATCGATCTCGTAACTGGCGAACGGCAAAACTTCGCCTTTGCTATCAAGCGTGAAGGACCCAACCCCCCGATAAAAAATCACTTTGACACTGTCATCATTGAGTAAATCGTCGACGCCGGTGACCTCCATCAAGATCATGCCAAGCCCGCTGCTCACTCGGTGTGAATTGGCATTGCTCTCAATATGTCCATAACTGCGCCAGGCCTCGACGCACCCCATCAACCGGTACATTTGATTGTCGATACCGTTTTCGCCATTCAACCCGGCGAAGTTCTTGTGCGTGCATGTCTTAGGTGTTGCCTGGCCATCTTCGTTATTGTCCAGGTCGATGCCATAGGAGTATTTGCCTTCGACGATTTTTAGGGGCGGATCTACAACCGATGTTGGTTCGGCGCAGATATCTTCCCCATTAGGCCCGCGGTAATTGACGTGCCGAACCTGGGTTATGAGTGCCTCGGGGTAAGAACGGCGCTCCTCTGGGGTAACCGTCGATTCCCAAATTTCCCAATTGCCCGGAGTCGGTCCTTCTGGGCATTCGTCCATGAAACGGGTCTCGTGCATCGCCGTATTCCATTTCGTAACGACGAACCCCAGAGTTTGCGGCTCTGCATAGGCATCGTTACTCGGTGCCGTCAGAGTAAGAAGCGGTGCTAGGAGCAGCACTGTCTTCAATGTACGTGGGGTCATGGGCAATCTTTGATTTAATGCTTGTTCATCGGCATGTTATCACGACATTTACGCTGGCTTCATCAAATACACTGGCGCTCTGGGCGCATGCGATAAAAGGGAACGACCCTGGTAAGGCGCTGAAAACGCGTATTTTTTCGCAAACTCAACTGGCGAAGTGCATATTATTCGCAAACCTGTTTTACGGTGGACACAATGTTGTGGATTTGGTCTCACGAATGGCGTGTGATTGCCGTGCACAAGGAAAGGCGAGACTCGTGGGTAAAATAGATACTTATGCAAAACGAACTGTCGTCGCTTTCGTTCTAATGACCGTCGTGCCGTGTAGTGCGGTTGTCGCGCAACCGGTCGACGATCAATCGTGCTCGTATTCTTCGACTGATCCCGACGACCGGTCGGGGCCGCCCATACACTTTTTTGCAGACCTCTCTGACGGTCCACAGCGCGCTCCCACTGAAAGTGCGGGCGTTGGGCGTGCAGACTTCGTTCTAGAGCGAGACACCCTAAAACTCTCATGGCGGATCAGTTTCAAAGATTTGACCAGTCAACCTGTGGGGCTCCACATCCATGGCCCCGTGCCCGCCGAAGGGAATGCACCAGTAATGTTTGACCTAGCGCTAGAGCGCCTCAGTTCTCCCGTAAAAGGGGAGAAAGTAGTTACTCTCGGAGAGGTCGCTTTTCTGATTCAAAACTTGGCCTTTGTTAACATCCACACAGCCAACTACCCCTTAGGGGAATTACGCGGCCCAGTCAGAAAAATCAGGCCAACCTGCTAAGGCGTCTGATTCCCTAAAGGGTAAATCAGGAATTTCGATAAGAAGAGCAAGAAAAAATTCCAGCAGATCAGGCGAGATAGATAGGCAAATGAGGTTTTGACATGAAATACGCGTCAGTTTTTTTGTTTCTAATGTTTTCTTCTGCAGCGGCGTGCGCGCAGTGTGTTGAGGGGGATTGCGCCGACGGTTACGGACGCATGACCTATGGCGATGGTTCAGCGTACGAAGGCGAATGGAAAAATGCTAAACGCCATGGCCACGGAGTTTCAAAACGTGCGAATGGCGGCACGTTTACCGGTGAATGGCGAGACGACGAGCCCAAAGGGAATGCTGTTTACGCGTTCGTAAATCGCGCTAAGTACGCGATCGAATGGACGGGCGACGAGCCTCAAACGAACGGCCCATGGGCCTATTCCGAAGGTGGAAAGTATGTTGGCCTGCATGACAACCGTGAGCATGGACACGGAACCGTCATATATAACGACGGCGGCACCTACGCCGGTGGTTACAATCATGGCGACAAGCACGGCAAGGGGACGTTCGTTTATCCAAGCGGTGGCATCTATTTTGGCGATTGGACCGATGGCAAACCTGGCGGCATGGGCAGGTTCATCTTGCCTGACGGCGGCGTTTTTTACGGAGAGTGGAAAGACGGCATGCCCAATGGACAGGGGCGGCTAACTGATCCAGATACGTCAGTTAAGGAAGGGCTATGGCGAGACGGGCAATTCGCTGAGGCCAAATAGCCCGGCACTTCGCTGATTTTACGGCTAGGGTCTTACCCGATCATCGTTCGCCATTCGGGATGGTCTGCCACTGTGCCGCGAACAATACCAAAGTAGTCTTCACTCATTTGTCGCGTCATAGGGCCAATTTCACCGCTACCAACGGGAAGCTTGTCGATGGATGTGACCGGAAGAATTTCCTGGCCGGTGCCACACAAGAACGCTTCTTCGGCAAAATAGAGCTCACTACGATCAATCGCGCGTTCTTCGACGACGTTGCCGGTCAATTCTCTGTAGCGTGTAATGATGGTGTCGCGTGTAATGCTTTCTAGAATATTGCTGGAACAATCTGGCGTTATGAGTTTTCCATCTCGGACCATAAAGAAACAGGCGATTGGCGCTTCCGCAACCTTGCCGTCTGGCGTGAGCATAAGGGCGCCATCGTAGCCGTCCGCCTTTGCCTGATGGACTGCCAAGCGAGCATTAAAGTAATTGGCCGTGCTTTTGATGCGTGGTGGACTGGCATTGTCGGACAACCGCTGCCAAGAACTGACACCGAGCCCCATACCCGTATCGGCAAACTTTGGTTTTGATCGTGGCATAGCTGCCGCCGTGAATCCCACGGGGCCCGTAGACGCAAGCAATCCGGTTCCTTCTATGTAAACGAGAAGGCGGAAATAGACATCGGCATCGGGCTCGTTCGCTTTAAGCAGTCGGGTTAAACAATCGCGCATGTAGTCAATTTCATAGGTCTGATCAAACCGCATAACTTTCATGCCGACCTGCAGACGTCTTATGTGTTCGTCCATCCTGAACATGGCGAATTGTCCCGTTTCTGGAACATGATAAGCGCGAATACCCTCAAAGACGGTGGCAGCATAGGTAACGGCAAGTGACATAGGGTGCAGGCTTGCGTCGGCAAACGGCATAAGTTCACCGTTCATCATAATTTGGGTGGGTTGCCACATACTATTTTCCTGTCAATCGACCTGATCCAAACGCAACGACTTTCTTCGGCTTGCCCTAATCCCGAAGTAATTTCCGCGCGATCAGCATTTTTTGAATTTCATCGGTGCCGCCACCGATCCGGCCATGCCGGAGATAGCGATAAAACAAAGTCAGGGGAAGTTCGAGAGATTCACCCATAGCCCCGTGAATCTGGATAGCGTCGTCCAGGCACCGAGCGCCCCAATTCATGGATACCAGCTTAATCATGCTGGCTTCAGTGCGAATGTCCTCTCCGGTGTCGGCTCGGGCCGCCATCTGATAGGTCAGGGATTGGAGTGATTGGAGGTCGATGTACATATCGACCAGTTTCCACTGAATGGCCTGGCGTTCGGAGAGTGGTTTACCGAATGTCTCTCTTTGTTTCGCCCATTCGACGGACATGTCTAATGCGCGTTGCATTTTCCCGATCGCAAACGGGCCGCGGAGGAGGCGGTCATGAATAGTCAGCCAGCGTTGACCCAACCTGAACCCATTGCCGACTTCGCCGAGAATGTCTGTGGCGGGCACCCGACAATCATCTAAGTGCACGATGTATTGCGAGGGTCGCGTTCCGAGCCATGTTTGAATGCCCGGTTCTTCGATGGTGACACCAGGATTGTTGCGGTCCACCAGGAACATGGTGATACCGCCGCGCTGGCGTTTTTCCTTATCGGTTACCGCCTGCACCATGATGATGTCGGACTCAGCCGCTCCACTGATCCACATTTTGGTTCCGTTTAGCACCCATTCGTCGCCATCTTGCACAGCATGGGTCTGCATCATCCCGCCTGGGTCTGATCCTGCATTGGGCTCGGTTTGGGCGAAGCAGGTGATTTTTTCCCCTTCAATGACCGGCTTTAGAAACCGGTCAACTTGGTCGCCTTCGCTCTGATAGAGAATGTTCGCGACGTGGGCGAAGGGAAACGGCACGGCTGTGTAATTGAACTGCTCCATAATCGCGATCTGGGCCAACATAGAGAGACCTGATCCGCCGTGTTCTTCTGGCACCATCAAGTACCAAAGGCCCGTCTCGCGAGAAATTTTGGTTAGATGATCCAGGACGTCTTGTCCAAACACGAGCTTGAGATTGGTGGCCGTTTGGTTGGTGCCAAATGAATGTCCAGGATGCTGTAAATATTGCGGCTCAAGCGGCAATAGCTCGTCGTGAACGATGCGTTTCGCAACATCGCACATTTCCACTATCTCAGACGGTAATTGAAAGGGACCAGTATCCATATTACTTCACTCTTTACTTATGCTGGCTTAACCACGCATCGCCTTAAGTTGATCCGAATAGCCACTGGCATCAACCGCCACATCGATCAAAGCCGGTCCGCGGACGTGCAACGCCTCGGCCAAAGCCTGTTCGTATTCTTGAATCGTTTCGACATTGTACCCATGCCCGCCCATACCTTCCATCATCTTGCTGAAGTCAGGACGAGACCACCGCATACCTCTTGATGGAAGCTGACGTTCCTGTTGCTTAATATCAATGAGGGAGAGAGACGCATCGTTGAAGACAACAATAGTGATGTTCGTGTCGCATTGAACAGCCGTTAACAGTTCGCCTAAGCACATAAGAAGACCGCCATCGCCAGTAAAAGCGATGACTGACCTTTCTGGTTCATGCAACGCTGCTGCAATAGCGGCGGGTAAGGCAAACGCCATGGTCGCAAGGCCATTCGAGATCAAAACATCACAGGGCGCTGTGCATGGCCAGAACTCCATAGCGGAGAACATATGGGCTCCAGCATCGACGGTAATGCGAGGCGTTGTCTCTAATGATCGGGCCTCTTCAAAGGCAGATTCGACGACCTGTTGTGGGTTTATGCCCGCACCACTCTCGCACTGAAGGCGGCCGTGCATGTCTTGGCGTAGTTCTGCTATTTCTTTCTCTGTCCACAGCGTGCTTTCGCTGGCACCCGATAGGCCCGCAATGTGTTCGCTAATAGAGCCATATAGTCCGGCGTCGGGCGTCAAATAGTGCACTGGGTGTTTGACGTCTGAAATGTCGATGACCGGCGCTTCGTACCGCCAAGGCTGCCGGATGAATTCTACAGGGTCAATTCCGCTAAGAATAATGAGGTCTGCTTTGTTGACGCAGTCCGCCTCTTTCGTTCCGCCCGTAAATATGCCGGCGAAGTATGGATCTTGGTCAGAGATCACGCCTTTGGCTTTGTACGTCGTGAGGGCAGGACAGTTAAGCATTTTGACCAGGGTGCGCGTGGCTTTTGCAGCGCTTGGTTCCCTGGCTTCCATGCCTACAATGACCACGGGTCTTTCCGCTTTGGCGAGAAGGGCGTTGGCCTTTGATAGAGCAGTCTCATCGACGGTTAAACGGGAAGGCGTTTGCAGATCACTATCTTTGTCCGCGATTTCGGGTGAGATCTTCGCCCGTGCTGCAGCACTCGTTAGTTCAAAATGAATGGGGCCGCACGGCGACGTCATGGCTAGATCGACATTTGTCTTGATGTCCTGCGCCGCTGATGATCCTTCTAAACGGCTATGCCCTTTCGTTAGGGGCTGCAACATAGCTTTCTGATCAAAGACTTGATGCGTGATGTAGGTTTGTTCCTTCGGCGTAAACCCGTCGGTCAGCACAATTATTGGCAAACGTTCAAGGGATGCATAGGCAATGCCATTTGTGGCGTTGGCACTCCCCGGGCCTTTTGTCATGAGGGCCACACCAAGAGTTCCATCTAACTCCGCAGATGCTGCGGCCATCATAACGGCGGCGCTTTCTGTTCGGGTCAGAACGAATTCTATATTTCTTTTAGCGGCCGCCTCGATGATGTCTAAGCTGCTACCGCCGCCGGGTACGCCAAAAATATATTTGACCCCCTTTGCGGCGAACGCATCAGCCAGCGCTTCTGCAACCGTACGCTCTGTCATGATCTATTGCGTTCCTGTTCTGCTTTCCAATGTGCCGCAGGCTTATTCGGCACTGGGAAGCTCGACAACGAGATTGAGCGCGTCGTCGATCCTTGATGTTGCGCCTGGTGGCACCACCGTCGTCGATTCTCTTTCTTCGAAAATGCTGGGGCCTTCGAATGAATTTCCGGGAAGAAGAGAATAGCGATTGTATATCGGTGTCTTCACAAAACCATTCTCAGGTCCAAAATAGACCTCTCGCTCGCCTTTGAGCGCGTCTTGGTCAGGTATTGTGGGTCGTGCTGCTGCCAGGTCGATAACGGGTGAGGGGCCCGAAACAATGACTCTCCACGAAACAATTTCAACCGGCACGTCGGGCTCTATTCGGCCATATTGTGTTTTATAGGCATGCTCAAAAACGCCACGGACAGCGTCGCGGTTGGACGCCTCTAGAATGCTTGCGTCGATTGGCGCCTCGACATTGTACCCCTGTCCGACGTAACGCATAGACACCAGCTGTTCGACTTTAAAGTCAGCAAGAGGCGTGCCCGCAGAGCCAAGAAGGTCTTTTCCCTTCTGTTCCATTCCGGACAACATTGTTCTCACAGTATCAAAATCTAAAACGTCTAAGCCGACCACGCCCCCTTGCACAAACGTAAAGGCGAGCGGGGAAACGAGGAACCCGAGGGCTGATGCGACTCCGGCGCTGAGAGGGCAGATTACACGGGGAACAGAAAGCTTTAAGCCGATGTTGCAGGCGTGGACGGGTCCCGCTCCACCGATTGGTATCATGGCGTAATCTGAGATCCGCTGGGCCTTTTCTAGGGCGTGAATGCTGGCGGCTTGGGCCATGCTCTCGTTCACTGTTTCATGGATAGCCCATGCGGCGTCGACGGCCGATATGCCCAATGGCTCACCAAGATTTTGTTGCAACGCTTTGGTCGCGCTCTCCACATCGAGAGTCATATCTCCGCCCAGGAAACTGTCCGCTGCCAAATAACCGAGAATAAGATCGGCATCAGTCACGGTGGCATCTGTGCCGCCCTGGCCGTAGCAGGCGGGGCCGGGATAAGCGCTTGAACTTTCTGGGCCGACTTGCACCAGGCCCAGGCTATTGATCTTTGCAATCGACCCACCGCCCGCGCCAATTTCGATCATCTCAATAACCGGCACGCGTAAAGGAAGGCCGCTTCCTTTCTTCGCTCTATAGACCCTGGCCACCTCGAATTCGGTGGTGCGCATTGGCACACCATTTTCAATCAAGCTGGCTTTTGCGGTGGTGCCGCCCATGTCGAAGCAAAAAACATTGGTTTCACCGGCAAGCTCACCAATCATCGACGTTGCCTGAACACCTCCGGCTGGCCCTGATTGGACCAGGCGTATTGGATAGGATGCCGCTGTTGTTTCGTGCACCGTGCCGCCGTCGGAAAGCATCAAAAAGAGGTCTTTTC
>JABJAH010000002.1 GCA_018666155.1 Rhodospirillaceae bacterium | reverse complement strand
TACATGTTCCACATCACCAATTCGCCCCAATGGCCATGGGTGCCTGTGGCGTTTTCCCCTGTTTTTGCGTAGCGATCAAATTCTTCATCTGAGACGCTGCCGAAATCAGGGGCGGCAATGTGGATGTACTTATCCGCATCAAATCCTGCCTTGACGCAGGATTCACCGACGTCGGTGCGCATCCAGGTCGAGAGGAAGGGTTCGTTGTTGTAATAGGTATCCCAATCCAGCCGGAACGCACTATAGGGGTCCATGCCTTCTGTCCGCGGCACTTCCATGTGCAACATCATGCCGCCTGGCTTCAGCAAGCGATGACTTTCCTGCAGTATGTTTGCCAACCCGGTCCGTGATGTTTCATGAAATAAAATGCAGGAGACGATGAGATCAAAACTTTCATCTTCAAAGGACGTGTCTTCCGCATTCATTTGATGAAAATGGCAGGGCACACCCAGCGCTTCGGCGCGGGCATGACCGTAGCGCACGCACGGTGCCGCAACGTCGATGGCGTGTAACTCTGCGTCGGGAAAGACGTCGGCATAGGGCAGGGTGTTATTCCCCACGGTGCAGCCTAAATCCAAGATCTTCTTTGGTTTGAAGTCGGGCCAGCGGCGCTTGATGACTTCTGCCTGGCTGCGCCCGTTGTTGTCGCAAAGAGGGCCCGCGAATCCACCTTGATAGAGGTACAACCCGCGATCAAACAAGGCCGCCTGACTGGTGTCGTTTTCGGCTCGTTCCGTGTGGTAATTGCCCGGCATGAGGTGAATGTCGCTGGCTGAAACATAACGCGGCACCTCGACGTCGGGGTCGAGGGACACCGAACCCAGTTTGGAGTTTAGGCCGCGGACTTTTTCGTTGAACTCGGGTTGGGCGCGTTCCACCGCTGGCCGAACCGAATCCCACAACATTTCTTGGCAGGTGTGAATCATCGACGACCACGTCTTGCCGTAGGTATCGCCGAGCATGGCCTTCATAGCTTCGCGGCCATCTTTTGGCGCCCGGCCATTGGTTTTTTCAAAGGCTGGTGCAACGCGGTGATCGTAGACGTCTTTCAAGCCGTCTCCGATGGTCGTCAACACGTGCATGCGAAGGGTGGCGGCGTAGGCCTGGCGATTGGCTTCGTCGTGGCTACCGGTGATCAGAAAGTCGTGCTCAGTCTGCATGGTCATGACGGCGATCCTCTGTCTGTGACACAGGTATGCTATCACGGCTCAAGGCGTGGCCAAGGCCTGACGCCCCCGTGATCAAGGGGCAACCGGGGTTTAGAGCCCTTTTAGGTAGGCGAAGACGTCGTCCATGCCTTTGACCTCGGCATACTTGGCCTGGAGGTCAAAAAGGTTGGATTCGTGGGGTCTGACATCCCGGTCGCCAACAGCTTCCCGCACAACAATGGGGATAAAGCCGGACTGGCAGGCATCCAGAGTTGAGGCGCGAACGCACCCTGAGGTGCTCCAGCCGCTAATCAACAGGGTATCGATCCCATCGGCGGCGAGGGTCGAGGCCAAGTTGGTGCCAAAAAAGGCGCTGGCATATTGTTTGGTAATCACGACTTCGTCGTCGCGCGGCTCTAGGCCATCAACGAACTCGGCCATGGGGTTGCCCCGGTCAAAGTTCTTTAGCGCTGGAACCTTGCGGTAGAAGACACCGCCATCGGCACCACCGGGTGTGAATTCAACCCGGGTGTAAACGATCATGATGCCGGCATCGCGCGCGGCGGCGAGCAGTTTGATGGCCGCTGCAGCTGAATCCTCAACGCCGGCGTATAGGCCGCAGTCTTTGGTGATATACGCTTTGGCAAAATCGATCAGGAGCAGCGCCGGCTTCTTGCCGAAGGCGAGCGCCCCGCCGAAGCCAGCCTTGTCGTAATCCTGATCGAGGTTTTTATCTTCAGCCATTGTGACGTTCCTTTTAATTGGGGCATCGAAATCAAATGATGCCCTTTTCTTTGTATTCGCCGATCTGGCCGTCCGTCATGCCGAGCAGGTCTTTGTAAATTTCTTCATTGTGCTCGCCGTGATCTGGGCCGGTCCAACGCACGTTGCCTGGCGTGCGCGAGAATTTCGGGAACGTATTCTGCATTTTGATCGAACCGATATGCTTGTCGGCCACGTCGATAATGGCTTCACGGGCTTTGAAGTGCGCGTCTTCAAGCATTTCCGGAGCACGATAGATCAGGCCTGATGGGACACCGGCCTTATCCATAAGTTCTTCCAGCTCTTTAACCGTTTTAGTCTGGGTCCAGGCGTTGATGATGTCGTCGAGCTCGGTCTGGTTCTCTCCGCGCGCCGTGTGGTTCGAATATCGCTCGTTCTCGAAAAGTTCAGGCTGGCCCATGGCTTCACAGAGGCGCGAGAAGACAGTGTCTTGGTTGGCGGCAATCAAGAAATCGCCGTCACTTGCACTGTAAATATTTGACGGCGAGACCTGCGGGAGGATCGAGCCGGTCCGTTCTCTGATGTGGCCCACTTTGTCAAACTCGCTGACGAGGCTTTCCATCATCGCGAAGACGGCTTCATAAATTGCTGAATCGACCACCTGGCCTTTGCCGGTCACATGACGGTTATGCAGGGCCATCAAGCCACCCAAGCAACCGTATGTTGCGGCAAGGGTGTCGCCGATGGAAATGCCGGCCCGGCTTGGCGGTGTTGATGGATCTCCGATGACATAACGCAGGCCGCCCATCGCTTCGCCAACGGCGGCATAGCCAGCTCTGTGGGAGTACGGGCCTGTCTGGCCGTAACCGGAGACTCTGATCATGATCAGAGCTTCATTAAGAGCTGAGAGGACGTCGTAGCCCAGATTCCAGCGTTCCAGCGTGCCGGGACGGAAGTTCTCCAGCAGGAAGTCTGATTTCTTTGCCAATTCCTTGATGATCTCCTGACCTTCAGGGACCCGGGCATTGAGGGTGATGCATTTTTTGTTCCGCGCCAGGATCGGCCACCATAGGGATTTGCCGTTGATCTTTTCGCGGCCCCAGTCGCGCATGGGGTCGCCCACCGTCGGTTGCTCGATCTTGATGACCTCGGCGCCAAAGTCGCCCATCAGTTGGCCGCAGAACGGGCCAGCCAAGAGTTGTCCCATTTCGATCAAGCGAAGTCCCTTAAGGGGGCCTGTGGCCTCTTGCGACATTATGTACGTCCTTTTCTCTGGCGGCCCATTTCTTGGAGGCCTTGTTTTTCATCCCGTAGCCGGCGTTTAGGCGGCTCTTTTAGGGTCTCTCGTTTTCCCCTAAGGCGCAATCAATGGCCCTAGATCTAGGGGTGAACAGACCCAGCAAGGTGTTTAGCGACCGACAAGCGACGATTCAAGCGCCCAGCCTTGCAAAGGCATGTGTCCGGACTAATATCGTATTTAACGGCGGAAACCTATGGTTTCCGCCTGACCTCGTAACAACAACCTTCAAAAGTGAGACTTAAGCCATGACGCGCGCAGTCACCTTGGTCGAAGTCGGTCCCCGTGACGGCATTCAAGCCGAACCGACCATTTTGTCGACCGAAGATAAAATCGAATTTATTACCCGCTCGATCGATGCGGGAATGAAACGTATCGAAGTCACCAGCTTCGTGAACCCTAAGCGGGTGCCGCAAATGGCTGATGCTGTTGAGGTGCTGGCTGGACTGCCTAAGGGCACCGGCTGCTCTTTCATTGGTCTCATTCTTAATATGAAGGGTTATGAGCGCGCTCGTGATGCTGGCGTTGACGAAGTTGGCTACGCGGTTGTCTCGACCGATACCTTCGCCACCAAGAACCAGGGCATGACATCGGCGGAAACCGTCGACGCGTGGAACACGGTTGGCCGGCTGGCCAAATCTGAGGGTGTTAAGGCCGGGGTCACCATTGGTGCCTCCTTTGGCTGTCCGTTTGAAGGCGAAGTCTCGCCCGATCACGTTGCAGACATCGCAAAACGATGCGCCGAATCAGAGCCTGTCGAAATCGCTTTGGCCGATACCATCGGCTGCGCTGATCCGATCCGGGTGACCGATCTGATTGGCAAGGTAAAGGAAGCGGTGCCGGGCATGCCGATCCGTGTTCACCTGCACAACACCCGCAATACCGGTCTGGCCAACGCCTATGCAGCGGTCGAAGCGGGCGTCGATTTCATCGATGCCTCGACCGGCGGCATTGGCGGTTGTCCGTTTGCGCCGCGCGCGACGGGGAACATTCCGTTGGAAGATTTGATCTACATGTTCAACCGTATGGGCGTGGAAACTGGGATTGATATCAATAAGGTCATCGCCACGGCGGAGTGGATCGGGGACCGACTCGGGGGTGCCGTTCCAGCGATGTTGGGCAAGGCTGGGGTGTTCCCGGACGTCGCAAAAGCGGCTTAAACAGGCGCTTGGGGCTGGTCATAGCTGTTATTTTGCGCTAGTTGGGCGACGCGGTCTTATCTTGCGACGTCTAGAGTCGATTTAGCCAGATTGCTGAGTTAGGTTTGCGAAGCCGCCTGTCTTTCGGTTTCGTGGGGAGTCGAGCGGTTGCTCAGTGTTTTGCGCTGACGCAGCCAAATTAGAATAATTCAAATAAAGGGACGTAACTGCACAATGTCTTACGTACTGGGGTGTGATGTCGGGGGTACTTTTACGGATTTACTCCTGATCAATGAGAAAACTGGTGAAACTTTCCGAGGCAAGACGCCTTCTACACCAGCCGACCAATCCATAGGTGTGATGAACGGTATTACCCGCATCTGTGCAGATGCAGGGATCAAGCCGACCGAAATTAGTGAGTTGATGCACGGCACGACCGTCGCGACCAACGCCATTCTTGAAGGCAAGGGCGCAGCAGTTGGCCTCATCGTAACGGATGGCTATCGCCAGGTTCTGCAGATCGGCCGGTCATACGTGCCTGGTGGTCTCGCTGGCTGGTTGATTTGGCCGAAGCCGACCCCGTTGGCCCTTTTGGAAAACACCGTAGAAGTGAAAGAGCGCACAGGGGCCCGCGGTGAAGTGGTTCGCAAACTTGAAGCAGACTCAGTCGTCGAGGCCTGCAAAATTCTCAAGAAGCGAAAAGTCCAGGCCGTTACAGTTTCTCTGATGAACTCTTTCGCGAACGGCGATCACGAGCAGAAGATCCGTAAGATTGTTGAGAAAGAAATGCCCGGTATTCCGGTCAGCCTCAGCCACGAAGTGCTGCCCGAAATGTACGAATACGAGCGCACCTTGACGGCTGTTGCGAACTCTTACGTTCGCCCGACAGTGGCCAGGTATCTTGGCAACCTGGAAAAGGCTCTCAAAAAGAAGACCGGCGATTGCAAATATAAAGTGCTTCGCTCCGATGGTGGTTTGATGGCGTTTGATACCGCCTCCGATCGCCCTGTCTCTCTGATGATGTCTGGTCCTGCCGGTGGTGTTGCTGGAGCCCTTTGGCTCGCCAAGCAAGCCGGCTTTAAGAACCTGATGACCTTCGATATGGGCGGCACGTCGACTGACGTGGCGCTGATCGAAAACGGTGAACCTCAGCTCCGCCGCGAAACACGCGTTGGTGACGTTACCGTGCGATCATCCTCTCTTGATGTTCGTACCGTTGGTGCTGGTGGTGGGTCTCTTGCCCGCGTGCCTGAATTGACCGGCGCCTTGCGTGTTGGTCCTGAAAGCGCTGGCGCTGATCCAGGCCCAGCCTGTTACGGCAAGGGTGGCACGGAGCCTTCGGTTACTGACGCTAACGTGGTTCTCGGCCACCTTCCGCCATCGTTGATTGGTGGCGAAATGAAGCTGGACGTTAAGGCGGCCCGCGCAGCCATTAAGAAAGCAGTTGCTGACCCACTGAAGATTTCCATTGAGGCCGCCGCTGAAGGCGTGATGAAAATCGTCAACGAAAACATGTTCGGTGCCCTGCGCTTGGTTTCGATTGAGCAAGGCTACGATCCTCGTGACTTTTCGCTCATCGGTTTCGGTGGTGCCGGTCCGCTCCATGCGAACGCACTTGGTAAGTTGACGGGTGCCTGGCCGGTCATTATTCCGCCAGGCCCAGGTGTGCTGTGTGCTTACGGCGACGCGACGACGCGGGTTCGTAATGAAGCATCGCAAACATATGTGAGGCGTTTCTCTGAGACGAACAACAAAGATGTCTTGAAGATTCTCAACGGTCTGACCAAGAACGCCGCTCAGTCGCTCATCAAAGAAGGTATTCCTAAGAAGGAACACCAAATTGTTTGGGAAGTTGACCTTCGTTATACGGGTCAAGGTTTCTCCCTGACTGTGCCTTGTAAAGTGAATGGCTTTGACAAAAACGGTCTTGCTCAAGCAGCGAAGTCTTTCGACGCAAGCCACACTCGGATGTTTACATTCGCGCTCGACGCTGAGCATGAAATTGTCAACCTTCGTGCCATCGTCATGGGTGATGCGCCAAACGTGAAAGCGGTTAAAGCGAGCAAGGGTTCTGCCAATGCTAATGCTGCTATCATCGACAACAAGCACACCATTTGGGCTGACGGGAAGAGTCACAAAGCCAATATCTATGATCGTGCCAAGCTTAAGGCCGGGAATAAGATTTCAGGCCCAGCCGTTATAACCGAATTCGATTCAACCACCGTTATCCTCGCGGATTGCCAAGGTGAGATCGATAAGGTGGGTTGCATTCTCATCACCCCGAAGGGTTGGAAAGGCAACAAAGCTAAGGCAACCACAAAGGCAAAAGCGAAGCCCAAGGCCAAAGCTAAAGCGAAGCCCAAAGCGAAGCCCAAAGCTAAGCCCAAGGTCAAAGCTAAGGCGAAGCCTAAAGCTAAGGCAAAAGCGAAGCCGAAGCGTAAGGTTGCATCCAGATCCAAAGCGAAGAAGTAGGGCACAGGTTAGGAGAAAGAATTATGGCTAAGAAGACAAATACAGCGCAGATCATCCAAACCAACAACAAGCCCTTTAAAAAGGTCAAAGTTGACGCCATCACGCTCGACATCGTCGAAAGCGCGCTTCGCAATGCGCGTTATGAGATGGATGCGACCGTGTTCCGGACGGCGATGTCCCCAGGGATTCGCGAACAGCATGATGCCTTTCCGCTGATTGCTGATCGCAATGGTAAAATGGTTGTTGGCCAGTTCGGGTCGTTTATCTCGGGCTTTCTTGAAGGCTACGATGGCACCATCGAAGAAGGCGACGTCTTCTTCACTAACGATCCGTACAAAGTTCAGGGGGCAGTCAGTCACGCTAATGACTGGCTCATCGTGCTTCCGATCTTCTACACCGGTCGTTTGGTTGGGTGGTCTTGCCACTTCGGTCACATGACCGACAACGGTGGTAAGGTTCCTGGCTCAATGCCGACGGATGCCACGACTATCTTTGAAGAAGGTCTCGTGACTCCACCGACCAAGCTCTACAAAAAAGGCATTCTGCAGGAAACATTGCTTGAGCTCATGCTCAACCAAGTCCGCCTGCCGACGTGGAACCGGTCCGATCTCAATGCCATTCTTGCCGCCTGTCGTGTGGCCGAGAAGCGCGTGAAGGAAATGTGTGATCGCTTTGGTGTCGACACGTATGTGTCGGCCACCCAAGCGGCTCTTGACCGGAACTTGCGCGCCGTTAGTGGCTTGATTCAACAAGCCATTGGTGTCGAGCCAGTGTCGTTTGAAGATTACATCGACGACGACGGCCGTGGTTATGGCCCGTACAAGATCAAGTGCACCATGTGGCGCGAAGGCAAAAAGGTGATTCTCGACTGGGAGGGGACTGACCCCCAAGCTGTCGGTTCCATTAACTTCTACCTGAATGAAAACATGCTCAAGATGTTCTGGGGCGTGTACATGATCATGGTCTTCGATCCGGAAATTTTGTTTAACGATGGGTTCTATGATCTGGTTGATGTGCGCATTCCACAGGGCACATTGCTCAAGCCGAACTTCCCGGCCGCACTTTCTTGCCGGACTCATGCTCTCGGCCGTATCTTTGATACCTTCGCGGCTCTGCTCGGTCAGAAAAACCCTGATTTCTTGGCAGCTGCTGGCTTCTCGTCTTCCCCTCACTTTATGTACTCAGGGACAGACAGCCGTGGCGAATGGTACCAGCTTTACCAAATCGGCTTTGGTGGCATCCCCGCTCGCCCACATGGCGACGGACCGGATGGTCACTCGATGTGGCCGAGCTTCACCAACGTGCCGCAGGAATACCTGGAAGCGTACTTCCCCCTGCGTATCGAGAAGCATGAAACGGTCGCCGACACAGGTGGTCCTGGATTCTATCGCGGTGGTAACGCCCTTCGCGTGGATTACGGCTTCCTCGAAGATGGCGAAATCTCAATCCATGATGACCGCTGGCTGACATACCCTTGGGGTGTCACAGGTGGTGAGCCTGGTGAGCGTTCAATCAAGGTTATGTACCGCGGTGGCTATGACACAGGCGTCGTCGAATATCACCTGTCTAAGTGCGACAACGTTAAGGTTAAGGCTGGCGATATCTTGGCCTTTATCACTTGGGGTGGCGGCGGTGTCGGCAATCCGCTCGAGCGGCCTGCTGAAACAGTTGCCCTTGAAGTGACCCGTGGACTGGTAACCTCTGATGGCGCTCTGCGCTATGGTGTCGTCTGCAATGCAAGTGGCAAGGTCAATGAAGACGCGACCAAGAAGCTGCGTAAGGAAATGCAGGCCAAGCGTCCTAAGAAGACCCCGGTCTTCAATAAGGGACGGGATATGAAAACCATCATGGCGACGTGTGAGGAAGAGACGCATCTGACAGCGCCCCGGCCTCCGGTCTTCCAGCCTGACAACCAATTGAAGCAAGCGGCCGAGTAAAGCCACATCACTTCGAGTACGTGTTGAGCGGGGCGGCCTTCTGGGTCGCCCCGTTTCTTATGAGCCCATTGAAGGGACCGCGGGTGATAACAAGCCATGATTAACCCAACGGCAGAAAAGTTATTTGAGCAGGCGCATCCGTCAGCCCAGCGCAACGTTGGGCCTATTGTCGAGGCCGCCTCTCCTTTGTTGCCCAGTTCAGGCCTGGTGCTTGAGATCGCCTCGGGCGGCGGTTATCACTCCGCCGTGCTGGCAGACGCCAATCCCAATCTGACATGGCAACCAACCGACCCTGATCCGGACGCGCAAGGTCGCATTGCCCGAACGGTTTCTGATGCGGCGCTCCCCAATCTCCAGGCGCCCCTCGAACTCAATGCTGGAGCTGAGGTGTGGCCGGTCGAATCGGCCGAAGCGATTCTCTGCTGCAACATGATCCACATCGCACCCTGGTCAGCGGCGCAGGGTCTCTTTGCCGGAGCCGGGCGAGTTCTGTCCGGTGGTGGTGTTCTGTTTCTCTATGGGCCGTTCAAGGTCGGCGGCGTTCATACCGCGCCGTCCAATGAGTCGTTCCAAGACTGGTTGATCTCGCAGAATCCGGAGTGGGGCGTGCGTGATGCGGAAGCGGTTGATGATCTGGGCGCTGCGGCCGGACTGTCGCTTGAGCAAAGCATCGAGATGCCGGCCAACAACATGCTGCGTGTCTATCGTCGCATCCCATAAGCCCCACATCTGCCAGGCTCCATTTTTGGACAGGCGAAAGTTTATAATTTCTTTTCACCGGTGAATCCGCATTATCTCATCACCCGTTTGATTTCAAACCATCAAGGCGAGTTAGTTTGCATGGCCAACAACCCGACCAAGGATGAACTCGTCACCGCAGCGCGAGCGCTGATCCCCAGTCTGCGTGATCGCGCTGAGGAAGCAGAAGACCTCCGCCGTCTCCCCGATGAGACTGTGGCCGACCTCAAAGTTGCGGGCCTTCATAAGGTTTATATGCCGCGTCGCTTTGGCGGCTGGGAAATGGATTGGGGCGCCCATATGGACGTATCCCGGGAAATCTCTCAGGCCTGTGGGTCGGCAGGATGGATTGCCGGCCTGGTGTTCTCTCATGTCATGTGGGTCGCCCGTTTTGGCGCGGACGCCCAGGAAGAATTTTTTGCCGCCAATCCAGAACCCATCGTCGCCACGGGCTCGGCGGGCGGCGGCGGCCTCGTGGAAACGGACGACGGCTATGAATTGACGGGCCGGTGGGGGTTCACCAGCGGTATCGATCACGCCAATGGGGCGATGGTTACAGCCAAGCTCGGTGACGGGCCGATATTTACCCACTTCGTTTTGCTTCAGCCCAGCGATTGGGAGAACGAAGGCAACTGGACCGCAGAGGGCTTACGCGGAACAGGAAGCCATCACATCAAAGTCAGTGGTGCCCGCATCCCGGCCCATCGAGTCATCACCATGCAAGACATGTTGTCACCCAATCCACCGGGCTCAAAACTACATGACAGCTATATCTACAAAGTGCGTCCCGCGGCGTACCAAAAGAGCTGGTTCGCGGGCATTCTTGTCGGTACCGCGATGGGAGCGTTGCAGGACTACGCGGCGATGACGAAAACCCGGAAGGGCGCCCTGTTCGGAGAGTCTATTGTTGATCAGGTGCCGGTCCAGGTTCGGGTCGGTGAGGCGGCCGCGGAAATTCATGCAGCCAATTTGATCGTCGAGAATTTCTGCACGCTTCTGCACGACCGTGGATCTGCAGGGCAAGACATTGTCGGCGAAGACCTTCTGTCCGCGAAACGCGACATGACTTTCGCATCACGCTTATGTGTCAAAGCGGCAGAGCGGTTGTCGGGTATGATGGGTGTATCTGCCCAGACCGGCCGCAACCCCGTTCAGCGTCACTTCCGGGATTGCCGTACGGTGACAACGCATATCGAACTGCAATGGGATCATTCGATGGCCCCGACCGGAAAGTATCTGCTTGAAGTGCCGACCGGTGATCCCTTAATCGACGGTGCCGAAATGGCGTCGGAAGACGGTAAAGCGCGTCTGGGCACCCGGGTCTAGCCTGGCGCTGTCCAAACAATTCTATCGTGCTATGTCTGGCGCATGATTTTTGCAGACCTTGAGTTTGTCACCCTGCTTGTCGTCGCTGCCGGTGCTCTCGTCGCCGGTTTCACCACGGGCTTCGCTGGGTTCGGCACCGCCCTCATCGCGTCAGGGCTGTGGCTACATGTCTTGCCGCCGATTTTAATTCCACCGCTTGTGACGATTGCAGCTGTAGTTGCCCATATTGTTGGCTTGGCAACGACCCGCCCGACGTTCGATTGGGCTACAGCCAGGCCCTATTTGATTGGCGGACTGGTCGGGATACCCCTCGGCGTGGTCGCCTTATCTCTCGCTGGGCCCGGAACGATACGAGTGGCGGTGGGTGTTTTTCTCGTTGTATTCGCCATATCTCAATTGTCCGGCGCGGCGCGCTTTAGCATCGGATCCTGGGGCGGACGCGTTGCTGATGCTGGGATCGGGCTTGGTGGAGGTGTCCTTGGCGGCTTTGCCGGATTGTCCGGTCCATTCCCCATCGTCTGGTTGCAGATGCGAGGTGGACCGTCGGCAGGGCAACGGGCGATCTACCAACCGTTCAATTTGGTTGTTCTCGCTTTCGCCGCTGTAGGTATGGCGATCGCAGGACTGGTCGATACTACAGTCTTAACGCTCGCTGTCGTTGCGACGCCGCTCACCGTGCTTGGGTCATGGCTCGGTGCGCGGACTTATCTCAAAGTCAGCGAACAAACCTTCCGCACTATCGTCTTAGCTCTTTTATTGCTCTCGGGCGGCGCGTTGATCGTGGATGCGCTTTAGACCCGGGCCAGCCAGTCCAACACAATTTTACAGAACTCAATTTTCTGTTCTTTACCGGCAACCACGTGGGCGACTTCTAGCAAGTCCAGACCTTCCGCATTCGGAATGCCCTCTTGAATCGGCCGGGTCATGCGCGGACTTGTGACCGTATCCATGTGGCTGTGGATGACCAAGGTCGGACATTTAATCTGCCCCAGTTGATCGGTGACGTTGTGATTAAGGCAGGCGTGAATGAATCGCTCGTGCGCCGGAAGCCTGCCATTCAACTCACGCCACGGGCCATCGGGGCCGAGTAGGCGTTCGTAATTCTCGTTATAGAAGTCAGGCCGGAAGGACATCATGCAGACAAAGCGCTGAAATGCTTCCCAGCCCATTTCGCGGTGAACATCGAGGAAAAGACGAATCTGTTCGTTAAACAGCGGGTCGGTGGCATCGGACCATGCGCCCATGTTCATCATCGAGCGCACCATGTCCGGCCGTTTAATCGCCATCACTTGGGCAATGCAGGCGCCCATGCCCACCAAGCCGATCAAGTGCGTGCCGTCGGTGTGACCGAGATGCTCCAGCAGTTGGATGGCATCATCCGCATACATGTCGATGCTCGACTCCTGTGACAAATCGTCGTCAGAGTCATAGAGACCGCGATAATCGATAATGATGGCTTGATAGCCGTCGCTTAGCCCTCGCGGCAAATGCCCATGTCCACCGTGACAAAAAGAGCCCCAGCCGCCTTGAACCAGCACGGGCACCCCTTCGCCATGGGTTTCGTAATACATCGAATGACCATTGATATTTGCTGTGGGCACGGCCGCGCTCCTAATTTGGTCTGGACAAATATAACCATTCCTTAGACGGTCGTTATGCTTCACGCAACCTCGGATATTGGGTGATCTCTATGCTTCCTTCTGGCTTTCTCGGCACGCGCGGGGACATTCTTATGGACCTCGTGATTCTCTCTTTCATTGTCATTCTGCCGGTTCTGATTTTCTCCTGGCGGAAGGTCAGGGTTGGTCACTATCAGACCCATAAACGCACCCAGCTGTGGCTGGCTGGTGTTTTGGCGGTCGCGGTGATTCTTTTTGAAATCGACATCCGCATTAACGGCGGCACGTTTGCCTTGATTGCACCAAGCCCCTATGCGGACGCGTGGTGGCTGACGGCCATCATTTACATCCATCTGCTCATAGCAGTGACGACCTCGATCATTTGGACTGGGCTGATTATCTTTTCGTTGAAGCGGTTTGATCGACCGCCGGTGCCGGGCGCGTTTAGTGCGACCCATCGCCGTTGGGGCAAAGCTGGGATGATCGCCATGACCCTGACCGGGCTGACGGCCTATCCGTTGTACTTCTTTGGCTTTGCGGCGTGAGCGTGCCCTAAAACTTCGCCACTGAAATCCAAATAACAACCGCAACCAGCGTCCAGATCGTCTTTACAAAGATCAGCATCTTGGAGCGGCGGCGTGTCAATTCCGCTTCCCGTTCAGGTGTGGAGCCGTTGGCAAAAATATCGGCTATGGCTTTGCGGGTATCCGGCAGATAAATGCGGATGCCGATGCCGCAAGACACGATGATCGCGAAGAGAACCAACTTGACCGCTAACCATGTGGCAATGATGGGGCCGTCTCCGACCAACGACCATATCGCTGTCCCGGCGAGGATCGCAGTGACGATGATCCGCATGGTGAGATCAATGCGCCGGAAATGCTGCTGAAATTTGACGTGCTTGTCGGGCCGCGTCTCGCCAAGGTTGGGATGGTCTACCCAGAATTGGTGCCACAGACCGGAGAGCCAGACGACGCCGACCACGGCTGCGGCCAGGGCAAGATCAGGGCCATAGCCGCCGGTGAATCCCCAGCCGCCGAGAGCCGTCATGGTAATGCCCAGCATCAATAGAATGACCACGGCTGAGCGTGGTCCCATATCGAGGAAGCCGCCCAGTTTGCCCATCGCAGCTCGGGTCTCGATGGATAGCTTTGGATTGCTCAGCCGAGCCCCTGCGTTATAGACGCCCATATCCATGCCCAGCCAAAGGCCGGCCATGATGATGTGGAGGAACTTGAGAACCGTATAAGGGTCGAACATTAAATCCATAACGATACCGCGCGGGCCTTTTACTCGGCCGCGACGCGTCCTTTTGATGTGTTGAGATGTTCCATAACGGATGCGGCATCCATGATGTCGGCGTAGCGGCGGCCGACGTCACGTAGGTTGTCGTCGTGCGGCCCTTGATCCATATCCCCACAACAGTCGTGAGGTACGATCACGCGGTAGCCATAGGAAAATGCGTCGTTGATTGAGGCGCGCACACAACCCGATGTGGTGCAGCCAGTCACGATCACCGTGTCGACGCTGTTCTTGTTCAAGAAGTTGGTCAACGGTGTTCCGAAGAAAATGGACGGCGCGTGCTTCCAGAAATTGAAATCGTACTTTGAGTCGTAGACGCGCGGGTCCATCGCTGTCTGTGGATCATCGTAAAACCAGTCTTCGTAGAGGCAGCCGATTTTCCAATAGCCCATATCGCGCTTCGATCCCCAGCCAACACGGCAGCTGGCGACGGGCACGTCATTTTCCCGGGCCACGGCCAACAGTTTGGAGGTTTGTTCGACAGCGGCATGAACATGGGGTGATCCGCCTAGGGCGTATTGTGGATCCGTAAAACCGAGTTGGAAATCGACCACAACTACGGCGGGGCGCTCGCCAAATCCGATGCTCAGTTCGCCATAGCTGGCGTCCGCGTATTTGGTGTCTGTCATGGCGTGCTCCTTCGGTTGGCGCAGATTAGCGCTGGCAGTCGGGTCTGTCCAAAGAAGAACAGCATGTCGCTCTCTAACTTAGGGCGTGTAGGTGGCCCCTTCTTTGGGTGCCTCGACAAGCGTGTTGGAACTAAGCCCCGTCATCGCGTCGCGGGCGACCGAGAGCTTGCGATCAATATCGTCGTCGGACTGATCGGGGTCGTGATGAAACAGGTGAAGAGATTTAACCTCGGCAGCAGCGGCAATTTCAACGACACGCCCGACGGCCGAATGCCCCCAGTTGATGTGCTTTGGATAATCTTCGTCGAAGTATGTGGTGTCGGTAATCAGAATATCCGCGCCTTTAATGAAATCGATGAGTTTGGCTTCATAGGGCAGGTTCTGAAAACCAGACTCTGGGGTGTAAAGCTCGTTGTCGGTGACGTAACAAATCGACTTGCCGCCGAACGTGACGCGGTATCCCAGGCAATTGCCTGGATGAGACAACAGCATGGTGTCGACCACGATGTCATCGTCAATGGTGATCGTCTCCTCGCCGATGTTGCGGAACGTAATCGACGCTCCCATGTCGGTGACAAGGATGGGAAAAAACACATCGTCCATCTGCGCCGAAAGGAGGTCTTCCATTGTGCGGTCGCCGTGCTTGGCACCAATAACTTCGAATTTATTGCCCGGCACGAAGAAGGGCGCGAAAAACGGGAAGGCGTTGATATGGTCCCAATGGGGATGAGAGATGAACAAATGGGCGGACATCTTTCCACCGTGGTTCTTCATAATCGAGTCCGAAAGCGCTTTGATACCAGTGCCGGCATCGAAAACGAGAGTGCGGTCGTTGGGAAACGCCATGGTGACGCAGGAGGTGTTGCCACCATACCGAATTGAATTCTTCCCGGGCACCGGAAGCGTTCCGCGGACACCCCAATAGGTCACGCTGAACGACGCCTCAACAATGGCGCGGATATCCTCCGCGAAGCGAACCGGGTTTAACGGTTTGGTGATGTAGCCGTTGGCACCGACTTGCTTGGCTCGTCGCTTGTCAAAATCGTAGGCTTTACCCGATACGATAACCACTTTGACCGCATCAAAAGCGCTGTCGCTTTTGATCTGCCGGCAAAGCTCGATGCCATCAACATTCGGCATCATGATGTCCATCAGAACAACATCATAGGTGCCGGCCCGCAATTGCGTGATGATATCGCCGTTGAAGTCCGCGACGTCAGACTCGATGTCGCCAGCTTTCAACAGCCCGGTCGTGATACCGGCAACCGTTTTGTCATCGTCTACAATAAACGCGCGCACTCTATTTACTCTTTTTCTTTGGGCCCCTTAACCGGGCGTCTAAACCGTCGGTCGTACATTGGCGTTGAGGCGGAAGAAGTTTGTCGGGTCGTATGTGTTCTTGACCTTAACCAGGCGGGCATGGTTGGCCCCGTAATTTGAATTCACTTGGCCCTGGTTCTCGTCAATGAGTTGGTTAACGTAGAAGCCACGTGTGAAGGGCTCAACGTCTTTCCAATAGGCCCGGTTCCAGGAGATGTTTTCTTCATCTACGTCCGTGTTGTCCATCGCCCAGGTGCTGGTTGAGTCGATGTTGAAGGAGGCATCGCGGTGCGCCCAGACGGTGTCGCTTGCGCCAACGCGGCTCGGAGCGCCATCCATGGGTAGCAGTCCAACGCTGAAACTTCGGCTTGCTAGTGGTTCCATACGCTCAACCATGGTGGTGATGAGGTCGTCGCTGATCTCGCGCAGAAATCCACCTTTGGCGTAGCGGCGTTTGCCAGGCGCGTTGAGGCCGTCATCGGCTACCTGTTGCAGTTTAACGTATTCAATGGGGATCACCCGGTCCGACGTGGTTTTACCGAAATCACGCAAGGGTTTGAGAACACGATCAACGTCTGATGGCGGCCCAAAGTAGTTGCCGCCGATGCTGACGCCACCGGTGCCGTCCTCGCGCATCGAAACACCACCTAGAATGAACAAGTCCTCATCAGCGCCCGTGGTGAAATCGAAATACAGTTTCAACGCGTCTTTGGCGACCGCCATCGGAAAGCGAATACCAAAATTGATGACCATCGGGTTCATGTTGTGTAGGCGGAATATAAACTTGGTGACGACGCCGAAGTTGCCACCGCCGCCGCGCACGCCCCAATACAGGTCGGGGTTTTCCTTGTCATTGGCGGTCAGGACTTTGCCGTCGGCAGTCACGATCTCGACGCCCAACACGTTGTCGATAGCCAGGCCGAAGCGGCGCTGCAAGCGGCCCATGCCACCGCCTAGGGTTAGTCCACCGACGCCTGTGTGGGAAACGACACCGGCTGTCGTCGCCAAGCCCAACGGCAAGGCCTTGCGATCCATGTCGCCCAGTTGAGCGCCGCCTTGGACGTATGCGATTTTCTTATCGACGTCGATGTCGACTTGATTCATGTAAGAAAGGTCGATGACGAGGCCGCCGTCACAAACGCCTTTGCCCGACATGCTATGTCCACCGCACCGCACGGCTGTCAGCAGACTATGAGATCGGGCAAAATTTACTGCGGCGACCACATCGTCGACGCTGATGCAACGAACAATGAGAGCGGGACGCCGATTCCAAAAGCGGTTCCAAACCTGCCGGGCGATGTCATAGCCGGCGCTGTCCGATTGCAGAACAATACCACCAAGGCTGTCCGCGAAATCCCGAATGTCAGCTTTATCAAGGGTGATGCTGTCGCCATCGAGTGAAATGGCTGGCACATCTTCCGCCCACGCTTGCTTGAGGGTAAGGGCGGATACGGCTGCGGCTGCCATGGCGGATTTAAGAAGGTCTCTGCGTTGCATAGTCGTCTCTGCTTTAGTTTCGAGTGCTACATCAGCATAGGCACGGGAAGGGCCCCAGGCCAGGGGTATACTTGTGTCGCGTCCATATGGGGGCGTCACCAAGACGAGGGTTGGGTGGTTATTCAAGGTTGTATTGGGGGAAGAACAAGACCGACGCCATGCCCGGGTAGGAAGGGAGAGTTAAAGCAACATGACGTCGGTCTTATCCAACGGCTTACACTCGCAAAGTGTCGCAAGCCGAAGTGGACGGACCGAAGGGACGGTCGATCCGTCGTTGGGATTTCTATGGATTAGGCGTGTTGGGGGAGCACCACACCGAGGCTCTGCAGAGCCCCATAACGATCGGCTTCCAGCATGTCTTCCAGGTCGGCGTTCACCATATCGGCGTCAAATCCGAGCTCATCGAGTTGGGCATTGATGGCTGCTGTTTCCGGATCGATGGCGCTGTTGGTTTCAGCCATGGCGCTGGAGAAAGCGCTGCCATAGGCGAAGCTGCGAAGAAGAAGGCTGTTTTTCCAATCTTGGGTGGTCATTTTTCTAATCCCTTTTATGTTCGGTTTCTATTGTGTGGGTAATATCCCCACGAACTGGAATGAACATACGTGGGGAAAATATCCACGTCAATAATAAATTGTGGGTTTTTTCCCCACGAATTTTAGGTTATGGTGTTCCGGACATGACAGAGCTGACAAACCGATGAGCGGTCCCTCAAGCCCGCAGAACGTAACGCCTGGAGAGCCCTCAAAGGCTTTTGTGCGCGCCGTCACGCGCCTTATGCGGCCGTTGATTCGGGCGCTTATTGGTCAGGGTATGACCTTTCCCTACCTGTCGAATCTGCTGAAAGCGGTCTATGTGGACGTCGCCCGCACGGATTTCCCGGTCGACGAGTCGGAGCCCTCGGTTAGTCGCCTGAGCGTTCTGACAGGCCTGCAGCGAAAAGACGTGAACCGTATTCTCTATTCGCCGCCGCCTGACCGGACGCCACCTCAGTCGGTGTCCCTGTCTGCGCGCCTTGTTGGTATATGGACGGGAGACCCGAGGTTTATCGACGGTGAGGGCGCGCCCAAAGCACTGCCTCGAACCGCAGAGGATCCAGACGTTGCGTCTTTTGATTCCCTCATGCGGGCCGTCTCTACGGATGTTCGGGCGAAAGTGATTCTCGATGAATGGGTCAGGCTGGCGGTCGTCAGTATTGATGACGCTGGCATGGTGACCCTGAATCAAGGTGCTTTCGTGCCAAGTCGGGGCTTTGACGAGAAGGCGTATTATCTCGGGCGCAACGTTGCGGACCACATGGCAACCAGCGTTCACAATTTGCTCGGCGACGGAGAGCCTTTGTTCGAACGCGCGGTTTATTACGACCGCCTGACGCCAAAAAGTATTGAGCTGCTGCGCGAACGTGCGCGTGACGTTGGTATGCAAGCTCTGCTCGAACTCAATAAAGACGCGCTCGCCTTGGCGGATAAAGATGAAGGAGATGCTGAAGCGACAGAGCGCATGAGCCTCGGCCTCTATTACTACGACGGCCCTGACGAGAAATTAGCCGGAGGTCCCGACGCCGACGACCAGCGAGACGACAGTGACGACTCTGAATCTGGCAAGACGGGCGGGCAGGTCTAGGTCATGTTGCGTTTCTTAACCTGGGCCGTGGCCCTCATCGTTTCCTTCAATATGAGTGCGCTCTTTGCGCCGTCTTTACGTTTACCTGAAGCGAGAGCCCAAGACGGCGCGGTTTGCCGATTTGAACGTTCCGTTGAGCAAGGGCTGGGCGGTACCGGAATCAGCACAGATGTGTTGTCACGCCTCACATCCATTATTCCAGTTGAACAGGGAGTCGGCGGCACCGGATTGATTGACGCGGGTAATCGTGGACTCGGTGGAACCGGTGTTATCGCTTTCGATGAACGAGGGATCGGCGGCACCGCCGTTATCGCGGCAGGAGAAGAGCGCGGCCTCGGCGGCACTGGAATCATCGGTCTTGTCACTGGCTTCGCGTCGATCTGCGTCAATGGGTACGAAGTCGAAGTCACCTCTGACACGACGGTTTCTGTTGAAGGCTTCGCCGGTGCGGACGGTGACATTCAGCTCGGCCAGTTGGTTGCGGTCGAGGCCTATCCGGTAGATGGCACGTTGGTTGCTTCTCGTGTGGCGGTTCAAGTGGCTGTCGCCGGCCCGATCGACTCCGTTGATGCCGAACGTTCCACCCTCTCGATCGCCGGTCAGACTGTCGCCGTGTTGGGCTTTGGCAACAGTATTGATACCAACGGATTGGAACCAGGGACCTGGGTTGTTGTCTCTGGGTTGCGTCGCGCAGACGACGTGGTTGTCGCATCCTCAATTCAGTCTCTGGCAACGCCTGGAGACACTGTCCTCGTTTCCGGACCCGTGCGTGCAACACCATCGGGCAGTTTGCAGGTCGGTGATGTGACAATCACAAGTGACGGCTTGTCAGCTGGCGACGTCGTGGTGGCCCGCGGTACGCTCGAGAATGATCAACTGACGGCGCAAACAATAACCGTTCGTCCGTCTCTTCCGTTCTCCGCCGGCATTCAGACGTTCTCTGTCCTTGGCTTCCCAGAATTAGGGGCGAACGGGGCCTTGGCAATTGGTGGTGTACCGTTACCGCCAGGCGCGCCGCCATCGGATCAGCAACCGCTTCAAGTCGAAGGTACGGTTGAGCCGAATGGTACGCTCACGCCATCGAGCGCCCTACCGCCGCCGCCGCCACAGGATGGCGCTGTACCAAACCCGCCACCTCCACCGCCCAATGGCAATGGGAACGGCAACGGCAATGGTCAGGGTGGCGGTCAGGGCGGAGGCCAAGGCGGCGGGGCCAATGGCCCCAACAATCCACCACCACCTCCCAATAACAACGGTGGTGGCAACGGATCCGGCGGTGGCGGCAATAGTCCACCACCCCCGCCTCCCCAGGGTGTCGGCGCCCCGAGTTTGGCAGCGCCAAGTGGCGGTCTAGCAACGCCGCCACAACTGCCGGTGCGGCCGCAACAATCGTCGCCACCAGAGCGTCCCGAGCAACCAGCCCGACCAGAGGCTCCGGCGCGTCTTGAACGTCCGGAGCGTCCCGAACGCCCACAAACCGTGGAACGTCCGGAACGTCCGGAACGTCCTGAGCGTCCACAGCCGCCGGCCCGACCCGAACGCCCGGAGCGTCCGCAGCGTCCTCAGTAAGACCGAGCCGTTTGACCGTCGTGTCACCGGATGGAACACTCGCAGTATGCGTAAGATTTTGTGCACTGTTTTCGTCGCAACACTGTTCTGTAGGACCGCGTTTGCCGAGGAAGTCGACCTCACGTTTATCACGGCGTGGAATCGGTCCATCGAGTTCGCTCAAGACGTCAACGAACATTTTGTCGCGCCGTTTAACGAGCGCGCTCGGGGCATCGCGCGGATTCGGTATCTCGGCGGGCCGGAGGTTATTCCCCAGCGACAAATGGTTTACGCCCTCCGTCGCGGTGTTGTTGATATGTACTTTGGTGCGGCGACCTACATGCTTGGTCTGGCGCCCGAAGCTGATGCTTTCCTGGCGGCCTCTGTCACACCGACCGAGGCGCGGGCCAACGGCGGATTCGATGCGATTCAGGGCATTTGGCAAACAAAGCTTAATGCTTACTTTCTAGGCTGGCATCAGACCGGCCCGAAGTTGCACATCTTCACCAAGACAGAACCTGTGCTGCGTGCCACAGGACTCCCTGAACTTACCACGCAGCGTATCCGAACCACGCCGACCTATCGGGCATTTTTAGATTCCGTCGGCACCATCCCAATCGATATTCCATCCGGCGAAGTGTATACGGCGCTCGAGCGCGGCACAGTTGACGCAATCGCGTGGACGTCGACCTCGATGTCTGATCAAGGCTTCCAGAAGTTTGTCAAATACCGCATTGACCCAGGCGTGCTTGGTTTGGTGATGACTCTGCAAATGAATTTAGATCGCTGGCGCGGATTACCGGCGGACGTGCGTGCGCTGCTCTTATCGGAGTCCTTGAGATATGAAAGCGGTAGCCGCACGCGCTTCCTAAAAATTCAGGAGGATGAAAAGGCCCGTCTTGCGAACGACGGGATGACATTCTTTGAACTGCCTGCTGAGGCTGCACCGGTTTATACCCAGCGAGCATCCGACGCGGTGTGGGCGCGAATGGCGCGGCAGGTCCCGGACGCTCCAGCGCGTCTCAAACCGTTGTTTGATCCTCGGAAAATCGTTGAACCCGCGATGCCGTCGAGACCAGGGTCTTAGCGCGTGATCGCTCTAGTCGAAATGGTTTTCACCGAGGCGGTGTTTGGGCGCCTTAGAGGATTTTTTCTTGGGCGCGTTTTGATTTGGGGTGGCGTGCTGCGGTGGACGCTTTGGCCGGGCCTTCGGTTTGGTTGGCGCCGCAATGAACACTTCAAACACGTACCACAAACCGCCGGCTCCAAGCACATAGCCAGCCACGTCCAGTGGACTGCGTATAGTGATGTCGACGGCCAAGATCATGACGAACGCGCCGAGACCAACCAGAAGACACCGAACCAGCCGCAAGGTAAAAGCCTTGTTCATAAAGCGAAGTGTGATCCCGTTTGTGGATTCGCACAAGCGTTGCTCAGCCGTTCTCTATTCAAATCCACGCGACGGTTGGACCGGAGGCTAGCCATATGAAACTTGCGATTAAGCTCTATGACGGATGTATCCACGGCCTTGCCGGGCTGGCGGCGCTCATCGTCGCGTCTCTAGCGTTCCTTATCGTAGTTGATGTGGCCTTGCGCTCGTTTGGCTATGAACCGCCCGCTGCAACGGTTGCCCTAACCGAATACGCGCTCCTGTACTTCACAATGGCTGCGGCACCTTGGTTGGTCCGCAAGCGCGGTCATGTTGCCGTTCGCATTGTGTTTGACCGGCTGTCGCCCTCGACCCAGCGCTGGTGGGAATACGCGATCTACGGCTTGAGTGCTGTCGTCGCGTTCTCAATCGCTGCGATCGCTGGCACGCTATTGGTTGAGAGCTTAATCCTTGGGGACGTCGAACAGCGGTCCATCGACGTACCGCGGTGGTTGCTCTTTCTTCCTCTGATGATTGGCTTTCTTGGGGTCGGGATGGAGATGCTGCGTTTTCCACTCACGGGAACTTCGTTTTACGCTAGTGATGACCCCGCTGGTCCCGAGAAGATTTGAGGGTGGGGCATGACTCCTGAATTCGTCGGTCTAGTTATCTTTCTCGTCGTGCTCACGCTCATGCTTGGCGGCGTCCCGGTGGCGATTGCCTTTCTCGCCGCGAATATGGCTGGGGCCTGGTTTCTTATGGGTGGGGCGAATGGTCTCGTTCAGTTGGTCGATAACTCAACCAATCTGGTCACGACCTTCACATTGGTCGCGATACCCATGTTTGTCTGGATGGGGGCGCTGCTCTTTCACGCCGGATTGGCAGGCCGCGTGTTTGATTCCCTTGATCTCTTGTTTGGCCGCATCCCCGGACGGTTGGCCTATGTGACGGTGGTTGGGGGCACGACATTTTCCGCATTAACCGGCTCGACTATGGCCAACACCGCCATGCTCGGCAGCCTCATGGTGCCAGAGATGCAACGCCGCGGGTACAAAACGGCCCTGGCCATTGGGCCCATCATCGGCACGGGTGGCCTGGCGATGATTATTCCGCCGTCCAACCTGGCAGTGCTAACCGGCTCCTTGGCTCGGGTCGATATCGGTGCGTTGTTGTTGGCCGGATTAATTCCTGGACTCATACTTGCGGTCCTCTATTGCGCAACGATCGCGATCCAGGTGGCGCGGGATCCAACCGCGGCCCCGGCCTACGACGTTGACCTTCCGCCGTTGTCGCACCGCCTTGCCGTGTTTGCGGTCAATGTATTGCCGCTCGGCTTGATCGTGTTTTGTGTTGTCGGATTTATCGTGTTGGGTATTGCCACACCCTCGGAAGCGGCAGCCTTTGGTGTCGTTGCCAGTCTGATTCTGGCCTGGATATTCGGTGGCTTGTCACAATCATCGATTATTAAGAGCCTGGAAACAGCTGTGTCTGTCACCGGTATGGTGTTCTTGCTGATCTTTGGCTCCGCCGCCTTCAGTCAGCTGCTTGCGTTCTCCGGCGCTAGCCAAGATGTGGTCGCGGTAGCGACGGCGTGGGAGGCACCGGCCTACGCTAAACTCGTGCTGATGTTCCTGGTGTTGGTTGTGCTTGGCATGTTCATGGACCAAATCTCGATCCTGCTGCTCACGATCCCGTTCTTTTTTCCATTGGCCCGCGCCCTTGGTCTTGATCCGGTTTGGTTTGGCATCGTCGTGCTGCTGGCCATGGAGATGAGCCTGACGACGCCGCCCTTTGGGTTGCTGTTGTTTTTGATGACGGGAGTAACTCCACCAAATCCCGATGGGACACGCGTCACGTTTCAGCAGGTCGTATCCGCTGCGATTCCATTTCTCGCTTGCGACTTACTCTTACTGATTTTGTTGATCGTGTTCCCGGCGGTGGCGCTGTGGCTGCCGCGGATGGTCGGTTAAGCGCGTTAGTACACCGGGGCGAGGCGATGGGTTTCTTTGAAACCGAGCCACCAATGGACGTAACTAAGAGCCAACGGAGCCGCCATCTCTTGGCGGAAGACAATATCTTCCGAGATTTCTTTGGTTTCTGGCCTGGTGTCCAATTCGACCAGCCTGACGATCCATTTCATAACTTGGTCGTGTGACTTAAACATTTCTTCGTACTGGGATCGTTTTACGGTGCGCAGCATATCAAATACCAGGTCAGCGGCTTTGCGCCCATTACGGCCCAATGCGCCATCAATTTGATCGTTGATATCCGACATAAGCTCATCGGCCGGTGCGCGTTCGAACAGCTTGAAAACTTTGATCGCTTCCGCCGCGACGATGGCGCAATAGAAGTACATCTCGAGGTCATGCTTCTCAATGACCTCCCGCTTGTGATCGAAGGGCAGGTCTGAGTCTTCAATATGAGACTTGAGACGGGCTAGCCAATCGGGAAACTGGCGATCACTGATCTGCTTCATGTCGCTCAAGAACTCTGCAGCCGCCTCGGCCGTTGTCAGTTTCTGTTTGCGGGAAATGATGTCTTGCCACAACGCGGCGAGGCGCGGGCGGGTATACCAGGGTGGAGCTGAGGTTGCGGGCGTGGATGCCGTCTCGGGCAGGAACGGGGCGGGGGCTGTATGATCGACCATTCCCATTCTGTACGTTCCCCAGTGCACCAAGTGCTTCAACAGCCTCTAGAAAGACAATACTCCCACAATATTCATTAACAAAAGAAGTATATCGCCGATTAGTTGTATTTCTTTAGCCGCCGTACGCTGCGTGAACTCTGCAGCCCTAACGAGTCGCGAGATTACGCGGGCGGGTTCTGGACCCCGCAGTTTTCCTAATGCTCAACCCGTGCGGGTTCGCGCACCGATGGCCTTGGTTCGAGGATAAAATCATCAGATCGGGACTCTGACTGTTTTCGCTCACGCTGTCGTGAACGTCCCAATCGTTATTGTTCCGGTTCAGGGACCGGCTGGCCATGGGGGGTGGCGATGTAATTTTCCCGCCAGGCATCTTTCAAAGCGACCAATTCATCACCGGAGGCCGCACCTTTCTCGTCCACCAAACGCTCCAATGTGGCAAGCCACAGTGCGTAGTAATTGGATCCATCAACCGGCCCGTCGGATGCTTTGTCCGCGGCAATCTCTTCACTGAGGCAGGTCGCCCATTCGTCCCAGGTGAACAATCCGCGCTGATGGACGGTCACCGTTAGGGCAAAGGCTTGCGCTTGCCAGGGTTCTTCGAAGATCGGTTCACTGACGCTTTTAGGTAGAAAATCGGCAAAGGATTGGGGCTCGCTCACGACGCTGTATCCGCTGCTTCAAGATACGGCTCCCACAGATCAATAAAGACGGTGTCCTTAGGGTTGGCGTTCGGTCCCCATAGGTCCGTGGCTTGAAACCGCACTGTATAGAGCCGCTCGGGCCCTTCGCCTGAGAAGGTTGCATTGGTGTCGGGGAAAATCTGTCCACCGTGTTCCGCGGTAACGACACCGATTTTGCCGCGGGCGTAGCGTGGCAAACGGGTGTGGCCTTTTGGGTTCATGTTTTTGGCGCACACAGTTTCGCCGACTGTAAACAGGGCTGACGTATTGAGTTGCCGATTATAGCTGCGTCCATTGGCAAACATGCGGCGCATGTCATCAGGCGCTATTGGTTCGGCCACCAAGTCCTCAGCGATGTCTTGTCCCGCCCAGAGCGTCGCGAGGTCGTCCGCGCTCACCAGGCCTTTTTCTTTGCACACCCGTTCCAACCGTAAAAACCAACGTTCGTAATAGGCCAGGGAGAGATAGGTGGCCGGTGGCAGCATCTCTGATTGCGACCGGGTGTTATCGATATTGCCTTTGAGATGGGCGCCCGTGGTCATCATGAGTCCAAGCACGCGGCCTTCCCAGGGTTCGTGAAAAACCGGCTCATTGTCTTCGCGTGGAATCGGGCCGAAGCCGTGCATGCCGCCCATGTCGTGGACACTGTTGGTCACGACCTGTTCGGCCTTCGTTTGGCGCGCGTCGGCGCGCGACCCATGTCGTGCACACTGTTGGTCATAGGATTAAGGCGCCGCTTCCAGATACGGTTCCCATAAGTCGATGCACACTGTGTCCTTGGGGTTGGCGTCTTTACCCCAAAGCTCTGTGGCTTGGAATTGCACCGTATACAGCCGCTCGGGCCCTTCGCCTGAGAAGGTTGCGTTGCTGTCCGGATAAATCTGTCCACCCTGATCGGCGATCACCGTACCGATATGACCACGCACGTAGCGGGGTAGGCGGGTGTGCCCGCTGGGATTTAGGGTTTTGGCCCGGACCTGATCCCCGACTTTAAAACTGGCCGGCGTTTCAATCTGGCGCGCCGCTGTGGCCCCAGTCGCGATGAAAGCGAGCATCCCTTCCGCCGGGATAGGGTCAACTTCACGATCTAGCTGCACGTCTTCGCCCATTGCCAATTTCGTGAGGTCGTCGCGGTTGATCACGCCTTTGTCGATCGCGAGTTTCTCAAGCGTGAGAAACCATTTGTCGTAGTAACCGAGCGATAGATAGGTCGCTGGCGCCTCACTCTCCATGCGGGATCGCACATGATCTAAATTGACTTGAAGCGTCCCAAGGCTGGTCATCATCAAGCCAAAGGTTTTTCTCTGCCACTCTTCTTGGAACACTGGCTCGCTGTCTTCGTGTTCGACCACGCCGAAGCCATGCATGCCGCCCATGTCGTGGACACTATTAGTCACGACTTGGCCGTCCTGTTGTTCGCGCTCGTTGGCGAGCGACCCATGTCATGCACACTGTTGGTCACGCCTGCACCACACCGGTTCCAATCATCGCGTCTCGGGTCACGAGTTCGGCGAGGGCCTCTTCACTTAAGTCGTCTGTATCTGCTGGTCGCGCCGGTAAGACTAAGTAGCGTAGTTCAGCGGTGGAATCCCACACCCGTACTTCTTTATCCTCTGGTATGGAGACGCCGAACTCCTCCAGCACAGCCCGGGGCTCGATCACCGCGCGGGACCGATAGGCGTGGCTCTTGTACCAGCTCGGTGGCAAACCCAACACGGGCCACGGGTAACAAGAACACAGGGTGCAAACGACCATGTTGTGCACATCGTCCGTATTCTCTACCGCTTTCAATTGTTCGCCTTGCTGGCCGCTGAAGCCGAGCTCGGTACAGGCGGCGGAGGCGTCGTCCAGTAATCGTTGTTTGAATTCGGGGTCCGTCCAGGCCTTTGCCACCACGGCGGCACCATTGCGGGGGCCGACCTTGGTTTCGAAAGTATCGACCACCGCATCGACGGCTGCAGGGTCGACATAACCTTTACGGGTCAGGGCGGTCTCTAACGCTTTGACGCGGAGCGCGAGGTCAGACGGCGGTTCGGTATGGTCATGGTCGTGTGAATCATGCGGCACAGGCTTACTCCCTGGAAGTGCTGACAAGAGTGTAACGCGATTTTGGGAGGCGCAGCTACAGGCCGATGTCCTTAAAGACGCTCCACCTTCGTCGCGAACCGATAGCCCAATCCGTGGGCGGTTATGATGAGAATCGGGAAATTGGGTCTCTGCTTCAATCTTGGCCCGCAAACGGCCGATCTTCACTCCCTAACGCTGATCTGACATTGTAGCGCGTCGGTGCATTTCCAGTAATGATCTGGACCAAGGGGTGGGTGTGAGCAACACAGAAAAAATCAAGAAGCATGATGACGCCTGTGCAGCGTTCTGGGCGTATTGGAATTCCTTACCAAAAACAAATCATGTTCCCCATCTGAGCGCGTATCTGGATAGCGTTCCACCAGACCTTCAGCCGAACGTTGTCATTATGGATCTTCGGTCCGACGACGACATGTCGATCCGATTGATGGGTACAACGATTGCCGCGGCCGTCGGCGAAATGACCGGTTTGTCAGCAAACACTCTGTACAACGAGCAAAGCAGAGCGTCAGCGATCGGCCACGCCTGGCAGGCCACCCAGCACCCCTGCGGCTACGTCGCCAAACGCACGTTGCGCAGCGCTCGTGGTCAACTCATTGTTTCAGGCGGCGTTGTCTTACCCGTGCGCACTGAGACACCAGGGAGCAAATCTGTCGTCAGTTACAATGAGATACCGCCTGAGAGTGCAGGCCTGGTCAGTGATGATCAAATTGAAATCGTGCAGGAATTTTCCGATTATGACTGGCTCGATATCGGCGCAGGCGTTCCACAATAGGAACGCCCGTTGTGATCGGCTGTCGTCCGTCACTAGACGATGCTATGTTTTTCACGCTGTACAGCCGATTAACTGTTGCGGCGTGTGAGTCACATAAGGGTCAAGAACAGTATGGGGATTGATCCCGTTCCAACGATTACGGCAATGGGCCCGAATTTCTCGGCGTTCTGGGACTATTGGAACACGTTGCCGAAGCGTGAGTGTGTCCCCCACCTTAGTGCCTACCTAGACAGCGTGCCGCCCGACCTTCAGCCCAAAGTGGTGTTGCTGGATGTGTCGTCTCCTACGGAGGTCACTATTCGTTTGACCGGGACCATCGTCGCTGAGTTCGTCGGTGAATTAACCGGGACGGGCGCGGAAGACGTCTATCATGGTCAGGCGCGAAAAATGGCGATTGAGTGCGCGTGGATTTCTGCAACCCACCCCTGCGGATACGCAGTGACGCGCACCGTCAGCAGTAAAAGTGGTCTGCTGTTCAATTCCCAAGCCCTCATACTCCCCCTTGAGACAGATACTGTTGGGTCACGAACAGTCGTCAGTTTTAACGAGCGGCCGCCCCTTGATGACCGTAACGGCTCTCACGACCGTGTAGACGCGGTTATCGAATACCCAAAGCCGATCTGGCTTGATATCGGTGCCGGTGTTCCGGACTAAACCACTCTGAGTCCGCGCACTGCCGTTAATCGATCAACCACTGCATGACCCTCAAAGGCTTTCAGCCCTTTGACCGCAGCGTAGGTCACAAGCGGTTCACAAAGCACGATCATGAGGTAAGAGCTGGCAAAAGCGGCCCATGCGCTCAGCGGTGTCGCGACATCGCCGATGATCAACCAAAAGCCGACCATGCTGGTAACGCCGGCATAGTACATCGCATCCAACTTTAGGATTCTGGCCCAAGACAAAGTCTCGCCGGCCGCGCCTTTGAAGAAACGTTGCCCAGCCACATAGTGCACGCTGATCAGCGGCAGCATGAGCGACAGACTGTTAACGCCGAGGTGATACAAATCGGCCGGTTCAAACAACGCGCCTTGAAACACCAAGCCGATGCCAAACCCCAATAATGTGGGGGTGAAGCCGAGGGTCAGATACATCGCCATGGCGCCAACGAAATGCAGTTCCGATGGCCCAACGGGCAGGTGGAAACTTTGCATAAACAGCGAGAAGAATGCCGCGGCCACCAAGCTCTTTACCGGCGCAAAGGGGTCGCGCAACAAGGCCTTCGCCTGGGTTGCGCATCCCCATATCACGACGCCGATGGCACTTGCATTCGCGAGGGCAACTTTCGCCGGTGCGACGTATCCTGGTTCTACATGCATGTCTCGCTCCCTAGCGTGAAAAGGTAATTGTTTCGTCTTCTGCGGCGAAGGTCTTGTTGCGGCAGTCGACATTGCCCATGCACTCAACCGTCAGCTTGGCTAGGTCGCGGCGCGCGATTGGCTTTAAGGACATCCGATCTTCCGTAAAGCGAGCCTTGCCAGTGGCGGCTGTGCCCTCCGGCGCGATGATGCCGGTGCGGATGATCACGTAATTCAGTCCACTCCCCTTAATGTCTTCTTCGGCCCGGAAACGTTCTGCCATGCCAACCTTGGTGCGTTCTCGTGCGGCTTCCGAATAGGCCACGGCGCTATCACCGGTGCCGACGGACCCGAGGAAGATGATTTCCTCCGCGCCATATTTTTTTGCCGCAGCGGTCATGTTCATCTGAGTGGTGTCCCAGAATCCGACCTGAGACCCGGCGCCACCAATGGTGTTGATCACCACCCGTGGCTTGGCGGCAGCGATGGCCCCGTCAACGTCGGCGCTGTTCATGGCGTCGCCGACCGCATAGGCCACGTTACGACCCTCAAGGCGCGAGCGATCCGAAGTGGGGCGGACAAACACAGTAACGGCTTCGCCCCGGTTCAATAATTCGTCGACGACAAACGCGCCGGTACGGCCAGAGCCGCCAAACACAAGCACCCCGCCGGGGTCGGCTGCGGACTCTGCCGCCCAACTGGTTTGACCAGACAAGGCCGTGATGGCCATCAATACGAAGGCAGACAGAAAACGCATCATCGGCGCAGACTCCTTATGGGGCGGTCTCGATATTGGGGAATGGTACGCGGGTCTGTCGCCTAGTGCCAATTTTTATGCGGACCGCGCCAACCGAAATCACAGACGGGGGTATCGAGCAGCACACCACTCGCCAGTTGTCGAAAAGGCCTAGGACCTCATTCTAACAATACACGCTTCGCTAAGTGCGGAGTCTTGGAGTCTTAGGCGCCGATGTCTACGCCGAAAACTGAGAACGCTTTGTTGCGCAAGGAGATCGGCAGCCGTACCTGCAACGGTAGGCCCAGACTATCGACGCCGCCATCGCGGGGCGCGGACACCAAAATCGTACCGAAGTTCGGATTGTCGCCAACGAAGTCGGGCAGGCCGCTGTAAATTTTACTCTGCCGGAAATGGCTGATGTCGATGATCGTTCCCTTAACCACGTTTTGATCATCGGCGAATAGGACTTCTGCTTCGCCGCCGATCTCAAGGGACGCCAAGGACGTATGCGGCACCTTCGCTTCAACCGTGACTTGGCCGTCCGATTGTTTTTGCAGCACGATCACGTCTGAGCCTTGTTCAAGAAACTCGCCATCCGAGGCTCGTAAGTCTTGCACCACGCAGTCGCAGGGGCTGAGTTGGGTCATCGCCTCTTGCTCACCCAACAGCGCGTTGAGTGACGCTGTGTAGAGCGCGACATTCTTTTCCGAAATCGCAACCAAGCCGGCGATCTTCTCGGGCTCTTCGCCTTCCACCCGCGACCCGGTGTAGTAGTATCCTTGGTCGACAAAGTTGGTGTTAATCCTCGCGGTCTCAAAGCCCGATTTGGCTTGAGCCAGTGCCGTACGCGCATTTGATAGGCTGTTGCGAGCATTGTCCAAGCCCTGCACGGAGGCGAAACCCTCTTTGCGCAGTTTTTCAATGCGGTCGAATTGCCGTTGCGCCACATCCGCTGAGATCTTCGCCTCTTCGAAGCTTGCTTCCGCATTCTCAAGCTCTGTGTTCGAGAGGTCTTTGTAGTTCTCGAAAAATAGCCCCAGGCTTGCGGCCTGCGCGTTAAAGACGCCGAGCTGGGTTTGTTCACGGGCCAGCGTCGAGCGCATCACTGCAATCTCACCCTCTAGAGCCGGTTGCCGAATGCGATACAGTAAGTCTCCCTTGGGCACGCGGTCGCCCAGGTTCAGGCGATTCATTTCGACCCAGCCGTCTCCGGCCGTGCGCATCTGAACAACCTGCGCCGTCACTGCAGCAAACTCGCTGCTCACGGTGAAGAAGCGGGCATAGGCGGATAAGTAAATCAGAGTCAGCAGCGCCGAGCCGACCGCACCGAACGCCAAGTAGCGCGAACCTTTGCGCGCACGCAGCATCATTTTTTCTTTGAAGCTCAAAGGCACCGTTTGGTTAACGACCTTGGGTGCCGGTATGTTGCGGTTAGCGGCGGCGGTGAGAATCCCGTCGATGGTGCCGATCCGCCCGGACAAATGGGCGTTGATCAGATAGCGGATGAGTTCGTTCTGGTCCGCTGTGATTTCTTCAAAGCGGCAGCCGACTTCGCTGCCATCATTGCTGACAAACACAACTTCGCAAGGAATAACGATGGTAAAGGCATAGCCGTGAAACAGGAACGACAGCGCCGCTTTGACCTGGCCGCCTTTGGTGTAGTTTTTCTCCACCCCTTCCAGACCAAACCCACCGAGGGACCAATCGGCGACGTCATACTTCACGCCGTCAAGTACCACCGCCGACGGCATCTGCACCCGCACATGCTGGCGCTTAGTTTGCACTTCGCGCACCACATTTGATTTGGCACCCAAGACCTCGGGCGACGTGTGCTCCATGGTCAGAGTCTCCGGCTTCATTGTGTCTGACATGTCGATCTTCCAATTGTATTGCCGTCGCCATCGGGCGGAGCCCAAGCAGCATCGGTGGGAGTGCGATAAACGTTGGGCCAATTGTGACCCTCGCGAACGGAGACGCAGGACTCGACAACCCGGTTGTCGTGCGCAAAGCCGCCGTGAAAATTAATGTCCGTGTCCGACGAGAGGTTCGAGAACAGATTGTCGTGGCTCGACCACTGCACCGCGATGTGGCGCAGGCCCGTGACCTCGACCTCTTCGAAGGTGCCGTAGTAACTGCGCGCGACCCGTAAGTAGCCGCTGCCACCCGCGCCTTTGTTCCAGGCGTCTTTCAATGTTACGCGCTCAACAGTCGTACCGTAGACCGCATCGAGATGCAGCGGATGACGCCCGGCGTTGACCACATTAATGTCATGCACATGGGCGAAGGCGGTGTGGTTGAGGGCAATGCCGTCGACCGCCAAGGCAGGCGCGGTGTTCTCATAGGTCTGCGGGTTGGGGCTCGCCGCGTCGGGGCCATAAACCGCCGGGTCATGCTCCGCTGGGCCATAAACCAAAGTGAAGTCGGACACCTCTACATCGCGCACCAGATCCACCGCGCACATCCGCGCGCCGACGGGAAACGCCGTGCCGATGGCACGCGCCGTGTACACACGGTTGTCTTCGCGGTCTCGGATCGCGCTGATCGTGCGCCGCAACGGCGGGGTCTGTTGGCGCCAGGTTTCGGCGCCCAAGCTGTCGAGGAAGGCGTCATCGTTGGCCACATCGAGGCTGACGAAGTCGCCTTTGCCAAAGGGAACATCACCTTCAAGCACCACGGAAATATCATGGCGCGATACCGCCGCGCCCACAGTCGCGCAGCGTTTCCAGTCGGGCGATGTGTTCGGTGCGATGCGAATCACCGCAGCAGTATCTGACGATGCGTCCGCCGCAAAGTCGGCCCGTAAAATAGTGGCCTGACGGTCGAGCCCTTTGAGCGCGATGCCGTTGGTGGCCAGGATCAACGGCGCATCCAGCAGGAAGGTGCCCCGGCCCAGGTATAAGGTCTCGCCGGGCGTCAGCGCATCAATCGCGGTTTGCAGCCGGGCGCTGTTGGGCCCCGGCGCCGGGTAAATCACCGTCCGCTCGAACCCGCTTTTTAGCGGCTCGCCGGCGAACAGCGCTTTGAACTCGGCATCCCCGGGCAGGGCAAACACGTTGACCGACAGCCCCGCCACATAGAGCAGCGTAATCATCGCCGTGTACTGCAGGTAGTTGTCCCACAGGTCGTGCCAAAATCCGAGCAAGGGCCGCTGTCCGCCGGTGGAAATTTTCTGCCGCGTCCACGACTGTTTGTTAAGCCGAAAGCTGACGTAGACCTTCACCAACGAGCCCACAACTTGGGTAAAGTACAATAGCGGTGGAAAGTAGGGGCTGAACCCGCGCCCACGGTAAAAGCCGGTAATCGTCGCCTGGATGAAACGGGTAAACAAAACCCAGGCAAAATAGCTGAATAAAAATTTCGGGCTGATCGCAATCGCGCCCAACAGGGCAAAGGCCGGGCCGGTCAAACTGGTCCAAATCGACAACCGCTGGTCGACCAGGCACCACCAGAAAAACAGGCCCATGGATTTTGGCCCCCGGGCAATGGCGCGGCCGTTGTTGCGCAGCATGTTGCCAAACCAGCGTTGCATTAATGCGGTTGTGCTGGTGAAGAACCCGCCGCTCGGCATGTCTTCAATCGAGCGCACTTGCACATCGGGCAGGTAGCGCATATCCCAGCCGTTTTTTAGCATCCAAAACCAGGTGGATTTATCGTCGCCGGTGAGAAACTTAAACTCGCCGTAGCGCCAATGGTCTAGCCGGTCGTTCTCGACAATCTCGATAAAGTCCGGCTTGACCGTCAGGCTGGCACGAATGAACGACAGCCGCCCGGTTAGCACCAATAGCCGCTTCGACACACTGAGCGACGACATCAGCAAGTGCCGTTGGGCAAAACGCAGGTCAAACCATTCCTTCGCCATGTTGCTGCCCTCGGGCATGTGGCCCCGGCTGTCGACCGTGAGCGCGCCCAGGTTTGGCTCAAGCAAAAAGAACGACAGGGTTTTTTCCAAGGTGCCGGGAAGCAAAATGGAATCCCCGTCCATCAACGCCACCACCGCATCCTGGTGCGGCATGTCGCGGCTGATCCCGCGCAGCAAATCGGCCAGGGCGGTGCGCTTGCCCGTGCCGTCCTGTTGAAACAAATGCAGATGAATATGCGACGGCGGGTTCAGGCTATAAAAAATCTCTTCCACCAACGCTTCGTCGGCTTCGTCGGTCACCGCCGCGAATATGGTGGTCGGCGTGCCATAGCGCGCCACTTCATCGACCAGCGCCCGATACGCCCGGGCGGTGACATCCGGCGCCATGCGGTACGACGTCACCATGACGTAGAAGTGGGGAATCTTTTTCACCGCGCCAATGGCGTCGGCCTTCTCGCGCAGGTCGGGGAACAGCACGCCCCGGTAATACAGCGCGCGCATCAGGTGGGTCATCGACCAGCTGTAGCGCCACACCCCAATGATCCCGATGACGAATATGAACTTGGTGCTCGTCGGGTTCATCGCCTCGTCGGAAATCAACATCACCGCCAGCACGAACACGAACAGGTACAACATCGATCCCAGAACCCGCGTGCTCAGCGGCGCAATCGACGGCTCCGGATATTGATAAGACTGGGGGATCGGCGCTGGCATGGGCGGGGGCTAAAACCTCAGGGTTTGTGCGGGAGGCGGGGGTGCCTCACACCCTTGGAAGTACCAAGGATGTATTGATAAAGAGTATACAAAATAAAGCCATTGGTTGTAAGCGCGCCAGCTTTTCTGCGCTTTACAAAAGGTCACAGGCTTTGAGACCCACACGCGCGGGTGGTGCCGGGGCCGGTGGCCCGCTAACCTTTTGATTTAGTTGGGGAAATTGTGGAGGGGTTGTGGCGCTGCCGCGCAGGCGTCGTGCCTGGGGGCGACGCAGCCAGTGTTAAGCCACTGAAATGAAATGAAAAGTTATGTAGGGAGGGGCTCTCTACCGCCCGTACGCACACCCGTTCCCCACATTCAACCGGTGCAACGCCTCATGGCATCGCAAAAACCACACGCCGGTGTGGGGCGTTAGATCGCCCCATTCACCCATACTCGTTTGTAAATCTTCTACGCCGTTGAAGTGGCGCTAGGAATTTCCGAAAAACCCTTCGTGCATGGGCTCGTTCCGCGCGATTTCACGAAAACGTTTTATGCGTTGGGGAGTTTAGAGCGGTGTCAGTCATCCCCGACCAGATAGCGACCTTTTTCGTCGCCGCCGTCTTCATCGTCGTCGGCGCGGGGCTCTGGTTTCCAGTGGATCATCTTCAGGATCAGCAGCAGGGGCGGGAACAGAAAGCCCGCCAAAGTCCACAGGGTTGTGTGGGCGTCGCGTCGTCGGGCCATCCAGTTGCCGACGAAGGCAAACAGCAGGCCGCTGGCGAAGGAGATATAGAGCATCGGGTCCATGTGTCGTTAACGCTCTGCTCTGGCGCGGGGTTGCTTAAGTGATCCCATCTTCGTCGTTGTGCTCCCGGTCGCCTTCCATCCCTTTTAGGATTGTGGTCACCAGGGCGTAGTCCTTGGGGTTGTCGACATCAATCGGGCCTTCTGCCCAGGGCATCAGCACCGCTTGGGTTTTGGCTTTGATCGCCTTGGAGATGCGGTGGGTCACGCCCTCCAGGGTCAGTAATTTCATCTTGTACAAAATGAGCGAGAGGATGCCGAAGCCCTTGGCGATGCGCAGCGGTTTCTTGCCAAACTGTCCGCCAGTGGCAAAGGGTTTGGCGCCGTTGACGCCCTTGTCGCTGGTCACCGCATAAAGGTTGCAGCTTGAATAGGCGTCGTCTTTCAATCGGTGGAACGCGCGCGCGCCTTCCGGATATTTATCGAGGATCAACTGCGCCCGGGCCATCGCAATGTACGCGTCGGCATCGCCCTTGCTCACCTCGGTACAGAAGTGGGAGAGCATCTCCGGCGTGTGCAGGGCGTTGTCCCCAGCGGTGATCATCAGCGGGTAAGGGTCGGGGATATCCTGCACGGCCGAGAACAAGCTTTCGGCCAGGTTGCCCTTGGAGGTGATTGGCACGACCATGCCGGAGTCCATCCAGGCAGCGATTTTCGGCACCTCGCGCAGCACCGCGGCATCTTCCACCGAGACGAACACGCGGGTCACTTCCGGGGTGTCGACCACCACTTGCAGCACGCGCTCGATCATCGCCGTGCCGTTGAGGCTGACTAGGCATTTGTGGCTTTTGTTTTGGATTTGGGCGACGGCATCGCCCGGGCCTTTGCGGCTGGCGGCGAGCACTAGGGCGGTGAAGCCTGATGTAGACGCGCCGGACTCGGGCGCAGAATTTGTATTTTCTGTCATAAGGAAAATATATCACGAATAGCGTAGGGTTGCGGAAACAGCGGTCTTACGCGATTAAGGCTCTGGATTCAAAAGAGGAATTGATCATTCGTGACGGGCCGAGACAGATAATATGAAGGCAGGCTGGTTTTCCGACCTCATCTTCCGCCGGGTGTTTAAAAACGCCGGGTTCTTGCTCAGTGGCAAAGTCGCCACCGGTGTGTTCGGCCTAGCTTACCTGGGCCTCGCCGCCCGGGGCCTGGGGATCGAGCAGTTCGGCATTTTGGTGCTGGTGCAAACCTACGTGCAGGTCATCACTGGGCTGACCACCTTTCACTCCTGGCAGGCCGTTATTCGCTATGGCGCGATCAGTGTTGAGACCGACGACACCGCCGGATTCCAACAGCTGATTTCCTTCACCACTGTGCTTGATGTCAGTGGCGTGGTGCTCGGCGCGGTGCTCGCCTGGTTCGCCGTGCCCTTCGTCGGCCCCGTACTGGGATGGAGCGAAGACGTGATCGCTTACGCCCAGCCCTATAGTTTGCTCATTCTGTTTACTATCATCGCGACGCCGACCGGACTGCTGCGCTTGTACGATCGCTTCGACATTCTCGCTTGGCAGGTGATGGTCACCCCTGGCATGCGCCTAATCGGCGTTATCGCTGCTGTTGTGACCGACGCGCCACTGTGGGGCTATCTGCTGGCGTGGTTCGTCGCTGGTGTTGTCGGCGGGCTGACGCTGCTCGGTCTTGGCTGGCGCGAAGGAGTGAAGCAGGGACGGCTGAACGGGATGCGATGGTCTTTGCGCGGGGTGACCACTACCCATGACAAGATCTGGAGCTTCTGCCTCGCCTCTAATTTTCATTCCTCATTGCAGCTGGTCACCGGTCATATGAGCACGTTGTTGGTCGGCGCCGTTGCCACGCCTGCCGCTGCCGGGTTGTTTAAAGTCGCCCGGGAAGTCGCGACCGCCCTGACCAAGCCCGCCGAGTTGCTGACCCAGTCGATCTACCCTGAGTTCGCGCGTCTCGGTTCAACCGGTGAGTGGTCGGCTTTTGGTGGCTTAATCCGGCGCGCCGCCATGCTTGCAGGCAGTGCCGGGCTGACTGTGCTCATCATCATGGCGCTGTTCGGCAAGCCCTTCCTCGGGCTGGTGTTTGGGGCTGATTTTTCGGCCGCCTATGGCGCTCTGGTTCTGCTGGTCGCCGCGGCGGTGATCACCATCTCTGGGTTCAGTTTTGATCCCGCCCTCTATGCCATGGGTCGCCCGAGCGTGCCGCTCAGGGTCAATGCGGTGGTCGTGCTCTGTGTCTATGTGCCCTTGCTGGTGCTGCTGACCCAACGCTTCGGCCCCATCGGCGCTGGCATGGCGATGCTCGCTTCGGCGAGCTTGATCGTCACCACCATGGGTTACTGGGCGCGCCGGGAACTGCGCAAACGGGTTTAGTTCTTCGACTAATTCTTCTGCGCCGCGAACGCCCGTTTGCCCTCTTGAGCGATGGCATACATCCGTTCCGCATCACCGCCGATGCTGTCGATCAATTTGCGATGCACCGGTTCTGCCGCCGCGACCCACGCCTGGCGTTCATCGTCTGTCAGTTCGTGAATCGTAATGCCGGCGGCGCGCAGTGACTCTTCCGATTCCACCGCTTCAGCGCGGACCAAGCGACGATTGTCGGCCATGGTGCCTTGTGCCGCGAGCACAGCCTCCACCACGTCCGGTGGCGTCGCATCGGCCCAGGCTTTGTTGGCCAGTAGTGCGCCAGGGGCGAAGGCGTGGCGGGTCAACGTAAAGTGGGGCGCTTCTTCATAGAGCCCCGCGACCCGATACATCACCGAGGTTGTCACCCCGCCGTCGACTAGGCCGGTATCCAACGCCGCGACGATGTCGCCGAAGTCGAGGACCACCACGTCGGCATCGACCTCAGACAGAAACAGCCGGGTGGCTTCCGTCGCTGATGAGCGCAGGCGATAGCTCGCCAGGTCCGCCGGTGCTCGCAAGGGCTTGCGCGCATACAGCTGATGCCAGCCGCCGTCTTCCCACTTCGCCAGGATCAGGCCACGGGCGGCCAGCAGCTCGGCATAGGGCGCGAATAAATACCGATCCATAACGAAGTCGGCTTCGTCCTCGGATTCAAACAAGAACGGCGCGACCAGCAGCGATAGTTCCGGTACCAGCGCGGCGAGGGCCCCGATCGAGATGATACCCATCTGGGCCCGGCCCCGGCGGATGCTCGACAGCATGTTGTCTTCGGTGCCGACCTGACCGCCGGTCAGCATGTTGAGGGCAACGCGGTCGCCAAGAGTGTCCTCGACGTTCTTTTCAAACTGCACCCAGCGCCGTCCGTGGGCGGAGTCCGGCGCCGAGAACGAAACGATCGTTACAGGGATGGGGTCTTCCGCTTGAGCGGACGTTACGCTCAGGCCAGCAACCAGAAGAATCGCGATAACGGATTTGAACACTGTGGTGTCCCCTTTGAACTGTGGTGTCCCCTTTGAAATGACGCGGCTCACTCTATAGGACGCTCGGCCCGCCGTTCGAAAAAAAAGCGGCGAACTCGTGGGGGGAGTTCGCCGCTAAGGGCCGGGGTTCGTGGGGTGGGGAGGGAGGAGAGAGAAGCCCCGGCGTCGTCTTGTGACCCTACTGATTCCCGGTATTGATTAACGAAAACTGAATCGTTCTGGTTGTATTTTGATTCCGTACGGACTCCCTCAAAAAGCGAGCAAAACAGGGCTCTGAGTCTCTGTCTGATTCCATTTCCGTGGCGCCAGAGTCGACGGATTTGGCGACTCGAGTCCTAATTTTTGGCAGTTTTTTAGTGGTTTGACGCGGTCGGAGTCGGTTCCCATACTGCAGCTCATGACAGATGCCCCAACCCTCGACCAGCTCCTTACAAAAGCCCGCGAATTGGTTCCCGTTCTTAAGGACCGCGCCGTCGAAACCGAGACTCTTCGTCGCATTCCAGACGTAACCATGGCCGACTTTAGATATGCTGGATTCTGCCGTCTTTACACGCCCAAGCGATTCGGCGGCCTCGAACTTGAGTGGGGTGCCCATTGCGCCGTCGCAGAAGAAGTCGCGCGTGGCTGCGGATCATCGGCGTGGATGGTTGCTGTGGTTCTCTCCCACTCCTGGATGGTCGCGCGGTTTGGTGAGGCTGCACAGCATGCTGTCCTCCACGGTAATCCCGACGCGGTGATCGCGTCTGCCTTCGCCGGTAAAAGCGAAATGACACGCGTCGACGGCGGCTATCAGCTTTCAGGAACCTGGGCGTTTGCTAGCGGTATCCATCACGCTTCGTGGACGATTGTCGGGGCTCCCGTTGTCACCGATGAAAAACTCCCGCCCGGCGTTCGTCCGCCCTACCGCATGGCGCTTCTCAAAGCCGATCAATACGACATCCTTGATGACTGGCACGCTGCCGGATTGAAGGGCACGGGTAGCAGCAGCCTAAAAGTGTTGGATCAGTTTGTGCCGGACGACCTCACCATACTCAGTGACGACATGACCGGTGCAGCGCCCTCCGGTGCGGCGCTTCATGAGTCCTATATCTACGGTGTCGAATTCGTCCCTTATCTGGAATCTAGTTTCGTCGGGCCTTTGATCGGCGCCGCTAAGGGGGCACTTGCTGATTATCTCGACATAACGAAGGAGCGGCAGGGCCGTGAATTCGGTGAAAAGGTTGCCGAACAGGAGGGGGTTCAGGTGCGGGTCGCTGAGTCTGTGATGGATATCAAAGTCGCTGACCGTCTGATCAAACATGTTCTGCAGGGATTGCACGAAGATGGTGTGGCGGGTCGCGCCGTTGCCGGGGAGCGGTGGGTGATGCAGCGCATGACCCTGACTTATGCGGCCCGGCTGTGTGTCGGCGCTGTCGACCGGCTGGTCTCTATGATGGGTGCGACGGGCCAGATCGGTAACAACCCCGTCCAGCGCCATTATCGCGACATCAAAGCAATCGCCGCCCATACTTCATTGATATGGGATCGTGCAGCCGTCCCTGCTGGCAAGTGGGTGCTGGGACTGCCGACCGATGACCCGGCTGTTGATGGCTCACAGGATCGCTTCCAGATTTAATTGTCAGTATCCGAAGCCAATTTCATCAATTTACGGTCCCGCCATTGTCCGCGCTCGGCGAGTTTGTCGAGTGGGACCTCGTCGCGCAAGAATCGATCAACCTGATCGATGGCATCCGTTGACCATTCTTCGGCAACGCCCAATTCCTTGCCCATGTTCCGGTAAGAGTGGCCGAACTTTGTGGCGTACTCCTTAAAGCCCGTCGGGGCCGCAAGGTCCATTGTCTGGAATGGCCCCATGAAGGACCACCGCAGCCCCAATCCATTCTTCAACGTTTTCTCCACGTCGGCCGGTGACGCGACGCCCTGACCGACCAAGTGCATGGCTTCGTTGACCAACGCTACCTGCAAGCGATTGAGCACGAACCCGTACATTTCTTTGTGCAGCAGGATCGGTACCAAGTTCACGTCCGTCATTAGGTCCACGCAGTACTGAGTCGTCGCGGCCGCCGTCCATGGCGCTGGGACGATTTCAACCAAGGGAACGAGATACGGCGGGGTGCAGGGATGCACGATGATGCAGCGCTCTCTGCCGTCCAGGTGTTCCGTAAACTTCGACGCCGGAATGGTGGAGGCGGAGCTGCCGAGAATGATGTCGCCCGGTACTTTGCGATCTAGCTCTTGAAACACAGCCAGTTTTTCTTCCGGCGTTTCGAGAACGTTTTCTTGAACAAACGTCGCACCCTCAATCGCTTCGTCCAAGGAACCGACCGGCAAGAGGTGCTGGGCGCATGCGTCAGCGGATTCTAAGAAGCCGCATGCTTCAAGATTGGCGAGTGACGCCTTGGTGTCTTCAACGGCCTGCTTGGCCCGCCCGGGTTTAATATCATGTAATGCGACGTCCCATCCGGCTCTGGAAAAGACGACGGCCCAGCCACACCCAATGAGGCCAGATCCGATGAGAGCGATGCGATTCGGCATGTTCAGTATCTTTCAAATTACGGATGCCCCGAGTATAGGTCTGGGAGACCCGGCTATAAATGCCTCGTTGCTTTCAGCGATCAAGACTCTTCATTTTTGCCGACTCCCTGTATGTTAACGCATCTGAATTTTTCGCCTCGACCAACAAGAGGAACGCACCATGGCCCCTACAAATAGCCGCCCGAAATCCGCACGCTCTGCAACTCCCAAAGCCCGCGGCGCCAAGTCCAAAGCTAAGGCGAAGCCAAAGGCTAAAACGAAAGCCACAAGTAAGCCGTCCGCCGCTTCAAATGCGCGAGATAAAGTTGCCGCTGCAGCCGGTAAAGCTAGGAAAGCGGTTGCGCCAGAGCTGGATCGCTTGAAGAAGGCGTCGGCCAAGGTCGAATCTCGCCTCAAAGCGGTTTCATCGACTGTTGCCGCTAAGCTGGCTGCTTTTGAAAATCTCGCCGAGCAGCAATTAAAATCCGAGAAGACCAAGTCTCGGATTAATAAACTAGAGAAAGATGTTGGGCGTCTAATTTCTTCAGCGGACCAGCAATTTGGCAAAGTGCGTGGTGCGTTGGACGAAGAGCTAAAAGATCTCAAGTCGTTGCTTGATAAATCGGCAGAGAAAGTTATTCCCGCCGCAAAAGAGCGTATTCGCGGGATGATGCCCGATAGCTCTGCCAGTGATGACACTTGGGAATTCTATACGGATAAATCTAAAAAGTGGCGTTGGCGGTTGAAGGACGGTGCTGGCAAATCTGTTGGGGCATGCAACAAGGCTTTTGCATCAAGAGCAGACTGTATCGCCAACGCGCGCCGTCTCGGCTACCGCGGCAGTTAGCCCCCTAATTTTATAGACGACAAATAGAAAACCCGGCTTAGAGCCGGGTTTTCATTGAGCAGCGCTTGAGGGCCGTTATGCGGCCTCTTTAATGCTGAGGGGGAGGGGCATTTGCGCGCTCAATTCTTCTGTCCATACGCGTTGCAGAAGACGCGTCCTAAGAACCATTAATTCTT
>JABJAH010000064.1 GCA_018666155.1 Rhodospirillaceae bacterium | reverse complement strand
GCCGTCTTCCGGGATGATAGCGTTGCGCGCCATCGTCATGTGCACGCGATCATGATAGTTGACGTCGACATAAGCGCCGAGATCGGTGCCGGCATGATACATGTGTCCTGCAAAATCATCGCCGACGTAGCCACCGGGCATGGAATGAATTTCGTGAGCCGTGTACTCAGGAATATCCATTGATGGATTAAGTTCGAGACGGTGCGCGTGCATCTTGTCGGCCCGCTCCATTTCTTCAAGGAACGGATCGGCCATCTTGTAATACTCAGTTTGGAGCATCTGATACTTTAGCTTTTGATGGCTGTGTCGCGCCCGGCCGGTCATGGCGATAATCGGGTCGGCCTCAAGTAACGCCACGGCCTTTTCCATCGGCATATTGGGATCATCTTCGACCCCAGCAGCGTTGAGGATTTCAACGGCTCGGATTGCCGCCGTTTTTTCCAGCTCTTGTTGGCGCCAGACGTAAAGTCCGGCCAAGAAGTTGCCTTTGCTCTCCATATCGAGATGGGGAAAGCGGACGTAGTTACGGACACGACCACGGACGTCCATGGTGCGCGGCGAGCCAGTATCTGCAAGTTGGGTTAGCTCCTCCATTTCGCGCGCTTCTGCATGGTTGTCGAGGAGCGCGGCGGAGGCGGCTGCGGCAGCCGTTGTAAACAGACTGCGGCGGTTCATAAATGGAAACAGGCTATCGGTCATCGGAGATCTCCTTGCTTCGGCACATCTCACATATTGAAATGGCTTTACTTATTCAAAGACGGGGGATGGAACGAGGATGCATAAGCAATGTCGCCGGACTCTTTAAAGGGGTCGTAGACTTCGGCAACGAACGCGTCGCGCTCATCCTTAAATTTTTTCGCTTCTTCGTCTGTCGGAATGTATTTCTCAATCATTTCGCGGGTGACCGAGCCATGCTTTTCCATAAGAATTTCGGTAATGCGCAGACGTTGCTGAATGGTCCAAACATTGGCACTCAGCGCGGTTAATGATGTGAAGAGGCTGTCGATCATTGGATCGTCGTGGAAGTACGCACGGTCGTAGTCCGCTTTGACGAACTCCGTTGCCACTGTTTTTCTTGTGGTTTCGAGGGTCGATTTCACCATAGCCATGACGCGGTCTCCTTTGTGGGATGCGTGACGGGTCCCCCAAGGGGGGTAACATTCTAAGAATTGGAGACGTTGATAGTCCTGCCGATGGGCAGGGGAGTCAATCGACGTTACTCAATATCTCTGCCAACGCGAAAGCCAAACAGGTGATAGGACGTGGGTTCTGGGTCGCGGCCCCGGAAACTGCGCTCCTGGCGCAAAACCCGGCTGCGCCAGCTGCCGCTGCGGATGGCTCGCTTTTCGCATGCGCCATCGACTTCAAAGGCGCTGCCGTCGACGGGTTGATCGGGATAGAGGACCGGTGAGCAATCCTGGGTCCATTCCCAAACATTGCCGATGGTATCGTGAACGCCGTATGCGTTTGGTTCGAATTGACCGACGGATGCGACCATGGCGTAGCCGTCAGAACAGGAGGCCGCCATATCCATGCTGGTCCCGCTACCCGCGATCAGGCCCGGGTCTGCGGCGGCGGTTTGATCAAGGACATTGCCGTATTTACAAATTTCGGAATCGTCGTCGCCCCAGAACCATTTCGTATCGACGCCCCCGCGCGCAACAAATTCCCATTCTGCTTCAGACAAGAGGCGGTACCGTTCTCCGGTCTGTTCGCTGAGCCAGGCGGCATAGTCCCGTGCTTCGGTCCAATACACGCAGACGATAGGATCGTTTTCTGAGAGAGGGCGATCGTAATCTGGGTCTTCCCAGGTTTGGCCGAAGCGGCGGCGGTCACCACCCCAAACGCGGCAATCTGATGCTTTGTGGTCGGTGTCCTCAACAAAGGCCCGCCACTGACCGACGGTGACTTCATATTTACCAGCCGCAAACGGCTTGGCGATGGTGACAGCGCGTATGGGACCGCGCGGACGCATTTCATCAGCGCGCATGGGGTCAATGAAATCTGAGCCCATTTCGAAGGTGCCGGGCGGAATGACCACCATCTCGGGACAAGTCTCGCAATCTTTGAATGCGGGGACAGGGGCTTGAGCCTGTGCACTCCCGGTGAAGATGGCAAGTAGCGCGGTCAAAGCGGCGGAAAACCTTAGTAGTCTAGGCATAGGTGACGATCCCCAATGTTCGTGGTCCTGGTGAAATACTACCGCGGGCCAGGCGGTTGGGCATACGCCTTAGGTGTGGTGGTATCCGCCGCACGGACGTTTCACCACACATGGCGGCGGGAGGCTTTGCGCTGGGCATGCTGGAATCGTAGGCTCGGCTTAGAGTGAACACTGGGAGAATAAATATGGGTCGCGTTGCTGCGCTGATTGTCGCGTTTACTGGGGTATTTGTTGGGTCTGCACAGGCAGAGGAGCAATTGCTGCCGGGTTCGTCCTTTAAGGATTGCGCGACGTGTCCCGAGATGGTGGTGCTGCCCGCCGGGACCTTCATGATGGGGTCGACACCCGAGGAAACAACCTTAGCAGAGGTGCGGGCCGATGCGGCTGAACGGGAGCAACCTAAACACGCGGTCACACTGGCCAGGGCCTTCGCTATCGGGAGGTACGAAGTCACTCTTGCGGAATATCGTGCGTTCGTAACAGCGACTAATCGGCCTGATCCTGATCGCTGCATTACCTGGACTGAGGCGAACGACACCTGGGGCGAGGTCGATGGCGCATCCTGGCAGAATGCGGGCTTCTACCAGGGCGAGGATCATCCCGTTGGCTGTTTAGATTTGAAGGATGTACGCGATTATAGCGCTTGGCTGTCAGATGTGACCGGTGAGCGCTATCGGGTTCCGAGTGAGGCGGAATGGGAATACGCCGCACGCGGGGGTACTGCGACCAATCAAACCTGGGGCGACACCATGGAGCACATGTGTCGCTTCGCGAACGCCTCGGATTTGACCCGGGCTGATGTGCATAAAGGGGTGCGGGACACGCCAACGCGCTTTTTCGAGTGCCGCGATGGGTTTGTCTACACGGCACCGGTGGGGTCGTTCCCACCCAATGCCTATGGCCTCTACGACATGGTCGGAAATATTTGGGAGTGGGTCGAAGACTGCTTTATCGTCGGCTATGAGGGCGCGCCGACCGATGGATCGGTGCGCTATGACGAAAATAACTGTGATCGACTGATCGTCAGAGGCGGCGGTTGGTATGCGCGCAATTGGTTTATGCGCCCGGCGGGCCGAAGCCGTGAACACCCAGACTATCGCTCGACGACGCTAGGGCTTCGAGTGGTGCGGGAGATCGACTAGGGCTTTTACGCCAGTGCGATTTTTCGCTTCCCTTCGGGGCCTATACTGACGGTAGAATAGGGCGTTACGCTATTCTCCATAATGTTATTCCGTTGGAACAGTGACCATGAGTGCTTCAGGCCTTCTCTCAGAAAAAGCGAGTACGAAAATCCTAAATCGGGAGTCTTTTGGGCCCGATACCGTGATTTTTAAAGAGGGAGACCGTGGCGTTAAAGCCTATGTCGTCACCCGGGGTACGGTCGACATTGTGACTAAGACGGTCGACGGCAAATATAAAAAACTCAAATCCTTCAACGAAGGAGAGATGTTTGGGGAAATGAGCCTTCTCAACGGGGAAAAACGTTCGGCTCACGCGATTTCCAAGGATGGTTGCGAACTTCTGGTCGTCGAACAGACAGTTCTCAAAGAAAAACTGGACGCCGCTGACCCCTTTATCAAGTTCTGGATTGAGTTTTTGAGCGAGCGCATTCGAGATATGTCTAAGCGCGTGAGTTGATCTCAGCGTAAGGGCAGGGTAAACGGCAGCCCTGAATACCTTACCAAGTCAGGCAATCGCGTTATGGCCCGCAAGCCACGCAAACAGAAAACCAGAAATACCGCGAAAGTTGCTGACGAGCCGATCGCTGAGTCGTCTTCAATTCCGCGCCCAGCGCTGCTGCTGGCTTTGGCCATTGTCCTTTTGATCCTTGGGTTAACGGTTGGCGTGGTGATTGATGTGGCCTCGCGGCCTGAGCCCGCTGCTGTACGCGAAACAGCGTCGGCGCAGCAGCCCGCGCGACCGAGCCGGAATGTTCCGGCCACCCGTATTGAAGCGCCGAGGGCGCCTTCCATTTTCGACGTCCCTGAAGATGCTGTGTCTGAAACGGGAGAAGACGCGCCGGCGGAGGTTGCTCCCGTTATTCCGGCGTTGTCGCCTCTGGCCCTCAATGCAGCGCCCGTGGACGTACCTGCGGATTGGCCGGTGATTGCAATCGTGATCGACGACATGGGGTTGGATAAAAGACGCACTGGAAAAGTTCTGGCGCTGCCGGGACCGCTCACCGTGTCCTATCTGACCTATGCGGATGATCTCAACGCACAAGCGCGACGGGCCATCGACGCCGGGCACGAGGTGATGGCGCATATCCCGATGGAGCCGATGGGCAACGCTGACCCAGGCCCCGGCGCGTTGTTGTCGAGCGGAAGTCCGGCCGATTTGCGCGAGCAATTGGACCAATATCTTAATGGCTGGACCGGCTATGTCGGCATCAACAACCATATGGGCAGCAAGTTGACATCGGACCGCGCGGCGATGGACGTGGTTATGATGGAATTGAAAAGCCGCGGGTTGATGTGGCTGGACTCACGAACGGATTCATCGACTGTTGGTGAAACGGCAGCGGGCGCCATTGGTGTGCCACATATGGGCCGCGACGTTTTTCTCGATAACGAAGATGATGAGCAGGCAATTACGGCGCAGTTGGCTAAGGTTGAGTCCATTGCGCGCCGTGAGGGTTACGCTGTGGCTATTGGTCATCCGCGTGATGCCACTCTAACAGCCCTGGCCAAATGGATGGCGACACTGAACGATAAGGGGATCGGCTTAGTGCCGGTGACCGAGGCGCTGCGTCGGCGCACGGAGCGACGCGGCTAGAGATTAACCGTTGCCGCCATAGCGGCCCGCTTGATCTGCGGCACGAATGATCGCCATCGCTTTATTCTGGCTCTCTTGGAACTCTGCTTCAGGATCAGAGTCGGCAACGATTCCGCCACCGGCTTGGACGATCAACTCGCCATCTTTGACCAACGCTGTGCGGAGCGCGATGCAGGTATCCAAATCGCCGTTGGCTGCAATGTAGCCAATCGCGCCACCGTAAAAACTGCGGCGCTCTGATTCCAGCTCATCAATGATTTCCATGGCGCGGACTTTTGGTGCGCCGGAGACCGTCCCCGCGGGGAATCCGGCCATAAGAGCATCCATAGCATCGTAATCAGGGCTGAGCTCGCCATCGACGTTGGATACGATGTGCATGACGTGGCTGTAGTACTCGATCACCATTTCCTCGGTGACGTCGACCGTTCCGGTGCGCGTGACCCGACCGACATCGTTACGGCCGAGATCAAGCAGCATCAAATGTTCAGCGAGCTCCTTGGGGTCGGCAAGGAGGTCGCGCGCATGTTGTTCGTCTTCGTCTTTGGTTGCGCCACGCGGGCGCGTCCCCGCGATCGGTCGGATGGTGACTTTGCCATCTCGGACACGGACGAGAATCTCGGGGCTCGAGCCAACAATCGAAAAGCCATCAAAATTTAAAAAGAAAAGAAATGGCGATGGGTTTAGGCGGCGCAGGGAGCGATAGAGAGAGAACGGCGGATGGACGAACGGCCGCCGCAGCCGTTGTGACGGAACCACCTGAAAGATATCACCGGCCAACACATACTCTTTGGCCTTGTCGACCATGGCGTGATAACCGCTGCGACCGACGTTGGAAACCGGCTCAATAACATCATCAGCGTCGCTGGCGCCGGAGACGGGGCGATGTGGCAATGGTCGATCAAGAGTCTCGATGATCGTTTGTAGGCGCGCGGTCGCGTCAGCGTAGGCATCGTCGGCGCTGGTTCCGTCATTGGGTCGAACCGGTGTGACGATCGTCATGGTGTCGGCGATGGAATCAAAGATCACCATCACCGTCGGCCGCATGAACAGGCCTTCTGGAATGCCGATGGTGTCCGGATTGTTGTCCGGAATATCTTCGATCAAACGGATGGTGTCGTAACCCATATAGCCGATGAGACCCGCAGCCATTGGGGGCAAATCCGTCGGCAATTCAATACGAGATTCGGCGATCAAGGCACGTAAAGAATCTAGGGTTTGAAGCTCGCAGGCCGCAAATGTTGTGTGCGCACCTGTTAGGTCACGGCTGATCTCGGCGGACTGGCCATTGCATTTCCACACCACGTCGGGTTTTAGAGAAATGAAGGAGTATCGTCCACGTGTTGCGCCGCCCTCGACAGATTCCAACAGTGAAACGAAGTTCTGTTCGGTGCCAAGCTTGATCGATGCAGAGACCGGCGTATCAAGATCAGCAACAAGGGTCGTCCAGGCAACTTGGGCGCGGCTGGCGTTGTAGATGTCGGCGAATACCGAAAAGGTGGGTGAAACGTCCATTATTCAGTGCAGTCGGCGACCAGACTTTATTGTGGAATGAGTTCGTCGATGGCTTCACGATTGAGAACCACGTTGAACTCACGGGTTACAGACTGTGTAAACCCGGCAATGAGATCATTGGTCAGTGAGGAACTGACCGCATCGGCGACCTGTTCACGAATTTGTTGAAGCTCCGCTGCGTCAGGCGGCAATATTTCGCTGAGCTTCGCGACGATATGCCCACCGGCGACGCGCGCCTGAACGACGTCACCCGTGTTCGCTTGGAACAGTTTTTCCATTAAGGCAGGGCTGATCAAGCGTGCAGGTATAATCGAACCAATAATCAAGCTGTCGCCAAACCGGGTCACCGGGCCAAGTTTTGCAAAATCTATGCTGTCATTATTTTCAGCGAGATCCGGAATCTTGGTTGATGGACCAATATCATCGAGCAGGCCCTCGGCAGTTGCCAAAGTCGCGGCGCCACGTGTTTGCTGATCAGCCAATGTCCGTACGTCTGCCACAACGCGTTCATAGGGCTTGGGCGCAGGTTCGACGACGGAGATAACCCGCAGAATAAAAGCGTATTCATCGGTCTCAACCAATTGAGATTCCAGGCCTGCCGATGTCCCATAGCTCAGACGAATAAAGCGATCCTGGTCTACCGGGAATGATTGGCGCGCACCCGTGGCGTCGCGGCCGTCGCGGTCGAGGGTTTCAAAGTAAAGGCGGCTATAACCTGGCGTCTCTGCAATCTCCGTCATCGGGATACCGGCAGCGAGCTGATCTTCCAGGTATATTGTGGCCTCGTACATTTCATCGAACGCGCGATCATTCACGATGAAATCGACTATTTCTTTGCGCACCACAGGGAGCGCTTTGATGCTTCCCGTAGTCAGGTCCATGACTTCAAAGAGATGCCAGCCGAAGTCGGTTTGAACTGGTGCGCCGATGCCATTCTCATTTTGTTCGAAAATTGCTGAAAGATCGAAGCCAGTATTGGCGTTGGCTTTAAGTTCGCCGAGGTCGATCGGCGCGCCCATGTTTGTGCGCTCGCCAATCTCGATAAGGGTATCGCCGTCTTGAATTTGATCGTACGCAGCGCGGGCATCGAGTTCGGTGCCGAAGATCAACTGGCGCACCGTGCGGGTTGGCTGCGTGCGATAGCGATCCATGTTCTCGTCGTAGAACGTCTGGATCTCGTCGTCGGTAATGCTTTCGGGCGGGACAAGGTCAGCCGGCCGTATGACGATGGCTTCAACTTCCCGGTATTCGGGAGCAGAGAACGCGGCAATATTTTCGTCATAAACTTTGCGTAAGTCTGGTTCGCTCGGTTCCTCATCAAATTGTACGGCCTCGTCGGCAATGTACAAAACATCAGCGCTTCGCTGTTCAGCCCGGAACCTGAACAAAGCATCAACCATTGATTTAGGCGCGCCGGCATTAGAGGAAATCGGTTGGAGCATAATCTGTCGCGTCACATCGCTGCGGACGAGATCAACAAATCCCTGTTGAGTCAGATTGTTACTGGCCAATACAGAATTAAGAAGAATCTGATTAAAATTACCGGTGTCATCCTTAAAACTGTCTTGCTCCATCACAGCGCGGCGCAAGATGGAATCAGGCACCTCGAGGCCCATTTCACGTGCCGCCATATCCAGTGTTGCCCGCTCACTCAACTGCGAAATCAGGTTGGTCATGATTCCCAGGTCGGCCGCATCCTTGGCCGTGAAATCTGGACCTATCGCTTGGCGTAGCTGGTCCACTTCGTCATTAAAGCGGCGCTGAAGTTCTTCTGCCCGCACTTCAACCTGATTTACTTTGATGACGACGTTAGGGTCCACGGCTGGATTGATGGCATCACCCACCCCCCAAATGGCGAAGCTCATCATTAGGATTCCGAGGAATCCCTTGAGCAATAGGCTGTCCTTAACGGCTTGTTGTAACCCCTGGATCATTTGTCGGCCTCTTTTGGGTTCTGCATCTGAGGCTGGATCGGGTCGTGATGACCGTGCCAGCCAGCATGTATATTCATGACTGCGGGTTTTACGCGTCAACATGAGGCCGGGCAAGCCTTTGCGGCAAGGCCGGTATTGGCTGGACACCTGGAAACACCTTATCGCCTATGATAGCAAACGGGGTGCGGCCACGGTCGATATCAGGTCAATAGCGGGTACAATCAATATGACTAAACTCATAGCTGGCAATTGGAAAATGAATGGCCTGCTGGCGGGCAGTGTGGCCTTGGCTGGCGGATTGGCAGAGAAGGTTAAAGCGAACCCTGGCCTGGCGGATGTGGCTATTTGCCCGCCTGGACCACTAATCCGCGACGTGCTTACAGCTGTTGATGGAAGTTCTATTGCGGTTGGCGGGCAGGATTGTCACTGGAATGAGACAGGGGCCCACACGGGTGATACCAGCGCCACACTTCTAGCCGATATGGGCTGTTCCTGCGTGATTGTTGGTCATTCTGAACGGCGCGCAGATCATGATGAAACCAGTGATCAGGTAAAGGCCAAGGCAGAAGCGGCTTTAAAGGCGGGGCTGGTGGCTATCGTGTGCGTTGGCGAAACCGAAGCGGAGCGCGATACGGGACAGACGGAGACGGTCGTCGGACGCCAGATTGACGGGTCTCTGCCTGGCGGTGCAACGCCACAAACTGTGGTCATTGCCTATGAACCGGTCTGGGCCATCGGCACAGGCCGCACCCCGTCACTAGAGGAAATCGAGGCAGTTCACGCCTATATCCGCAACAGAGCCCGAGAAAGTCATGGGCTGGGCTCAGGGCTCCGGATTCTGTACGGAGGCTCTGTAAAACCCGGGAATGCCGCAGAAATCCTATCTGTTGAGGGTGTTGATGGGGCTCTCGTTGGCGGCGCCAGCCTCACTGTAGAAGACTTCTGGGGGATTATTGAAAGTTGCCCCTAGCGAAGACATATAAAGATGACTAAAACCCCTGTTCTTAAGGCGGGTTGAGTCCCGATTGTCATTCACAGCAGCCCTGAGTTCCCATGGAAACTGTTCTTCTCGTCATACATTTGCTGATCGCCATCGTCATGATCAGCATGATTCTCCTGCAAAAGAGTGAAGGCGGCGCCATGGGCGGCGGTTTAACGGGCGGTGCATCGGTGACCGGGATGTCTCAGTCTCAAGCTCGGGCGACGCCAATCACGCGCACGACGACGATTCTTGGTATGTGTTTTTTCGCGTCTAGCCTAGGTTTGGCTCTACTCGCTAAACCGCAGGACGCCCCAATAGATATTTTTGCGACGACACCAATTGAAGAGGGTGCTGGAGAGATTCCGATTGTCCCAGTGGTGCCGACCGTTCCAAGCGTCCCGGTAGACGAATAAGACATTTCTGACCAATGACCGAACGCCAAAGCAACCGAGCTAAGAATTGTAGCCCGGGTACCCACCTCTGTGCTTGCAGCGCAGCAAAATGTGAGTACATTGGCGCTCCATGACGCGGTTTATTTTTATTACCGGCGGCGTGGTTTCTTCCCTCGGAAAAGGTCTCGCTTCAGCTGCACTCGGCGCGCTGTTACAGGCGCGTGGGTATTCGGTCCGCTTGCGCAAGCTTGATCCCTATTTGAATGTTGATCCGGGCACGATGAGCCCATTCCAGCACGGTGAAGTATACGTCACCGATGATGGCGCTGAGACAGATCTCGATCTGGGTCACTACGAGCGCTTTACTGGCGTACCCTCACGGCAAAGCGACAATGTCACCACCGGTCGGATTTACTCAGACGTCATCGCTAAGGAACGGCGGGGAGATTACCTAGGGGCGACGGTCCAGGTCATTCCCCACGTAACCGATGCCATCAAAGAATTTGTTCAGGCCGACTTAGGCAGTGAAGACTTTGTGCTGTGTGAGATCGGCGGAACCGTCGGTGATATCGAAAGCTTGCCGTTCTTGGAGGCCATTCGGCAGCTGGGCAATGAGCTTGGCCAAGAGCGGTCGATGTTTATTCATCTCACATTGGTGCCGTTTATTGCGGCGGCCGGTGAGCTAAAGACGAAACCGACGCAGCACTCGGTGAAGGAGCTCCTCGGGCTCGGTATTCAGCCACATGTCTTGATCTGCCGGATGGAACAGGAAATGCCTGAGGCGGAACGCCGCAAGATCGCGCTGTTCTGCAATGTGAGCCAAGACAGCGTTATTCCTGGTCTAGACGTAGATTCTATTTATGCCGTACCGATGGCCTATCACGAAAAAGGCTTGGATACGGTTGTCTGCCATCACTTCCGATTGCCCATCGACAAAAAGCCAAGTCTGAGGATTTGGAGTGACATTGTTGAAGCGGTCAGAAAACCGGAAGGCGAGGTGACCATTGCCGTTGTTGGCAAGTATGTGCAGCTTCCCGATGCATACAAATCATTGTCAGAAGCGCTCACCCATGGCGGCATCGCGAACAACGTAAGTGTCAAACTGGACTGGATTGATTCAGAAATCTTTGAGCGCGAAGACGTTGTTCAACATCTCGATCACGTCCATGGGATTCTGGTTCCCGGTGGTTTCGGTGAGCGCGGGTCTGAAGGCAAAATAGAAGCAGTCCAGTTCGCCCGCGAGCGCAATGTCCCATACTTCGGAATTTGTTTCGGCATGCAGATGGCTGTGATCGAAGCTGCTCGCAATATTGCTGGTTTGGCTGGTGCAAGCTCAACAGAGTTTGGTCACGCTAAAGACCCGGTTGTCGGCCTTATGACCGAATGGTCGAAGGGCAGTGAGGTCGAGCAACGTGGCGAAGAAGATGATCTTGGCGGCACGATGCGATTGGGTGCCTATCTGTGTGATCTCGTGCCCGGTACCCGTGTTGCGGAGATCTACCGATCCTCAAGCATTTCAGAGCGCCATCGCCATCGCTACGAAGTGAATATTGGATACCGCGAGCAACTGGAAGCGGCGGGCCTTAAGTTCTCGGGGCTATCCCCTGATGGTGTGCTGCCTGAAATTGTCGAATACGAAAATCATCCCTGGTTTGTTGGAGTTCAGTTCCATCCCGAACTCAAATCCAAACCGTTTGATCCGCATCCGCTATTTACGTCGTTTATTGCCGCCGCTGTGGCACAATCGCGGCTCGTCTAGCCACTTTACCGCGGAAGAACAGTTCCGATATGAACAATATACCACAGTCATCGCGCCACGTTCCCGTAGGGCCTTACACGGTTGGCAACGACTGCCCTTTGGTGGTGATTGCTGGGCCATGTCAGATTGAGAGCCGCGATCATGCGTTGGAAGTTGCCAGTGCGCTGAAAGAGATGGGTGAGGCGGCGGGTGTACCTATCATCTACAAAAGCTCCTATGACAAAGCCAATCGGACCAGTGTGGCGGGGACACGCGGACTAGGGCTCGAGAAATCTCTTCAAGTATTCGCCGATGTGAAGGAGGCGACAGGCCTGCCAACCCTGACCGATGTTCACGAAAAGGAACATTGTGCTTTGGTTGCGGACGCGGTTGATGTGTTGCAAATCCCAGCCTTTCTATGCCGCCAGACCGACCTTCTGTTGGCTGCGGGTGAGACCGGAGCGGTGATCAATGTGAAGAAGGGTCAGTTTCTGGCGCCGTGGGACATGATAAATGTCGCGGCGAAAGTAGCCTCTACCGGCAATGAAAAGATCATGCTGACGGAACGGGGCGTTTCGTTTGGCTACAACACTCTCGTCACGGATATGCGGGCGCTGCCGCAAATGGCGCAAACCGGTTATCCGGTGGTGATTGACGCGACGCACTCAGTTCAGCAACCGGGCGGGCAGGGGACGAGCTCCGGTGGCAAGCGAGAGTTTGCACCGGTGATTGCACGCGCCTCAGTTGCCGTTGGCGTAGCCGCTGTGTTTATGGAAACTCATCCAGACCCAGACAGCGCACCATCCGACGGTCCTAATATGATTTATCTTCACGATATGCCTGACATTCTGGCCACGTTGAAAGCTTTCGACGAAATTGCGAAGTCGAAGCCGATCGTGCTGCCGTAAAGAACACTTATCACCATAGATTTCTAAAAAGGGTTTTCCCATGAGTGCTATCGTCGACATTGCAGCTCGCGAAATTCTAGACAGCCGCGGCAATCCGACCGTTGAGGTCGACGTGATTCTAGAGACCGGAGCCAGTGGCCGCGCGGCGGTCCCGTCGGGCGCGTCGACGGGGGCCCATGAAGCAGTTGAGTTGCGCGACGGCGACAAAGACCGTTTTGGCGGCAAAGGTGTCCTAAAGGCCGTTGATGCGGTCAATGGTGAAATATTTCAGGCGATGTCTGGCTTCGATGCCGACGAGCAACGCCACATTGACCAGACCCTCATTGATCTCGATGGCACACCGAACAAAGCGCGTCTTGGGGCCAATGCAGTCCTTGGCGTTTCGTTGGCGGTGGCGAAGGCAGCGGCGGACGATTCTGGGCTTGAGCTCTATCGCTATGTCGGCGGTGCTTCAGCCCATTTGTTGCCAGTACCGATGATGAACATCATCAACGGTGGCGAGCACGCGGATAACCCGATCGACATTCAAGAATTCATGGTGATGCCCGTAGGCGCTGATGATGGTGTTGATGCCATCCGCGTCGGGGCTGAAATCTTTCATGCTCTTAAAAAGCAATTGAGCGAAGCGGGACATAACACCAACGTTGGCGACGAGGGCGGCTTTGCTCCAAACCTCGACAGCGCCGATGCGGCGTTGAGCTTCATCATGAAGTCTATTGAATCCGCCGGATATAAGCCTGGTGATGACGTTGTGTTGGCCCTTGATTCAGCATCGACCGAGTTCTTCAAAGATGGTGTTTACGATATGGCCGGCGAGGGTAAAAAACTCGACGCCGGCGGTATGGTGAAGTTCTACGAAGACCTGACATCACGCTTCCCTATTGTTTCAATTGAAGACGGGATGGCGGAAGACGATTGGGACGGCTGGAAAGCTTTGACGGATTCGATCGGCGGTAAAGTGCAATTGGTCGGCGATGACTTGTTTGTCACTAATCCAGATCGGTTGCGGGATGGTATCGCGAAAGGTGTGGCGAACTCTATTCTGGTTAAGGTCAATCAGATTGGTACGTTGACGGAAACCTTGGAAGCTGTGGAGATGGCCCACAAAGCTAATTACACGGCGGTTATGTCGCATCGGTCCGGCGAAACAGAAGACTCGACCATCGCAGACCTCGCGGTCGCGACAAATTGCGGTCAAATTAAAACTGGGTCGCTTTCACGGTCAGACCGTTTGGCAAAATACAATCAGTTGATCCGCATTGCCGAGGGGCTTGATCAGTCGGCGCGTTATGCAGGTCCAGGCCTAAAGCAACGCTGGGGCCTTTAAGGCCTTGTCCTAGTCGTTTGGCTCTAGCTCTCGGACAAGCCTAAACCCTAGGGAATAAACCGCGATGTGTGGCGAGGGGGCTTTGCTTCGGTTCGCCGCGCGCAGGTGTCCTGGAAAGATGTTGCTGAAGCCGCCACCGCGATCCAAGACCGCATTGCAGATGCCGCCGTCACCCCAGGCTGATCCATCAGTTGGACCTCCAGCGAAAGAGGCGCGGTAACAGTCGGCTTGCCATTCCCAGACGTTGCCAATGGTGTCGTACAAGCCAAAGCCATTGGGCAGGTATGAGCCGACAGGAGCGGTGCCGAAACCAACACCGTCGTCACACTGCACCGCGTTCCATTGCGGAACCGCAGCCTTGGCGCTGAGATCGGAGACGTTGCCATAGGCGCAGGCGTTGTCTTCGCCACCGGGAAACGAATAGGCGGTTTGTGTTCCACCGCGTACGGCGTATTCCCATTCTGCCTCGGCGGGCAGGCGGTAGGTGTATCCTGTTTTTTTAGTGAGCCAGCTCGCATAGGCGCTGGCATCCCACCAACTAACGCAGACCATGGGATGATCATCGGAGACGTTGTAATCGGGATCGAGCCAGGAATTTGATTCGGCAAACGCGAGGCGTTCTCCGTTCCAGATCAAACAGCGGGCATTACCCCAATGTCCGGTCTCATTGACGAAGGCGGCAAATTGCCTGCGCGTGACTTCATACTTACCGATTGCAAAAGGGTTGGCGATGGTGACAGCGCGGACTGGGCCTTCGTCATCGCCCCGGTCTAGCTCATCATCCGGCGCTCCCATTTCGAATTGCCCGGCAGGGATAACCACCATGTCTGGACAGGTCGAGCAGTCACGAAAGCTATCACCAGCGACTTTAGATCCACCCGCGCAGGCCCCGAGTAAAGGCAGGCATAGAACAAGTGCGACGAGACGCATTAGGGAAACAGGTGATCAGCGAGGCGTTTCTCAAGGTGTGGCGCCGAGCCAATGGCGCCGTTGTCGATGTCGAGAAGAACCTTCCAGCCGTCGGCCGTCATTTCCAGAAGGGCGATATACCGACCGTTAACGGGATCACCGACCTGTTTGCCGGTATCCTGGTCAACGACCAACGAAGCGAAATCGCACAGGATGTAGGCCCAGTCGCCAATCTCGTCGCCATTCACTTCCATCTCAAGAATGTTCGACAAGATGTATGGCTTTTGCGTCGAGGCGAAGGCTTTGCCCCAACTTTCCTCAAGCGCGTCCCGGCCGACGATCGTCATGCGTTGAGTATGGGCGACCCTTAGTCGTTCCAGGTAATCGTCGATCGACCCTTCCAGGTCACCTTGATTGAACAACTTCACCGTATCGTCGTGGAACTTTTGAACGGAGGCGTACTGCGCCTCGGTTCCGCCACGGCGTTGCTGCTCGGCAACGACGGCTGGTGCAATTGCGAATACCAATAGAAGTGTGAGCGCGCGAATGGTGCTCTGCATGATGCTTAGTCCTTTTGCTTATTCAGCTGCTTCGGTTTGCACTTGATCTGCCGGCATATAGAGGTCGCCACCATTGCGGTATTTCTCGGCCATTTCTTCCATGCCTTTTTTCGCATCGCCAAAGCCGCCCTTAGCCGCTTCATCGCGAATGTCCTGCGAGATTTTCATGGAGCAGAATTTTGGTCCGCACATGGAACAGAAGTGAGCCACTTTGTGCGCTTCTTTGGGCAACGTTTGATCGTGATACAGCCGCGCGGTTTCCGGGTCGAGGGAGAGGTTGAACTGATCTTCCCAACGGAATTCAAACCGAGCCCGCGACAACGCATCATCGCGCTCTTGTGCGCCGGGATGTCCTTTGGCCAAATCAGCCGCATGGGCGGCAATCTTGTATGTGATAACGCCGGTCTTCACGTCCTCACGGTCGGGCAGGCCGAGATGCTCTTTGGGGGTGACATAGCAAAGCATTGCTGTCCCATACCAGCCGATCATCGCGGCACCGATACCCGATGTGATGTGGTCATAGCCCGGAGCGATGTCTGTGGTCAGCGGACCAAGCGTGTAGAAGGGCGCTTCGCCGCATTCCTTGAGCTGCTTTTCCATGTTGATTTTGATCTTGTGCATCGGCACATGGCCGGGGCCTTCGATCATTACTTGGCAGTCTTTTTTCCAAGCCACTTCGGTCAGTTCGCCTAGGGTTTCGAGTTCGGCGAACTGCGCTTTGTCGTTGGCGTCGGCGATTGAGCCTGGGCGCAGTCCATCGCCCAACGAGAACGTCACGTCATACATGCGCATGATGTCGCAAATCTCTTCGAAGTTCTCGTAAAGGAATGATTCTTGGTGATGGGCGAGGCACCATTTGGCCATGATTGAGCCGCCACGGGAGACGATCCCGGTGGTGCGTTCCGCTGTTAGCGGCACATAAGGCAAGCGGACGCCGGCATGGATGGTGAAGTAATCGACGCCTTGCTCGGCTTGTTCGATCAAGGTTTCGCGGAAGACCTCCCAATTCAAATCCTCTGCAACGCCGTTCACTTTTTCTAGCGCCTGATAGATTGGCACTGTGCCAATGGGTACAGGGCTGTTGCGGATGATCCATTCGCGAATGTTGTGAATGTTACGGCCGGTGGAGAGATCCATGACATTGTCAGCGCCCCAGCGGGTTGCCCAGACCATCTTTTCCACTTCTTCTTCCATGGAAGAGGTGACGGCTGAGTTGCCGATGTTGGCGTTGATCTTCACCAGGAAATTTCGACCGATGATCATCGGCTCGGCTTCGGGGTGATTGATGTTTGAAGGAATAATCGCGCGGCCGCGAGCCACTTCATCGCGGACGAATTCCGGCGTGCAGTAATCAGGAATCTCTGCACCAAAGTCTTCGCCATCGCGGAGCATCGCTTCTTTTGCTTGTGAGCGGCCTATGTTTTCACGGATGGCGATGAATTCCATTTCCGCTGTGACGATACCGGCGCGGGCATAGGCGAGTTGTGTAACCGCCTTTCCGTCTTTTGCGCGGTAGGGGCGTTGTAAGTTCGGGAACTCCGGCGCCATCTTTTCTGCTGAAACGAAACCGTTGTCAGCTGCAGTGACGGGGCGACCGTCGTATTGCTCAACATCGCCGCGGCCGGTGACCCAAGATTCCCGTATGCGGGGCAGCCCCACCGCGATATCGGTCGTGATATCGGGATCGCTGTAAGGGCCAGAGCAATCGTACACGGTGACGGGCGGCTCTTTGGCCGTCGGATGCAACGCAATTTCTCGCATCGGGACCAGAATATCAGGGTGCTGCACGCCAGCTTTGTAGATCTTCGTGGATGCCGGCAAGGGCCCTGTTGTGACGGTGGGTTTTGGGGTTGGTGAGCCGGGCGGGCTGACGTGATTCATGATGGCCTTTCCTTCACGCGCACGGCGCAAAGATATCTGCGATCCAACACGGGGACGCTTAGGGAAGGGCAGTGTGGCGCGCGTGCCGATGACCATCCCTACGCCAGTGTCAGCTGGATCAGGTTCTAAGGGTCGTCACGCTGCGCAGATCCGGGCTTTTGGTCGCGCTTGATGACCTCTCAGCCCCTCAAGCAGGGCTCCCCTTTGGTGTCATGACCTTAGGGCTGGGGTGTGGGTGGGTCAACGCAAAGCGCCTGTATTTCGGTTCTATTTTAGTGCAGATTAGCGAGAGTTTTGCTCCCTGGGTGATCCTAAATTTTATCCACAGCGTAATACTGTTATATACCCCACTTTTTTTCAGGAGATTGAACTATGGAACCGAACGTCAACGCCATCGACCGAGTGATTCGGATACTTGTAGGCGCGGCCTTGGCTGCTATTCCATTTACCATTCCGACCAACGGCGATTGGGTCATGCAGTTGATGGAAGTGACCGCCGGATTGCTTGGTTTGTCGCTGGTCGCCTCCGGTGTTCTGGCCTACTGCTGGGTCTACAATATGCTCGGTATCAATACCTGTAAGTCGGCCGCTTAAGCAGGTTCGTTGGTCTCGCGATGTTGTGATCCGGGCTCGCGGGGTTTGTGATACTGTTCCCTATCTTATTTGACAGGGAGGTTGCCATGCGCACCGTATTCTCAACACTCGTCGTTCTTTTTGGATTTGCCTCAGCCGGTAATGCGGCAGAAATGATCGATGTTGGCCCAGACGTTGGCACCAATATTCCGGCAAATTTTAATGGCCAGGATGCCAAGGGTAAGGACATTACCTATGCCGACGTAACGGGCGAGCGTGGCCTTGTTCTCGGCTTTGTCCGCTCGGCTAGCTGGTGCCCGTTCTGTCAGTCGCAAATGAAGGACCTGGAGAACATCGCGGCCGACCTTAAGAGTCGCGGCTACGAGCTGGCGGTGATGAGCTATGACGCGCCTAAGGTTCTCGATCAATTCGCGAAGAAGCAGAACATTTCATATGCGCTGTTGTCCGACGAAGGCTCTGAGATGATCAATGCGCTCGGTATCCGTGAGACGAGCTACAAAGAGGACTCGATGGCCTATGGCGTTCCCAAGCCTGTGATTTTCATCATCGATCCGAATGGAAAGATTGAAGGAAAGCTGGCGATGGAAGGCTACCGCGACCGCCCAGCCCTGGAAGAGGTGATGGCTGAGGTCGACCGGATTATCGGAGCAAACTCCTAACAGCGGTCATCATCGCCGTCGGTGCGGTGGTGTTGAAGGTGGCGTAACGCTTAGTCGCGGATATTGAGTTCCACGAGGTCGTATATCTTTTCCCCTTCGGGATAGGTCATCCGGATGGGTAGATAGTCTTCCAGCGTTGTCCACATACATAAGGTTTTGCCGCCACGCACGGGCCAGTCAAAGCGATGACAGGTGTAGGTACCGGACTCCACGGTGAGCTCTTCTTCGCCGCGATAGTGGTACGCGTATGTCCGTGGCAACAGGATGGGGCCCGAACTGCCGTCGGATAACGGTGAAGAATTAAAACAATTGTCGACCACCTGTAGCTCGTCGGTCACCACTGGTTTGACGTGAGCCAATTTCCAAATGTCGGAACAGATGGGGTGGCTGCCAAAGGCGTTGGCCGGTTTTTCTAGGGCGATGCGCTGGCTGAAACGCCCTTCGTTGATGGTGAATCCTTCGCCTTCAGCCGACGTTGGCGTGAAGCGAAACCAGCCGCTACCGAGCTCGCGGTTTTCTTCGGCGATGCGGATGTAGCATTCAATGGGTCGCCAGTCGGAGCCTACGGTGTAGGTGACATCGCGGGTCAGCCCCAAGTTATCGAATTCGCAGAGCACGCGCAGGGTGCGCAGGCCGTTGGCCTGGACACTGACGCTGAAGATTTCACGCCCGAACTGGCTCTGTGGCTGCCTAGCGGGGTTCAGGCCGTACGAAATCTGCCCGCTGATCAATCGCGGCATTGCGCTAGCCTGCTTTTATACGTCGAACTGCAGAATGCGTTCTCCGAGTAGCTTGCCGAAGGTGATGGCTGGGGTGACCAGCATCCCACCGCAGATCGCGCGTCCAGATGTTGCTCCAGTGCCAAGCAATTCACCCGCTGCGTAGAGACCACCGATCTTCGATCCATCCTGACGAATGACCTGAAGGTCTTCGCCGACGGCAATGCCCGCGAACGTGGTTAGGAACCAGCTTTGAAGACGGATCCCATAAAACGGACCCTTTTCGATGGGTAGCGGCATGTGCGAACGGCCAAGGGCGTCTTTGCCGCTGGCCTGCGCAATGTTGTACTGCGCGATCGTGCTTGTAAGACCGTCTTTGCCGACACCCATCTTCTCAGCAAGCTCGTCGATCGAGTCCGCCTTAAAGAAGTTGTGGTAGCCCTCGTTAAAAGCGTCGGCAATATCATCAGGATCCATCATGCCCATGAAACCGCCGGAAATGAGTTTCGGTGCCTGGGTATGAATTTCATGATCCCAGACCATCCAACACTCCTCGCCAGGCTGCTCCAATAAGGCTTCTTCGTAGGCCGCATGGCTGAGGATGTCTTCTTGCAGGAACCGCTCGCCTTGAGCATCGACGATGATTTCCCACGGCGGACGGTCACCTGGGAAGTGGCGGGCGACAGCAACCATCGGTGCTGGATACTCTTCGCTGCCGAGGATGGCGCCGAACAGGGGCAGGTGGTTTTCGCCATAGCGTACATAGCCGCCAACCGAAGTCCCGAGCGTAATACCGGCGCCCTGGCTGTAGGGGTAGGACACATCTGAGTAATCGGGGGCGCCTTCTAGGTCTTCAAACATTTCAGGGTTTGAGGCGTAGCCACCACTGGTGAGAACGACGTTCTTACCCATGTATTTGGCGGTTACCCCATCCGCATCGACGGTCTCGACGCCGATCACATCGCCCTTGTCGTTTTGGATGAGACTGGACGCCTCGGTGTTGAGCTTGATGGTGACGGCGCCAGACTCAATCAGCGGTTCAAGCTGCTCTTCGAACAGCGCGAGGATTCCCATGCCACCTTCCTTGTGCCAGGCGTAGCGGGCGTGACTGTAAGGTTCGTGGGTGGTGCCTGTGACGGGATGATGGTCGTAGACCTCAAAGCCATTGTCTGTGAGCCAATCAAAGGCGCCTGCGGCATTGTCCGTGGCGAGGCGCAAGATATAAGGATCGGCCGTGTTGTGGCTGATGTTCATGACATCGTCGTAGTGGGATTGTGGGCTATCCTCAGTGACCCCCTTCGATTTCTGGAGTTTGGTGCCCGCGGCGCTCATCTGGCCGGTCGAGAGAAACAATGTCCCCCCAATGGCGGACGCAGCCTCGATAACCAGGACTTTGCCGCCGCGCTGGCCGGCAAAGATCGCGGCTGGGAGACCGGCGGTCCCTCCGCCGACGATAATCGCGTCCCAGACGTCTTCTGCCTCTGCGCAACCGCCTAGACCGACGCTCGCTGCCACCGCACTCACGGTTGATAGGAACTGCCGCTTAGAAAGCTTCTGCGCCAGGGGGCGCCAGAAATGGGTCTTGTTCGCCATGATGTCTCTCCCTCAATGCTTTCTTGGACTTTAGCCTAGGGGTCGAGGGAAGCCTAGTGGGAGGTGGGGGCTTAGTTTTTGCGCCCGTATTGTGACCGTCTGGCCAGACAGGTGGCTCAATCAGCCGGAAGCGCTGGATTTTATGGCGAACTGGGCGCAGACTTATGCCTGCTATTTCCTTGTTAATCCGTTCCCCCGTTGGCAATTCCGTCGGCGGCTGGTCCAAGGAGTTCGGCCATGCCTCAGAAGATGAACAACAGACGCAATTTCATGCTCAGCACTTCAGCCGCTGCAGCTGTCGCTTTGCCGTCCTTAAAGGCGATCGCAGAGACCGCAGATTGGGATGTGGAGTGGCGCGGGACAATGGGCGCCTTTGAGCGCTTGCCGTACCTCGATGAGGAGAACGGACAGGATTTTTATCGTGGTTTTCGCTACTGGATCAATCGAGATGTAATCTCAGCCGCCCGCCGTAGGGCCTTGGAAATACTGGCAGAAAATGAGATCGCGCCAGACGAGAATATTCCGATGGAACGAGTTATGGCCCTGATGGAAAACGATCACATCATGGGTATGAGCGTGCTCACATGGGAAAATACACAGCAAGCTATGTGGGGGCGGGTACAAGATATTTACCACGCCGATGCAGACCTCTATCTCGGGGAACTTGAAGCCGCCTCCAAGCTTGGTCCTGGCACCTTAGAGTTACGGCCAGATCTCGAAATTCCCCAATACGCCAGCTACGAAATCCATCTGCAGCCGGGTGGCTATGTGGGCGACGAGTTTGCTGGCTACATCTATGTTCACGGCGAAAACATCGTGTTTAGAAACGGCAATTATCAGGATGACCTGCAAGTTGCCCTGGCCCGCCGCGTTCCGGCGCCGAAAGATGGCCGGATTCAACGGGTTCTCGAGCAGGGCTGCAGTTCCGGCCAGTTTACTTTAGCGCTTAAAAAGAAATGGCCCGAAGCGGAAGTCTGGGGCACGGATGTTGCCGCACCAATGATCCGATACGCCCATATGCGCTCGGTCGAACTCGGCCTGGAAACCCATTATCTGCAAGAACTGAACGAGGACAGCCAGTTCCCCGATGACCACTTCGATGTTGTGACGAATAATCTGCTGTTCCATGAAGTCCCAGCGAAGATCGCTCGCGGGATCATCGAAGAAGCCTTCAGAACCCTGAGACCAGGCGGTGTGTTCTATCCGATTGATCTGTTTACAGGTAACCCGCCCAACGAGACCGCTTTTGGTAAATTCTGGGCGTGGCGAGACTACCGCTGGAATGAAGAAGTCTGGCGGATGGAATATACGGCTCTGGATATGGCGGCCGAGATGAAACGGGCCGGCTTTATTGTCGAGCAGGGCCCCGCAGCCCGCCGCGGCACCAAGGGTAATATCATGGGAACCAAGCCCGCTTAGGTTTGGTCAGAGAGGAATTGCGAGATGCTTAATCGAAGAACCCTGTTTCAGGCCTCGACAACAGTGGGCGGCGCGGTCGCGGCGTTTTTTGGCGGTCGTAAGGCTCAGGCCAAGATCCCAGGCATGGCAGATGTCGAGCCAAGAGGTGCCGACCGCCGACTAGAGCGCTTGCCCACGCTAGACGTTGAAAGCCGTGAGGATTTCCTTACCCATTTTCGTATTTGGGTAAACGGCGACGTGCGTAAGGTTGCCGAGAAGCGTGGAAAAGCGATTATGGCGGCCAAGGGTCTCGATAATCGCACACCCATGCCGCACGATGACGCCGTCAAACTGCTTGATGGGGATCACATCATTGGTCTCAGTGGCCGGGCTTGGATCAGCGCCCAGCAGTTGATGTGGAAAAACCTTCAGGACGAGTTTCACGGCAACGCGGATGCCTATTTGGCCGAAATGGAAGCCGCCGATAACGCGGGTCCGGGCAAGCTTGAACTCAATCCCGATATGCACATGCCGAAGTACACCAAGCATGAAATCCATATGCAGCCCGGCGGCTATGTTGGCGATCCGCTTGGGGGGTACGTCTACCATTACGGAACCAATAACTTCTGGGAAGCCCGTAATTACCAAGACGAGATGCATGAGCAGCTGGTCAAGGGGATTCCGGTGCCCAAAGACGGCAAGATCAAGCGCATCTTACATATGGGGTGTAGTTCTGGTCAGCTGACGTTGCGGCTTAAAGAGCTCTACCCGGATGCCGAGGTTTGGGGCGTCGATGTTGGCGGCCCGATGGTGCGTTATGCCCATATGCGCGGCGTAGATTTGGGGATTGGCGCTAATTTCCGTCAGGCTTTGGCCGAAGATACAGGCTTTCCCGACGGCTATTTCGATATCGTCACCTCATTCTTGCTGTTCCACGAGGTCAGCTCAGAAGGGGCCGAGGACATCATCAAGGAAGGCCACCGTCTCCTCCGTCCAGGCGGTGTGTTCTACTCCCGTGATCAGCGGGACTGGACGAAGCTGCGGGAGCGAACGGCGTTTAGTCGGTATCAATCCAGTTGGATTTGGCGCTGGAATCACGAAGTCTGGCAGAGAGATCACAACAGCAACGATTATCCAAAGATGCTGTCTAGCGCCGGATTCCAGGTGGCTAACCCACGTGGTGAGAAGGCCGTAGGTAATGCGAGCTCGGAACTTATGGGTACCAAGCCAGCATAGGTCTGCCCCAGGTATTCGTTCGATTTATAGGCCGAGCCGAGTTTTGAATTGGTAACTGTGGCGCGGAGTTTGCTATTGTTCGAATGGATTTCATGGAGTTTTGAGAATGCTTGATCGCCGCACACTTTTTCCTGCACTGGCCGGGCTTGGGTCCGCCGCCGCTTCGTTGTTTGGCAGTAAGAAGGCTGCAGCCAGCTCAAGCGCTGGGTTTGCGGGCGACATCGAACCGCGTGGCACTAAAGATCGGCTGGAACGCCTGCCGTCACTCGACCTTGAAAGCCAACAGGACTTTCTAACTGGATACCGAACCTTCACGGGCCGAGGGTTCCGGCGCATTACTGCCAGAAGAGCGAAAGAATTGTTCGAAGCAAAGGGACTGGATTACGAAGCTGATCCGTCGCTGGACACAGTGTTCGAAGTTCTCGGCGATGACCCAGTGTTCGGCATGAACGCGCGCTCATGGATCAGCTGCCAGCAGTTAACCTGGAGCACGATCCAGGACTTTGTTCACGACAAAGCCGATGCATACCTTGCTGAGATGGAGGCCACTGACAATATTGGGCCAGGAACGCTTGAACTTAATCCTGACGTGCCGCTCCCCGAGCATGTGAAGTATGAAGTTCACATCATGCCCGGCGGGTATGTTGGAGACCCCCTCGGTGGCCACGTTTATCACTATGGCACCAACAACTTTTATGGCGGCGGCAATTACCAAGACGAGATTCACATCGATTTAGCGAATGCGGTCGCGGTGCCAGAAGATGGCAAGGTGTTGCGTATTCTCGATGTCGGCTGCACCTTGGGACAAATGACATTGGCCCTGAAGGAACGCTTTCCCGATGCAGAAGTCTGGGGGATCGATGCCGGTGGCCCGATGCTTCGGTATGGCCACATGCGCGCAGTAGACCTCGGGGTCGACATCAATCTAGCTCAGCGACTGGCAGAAGATACGAAATTTGAAGATGGCTTCTTCGATATCGTGACGTCGTACATTCTTCACCACGAGATGCCGGCAGAGATTTCAAAGCAATCGGTCAAAGAGGCCTACCGTATTCTCCGTCCGGGCGGCGTGTTCTTTCCTATCGACTTTTATACCGGCAGTAACGAGGTGACCAAACGGGCTGATCTGAAATTCCGGCGCTGGTGGGACCATCGCTGGAACGAGGAAGTGTGGTTCAAGGAATACGATGGTCTCGATATGCCGAAAGCTATGCGGGACGCGGGTTTTGACGTGGACAAAGAAGGCCCAGCCGCTTGGATCGGGAACGTGAACCTGCTGGCAACGAAGCCCGTCTAGGCTGCTACATCGTCTGCCAGGGCCTCTATTTCTTTGATTTTAGGCCATTGAAGGGTCATCATAGGATCATAACCTTTCCGTTTTGGTTCTGCCTCTAGGGAGGAATTCTGATGATCAACCGCCGCACACTTTTTGGTGCCACTGCCGCAACCGCGTCTTTTTTGGGATCGCTGGTTAAAGGTCGGAGCGCCGAAGCGAAAACACCTGCGAAGTTTACCTTTAAAGATGTCGAAAAGCGCGGCACCCGCGGACGCCTAGAGCGCCTCCCGGCACTTGATTTGGAAAGCAGTCAAGATTTTTTGACCGGCTTTCGCAATTTCGTAAATCGGGACATGCGCCAGGCGGCGCAAAAGCGGTTGGCCGTTCTCATGAAAGAACGGGGCCTGAGTGCCGACGATGACCTGCCGCTCGATGAGTTGCTGCCGATGATTGAGAATGATCATCTCATTATGGGGAGCGTGCGCGGTTGGGTCTCCAATCAGCAACTCACTTGGAAGCAAGTGCAGGACTACTTCCATGCCAATGCTGATGAATACATGGCTGAAATGGAATCAGCGGACAACTCGGGTCCCGGATCTCTGGAATTGAATCCGGATATGGAACTGCCCGAGTATACGAAGCACGAAATTCACATTCAGCCCGGCGGCTATGTCGGTGACCCGTTCGCTGGATATATCAATTATTACGGCGTCAACAACTTCTATGGCGGCAGCAACTACGACGACGAAGTTCAGGCAGCTATTGCAGCTCGTGTGCAAGTTCCAAAAGATGATAAAAAGGTCATGCGGATTCTCGATCTTGGGTGTGCGACGGGTCGTCTAACATTCGCCATGAAGGATCGGTTCCCCGATGCCGAAGTGTGGGGCATTGATGTGGGCGCGCCGATGGTGCGGTTTGCTCATACCCGGGGCGTCGACCTGGGTAAGGACGTTCATTTCGCACAGCGTTTAGCCGAAGACACCAAATTCCCAGACAATCATTTTGATTTGGTGATCTCTTACATCATGTTCCACGAAGTCACGTCCGAGGCTCAAGACAAGATCATCGCCGAGGCGAAGCGTATTTTGCGTCCTGGCGGTGTGTTCTTCCCGATGGACTTCCAAACGGGCAAGCAGGCGCCAAAGGACACGGCATACCGGACCTTTGCAATCTGGCAGGATCACAAATTCAACGGCGAACCGTGGCGTATGGAATACGCTTCTCGTGATTTTGGCCAGTTGGTCAAGAAGCACGGCTTCGAAGTTGATGAGTCAATCCGGGCGGCCCGCCGTGGCCATGGCGCCATTATGGGAACCAAGCCCGCGTAGACGACTTTTTCCTATCGATATAAATCAAGAGCCCTGCCAAAAGCGGGGCTCTTTTTTGTCTGTAGACAAAAATGGACGCGGAGTCCCAAACCGATTGCTGTTGGCAGTGGAACAAAGAACGATATCGTCTTTCTAGATAAGCGAAACGCCCATCGAATCAAGGAACTCATGATGAACCGCATTGCGCGTTGTTTTTTTGGCAGTCTACTTTTCTTCGGCCAATCGTCCGGCTCTGAGGCTCAGACGATCAATACTGAATCGTGCAAGGCGCTTGCGGCCAAAAGTTTTGAGTATGCTGTCGGTGTAAAGGTGACGATTACAAAAGCGAATGTTGTTCCTGCCAATGGAGTATCGCAGCCCGCGCATTGCCACATCCTTGCGACCGTTGCGCCGTCTAATGGCATAGAGATTCAATTACCTTTGTCAGGCTGGAATGGGCGGATGCTCTTCACGGGGTGCGGAGGATTATGTGGTGTCATCCGGACGGACCAAGGGTCAGATGCCCTTGCGCGCAATTATGCCGTCGCCACGTCTGATATGGGCCACCGTCTCGGGCCGGGAGAAGACCCTCGCGCGTGGACACTGAATGAAGAGTTAGTTGAAGAGTGGCAGCACCGGGCGACCCATACGGCAACACTTCTCGCCAAAGCCGTGATCGCCACAGCCTATGGACGAGAACAGGACTACGCCTACTTTCGTGGCTGTTCCACGGGAGGGCGCCAAGGCTTAACCGAAGCCCTGATGTACCCCAACGATTACGACGGCGTTATCGCTGGTGCCCCGGCAGCACAGATGGTTACACCAAACAATGTGTTTGCCTACGCGTCCAACACCCGAGCAGATGGGACCAGTATCTTGACGGCCGATGCGATCACCTTGCTGGCTGATGCCGTACTGTCGGCTTGCGATATGGATGACGGAGTCAAAGATGGGGTGCTCGGTAATCCTGGTCAGTGCACGTTCAAGCCTGAAACGTTGCGGTGTGAGGGACCTCTGACGGATCGTTGTCTCACGGACGAACAGATCGACGCCGCGAACAAAGTTTATGACGGGGCTCGCAAGGCTGACGGGTCGTCGTTCTATGCCATGGGATACGCCAAGGGGTCTGAGCGAGATTGGATTGCTGGCTTTATTGGAGCCAATGGCAGGGGACCGCGCCGTGCCGGTAGCGCTCAGTTTACGGTAGAACGCAAAATCGGGCCGGATGCGACGCTGGCTGATTTTGATTATGCCAAGCACGGGGTATCGGGAAGCCCGGTCGGCGGCCTTATGGATTTTGGCTCTGATGGTAAAAAGCTGAAGAGCTACATCAATGATGGCGGCAAGATTATTCTCTATCACGGCTGGTCAGATACCGATGCGACACCAGCGTCGTCGTTCTTCTTTTACAACGCACAGGCCGAAGCGTTTGGGGACGACAACCTTCCGGACTTTCTCCGCATGTTCCTCCTTCCGGGAATGAAACATTGCCGCGGTGGCAATGGCGTCAATACAGCGGATTATCTGGATGAGATCGAAGGTTGGGTTGAAGAGGGCGACGCACCAGAAAGCCTGGACGTCTATGGGGCAACAGAGGACCCGTTCAACTACATCGCGCATCCATTGGACCCGAGCACGATAGTCGCGGGGCGCAAAATATTCCCGTACCCGGCGTCGTCGGTCTATGACGGATCAGGTGACGTTGTCGATCCGCAGAACTGGATTAAGAAATAGGCTTCAGCCGTCAACTGGCGGCGGCACATCGGCATCGCCCAGGATCAAGGCCTTGGCAAACTCCGGCGCGATCAGATGGCAATATAGCGCGCCACGAAAACGATCCGGGGCCAATTTGAAAATGATATTGGTCCAATCAATTTGCATACGCTTGCTTTGAATGTGAACGGCTCCATTTTTATCGCGCGTGGCGAAATCGAAGGGCTTGGTCCAAGACTGACCGGTCATGTCTGACATATCTTCTTCGAATATGATCTGAACGTCGGTCAGGGCGCGCTTCTCTGCTTCTTCCGGTGTAAGGCTCGCGATGACCGCGGCGACGTTCTCTTGATTGATCGCCGCGCAGGTTCGGGCTTCGGTATTCGTTTTATCTTCGCCGTAAACTTCTTGAATATGATCTGGTGTCTTCATTTTGCACGACACCATGCGCGGTAGCCCATCGTCGCCCAAGGTCGTGAACTGTTCGTTGCGGAGCGGGTCCACGCTCGCCTTGGACAGGACAAAGGCCTCGTAGTCGGGGTGAACAACATTCTGGGCAGGAACCTTGTTCCCCATGATTGAGGTCTGAATCGATGTGCAGAACGTCTCGGTTATTGTTGCCTGGCCGTCTGCCGCAGACGCGCCGTCCGCAGCCATAATGAAAACGAAAAACGATGAGACGAGAAGTCTGTAAGGAGCCATCATTTCTTTCCTAACACTGTTAGTCTTCGTGGGGTTCTGGCATTGGCAATACATTAGCCATGACCAAAGCCACGACCAAGAGTGATGCGCAAACGATGAACGGAGCCGAGGCGTTTAGCTGATAGCTTATGGTGCCGACGATGGGCCCGATCATAAACCCGACCGCTTGGAAGGCGCCGGTGAGTCCGGCCATGCTGCCCTGGTTTTCTGGGCCGGCAGCCAGCGATGCCGCCGTCATATAGGCTGGCCAGCCGACACCGCTTCCTAGCCCAAAGATCCCCATAGCGGCGATTAAGCCCCAGTAGCTTGGCGCGGTCATGATGAGGAGAACCGCAATAAATGCAACCGGCATCCCGACGTTGATCATGCGCCGTGGCGACCACTTGAGGCGTGGGATGACGCCAATTTGAATAATGATCTGTGAAATGGCGGACACGAACAGGGCGATACCAACGCCACGTGCTGTCTCGGCTGTACTGAGGCCAAAGGTATCCTGCATATGGAAGCCGAGAATCACTATCATCGTCACGTTGCCAAGAATGAGAACCATGAAGCCGAGGGCAATGCTCAATACGGCAGGGGTCATGATATGGCGAAACCCGACCTTGTCTGATTGTTTGTGCCGGGCGGGCTCATGGAGGCAGTAGACATACAGTCCGACGGCGGCGACACCCATCAGGGTCACGATGTAGAAGGGAGCGGTTGGCGATAAGGATGAGAAACCCGCAGCAATGGCCGGTCCGACAACGGAGCCAAACCCCCAAGCGGCCGTAATCATTGCAACGCCACCGGCGCGGTTTTCTTTGCTGGTCATATCCGCGACCATCGCCATCGTTGCGGGGTAGATGGCACCAGAGGAGAGTGTGTAGAGACCGCGGACGGCAACGAGAATCAAAAAGCACATAAAGGCGCTTATTGTTCCTGCAAGTCGCATATCGATGGTGAACGCGAAGGCCGCCGTCATGATGACGTAGCCGACAGCACCGACCAAAATGACATTCTTTCGGCCCCAATCTTCGCTGATCCGTCCCCAGACCGGGCCGGTGATCAGCATGAAAGCGCCACCGACCGCTAAGATCACGCCGACCTGCCACTCCAGGAACCCCATATCGCGGCCGAGGGGAGGCAGGATGGTGATTAGAAAGTTGTTGCCGATGGCGCTGATCAGCATGCCATAGGCCAGAACCAAACCGGTGGTTTTTGGAAGGGATCCCGTGATCGTACCGTTGCTCGTCGTGTCAGTCATTCTAGGCTTTCAAGTTGTGTCGAACTGCATACGAGTCTCGAGCTGACGACCGATCACCCTAAATGCAGATTGCCCTGTCGTATGTCCATAGAATGGGCAGCGGTGTTATGATCCGCCTAACATGGAGATGCAAAGGAAAATCCCATAATTTGCGGGAGTTTGCGCCCATAAACCAATGAGCGAACAGGGCGACTAATTCGGCGTAAAGGCAGATACTTGGAAAAAAATTGATCCTGATCAAACCTGTTGGCATCCAATACCCCCATAGATACCGTATACTTTATGTAATTGGGCTCATTGGGGCCCTGGCCGAGAGTGGGAGACAACCGCCATGTATGTGAATTTTTGGTACCCGGTTTGTGTGAGTGACGAACTCACAGACACACCGACCCGTGTACGCATTCTGAAGCACGATTTCGTCGCGTTTAGAGATAACAACGGCAAGCCGGCGTTGCTGGCTGACACCTGTGTCCATCGCGGCGGAGCGCTGTCCGGTGGCAAGTGTAAAGACGATGGCACGGTTCAATGCCCCTACCATGGCTGGCGTTTTACCACCGAAGGCATTTGCACCCGCATTCCGTCGCTCGGACTTAACGGAAAAATTCCGGCACGGGCGCGTGTTGATGCCTATCCGACGATTGATAAGTATGGCTTGGTGTTTGCTTTCCTTGGCGACCTGCCTGAGGCAGAGCGTCCTCCGATTATGCCGATCGAAGAAATGGAACAAGAGGGGTGGCGCGCTACGATTCAGACCTTCGATGTCGACTACAACTACGAACGGTCCATCGAGAACGGTTTAGACCCAGCCCACAATGAGTATGTGCACTCGACCCACGGCTATAACGGCGAGAAAGAAGAAGAGTACCAAGTCAACGAACTCGAGCCCTACAAGAACAACGATTGGGGTTTCGGTTTTATGCACACCTTCGATGCACCACCGCTGAAGAACTGGCTGATGAAGCGTTTCCGCAAAGAAGGCGGCAAGATGCAAGCCGGCTCGGGCACCTATGGTCCCAATCACATGTGGACCTATATCCACCTGTCCGAGACCATGCATATGCATCAGTACATGTTCGAAGCGCCCATAGAAGAAGCAAAAACTCGGGTCTTCCTCGTCAACCTGCGCAACATGGCCGTCACCAAGCGTGAATGGCTCAATAAGTTCCTCGATAAGAAGATCAAGGAACGCAACATGTTCGTCGCTAGCGAGGACATCGTTGTCGTCGAGAAACTTGAACCGAAAATGACGCCGCCGACAACGACCAAAGAAATCCTCATGCCTCATGACCGTGTGGTTGTGCAGTACCGCGGCATGCTCAAACAATGGGAGCAAAAAGGTTGGCGCCTAGACCATCAGGCCCTGAATGCCTTGAAGGCGAAGGGCGACGTCATCACCGCTATTCCTTGTCCGGCGCGGAAAGAGTCGAAGGGCTGGGTGCTTGATCCCGCGCCTGTGTTTGACTCCCTACCGGAAGCCGAACCCATTCGTGAGGCGGCTGAGTAGCTCCACCGACAAACTAATCTGGAAAGCGCCGGTCCTTGTGGCCGGCGTTTTTCTTTGCCTAAGGGCTTGCGTCCGCGCTCTGGTTTGAGAAGACTGCCGTCTTAAACGGGAGAGACGGTGCTATGAAAAAAGAAGTCAGCGACGTTATCGTGACCGGGTGGCAACCCGAGACAGTGGAAACCCATAAGCGCTGGCTGCTGGCTAATCATCCAATCGGCACGCCAACCGTGGATGATTTTCAATTGGTGGATGATGTTGTGCCGGCACCGGCACCGGGTCAGCTTCTGGTGCGCTCCTTGTATCTCTCCGTCGATCCATTTCAGCGCCTGGTGATGAATGCGACACCGCGTAACGTCGAAGTCGTTCCGCTTTATGGCGTCATGCTTGGGGATATCGTAGGCGAAGTCGTTAAATCCCATCATCCAGATTTTAAGGATGGTGATGTGGTTAACGGGGTATTGGGTTGGCAAAACTACGCGCTTACCCGTGGCATTGGGCATTACATACACAACCGCTCAGGTCTGCGCGTGGTCGACGAAAGTTTGGGTCCGCTCAATACCGCCGCAAGCGTGCTCGGCCGTCCTGGCATGACCGCTTATTTCTCGGTGATGCTCGAATGCAAACCCAAGCCGGGTGATGTGATGGTGGTCTCCACCGCTGCCGGGGCTGTGGGACACTTGGCCGGGCAGATTGGTAAAATTCATGGTGCCACGGTGATCGGCATTACGTCGTCCGATGAAAAAATTCGTTTCATCACCGAAGAAATGGGTTTTGACGCGGGCATTAATTATAAGCAGGTCAATGACATGTCAGCGGCCATAAAACGGGCGTGTCCAAACGGTGTCGACATTTACTACGACAATGTAGGTGGACCGATGGCGGAGGCCGTTCTGAGCCAACTTAATCCTGGTGGCAGAGCTTCGTATGTTGGCTCAACGGATCAATACAACACCTTAGAGGATGATGGCTCTCCCTGGACGTGGAAGATGGACAAACCGATGTTCATTATTCACGACTATGTTGAGCAATACGACGAAGGCCGTAAGGCCATGAGCGCCTGGATGAAAGACGGCAAATTGAAGTATCGCGACGACATCGTTGACGGCCTAGAGAATGCGCCTGATGCGTTTGTCGGTTTGTTTCAAGGCACCAATATGGGCAAACGCTTAGTGCGGGTGAACGACACGCGTCTTAACGGTGAGCCGGCCTAGTTGGCGTCCGCCGATACCAATTCTTCGGGCTTTATCCGCTGTGTTTGGCGCAACTGATCATCCCATTCACCGGATAAAAACGCGCTTATGTCAGATGCGACGAGTTCAGGTTCTTCGATGTAGGGATAGTGTCCCAGGTCCTCGTACTTCTTTACGACCGTCGGTGCGCTGGTCATCCACAACTGAATCACATTGGCTTCCAGGTGCATAACTGTGGGGTTTTTTATGCCCCAAAATATGGCGGTCGGCGCTGTGATGTCATCGAGAACCGTTGATGGCTCACCGGTGATGTAGTTGCGCCGGAACAGAGCGCCCGTTTCATACCGGTCGCTGCGGCGGTTCATGTCGTAATTCATGTTCACGTGCCAATCAAATGGCGGTCGTTTTGTAATCGTTTGTGAGAGCGACGCACGCCACCAACTTTTGCTTTGATGATTGCTGGAGACCCACCGGCCAAAGGCTGTGCCGCGCGCCCGGTTCGGGTTAGTCACGGCGGTGCGTGGCATGCCTGCGGAATTGATCAGTACAAAGCGATCAATCTTTGCTGGATGAGCAGCGGCATAGCGGAAGGCGACCGTGCCGCCCGAGGACGTGCCAACGAGATGAAATTTCTCTATTCCTAAGGTCTCAGTCAGGTGGGTGATGGCCTCGCCATAGAGTTCAGGAGAGTAGCGGCCTTGGGCGTCGATCCCACTCAGCCCATTGCCTGGAAAATCGAAGCGAATGACGCGGAAACGGTCGGTCATATTCTTAACCATACCGTCCCACGCACGGGTCGTGTGGTACGAAGCATTGGAGAGAACAACGGCCGGGCCATCGCCTTCGTCGATGTAATGAATCTCCATGCCATCGAGCTCGATATACTTGGAGGCTGGTGTTTCGTATTTTGCCCGAAGGTCTTCGAGTGAAATATCGAAAAACCCGGAGGTTAGTATCAATGCCCAAACAGCAATGCCGATGGCTGCGACAACAACGACGACGGCGATTTTCTTGAAGATGGATGGCATCAGATAATCCCTAAATGCGATTTCAGTAGCGACATAGATAGTGGACAAATCATGCTGAAATGGCACGGAAGACTATCAGCTGCCTCACTAGACGGCTAAATTTCGGTGCCCTGGCCTTGGGTGGTGGCCTGCGACCACTTGCGGCCCATATCGAGCTATCAAGAGTCGTCGCTTCGCCTCGAATCAATGTGAGTCGGAATTGCCACAGCTTTGAATCTATTGGGAAAAATTGACTAAGGCTGCTTGACCGTCGGACTCGACCGTGATTCCATCTGACCATGGCTAAAGCAGTAGATCATACCAAGAAAGCGAAACAGGTGCTTGCACCGCTACTTGCTGCCGCTCTCGTGACCTATTTTGCATATCATGCAGTCCAGGGAGATCGTGGTCTTCTGGCTTGGTGGCAAGTGCGCCAGCAAATGGATGCCTCCGAAGTCGAACTGGCATCCATCAAGGCCGAACGAGAGTATCTTGAAGGGATGATCTCGTTGCTTCGCCCTGAAAGCCTGGATTTGGACATGCTCGACGAGCAAACCCGACGTGTTCTGGCGTTTGCACAACCGGATGAGCTCCTCATTATCCCCGTCGGTCACACGCCCTAAAATCTCCTGGTGGGCCGCAGGTCCAACAGAAAACCAAGTGATTTTTAGTCGCAATTGGCGATAACGAAACGTCTTATTTTATTGGCATAAATCAGAAAAGTTACGCATTGTGTCGTATATATGTAATTAAATTACACTAAAGTGAAAGAGCATTACTTACAAAGCGACATCGATTCAGGGGCTTAACTGAAATCGAGTTCATTATTAGATTGTGCAGTGCAAACAGTGGGTTAAGGGCAGTTTTACTTGCGCGTTAGGGTTCTCGCTGCGATAAACCTCCAGACGAAAGCGCCCAAAACAAAAAAGAATATTGGCGCTGCAACAGGAACGGGGATCCCGCATGGCCGCGCGCAAATCTGCCACTGCTAAATCATCTGCGTCGAAATCAAAGACAAAGAAATCCGCTAAATCTGCATCACGCGCTTCGACGGACAAAGAGCCCACGGTCGATCAACAGGTCCAATTTTACAAAGATATGCTTCTCATTCGGCGTTTTGAAGAACGCGCCGGACAGCTATATGGCATGGGCCTGATCGGCGGGTTTTGTCACCTCTATATCGGTCAGGAAGCCGTTGTCGTCGGCCTCCAAGCAAACGTCATCGATGCCGATACTTTGATCACGACCTACCGAGATCATGGCCACATGTTGGCTTCGGGTATGGACCCGAAAGGGGTCATGGCGGAGCTGACCGGCCGTATAGACGGATATTCACGCGGCAAGGGCGGATCCATGCACATGTTTAGCCGTGAGAAGGGGTTCTTCGGCGGACATGGCATTGTTGGCGCATCGGTTCCCATTGGCACCGGATTGAGTTTTGCCCACAAGTACAATGAAGATGGCGGAGTCAATTTTTGTTACTTCGGCGATGGCGCGACAAACCAAGGTCAGGTTTATGAGGCCTTCAATATGGCAGCGTTATGGAAGCTGCCGGTCATCTACGTCATTGAGAACAACAAGTACGGTATGGGAACGTCGATTGAACGTGCATCGGCCTCAACCGATCTACACCGACGCGGGTCAGCCTATGGCATTCCCGGATGGGTCGTCGACGGCATGGACGTTGCGGCGGTTTACAAGGCTGGCCAAGAAGCAGTGGAATACGTCCGGGGTGGCAACGGACCGCTTATTCTTGAAATGAAGACCTACCGCTATCGCGGCCATTCCATGTCCGATCCCGCAAAATACCGCTCAAAAGAAGAATTGGCGAAAATGCGCGGCGAGCATGATCCGATCGATCGCCTACGGCTTAAACTCGTCGCTGAAAATGTACTCGATGAAGACGGCTTCAAAGAGATGGATAAGGCGATCAAGGCCAGAGTTACGGAATCTGCTGAGTTTGCACAGAATTCGCCGGAACCGGATCCTAGTGAATTGTTTACGGACGTCTTACGCGACGTTGCTTAAGTTTAAAGCGGCGTCTTACGGCGATTAACGCCGGGCGCTGCCGCACCCGAACACGGGTCTAATGAGGGAGTACGTATCCTTGGCGACGGAAATTTTAATGCCCGCGCTTTCACCGACGATGACCGAAGGCACGCTTGCCAAATGGTTGGTGAAGGAAGGCGACACGGTTTCAGCCGGTGACCTTATTGCCGAAATTGAAACCGACAAAGCGACAATGGAACTCGAAGCCGTTGACGAAGGCACTGTTGGCAAGCTTCTCGTTGCCGAAGGCACGGAAGGCGTAGACGTCAATGTACCGATCGCCATTGTTCTCGACGAAGGTGAGAGTGCTGACGACATTGAGTTGCCAGCCGCTGCACCGCCGGCGCCGGCAGAGGAAACGTCTTCAGAAAGTGCAAGCGAACCTGAGGCAGCGCCACGACCTGCTGCACCCAAGCCAGTGATGGATGCCGACGAACCGGATACCGGGGAAACGGTAGAGCTTACCGTCCGGGAAGGGTTGCGCGATGCGATGGCTGAAGAGATGCGGAAAGATGAAGCCGTGTTTTTGATGGGTGAAGAAGTCGCCGAATATCAAGGGGCGTATAAGGTAAGCCAGGGACTGCTTGAAGAGTTCAGCGGTAAGCGGGTGATTGATACACCTATTACCGAGCAAGGCTTTGCCGGTCTTGGTGTTGGCGCGGCATTTGGCAATCTCAAGCCGATCATCGAATTCATGACCTTTAACTTTGCCATGCAGGCGATTGATCAAATTATCAATTCAGCGGCAAAGACGCTTTACATGTCCGGTGGACAGATGGGCTGCTCAATCGTGTTTCGTGGTCCAAACGGTGCTGCGTCCCGTGTCGGTGCACAGCATTCCCAATGTTATGGTGCCTGGTATGCCCATATTCCGGGACACAAGGTTGTCGCGCCTTGGTCTGGGGCCGACGCGAAGGGGCTTCTTAAAGCCGCCATTCGCGATCCCAACCCGGTGATTGTGCTCGAGAATGAGCTTCTCTATGGGTCCAAGTTTGATGTGCCTGTCAGTGATGACTACGTGGTGCCAATCGGCAAGGCAAAGATCGAGCGGGAAGGGACGGATGTCACCATTACCGCGTTTACGATCATGGTCGGTAAAGCGTTAGAGGCAGCGGAGCGATTAGCCGAAGACGGCATCTCCGCGGAGGTTATCAATCTTCGCAGTCTGCGACCGTTAGACACTGAGACGATTATTAAATCTGTGCAGAAGACCAATCGTTGTGTGTCCTGCGAGGAAGGTTTTCCGTTCTCTGGTATCGGCGCTGAGATATCGGCTCAAATTATGGAAAACGCTTTTGATTGGCTGGACGCACCAGTGGCCCGGATAACCGGTGTTGATGTTCCGATGCCCTACGCCGCGAACTTAGAAAAGCTGGCGTTGCCGCAAGTCGAGCATATTGTCGAGGCGGCTAAAGCCGCCTGTTATCGCGGCTAAGTGGCGTGAAAGAGGAACTAAGAGATGCCTATTCAAATATTAATGCCGGCGCTTTCCCCGACCATGACCGATGGCACATTGTCTAAGTGGATGGTTAAGGAAGGTGATGAAGTTTCGTCCGGAGATATCATCGCTGAGATTGAAACCGACAAGGCGACAATGGAATTAGAGGCCGTCGACGAAGGCAAGATCGGCAAGATTTTGATTCAAGAGGGCACTGAAGGGGTCGAGGTCAATAAACCGATCGGTATCTTGCTTGAAGAAGGCGAGGAAGACAGCGACATCAAGGCGTCTGATAGTGTAACCCCCGCGGCTCTTAAATCAGACTCCGTTGAAAAACCCGCGGCGGCGCCGGTCGCGGCGGCTGCACCGGCCAAGCAATCTGCGCCCGCGCCTGCAGTACCGTCAAACAGTGGCGACCGTGTTTTTGCCAGTCCGCTGGCAAAGCGTATTGCGGCGAATGCGGGGCTAGATCTAAGCGCTATTCAGGGTAGCGGGCCCAATGGCCGCATTGTTAAAACGGATGTTGAAAAAGCGATGTCTGGTGGCGTTTCTAAACGCGCTGATGGGCAGGCCCAAGGCGTTGCGGCGGTGTCGTCTGCCGCGTCTGATGTTCCAGATTTTGGGCAATCTTACAGCGAAGACAAGAATTCGAATGTTCGCAAAGTCATCGCGCGCCGCCTCCTTGAAGCGAAGCAGAACATCCCGCATTTCTATCTCACGGTTGAGTGCAACATCGATGAGCTGCTGGCATTAAGGAAAAAGCTGAACAGCCGCGGTGGTGCCGACTACAAAATTTCGGTCAATGATTTTGTGATTAAGGCCAGTGCGATTGCGATGCGTAAAGTGCCGATGGTCAACGCGACATGGACTGATGAGGCCATTCGTCTCTATGACAATGTTGATGTCGCTGTTGCTGTGGCGACCGATGGTGGGTTGATCACGCCAATCATTCGGAACGCCGATCAAAAAGGACTGTCGGTCCTATCCAACGAGATGAAAGAACTGGCGGGCCGGGCGCGTGAAAACAAATTAAAGCCTGAAGAATACCAAGGTGGTGGTTTCTCGATATCGAATCTTGGCATGTTTGGCATTAAGGAATTCTCAGCAATCATCAACCCGCCGCAAAGTGCAATTCTTGCAGTTGGCGCAGGAGAACAGCGTCCCATCGTAAAAGATGGTGCCCTTGCTGTTGCGACCGTGATGAGTTGCACCATGTCTTGCGATCATCGCGTTGTTGATGGCGCGGTTGGGGCTGAATTCCTGGCAGCCTTTAAGCCGCTCATCGAAGACCCTTTAAGCTTGTTGCTGTAGGCGGACTCAGACATGGCAGAGACAAACTTTGATCTAGTCGTTGTTGGGGGCGGACCGGGCGGCTATGTAACGGCGATCCGTGGTGCTCAACTGGGACTAAAGACGGCGGTCGTCGAGCGTGAACATCTGGGCGGCATTTGTTTGAACTGGGGTTGTATCCCGACCAAGGCATTATTGCGAACGGCCGAGGTTTATCATTTGATGCAACACGCCGAAGACTTTGGTCTTTCGGTCAAAGATGTCAGCTACGACGTTAAGAAAATTGTCGAGCGGTCCCGCAAGGTCGCCAGCCGGCTGTCCGGCGGCGTCGGCATGCTCATGAAGAAGAACAAAATTGCGGTGTTTGACGGGCAGGGCGCTTTGGCCGGCAAAGGTCAGGTTAAAGTTACTAAAGACAAGAAAGAGGTCGCGACACTCAAAGCCAAACACATTGTTTTGGCCACCGGAGCCCGCGCTCGCACTCTGCCGGGGCTCGAGCCGGACGGCAAACTGATATGGACGTATCGCGAGGCCATGGTGCCCGAAAGCATGCCGAAGTCGATGCTGGTCATTGGGTCCGGTGCGATTGGCATTGAGTTCGCGAGTTTCTATAGAACACTCGGGGTAGAGGTCACGGTCGTAGAAGTGATGGACCGTGTTCTGCCGGTTGAGGATGAAGAGATATCGGCGTTCGCACTGAAGGCGTTTAAGAAACAAGGGATGAACATTATTACCGGCGCGACCGTCAAAAGCCTCAAAACAGGCAAGGCGAACGTCACCGCGACAATTGAAAAGGGCGGAAAATCGGAAAGTATAACGGTTGATCGCGTTATTCTGGCAGTCGGCATTGTCGGTAATGTCGAAGATATTGGCCTAGAAAAAACCAAAGTACAGGTCGACAAGACTCACGTCGTGACCGGCAAATACAGCGAGACCGATGAACCGGGTGTGTACGCAATTGGCGATCTCACGGGCCCGCCATGGCTTGCTCACAAGGCCAGTCATGAAGGCGTGATCTGCGTCGAGAAAATTGCCGGTAAAAACCCGCATGCGCTTAATACGTCCCGGATTCCGGGCTGTACCTATTGTCATCCGCAGGTGGCGAGTGTCGGCCTTACGGAAGCCAAAGCTAAGGAAGCCGGCCACAAAATTCGTGTCGGCCGTTTTCCATTCCTCGGCAATGGCAAGGCGATCGCTCTGGGTGATGATCAGGGTTTGATCAAAACAGTGTTTGATGCGGATTCCGGCGAACTGCTGGGCGCTCACATGATTGGCGCAGAGGTGACGGAACTCATTCAAGGCTATGCAGTTGCGATGACCCTGGAAACCACCGAAGCCGAGCTTATGGAGACGGTCTTCCCGCATCCAACCTTGTCAGAAATGATGCATGAGTCGGTACTTGATGCGTACGATCAAGTTGTCCATATCTAGACCATGGCAGACGTAACATCTCTTAAGAAACAACCGGCGCGAACACCCAAGCCTGATTGGCTAAGGGTTAAAGCGCCGACATCCAAGGAATATGGAGAGACACGCAAGCTGATGCGTGACCTCAATCTACACACGGTGTGTGAAGAGGCGGCTTGCCCAAACATCGGCGAGTGTTGGACTCAAAAACACGCGACGATGATGATCTTGGGCGATATCTGCACCCGCGCCTGTGCCTTCTGTAACATCAAGACGGGCAAACCCGGCAAGGTGGACGCAGACGAACCCGCTCACGTCGGAGAAGCCGTGGCTAAACTTGGTTTGCGCCATGTCGTTATTACGTCAGTCGATCGCGATGATCTTGAAGACGGCGGCGCGGCGCATTGGGTTTCTGTCATTGAGTCAATCAAAGCCGCTTGTCCCGACACCACGATTGAAGTTTTGACCCCTGATTTCAGAAAAAAACTTGGCTCGACAGATTTGGTCGCGCTGGCGCATCCCGATGTCTACAACCACAATCTGGAAACCGTGCCGCGTCTGTATCGGTCCATTCGTCCTGGCGCGCGTTACTTCACAAGTTTGCGTTTGCTCGAGCGCGTGAAAGAAGTGGTGCCCACTGTTTTTACGAAGTCAGGCATCATGGTCGGCCTTGGCGAGAGCAAAGACGAAGTGCTTCAGGTCATGGATGATATGCGAGCGGCCGACGTGGATTTTCTGACCATCGGACAGTACCTGCAGCCGACACCGCGCCATGCCGTTGTTGACCGGTTTGTAACCCCGGATGAATTTTCCGAGTACGAGAAAATGGCGCGGGCTAAGGGCTTTTTGATGGTCTCAGCGACCCCACTCACGCGGTCTTCGTATCATGCGGATGCTGACTTTGCGCGCCTTCGGGAGGCTCGGGAAAGCAAACTCGCGGCGGCTTCCTAGGGCCAACAATACGGCGCGTTAATTATGGCTGTTCACAACGAAAAGCGGACCTTGCCCTATACCCAGGAACAGGTGTTCGAACTGGTCGCTGATGTAGAGCGCTACCCACAGTTTCTACCCTGGTGCATTGCCTGCCGGAAAACCAAACCTTTTGATGACGGTTTCGAAGCCGATTTAGCCATTGGGTTCAAAATGGTTCGAGAGACATTCACATCGCGGGTCATCCTGAGTAAGGCTGACCGGGTTGACGTTGTATACAAAGATGGCCCGTTCAAGCATCTGTCGAACACTTGGAAATTTTCACCAACACTGGACGGGAAGGGATGCGATATCGATTTTCATCTCGATTTCGAGTTTCGCTCCGTCTTGCTGCAAAAATTGATCGGTGTTTTGTTTGAGGAAGCCGTGCGACGCATGGTCTCGGCGTTCGAAAGCCGGGCGGCTGACCTATACAGCTAGTCTGACTCGTTAAGCTTCCGTCTTTTCATCGTTCTTTTCATCATCGAATTCTCTAAGACGGCTGAGAATAAGTTCCAGAGCAGCCCCGACTGTTGATCGACGGACATCGTCTCGGGTGCCTGCAAAGACATACCGTTTGACGACAGCATCCTCTCCAGTTTCGGCTAAGGACAGAAAAACCAAGCCAACTGGTTTATCGGCAGTGCCGCCACCGGGGCCAGCAACGCCCGTTACGGCGACGGCCATATCGGCGCCTGAATGGGCCAACGCGCCTTCCGCCATGGCTGCGGCGACTATGTCACTGACAGCCCCGAACTCTGAGATGGCGTCGACCGGTACACCAAGCAGACGGGTTTTAGCTTCATTCGCATAGGTGACAAAACCGCAAAGGAAGGCCGTGGACGACCCTGCAGCTGCGGTCAGGCAGCTCGAAATGAGCCCACCTGTGCAAGACTCAGCCGTCGCGATCATCTTGCCGTGCTTGGTCGCTTCTTTGATGGCGACGCCGGCCATGTCGGTCAAATCGGCTGGGAGCGTTGCCATAAATCAGCTGCCTAGTATGAGGGTCGCGATGTAAAGCACAGCGCCGGCATAAACGGCAGCAGCCACGTCATCAATCATCACACCGAGAGCACCAGGGACCTTCTGTTCGAGCGTTCTAATTGGCCAAGGTTTGAAAATATCGAAAACCCGGAAGGCAAGAAACCCAATTGCATAGAGCAAAACGTCGGGTGGAACGATTGCGAGGGTGAGCCATTGTCCGGCGACCTCGTCAATGACTACCCATCCAGGATCTTTTTGTGCCTCTGGTGATGCATTGGCAGCGACCCAGCCGATGCCAAATGCGATCAGACCTGCCAGCAGGAGGCTTAGCGGTCCCCAGGTCGTGGCGATAATCCATGCGAACGGTAGAGCGGCCAACGATCCCGCTGTTCCGGGGGCCTTCGGGCTGTAGCCACTGCCAAACCATGATAAAATTGTTAAATTAAAAATTCTCATCTTTAAGTAGTTCTGACCAGCTCATTGTATCGGTGAGGGCGACGATATCGTGTGTCTATAGTCCTTAACGCGTGAGAAGGCCTAACGGACGCAGGTTTGTGGCTGAAGTCAAGACCGCTATATTGCGGCTGAATAGCCACTACCTATTGAAAAAATTGGAAAAAATAGACACAATCCGCCTCGCTGGGTTACCTGCACGGGTTCTTTTGTATCCATAGAGCGGAACAGAAGGCTGGGCAGGGTTAAAATTGAAGGATCAGAAGCTATTCCGTGGCGAACCGGAATCTGGTCTAAGTAAGTGTTCGCATCGAAACCGTGAATCCTTAATCAGCTTGGGGATTGGATTTGCGGCTCTTTTTTTTGTGTGTCGGGGAAACACGTGTCGAAGTTTGATCCGCATGATCGAAGCCTGTCAGATGTTCAACGCTGGCTTCAAAGATTTTTTCCGGAGCGTCAGATTATTCTGCGCACCGAAGAGCGTATGCGTACGCTTCGGCTTACAACGATGCGTCAGGCTGTTGCAGCGTCGCTCATTACTATTGTGGGCGGTTGGCTGCTCGTAAGCTCAGGCCTCGTCGTCAGTCACAGTGATCGCATTCAGGCGAAAAATATTGAAGTCAAAGATGCTCGCTCTGGCTATGAACAACTTCTTGCGCAGCTGACTGTTTACAAGCGCCGTATCGACGAAATAACGGAAGAGCTTGATGAGAATAACGAGCGCATGGTTTCGTTGGCTGACCGTCAAGTTTCACTCGTCGATTTAAAAACGCCAGCAGGCGCCTTGGCTTCAGCAGCGCGTGAACGCAAGCCTGATGTAAAGCGCTTGGCACGCAACGGTCGCTTGGGCTCAGACCCAGAGCAAATTGAAGTTGCCATTGGTCGAATTGAACTTGAGCGGCATCGTGTCGCTGAGGAAAGAGAGGGCCTGCATACCCAGTTGGAAAACCTCAAGTCAGACATGACTGACGTGACCGTTGTCCATGAGCGCACGGCCTTTATCGACCCGAAGACACTGGAACTTCGCCAGCTTGTTATCGAGCGCGACCTTGCGTCTGCAGAGCGTGATGGTTTGGTCTCGCGCGTCGGTGCACTGGAAGGCCAGTTGAGGGACATGGAAGGAACGCAGCTTCTGTTGTTCCATCGATTCTCTGAAGTGGCCGAAGATAAAATTCAGAAAATTGAGACATCGCTCTCAACCACGGGTCTCAAAGTCGACGACCTACTCGATGCTCGTCGGTCAGAATCTGGAAGCGGCGGGCCGTTTATTCCGTTGGAGTCCTTTCCAGGTGATGAAGGGCCGCTTCATAAGTCCCTTGTGTCACTAAATCTTCAAGTTGAGCGTCTAACGGAACTGCAAAATTTGGCTGCCGTGATGCCGCTTGAAAAGCCGTTAAAAAAATACTGGATAACCAGTGGCTTTGGGGTCCGTAAGGACCCGCTCAATGGCAAGTATGCGAGGCACCTGGGGCTTGATTTTGGTGGGCCCTATAAATCAGCGGTCGTTAGCCCAGGCGAGGGAAAGGTTGTTTACGCTGGCTGGCGTGGGCGTTATGGTCGCTTCGTTGAGATTGACCATGGTATGGGCCTTACATCCCGTTACGGTCATATGGCAAAAATTTCGGTAGAGAAAGGTGAGTATGTCGGTCGTGGGACCGAGGTCGGCCTTCTCGGCAACAGCGGACGAAGCACGGGACCTCACTTGCACTTAGAGGTTTTGTACAAAGGCAAGCAGTTGAACCCGTTGAAATTCATGAGAGCGGGAAGCGATGTTCTCGAGCAAGACTAATGGACAATCAGCACAGGTTACACGCATGAGTGAAGCCCAAGTAAAATCTGTACCGTCGATCATCAGCATCGACCTTAAAGTACAGGGTAATCTTTCCAGCAATGGAGAGATTCAAGTCGATGGCAATGTCGAAGGTGACATCAATTGCAAGGCGCTCATCGTCGGCACTAAAGGCTCGGTGAGCGGTGAAGTTATCGCCCAGACCGTGCGCATTCATGGCGCGATTAAAGGGCAGGTGAAAGCCAAGTCAGTCTTCCTTGCCTCAACTGCCCAGATGTCCGGAGATATTGAACACGAAAGTTTGGCCATTGAGCCTGGGGCTTTCATGGAGGGCCATTGCAAACGCACGGTTACGGAGCCGCCAAAAGTGGCGAAGCCCGAGCCTGTTGCTGTGAAATCGGCGTTACAGCCGAACGGAAGAGAAGCCGAGGCGATGCCTCGAGCAGCAGCATCCTAAAAAAATAGAATATTCAAAGTTTGAAAAAGGGCGGATTTGATCCGCCCTTTTTTATTAGGCTAATTTTGATTATCGGGGCGCGACAGGTCAGCCGGTAATGTCTGTGCTAGTTGTTGAGTGTTCAACATTACGGCACGGTAAACCTGAAGGTTTTCCATAACCCGTTGAACATAGTTGCGGGTTTCCGTGAAAGGAATTTGCTCGATCCAATCGATTGGATCGACGTCAGGTTTTCGCGGATCACCGAACTCTTTGATCCAGCGCCGCACGCGATGCGGCCCCGCATTGTATCCTGCAATGGCCATAATGTAGGACCCATCAAAGTCGTCGATCAGGTCGCCCAGATATTTTGACCCAAGGGAAATATTGTAGGTCGGATCGATCGTCAGAGCATCACGATCATAGCGTTCGCGTATTTGCCGAGAGACGGCTTTGGCTGTTGCCGGCATCAATTGCATGAGGCCGCGTGCACCGGCATGGCTGCGCGCCGCGACATCAAAATTACTTTCCTGCCGGGTAATGGCCAGCAGCAGAGGCTTCTCCGGGATGTTGGGATAGTCATACGCAGGGACCGGAAAACCAAATTCTACCAACGTAATGTGATCTTGGGCCGCGCGTCGCGCAATCCATACGCCAAGATCAGGACGGCTGAACTTGCTGACCATTTCGGCTGCTAAGTGCCGTTCTGTCGCAAAATCAGAGGACTTAGCCGCGGCGAGCACAAACGTCCTGAGATGATCTTTGTTGCCGATCTCCGCAAGCATACGGACTACTTGGGCCAGTCGGCTCTGATGGAATGAGCTGCGTTCGCTTATGGTTGGCAATGGATCGAGCGGAAGCTGTGGAAATGTATCTCCGGTCAATTTGGCAAGCGCCAGTTGTCCATAATAGGTCGTGATGTGAACCGCTGCTTTTTGGTACCAATTCTTAGCGAGTTCTGGGTCTCCGCCTTCTTCGATAGCCCTGCCGATCCAGTATGCGCCCCGAGATAGGCTAACTGGAAAAGCGACAGCGTCGTAGACCTTATAAAAATGCGGTAACGCGGCCTCGGGATCCATTAAAAATTGCAGTTGGATCCAGCCAGCAAGCCACTCAGCTTCAAAGATCGATAGGGCGTCGGTTGCTTTGTTGTCAGCGGCAATCCGGTACGCGTCCGTGATCGCACCCTCGGAGAGGGCCTCGCGGGCAAGCAGATGGCGTTCGCGCCACCACAAATCTGGCCGCGTTGCATCATTTTGTGACTTAGGAAGCAGTTCCGCTGCGCTCTCATAGCGGCGGCGTTTATTGCGCCACTTGAGGCGGTTGTAGATCAGACCCGGGTCGGTCTTAAGCGCGCTTGGGACTTTGGCGATCGCCGCATCGACCCCATATGAAGACGTCATCAGGGCGATCCGGGCTTCTGCCAATTTTCTGTAACCACTGTCGACCCGCCGTAACATGCGTCGGGCGCCATTGGCGTGGCCATCCCATAAGAGGCGCTCAAGCCGGGCTTTGTGATCGTCTTTGTCGAATAAGGAGTCAAAGCTTCTCAGGAATGCTCTTTCCTGTGAGCGGTTGAACGTGCCTTCTAGCCACGCCAGTCTTGCTAATGCAGCGGCTTTGGTTTCCTCGCCATTTTCCCGGTAGGCCCTTGCTAAGGTTGCTCGACCTGGCCCTGACCTTGGCGTGAATTCTTCAAACCAATGAATGAGATCAGTGGTTGAGAGTGATTTGTCTGACGCGGACTCTTCGGCACGCCGAATAATGGTATCGATCTGGGGCCAGTCGGAGTTCTGACGGATAAACTCGGTCCGTGCTTTGAACGACGTATTCGCACCAGTCTCCCGTATATAGAGCCAAGCGATAACATCGCCCGCCAAAGGGTTCTCGACTTTTTTCGCAAGCTCCACGGCTCGCTTCCAGCGTCTGTTTTTGGCGGAGGTGAGCGCCCGGCTAAACGCAATGCGGTCAGCTTCCTCGAGGAGGTACTCGTAATCTTTACCGAACGGCCCGTAGTAGGGCGGTTTTCGGACCGGCAGAATCCGAGCCGCTTGTATCTGAACTTTTGCAGCAGGGACCGGTGGCTTTACTTCAGGCAGCACGGGAGCGGCTAAAGCGTCAGTGTGGGCGGGCAGCAGGAGCGTCGCGGACAGTATTGCCGCCACGGCAATCATCCGCGATGAACGATGGATCATTAAACCTGCCACATCATATAGGGCTTCAAAGAGATATTTTACCAAGTCTTGGGGCTTAACTAAAGGGCCGTGAAGCTAGGCGCGAGGGTATATGATGCGATTTCACACAGTTGAACAATGCTGGGCCGCTTGCTGCGTTACGTTGTCGGAGTTATGTTGCGCCGCCTGAGACACAGGCACATTTCTCGCTTTGCCCCGATTTATCGGTGTTGAGACGTGATTTTGGAGTGAATTTCATGTTTACCGGATCGATTACCGCACTGATTACGCCCTTTCGTGGTGGTGCCGTCGATGAAAAGGCGTTTCAAGATCTGGTGCAGTGGCAGATTGATGAAGGGACTCATGCGGTCGTGCCCTGCGGGACGACAGGTGAATCCCCGGTGCTCAGCCATGAGGAACACAATCGCGTTATCGAATTATGCATCGAAGTCGCGAAGGAAAAAATTCCAGTTATCACGGGCACCGGGTCAAACTCAACTGAAGAGGCCATCGCGCTAACGCAGCATGCCGCTAAAGCGGGTGCTGATGCTGCTCTCGTTGTTACGCCCTATTATAACAAACCGAGCCAAGCGGGAATGATCGCTCATTTCACCGCCATTGCTGATGCTGTCGAACTACCGATTATTATTTACAACATTCCGCCTCGCAGCGTTGTCGATATGAGTGTCGAAACGATGGCGAAGTTGGCAGAGCACCCAAACATTGTTGGCGTTAAAGATGCCACGGGCGACTTAGCCCGGCCGCTTGCATCTCGCATAGAGATCGGCCGAGAGTTTTGTCTTCTGTCAGGCGATGATGACACAGCTGTAGCGTTTTTGGCCCAGGGTGGGTTCGGATGTATTTCAGTATCTTCGAATGTTGCTCCGCGATTGAACGCGGAGCTTCACGATGCTTGGCGCAATGAGCGGTACGATGACGTTTGGCGGCTGCGTGATATTCTTCAGCCTTTGAACCAAGCTTTGTTTTGTGAGCCAAATCCCGCGCCGGTTAAGTTTGCCTGTAGTTTGATCGGGAAATGCTTGCCGGACACCCGTCCTCCGATGGTGCCTCTGACGACGCCGGCAATGGCGAAGGTTGAGGAAGCCATGCGGGGCGCAGGGTTGCTCGATTAGAGCAAGAAAGTCATGACGAAGTCTGGATGGATATCAACGGGTACGGTTGCCCAAAACCGCAAGGCACGCCACGATTATAAAATCGAGGAAACCTTCGAGGCCGGCCTTATTTTGTTGGGAACCGAGGTTAAATCCTTGCGCCTTGGCCGCGGCAATATTCAGGAGTCCTATGCGGCCGCCGAGGATGGTGGCCTCTATCTCATCAACGCTTATATTCCGGAATATGAGGGTGCAAGGCACTTCGGCCATGAGCCCCGGCGTAAGCGCCAACTATTGTTGCGTAAACGAGAAATTGAAAAACTGAGTATCGAAACTTCCCGCAAGGGCATGACGCTTGTCCCGCTTTCGATTTATTTCAACGATCGCGGCCTCGCCAAGCTCAAAATAGGTTTGGCAAAGGGAAAGACCGATATTGATCGGCGTCAGACCATAAAAGAGCGGGATTGGAATCGTCAAAAGTCCCGCGTGCTACGCGACCGGGGCTAGCAATGAGCCGCGACGACAGACAAAACAAAAAACTCATTGGTACGAAAGAACAGTGGGCGCGTGAGGGCCGTGGATTAACGGGCCAAACGGCGGACCCCAAGCGAGCGCGGCTGCCTCCGGGGCAGCGTCTGGTTAAAGACTTTCCTGTGCTCGATTTGGGTCCACAGCCGAACATGATTTCACGGGAATGGATGCTATCGACGGCCGGCCAAATTGATCAGCCGATCAAGTGGTCCTTCGACGATTTAATGGCTCAGCCGCAAGTCGAGATCGTGAGCGACATTCATTGTGTGACGACCTGGTCACGGTATGACAACCGCTGGAAAGGCGTTTCAGCCAAGCACCTACTGGCGGAAGTTCAACCGCGTGAAAATACCGCATTCTTGATGGTCCGCAGCTACGACGGCTATGCCACCAACGTGCCCTTATCGTGGATCGATGATGACGATGTTCTGTTGGCGCATACCTGGAACGGAGCACCGCTGACGCGTGAACATGGCGGGCCAGTCCGTCTAGTTATACCAAAACTGTATTTCTGGAAATCGGCGAAATGGATTCGTCACATCACGTTTATGGGTGGTGACGCTCCAGGTTATTGGGAAGCGCGCGGCTATCACGCCGTCGGCGATCCGTGGAAAGAGCAGCGCTACGGCTAGGCCAACGCACCCTCGATAATCGACATGGTCGATGGGGCAGGGGTCGGTAGAATACGAAGGACCTGTAGTCCTGCTTCCGTAAATATCGTTTCAAATTCTTCGACAGTTCGCTCACGACCCTCTAAAAGAGTCATGATGCCGACATCGAGATATTTATTAGGGTCTGCGTCGTTGCCCGGTTTGAGAACGGCATCGATAACAGCGACCCGTGACTCCGGCGACATGGCTGTTCTTATGCTGCTCAGAATACGCACGGCATCTGCGTCACTCCAGTCGTGCAGAATTCGTTTAAGCATGTAGATGTCTCCGCCGGCATGGACTGAGCTGAAGAAATCACCGGAGATAAGTTCACACCGATCAAGGACGCCTGCGTCCTCTAGATAAGTGGGCTCGGCAATGACGTGCTGTTGGTCAAAAAGTACACCCGATAGATTAAGGTGTTCTGTAAGGACTGCGCCGAGAAGCCCGCCACGTCCACCACCAACATCGACAACGGTTTCAGCCTCGCCAAAAGGGTAGGTCTTTGCGATGACGTCATTCTCTGGGCCCGACATCAGCGCCATCGACGCGTCAAACAGTGCGCCAATTTCTTGTTCGGCTGCCAAATGCTCGAAGAAGGGCCGACCATGGGCAATGGTAAAGGCGGGTGTTCCATTTTGCATTGCGGTGGGCATGGCTCGGTAGGTATCCCAAACGACATCTTGCCAGGCCAACCTCACCATCGGCCGTAGCGAACCAGGGACGCCTTCACGCAGCACGTCGGATGCAGGTGTATTCCGGAAAGTTCCGTTATCTTCCTGATGAAATATGTCGATGGAGGCGAGAAAACGCAGCATTCGGAAGAGTGATGGGGCATGGGCGCCGCAAACGCTGGCAAGCTCCTCCGTACTCATTGGTCGCTTTGCAAGGTGATCGGCCAGCCCCAGTTCCGCTGCTATCCCAATACAACGTGTCGGAAGGAGTTGCCCGGTAATCCGCAGAATCTGTGCCTGTGGGGAGGCCGTGTCGGTTGACTGGTCCATAGGGAGTCCAATTCTCGCATGCGTCTCTTGCCAACCGTAGTTTGGTTCGAGACACTATGGATTGAAACCGAATTCGAGAAGGGATGGCTTCGAAATGAACCGACGTACTCTGACGGCTACTCTTATCGCTTCGATATTCTTATTGTCCGGAGGCAACGCTGCCATGGCTGAAACGGCCCACGATTTTTCCTTTGACTCTATAGATGGCGGTGCTTTGCCAATGTCTCAGTACAAAGGGAAAGCCTTACTTGTCGTCAACACCGCATCCTTTTGCGGGTATACGCCACAGTATGAAGGTTTGCAGAGCTTATGGAGCGAGTACAAAGATAAGGGACTCGTCGTCTTAGGTGTTCCGTCCAACGATTTCGGTGCCCAGGAGCCGGGAACCGCGGAAGAGATAAAAGATTTTTGTGAAGCTAACTTTGATGTCGACTTCCCCTTAACAGCCAAAGAAGTGGTGAAGGGCGGAAGTGCCCATTCGTTTTACAAATGGGCCGCGGCTGAGAAGGGTGCGGAGAATGCGCCAAGCTGGAACTTCCACAAGTATCTAGTGGCGCCCGATGGCTCGCTCGTTGAGGCGTTCCCAAGCCGGGTTGAGCCGATGAGCAAAGAATTGGTAAGCGCTATAGAAGCCCAGCTACCGTAGTCGACTTTTAGGTTATCGCTTTAAACACGGTCTCAAACATATCTGGCGTTAGACGCCGGGTGTTCAAGTTGTAGCGCGAGCAGTGATAACTGTCGGTCAGGATTCGGCCGTCGGGAAGGGTGTGGCGGGCCGCATGGCTGAACGGATAATCAGCCTTCTTTAGGTCTAATGTGGTGACCACAGCGTCATGGCCAATCCGCCCGAGTGCTAAGATCGTTTTTAGTTTTGGCAGATTTTCGAATTCATCAACGAGATATGTTCGACAACTTTTTTGTTCGGCGCCAATCGGCTTGTTCTGTGGGGGCACACAGCGAACGGCGTTCGTGATCCTACAGTTGTTCATCTTCAGGCCATCATCCGGCGACTGGCCATAGGTTCCAGTCGCCCAGCCAAATTTTATGAGCGTCGGATAGAGGAGGTCTCCAGCGTAGTCGCCGGTAAAGGGCCTCCCGGTGCGGTTAGCCCCTTGCAGACCTGGCGCTAAGCCGACGATGAGAAGAGTGCAGTCTGACGGGCCGAAGGCCGGCACGGGGGCATTGAACCAATCGGGATGAGCCGCTTGGTTCGCTTTGCGGAACTCGACCAGTCGCGGACATTTGTCGCAATCTAGTGGAGGATCAACGGGGTTATGAGCCACGGTTAATCTGTATTCTTGCCTTAGACATCGGCCTTCGTTCGAGGGGGCAGAAGGAAAACATAAAAACCTCGGGCAATAATCGGTTGTTGGTGCAAAATGAGTGGGCAGCCGATAATCAGGAACGAAATTACAAACTGGTGTCAGTCGTGATCCTAATAAGACCGCCTATACTTAGCTTTATAATCGCTTTCGGTACGTGTGCAACACAGGGCCAAGAACCGTGATTGCCATCGCCCTAGGCGCAAATCTACCAAGCAAAGTTGGCAGTCCACTTGAGACTTTGCAGAGCGTAATTCGGCAATTTCCTGAATTTGATATACGGGTGAAAGGCGTATCGCACTGGTATGAGACGACACCTGTGCCGGCATCCGATCAGCCTCTTTATGTGAACGGGGTCGCTAGTGTCGAAACCAAGGCCAATCCCGAGACCCTTCTGAACATTCTCCAATCTATCGAGGACTCCCATGGGCGCGCGCGCCGGGAGCTCAACGCGGCGAGGACGCTCGACCTCGATATTCTGGATTTTGAGGGGCGGATCGAGGTTGGACCACCAATTTTGCCCCATCCCAGGCTCGAAAACCGGGCTTTTGTCCTGATTCCGCTGCGGGATATCGCTCCCAAATGGCAGCATCCGGTTTCCGGTCTTGGGATAGACACATTGGTGTCTAACCTCGCGGATTTAGGGGAAATTCGCCGGATCGGCTGATTCAAAGCGTATCAAATCTTGTCCGAAGGCTAAAAACCCTTGTTTTTCAGCCGCTTTCTCACTAAACACACGTCAATTCTCAGTTTTATATACTGGGGTTTGGACGCCGTTGCCGTGGATTTAAGGCTGGGCCAGATCCGGTATCACCAAGACAGGAACACAGCATGGCTCGCGTCACTGTTGAAGATTGCATTGATAAGGTTAGAAACCGCTTCGAATTGGTCCTAGTGGCCTCTCAGCGTTCGCGGGAGATTTCCGCCGGTGGAGAGCCTCTGCTTGAGCGGAACAACGACAAGAACCCGGTTATCGCTCTGCGCGAGATCGCGGAAGATAAGGTCGTAGCTGACGAGTTAATTAATGGCGTCATCCAGGGCATGCAGCGTCATGTCGAAGTTGATGAGCCTGAAGAAGATGCATTTGACGCGATTGCCGATGGCCGCAGTTTGGCTGATGGCGGGCAAGGCTATACCGATGAAACAGCCGCCGCGGCTGGCATGACCATTGAGAGCAGTGACGGAGATGATCCACATCCTCAGGTTAGCTACGAAGACGTGACCAGCGAAGAAGCAGGTGTATTCCAAAAAGGCGGCTAACGAGCTTCCTTTTTTATCAGATTCAAGCCGCGCCCAGGTCTCCTGAGGCGCGGTTTTTCTTTGTTCAGCACTCTTTAACGGGTCGTGTTGTGATACTATCTCCTTGAAAATAAAAGGAGGTTTTGTCCCCGATGTTGCGCCAGTTCGAACTGGTAGAACGCGTTAAATCCTATGATCCGACGGCGGACGAGGATGCGATCAACCGCGCCTACGTTTATGCCATGAAGATGCATGGCTCGCAGATGCGGGCGTCCGGGGATCCCTATTTTTCTCATCCGATCGAAGTTGCTGGAATTCTAACGAACTACCGGCTTGATACTGCCTCTATCGTCACAGCTCTCTTGCACGACACGGTCGAGGATACTGGGGCCACGAGTGAGGAAATCGCCAGCTTGTTTGGTGAAGAGGTCGCGCGCCTTGTCGACGGCGTTACCAAGCTCACGCGTATTCAGCTTCAGAATGTAGAAGCTAAGCAAGCTGAGAACTTTCGTAAGCTTCTTCTTGCGATGTCTGAAGACATTCGTGTGCTTTTGGTCAAACTCGCAGACCGCCTGCACAACATGCGAACCCTAAATCACATATCCAAACCCGAGAAGAGGCGGAACATCGCTCTCGAGACGATGGAGATTTATGCGCCCCTCGCAGAGCGACTTGGAATGCAAGAGATCAAAACCGAGCTCGAAGATTTGGCCTTTGCCGAGCTTCATCCAGAAGCCAGAACATCGATACTCGCGCGGCTTAGATTCTTAGAGAGAGAAGGCGGTGACTTGGTCGGTCGAATTATGGACGAACTCGACCAAACGATTCAGGCGAGTGAGCTTACGGGATATGTCTCGGGCCGCGAGAAGACGCCATATTCGATTTGGAAAAAAATGCAGATTCAGGATGTCAGCTTTGAGCAGCTTTCGGACATCATGGCCTTTCGAATTATGGTCGACGACAATGCAGACTGTTATCGCGCGCTCGGTATTGTCCATGCGGCTTATCGAACCGTACCGGGTCGGATTAAGGACCATATCTCGACACCAAAACGAAATGGTTATCAATCAATTCATACCAGCATCATCGGCCCGGAGAAGCATCGCATTGAGGTGCAAATTCGCACCAAAAGTATGCACGAAATTGCCGAGCTTGGGGTGGCAGCGCATTGGCAATACAAGCAGGGACTTGGCGATGTCGCTGGAAGCCAATACAGCTGGCTCCGAGAGCTACTCGACATTCTCGAGCATGCTCAGACGCCAGAGGAATTTCTCGAGCACACCAAGCTCGAAATGTTCCAAGATCAAGTCTTCTGTTTCACACCGAAGGGCGAGTTGATCACCTTGCCCAAGGGCGCGAGTCCGGTTGATTTTGCCTACGCTGTTCATACTGAAGTTGGTAATACCTGCGTCGGTGCGAAAGTGAACGGTCGGATCGTGCCGCTTCGGATCGAACTGCATACGGGCGATCAAGTCGAGATCGCGGTTTCAAAAGCGCAAAAGCCCTCACCAGAGTGGGAAGGTTTTGTCATTACGGGCAAGGCGCGAGCGCACATACGACGCCGCGTTCGTATGGAGGCTCACGAAGAATACGCCAAACTCGGCAAAGAGATTTTGTCAAAGATGTTTGTCAAAGAGGCTTATGACCTGACGGACGATGGCTTGAATGAGGCCGCCGAAAAACTGGACTACCATGATCGTACCGATGTGTACGCCGCCGTCGGAGAAGGCCAAGTGATGGCCCGGCAGGTTCTTGAAGCCGTCTATCCCGGCGTGAAAACGAGCCCACAAACAAAGGTCGTGAACATTTCCAAAGCGCGTCGGCAAAATGCCGGAGCAGCAGAAAGTGCCGTGCCGATCAAGGGGTTGACCCCGGGCCTAGCGTTGCACCTTTCAGAATGCTGCCACCCGCTACCTGGAGATCGTATCGTCGGAATTCTTAAAGCCGGCAAAGGCGTTGACGTTCACACCATTGACTGTGAGTCGCTAATTGAGTTGGCTGAGGAGCCTGAGAATTGGTTGGACATCGTCTGGGACAATAAAAAAACCGGCGACATGCTTCTGGGACGTGTCAATTTGACGGTCCTCAATGAGCCCGGCAGCCTCGGAGCGCTATCAACGGTTATCGCCCAGAATCAGGGGAATATTTCCAACTTAAAAATCGTGGGACGATCGAACGATTTCTTTGAAATGGACCTCGACATTGAGGTGACAAGCGTTAAACACTTGACCAACATTATTGCAGCTCTTCGGGCATCTCCGGCAATTAATTCGGTTGAGCGCGCCCGCGGATAGGAGATCCGGCCACTATGTTTCGGCGCCGCGCGCAGCCCAGCGCGATTAGTTTAATTCAGTCCCTGTTGTGGCCTAAGTCTGGTTGGACGAGGGCCGGTCAATACCTGTGGCATCGCCTACATAGGTTGCCTGGCACGCCTCACTCTATCGCCGCAGGATTGGCCTGCGGTTCGGCAATGTCCGTCACACCGTTTCTTGGGGTTCATTTCTTTATGGCGTGCGCGCTTGCTTGGCTCATTCGCGGAAACGTTCTTGCGTCGGCGTTCGGCACTGTGATTGGTAACCCTTGGACGTTTCCCGTCATCTGGTTGTCAACCTACTATTTGGGCAATTTCATTCTCGGAAACGGGTTTTTGGTTAGCGATGATACTTTGAGTTTCTCCGATATGTTTAGTGGACTCATTCGTTCGATGATTGAAGCGGATGGCGCCTTGTTCATGGATCGTGTTTGGCCGGTGTGGTGGCCGATGATCGTCGGCAGTATTCCGGTAGCACTTTTGACCTGGGCAGGGGTCTATACCGTTTTCTATAAGTTGGTTGACGTGTATCAATTGCGGCGCGAGGCACGTCGCGCCTCTAATTCCTCAGAATCTGAACAACGATGAACGACCGCTTACGCCTTGGAGTTAATATTGATCATGTTGCGACAATCCGTAACGCGAGAGGGGGCGCGCATCCGGATCCTATTCGGGCCGCAGTGCTGGCTGCGGAAGCTGGGGCCGACGGCATTACGGCCCATCTGAGAGAAGACCGGCGCCACATATCTGATGCAGATATTGAGCGGTTGGGCATGGAAATAGATTTGCCGCTGAATCTCGAAATGGCGGCAACGGACGAAATGCTTGAAATCGCCCTGCGTCACCGACCATTTGCAGCGTGCATCGTTCCTGAGAAACGTGAGGAGAGAACCACTGAAGGTGGTCTCGATGCGGCCGGTGGTCACAACCACCTAGCGCGCTTTGTGCGTGATATGGGAAATGCTGACATCCGCGTTTCGCTGTTTATCGAGCCGGACCCGATTCAGGTTGCGGCGGCGGCTCAGTTGGGTGCGCCGGTGATCGAGTTGCACGTCGGCGCGTATTGCGATGCTGAAGATGAAGCAGCGAAAGAACTTCATTACCAGCGTATTGTTGATGCGGCTGAGAGAGCAGACCAGCTGGGACTAGAATGTCACGCCGGTCATGGCATTAGCTTCGAGACTGTTGGGCCAATTGCCGCCATTCCCTCGCTGATGGAACTCAACATCGGGCACTTCCTTATCGGTGAAGCTATATACGTTGGTTTGGCCGATACGATAAAAGAAATGCGCCGACGTATGGATGTGGCGCGGGCCATCGCAGTGACGGAGAGAGCCTCGTGATTATTGGTATGGGCTCCGACCTGATTGATATCCGCCGTATTGAAAAAACCTTGGCTCGTTTTGGCCAGCGTTTCATTGATCGCATCTATACGGATGTAGAACAGGCGAAAGCGGAACGCCGCAAGGGTGCTGGCCAGGCGTACGCTGCTACCTATGCGAAACGGTATGCGGCCAAGGAAGCGGCCTCTAAAGCCCTGGGAACCGGGTTTCGCCAAGGGGTGTATTGGCGAGACCTTGGCGTCGTTAATCTGCCGTCCGGCAAGCCTACGGTGCAAATGACGGGTGGTGCTGCGGAACGGCTCAAATCTATGATTCCAGATGGCATGGAAGCTCGCGTGGAACTGACTATTACCGACGAATATCCGCTGGCTGAGGCAATAGTCATCATTACCGCAGTGCCAAAAGGCACCCATTTCCCTTAATCTTACAAGGCTGTAGGTTGACAGGCTGCGGGTTGATCGGCTTTATCCGCCACCCTGGCTGGTTATTGCAACCTCCGCCCAATTTGTTCGTTCGTATTAGGTAGTTTTATTATCGTGTCAGAAAATTCAGGGGCCATGTCCAAGAAGAAAAACGACGGCTTCTGGGAAACTATTCAGACCGTGTTTTACGCAGTCCTCGTTGCTCTGGCGATCAGGACATTTTTGTTTGAACCATTCAATATTCCGTCCGGCTCCATGCGACCGACGCTGTTGATTGGCGACTACCTCTTCGTTTCAAAGTTTTCCTACGGCTATAGCAAGCACTCCTTCCCATTGAGCTTCATGCCATTTTCGGGACGGGTGCTCGCTGATAAGCCAGAGCGTGGAGACGTTATCGTCTTCAAGCTGCCACGCGACAATAAGACGGATTACATCAAGCGTATTATCGGCCTACCCGGCGATACCATACAGGTCCAGGATGGGCGCTTATTCATTAACGGTACAATTGTTCAGCGTGAGCGGATGGATGACTTTGTCTATCGTAATCCTTATGGCAGCCAAATTCGCGTCGCCCAGTTTGTTGAAACATTACCCGGCGGCCGGACTCATTTGATTCTGGAAGAGGGCGATAACCGTCGGTTCGACAATACGCGAGAATTCAAGGTACCCCTGGATCACTATTTCATGATGGGTGATAACCGGGACAATTCAGAAGATAGTCGTAGCCAGGTTGGGTTTGTCCCCGCAGAAAATTTAGTGGGTCGGGCAGAAATTCTATTTTTCTCGACTGACGGTACAGCTTCTATTCTTGAGTTTTGGAAATGGCCGACGGCCACCCGGTTCAGCCGGTTTTTCGACTCTTTAAATTGATCGACCGCATGAGTGACCGGGCAGATTTAGAGCGCCGCATACAGCATACGTTTACTGACAAAGCCCTGCTCCACCTCGCACTCACCCATCGAAGTGCGACCGCGGACAGTGCCGTGACGGCTCCGGAACTCACCAATGAGCGCCTTGAGTTCTTGGGAGATCGTGTTCTTGGATTGTCGATCGCTGACATGTCGTATGTGCATTTTTCTACTGAGCCGGAAGGGAGCTTGGCCCGCCGTCTCGCCGCGCTGGTCAGTCGGGAAACTTTGAACGAGGTCGCAGATCATATGTCATTACAAGATTATATTCAGGTTGGTGGCAGCGAAGGCGAAGGCGAAAATAGAACGGCAAGTATCACGGCGAACGCGTGCGAGGCCTTGATTGGTGCCGTTTATCTTGATGCCGGCTTTGCTGCGGCCAAAAACCTTATCGTGCGGTATTGGCAACCCCTTATGGAAGCGGTCATCAACCCGCCCAAAGACGCCAAGACCACGCTGCAAGAGTGGGCGCAAGGGCAGGGCTTGCCATTGCCTGTCTACACACTTGTTGAAAGCACAGGGCCTGCCCATTCACCGGAGTTTAAGATGACGGTGACGGTCGAGGGGCATGACCCCGCCATTGGTGTGGGGGCGTCTAAGCGGACGGCGACACAGGTCGCTGCGACAGAACTCTTGGGGCGTATTAATAAGTGAGCCAGGGGAACGACGCTCAAGAGGGAACGCGCTGCGGCTTTGTCGCGGTTCTCGGTGCCCCTAACGCCGGCAAGTCCACATTGGTCAATGACCTGGTTGGGACCAAGGTTTCGATTGTGTCGCCAAAAGTGCAGACGACGCGAACGATCGTGCGCGGTATCGCCCTAAAAGATCAAAGCCAGATCGTTTTTGTTGATACGCCAGGTATCTTTGAAGGGGCAAAGCGCCGCTTGGAGCGCGCGATGGTCTCTGTTGCTTGGACCGGTGCGGAAGACGCTGACGCAATCCTGCTCGTTGTCGATGGTGCACGCAGCCTAGAAGACAATACCAAGGCGATTCTGACGGCATTGGCCAAACGCCAAAAAACCAGAAAGACGCCGGTCATGCTGGTGGTCAACAAAGTCGATGCCGCGAAGAAAGAAAACTTACTTGAGCTGACGACCTGGTTGAATGAAGCCGTGGATTTTGCGGAGACATTTATGGTGTCGGCGTTATCCGGGGATGGCACGGACCGTATTCTTGAGGTGCTCACCAAGGCAATGCCGCTAAGCCCTTGGCTGTTCCCAGAAGACGATGTCTCGGATATGCCGCAACGCTTGCTCGCCGCAGAAATTACGCGAGAAAAGCTGTTTCTCTCGCTCAGGCAGGAATTACCCTACGACTGCATGGTCGACACGGATTCCTGGAAAGAGTTTCAAGACGGTAGCGCCCGCATCGACCAGACCGTCTATGTCACCCGGGATAGCCAAAAGCCGATTGTGCTGGGCAAAGGCGGCAAGGGGATTAAGGCGGTGGGCGAACAGGCCCGCAAGGAACTGGAAAGCCTCCTAGGTCGGCGGCTGCATCTTTTCCTTCATGTCAAAGTTGAGCCGAAATGGCGGGAGCGTCGGTCCCATTTTTCGGCCTGGGGTCTCGACTTTGATGCATGAGTAGGCTTAATTAGCGCCAGTTCTCGTAATAGGCGAGGTTAAGGCGGTGACACTAGACCGTTTGGGGATAATTCTGTTCTGGGTTGGCGCGATGGCGCTGTTTGCTCTCGTTTGGCGGCGGGGCAAGCAGAGTGGCCAGAGCTGGCCGGACCATGTCCTTCTTTTTTCTGGCATTGCCTGCATGATTGCAGGATTGGCGCTCATCTTTCTGCCCGATTTCGGGTAAACCCCTCGGCATGGCTGTTGAATGGACCGATCTAGGTTTGGTCCTCTCCGTGCGGAAGCTCGGCGAGCACGATATTATTTTGCATGCTTTGACTGAGCAGCACGGCCACCATGCCGGCGTGGTCAAGGGCGGCGGCGGCCGCAGAGCCCGTGGTCTTTATCAGCCAGGGAACAAACTTCATGTGCGCTGGCGGGCCAGGCTTGAAGATCTCCTCGGCACCTTTGTTTGCGAGCCGGATCGCATGTACGCGGCCGGAGCTCTACACGATCGAATGATGCTGACGTCTGTGACAGCGCTGTGCGCCACGGCAGAAGCAGTGTTGCCCGAGCGGGAAGTGCATTCTCTGGCCTATCAGCAAGCCTGTCATTTGCTCGAGACCCTGGGGGAGTCTAGTTGGGTTATTGATTATGTGCTGTGGGAAATGCACCTGCTCAACGAACTGGGCTTCGGACTCGACCTAAGTTCCTGTGCATCAACCGGTGTGACCGAAGACTTGATTTACGTGTCGCCGAAAAGTGGTCGAGCGGTGTCCCGTGCGGCTGGGGTGCCCTACAAGGGCCAATTGCTTGCGCTGCCTTCGTTTTTGATTGATGAGCAGCCAGAGTTACCGAGTACAGATGATGTCATCGCGGGGCTGGATCTCACCGGCTTCTTTTTAGAGCGACATGTTTACGCGCCGCATCAGAAGACGTTACCCGATGCTCGACAAAGACTTCGGGCGCTTGTCGTGAAATAAAATCAGATGTGCCCCGGTCCCGGGCAAGGGAAAACCGGAGCACATCCTCACGCTGCTGCTCTTCTATAGGTAGTGCACGCAGCGAAAGATGAGAGAAACGAGACGAGACATCTGCTCTGGTGTTTCGCTTTTACCAGAGTGGCGGTTCCCGAGACCGTCATCCGATCCTGCAATGGAAGAACGTCACAAAGTAGGTTGTGGTTGCGTTGTAAATACAGTTGTGATTTCCCGCTTTGCGTGTCGATTTCTAATGTTTCTGCGAGAGAGGGCGTCCGGCCTTAAAAATAAAATCGATAAAATTACGAGTAACGAGCCCATGCACCACTCGTTTCCCGCATCGAGCCCATGCAAGTGCGTTCGCGCGAACGACCCCATGCACTCAAAAAATACAAACGAGCCCATGGACCGCTGAATCCGGCGAGTTAGAACGTTGCGCGGGCGGGAGCCGGTGGCTCTGAAATCCTCAGAAAACCCTACATTTCGTGTTTACAGGGGGGCTGACACCCTGCATCTTGCGGTTTCGCGTCACATTTCGTGTCGCGCCCGATTGACCCGTTAGTAGACCTATGGCCCGATCCCGCACCCCGAAGAAACCCGCTGGTCCTGAGCGCATTATTGAAACGCCGTTCGCGGAGGCTTTGTCCGAGCGCTACTTGGCCTATGCCATGTCGACCATCGTCTCGCGGTCTCTTCCGGATATCCGTGACGGATTGAAACCAGTGCACCGTCGCCTGTTGTTTGCCATGCGGGAACTCAAGCTCAATCCGGATCAGGGCTTCAAAAAATGCGCCCGGGTCGTCGGCGATGTCATCGGTAAATATCACCCTCATGGTGATGTCGCGGTGTACGACGCCATGGTGCGCTTGGCCCAGGATTTCGCGGTGCGTTATCCTCTGGTCGAGGGGCAGGGCAACTTCGGCAACATCGACGGCGATAACGCGGCGGCAATGCGGTACACGGAAGCGCGCCTAACGCGCTACGCCATCGCCTTGATGGATGGCCTCGATGAAGACGGGGCCGATTTCCGCCCCACATACGACGGCGAAGAACACGAACCTCTGGTGATGCCCGCAGCGGTGCCGAACCTGCTGGCCAACGGCTCCTCGGGCATTGCGGTCGGTATGGCGACGAACATTCCTCCCCACAATGTGGGTGAGCTATGCGACGCCCTGATTCACATGGCCGATGTGCGCAAGAAGGATCCGAAGAAAGCCAAACAAACCGGCGGTCGTCCTGAAATTCTCGACGCCACCTTGCTCAAGTATATTCCGGGGCCTGATTTCCCAACCGGCGGGATATTGGCAGAAAGCAAAGAAGCCATCGCAGAGGCCTATCGCACCGGTCGCGGCAGCTTCCGTGTGCGGGCCCGGTATGAAGTCGAGAAACTCGACCGCGGCCAATTCGACATCATCGTCACCGAGATGCCCTATCAGGTTCAAAAAGCGAAATTGATTGAGCGCATCGCGGAATTGATGGAAGCGCGCAAGCTGCCGTTCCTGGCGGACATCCGCGATGAGTCCACGGAAGACGTGCGCCTGGTGCTAGAGCCTAAAAGCCGGACCGTGGATCCCGATATGCTGATGGAGCAATTGTTCCGCCAAACCGACCTTGAAATCCGTTTTAGTTTGAACCTCAACGTGCTCTGTGCCGACGGCGTGCCGCGGGTGCAGAACCTGCGTGAGGTGTTGCAAGCCTACTTGGATCATCGCCAAGACGTGTTGCAGCGTCGGTCTGCGCACCGCTTGGCCAAGATCGAACATCGCCTCGAGGTTCTTGAAGGTTATTTGATTGCCTATCTGAATTTGGATGAGGTGATCAAAATCATCCGGCAGAAGGATGAGCCCAAGCCGGTGTTGATGAAGCGCTTCAAGCTGACGGATGTGCAGGCGGAAGCGATCCTCAACATGCGTTTACGCTCTCTTCGTAAGCTCGAAGAAATGGAAATCCAAGGCGAGCATGACAAGCTCTCCAAAGAGATGAAAGGGCTAAAGGCCCTACTGAAGGATGCCTCACAGCAATGGGCGTCTATCGGCGAGCAACTGCGTGAGGCCAAGAAAGACTTTGGCCAAGACACACCGCTCGGTAAGCGGCGGACAGAGTTGGGTGATGCGCCGTCGGCCGTGGTCGTGCCCATCGAGGCCTTGGTTGAGAAAGAACCGATTACGGTGGTGCTGTCGAGCAAAGGCTGGATTCGTGCTCTCAAAGGCCATCGCGAGGATATCTCGGACGTCAAATTTAAAGACGGCGATGACTGGGACTTCTCGTTGCAGGCGACGACGGTCGATAAGATTTTATTCTTCGGATCGGACGGACGCTTCTACACCATCCCGGGGGACCGCTTGCCCCAGGGTCGAGGCTTCGGTGAGCCGCTGCGCCTGATGATCGATCTGCCCAATGACGCGACTGTGGTCGAGATGAAGGTGTGGGAGAAGGACGGGCGTTTACTCGTCGCCTCCAGTGGCGGGCGAGGCTTCGTCGTGCCCGAAGAACATGTGTTTGGCCAAACCAAGAACGGCAAGCAAGTGCTCAACCTTGGCAAGGGTGAGAAGGCCAAGACCTGTCACACCATGGAAGAAGACGACGATCACATCGCGGTGGTTGGTAAAAACCGCAAGCTGATCATTTTCCCGCTGGAAGACATGCCCGAGATGACCCGGGGCAGGGGCGTTATATTGCAGCGCTACAAAGATGGTGAATTGTCGGACGCGAAGTCGTTTATTCTGAGCGAGGGCCTGACCTGGATGACTGGTGGCCGTCAGCGCACAGAAGAAGATTTGCGCGCCTGGATGGGCAAGCGGTCTCAAGCCGGACGCATTGCTCCACGCGGGTTTTCGACGACCAACACGTTTCGGTGAGGTAATCCTTCGGCTGGTGACAGCCATGGAAATGACGCCCCCACGGGTGTAAGCTTTCTTTGCTTCGTTCCAACCGTCGGCCGCCGCTACTAGTGCGTTGCCAGATATGTTTCAGGAATGTTTCAACGCGGAGACCGGCCCTTTCATGAGGGATCGACCGTGCAACAGGAAGCCACCCACGAGACCATCAGCGCCGAGACGCGTTTGCCATCAGCCGTGCGTGTTATTGATTTCAATGATTTGACCACCGCGATTGGCAAAGGCATTGAAGATTTTAATGCCAAGCCTAGTCACCCGTTATTTGTTGGGCTGATCTATCCCTTGGCGATGTTTTTGGCCATCGGCTTTACCGTGAACGAGAATCTTTTGCCGCTCGCGTTTCCCTTGGTGTCGGGCTTTGCCTTGCTGGGACCTTTCGTGGCTATTGGCTTGTACGAGTTGAGCCGTCGACGCGAGCTCGGCGAAGAGGTGTCCTGGAGCGATGCTTTCTCAGTTTCGACATCGCCGGCCTGGCCTGAAATTTTAAAACTGGGCGCAATTTTGCTGTCGCTATTTCTGCTGTGGATGGGCGCGGCCGCGATCCTGTATTTGCTGACCATCGGCGCAGCACCGATTACCTCGTTGGGCGATTTCGTCGACCGGGTGTTCATGACTCAAGAAGGCTGGACGATGATTGTGCTGGGCAACGGCCTTGGCTTTATGTTTGCCGTGGTCGCCCTATCGATCAGTGTGGTGTCCTTCCCCATGCTGTTAGATCGACACGTATCAGCCGGAAAGGCTGTGGCCGCATCTGTCGCCGCCGTGCGTGCGAACCCGGTGACCATGGCGCTATGGGGACTCATCGTCGTCGGCAGCATGATGATTGGTGCGTTGATGGCCTTGGTGGGCCTGGTGGTGGTGATGCCTGTGCTCGGCCATGCCACCTGGCACCTTTATCGTCGGGTGGTCGTGTAAACGGGCGAAGAGAGAGGTCTAGGGCCATTGCACGACCGTCCGGTCTAACGCCCTTTCGCCACGTTCATCTTCCCGGCAGACTGCTGTCTTAATGGGAAGGTGGCGATGAGATCGGTCTATGTAAGCGTAGTGGCGGTATGCGCTGTTGCTTTGTCCTGGGGTGCACAGGCCCAAGGCGCAACGGCGCTGCAATTTACGTCGACACCGGTCATCGTGTTGCGCACACCTGATCCAGAAAACTTGAGTCAATTCTATGAGGCTCTGGGCATGAAGGTGGACCGCCGTAATGACTTCGGAGTGTTTTTTCACCTGGACGGTGACCGGGGCGCCCTCGAAATTCTGCGAATGGAGCCCAATACCAAGCCAGGCGGGCCAAAGACCAGTCGAACCCAGCAGGGCGTGGTGGCGATCTTTGAAGTCACGGATCAGGCAGAATTGGTGCGGCGGGCCAAGGATGCCGGGGCGACACTCATAGAGCGCTGGACCTCATCGGAGCGCGGCCATTCGATCTATTACGTCGGAGACTGGGAAAACAACGTCTTTGGTTTCGCGCCGCGCTATCATAATCCCAATATCAAAGTGCCTTAGGAGAGACAGATGCTAGCCCTTAGATTAGTTGCTGCCTGCGTCATCGTGTTGCTCGGATTTTCCGCGCAGGCCCAGGAAAATACAAAGCCGCCGTTGTTCACGTCGACGCCGACCATATTGCTGCGCACGCCAGATCCGGCGAATTTATCAAAGTTCTACATCGCGTTGGGCATGAAAGTAGGCAGTGTGGCCCCAAGCGGCACCGTCAACATCTATCATGAGGGTGGTGCTGGATCGCTCGAGATTTTGAAGATGGACGAAAATACAAAGCCGGGTGGCCTAAAAACTTCGCGGACACAGCAAGGCGTCGTGGCGATTTTTGAAGTGACGGACCAAGCAGAATTGGTGCGCCGGGCGAAAGAAGCCGGGGCCACGCTTATTGAGCGCTGGACATCCTCTGAACGCGGTCATTCGATCTATTACATCGGGGACTGGGAAAATAACGTGTTTGGGTTCGCCCCGCGTTACCACAACCCAAGTATTAAGGTCCCATAGGGTGAGGGCGCAGACTTTGAGGCCGATACTATGGAGTGTGCTGCTGACACTTGGGTTCACAGCCTTGGTCAGCGATTTCGCCAGCGCGCAGACCAATACGGCGCCACCCTGGTTTACGGCGACACCGAAAATAGTGCTGCGCACGCCGGACCCCGCAATCTTGGCGACGTTCTATGGCGCGCTGGGCATGAAGATTGATCGCATCACAGAACGCGGCAATGCGTTTATCTCCCTTGAAGGGGATGTCGGCGTGATTGAGATCATGAAAATGGACCCTGGCACCGAGCCAAGTGGGCCGAAAACGACCCGGACCCAACAGGGGGTGGTCGCCATCTTCGAGACCACGGACCAGGAAGAGGTGGCGCGCCGAGCGCGGGCGGCGGGAAGCCCACTGGTGGAAAAGTGGTCGTCCTCCCAGGCGGATATTTCGATCTATTACATAGCTGACTGGGAAAATAATATTTTCGGCTTCGCGCCTCAGTACCATAACCCCAATATTAATGTGCCTTAACAGTGCTATTGGCTAAAGCTGCATCTGACCTGATGCAGGGCTGCACCACTTTTAGAAAATATTGCTAAGAACCAACGATTTAGGGTCGAAATTGCTTGTTGTTCTGGGCCCAAAACCTATATTTGCCGCAATAGCTTACAACTCTTTTACGACATGGGCCCGAGGTTCATCTCTATTTAGAGTTTCGATTAAACGAAAACGCCCTTGGGGAGATCAATTCATGCTTAAACGCTCGCTCTTTACGTCCACGGTCATTGCGTCTGGCCTTGTCGCCAGCATCGCGATCAGTGACCAAGCCGCTGCACAAAACATCACTCTGGAAGAGATCGTTGTTACGGCACAGCGCCGCGAACAAGATCTCCAATCTGTTCCGGTTCCTGTTTCAGCGTTTACGGTTGAGCAGTTGGAAAACCGCCAGATTTCCCAAGGCCAGGATTTGGAGCGCTATGTTCCTAGTCTGAAGATGACCAACAACATCACCCAGCCGACCAACCTATCGCCTTCCATGCGCGGTTCGTTGCAGCAGGATGCCTCGCTGGCTGTCGCTGAGTCTCCCTTCGGGATTTATATCGATGATGTCTACGTGGGCCGCATGAATGGTAACAATACCCGTTTGGCCGATGTCGAGCGCATCGAAGTTCTACGTGGACCGCAGGGCACCCTATATGGCCGGAACACTCTTGCCGGTGCGTTGAAGTTCATCAGTAAGACTCCAGGCGAAGAAATGTGGCTGGACGGTTCCGTGAGCTATGGCAATTATGATGCCTACGAAGCTTCCGTCAGCACTGGCGGACCGATAGGCGATAAGCTGGCTGGCTCTATTGCGCTTAATTTCAATGGTCATGAGGGCTATGGCATTAATGTCGCGACCAATGAAAACATTGGTCAAGAAAAGAACTGGGCCGGACGCGCTAAGTTGCGTTACATGGGTGGAGAGAACTTCGACGCGATCGCGCATATTTCCTATGCCGACAGCCGGAACGATGCCAACGTGATGGTGAATGCTACGACACCGGGCATTCCGAGCAATGCCCAGTATAGGACGACCGATCTCGTCCCCTCATTTGGCGGAATTTTCGACAACAACCACCCTGACCGTGACTACAGCGGCGGCGGACTGCTTAACATTCCGAATCAGCCACGGGGTGATACGGAACAGCTTATTACGTCCTTGACCATGACTTATGATTTCGATCAAGCAACTCTGAAATCCGTGACGGCTTATGTGAACACGAAAGATTACTTCGCCACCGACTTCTCTGGCTTTGGCGGTATTCTCGCCGGATTTGAGACGGAATCAAACCAATGGACCCAAGAACTTCAACTCCAGGGCACAGGCTTTGATGACAAGCTGAACTACATTTTGGGCGCGTTCTATCTCAATGAGCGGGCGAACCAAGATATGAGCTGGTATTTCTTTGCACCAACATCACGCAGCGGCTACGACACGGGAACAGATTCTTACTCTGTGTTCGGCCAGGCTGACTATGCCATTACGGATCAGCTGACTATGACCGCTGGTCTGCGCTGGACGCGTGATGAAAAGAATTGGGATTTCAATATTGATTATTTCTTTGCCCCAATCCCTTCTGAAAATATTGTCGACTCCATTACTGAAAACTCCTGGACGCCAAAATTTGGCCTGGACTACGCCGTAAATGACGACACGCTGCTCTTTGTCTCGGCGGCGAAAGGCTTCAAGTCTGGTGGGTTTAACGGGATCAATATCTTCGACACCACCGTTGCCCAGTCCAATTACGGTGCTGAAAGCAACTGGACCTATGAAGTTGGTATCAAAACAGAAATGTTTGATAATCGCTTCCGTTTGAATGCCAACTACTTCAACAACCGCATCAGTGACCTGACCCTCAACGCACAGGTCTTGGTTAACGGTAATCTGACCTTCCCAGTACAGAACGCCGGTTCGGCAACTATTCAAGGGATTGAAATCGAAGCCACCGCGGCGTTGTTTGAAGGCTTCAATGTGTTCACAACAGTGACACTTCTTGATGGGGAGTTCCGTGATCTTGACCCAACATCGGCTCCGGCGAATTCGTTGACCGCCTTTGGTGTGGAAACGCAGACACCACAAACTGCGGACTACGCCTTCGCCCTTGGCTTTGATTACACTCATGACTTTAGTCTTGGCGGTAATGATGCGGCCTTCAAACTTGGCGCCGATATTTATTACACCGATGACTTCATCACGTCGGCGACGAACGAGGTGATCTCTACTGCTTATGACCGCATCAACGCCTACGTTGAACTTGAGTACGACGAACAGTGGGCCGCGCGCTTCTCGATGTCTAATGTGGAAGACGACGCGCTGTTCGCAACTGGGTCACGTGGATTGGGTGGCTTCATTGCCCGTCCGCCACAGACCTACAAGTTCGTACTTAAATACGCGATGTAGATTGCGTCCAGATACAACGAATTGGGAGCCCCGCCTTGTGCGGGGCTTTCTTTTTGGGCGTTGAGATTAGAGCGAAGAGTTAAGGCGCGGTGGCGTCGTCGTCGGACTCAAGGGGAGCCCAGCCATCGGGGCCAAGCGCTTCCAGTGGTTTGAAGCGGGTCTTGTAGGCCATCTTCGGACTCTCGGCGATCCAATAGCCAAGATAAACGAAGGGCAGGGTTAGCGCCCGCGCATGTTCGATCAACCACAGCACGACAAAATTGCCGAGCCCGGCATATTCGGGTTTCGCCGAGAAGAAACTGTAGACCGCCGATAGGCCATCTTGGGTTTGGTCGGTCAGACAGACAGCGACGAGTTCGCTCGTCGGTGAGCGATACTCAATAAGATAGGTATCAATCGGGCTGTCTTCGACCATGGCGCTGTATTCGTAGAATCCCATATTAGCCATGTCGCTGTTGGCATGCCGGGACTTTTGATACTCGTTAAAGAGCTCGAATTGTTCTGTGGTTGCGCGGGCGGCGACAACATGCGCCGTGATCTTAGAGTTGCGCTTCCATGTGCGCGCGAAGCTGCGGCGCATTTTAAACTCATGGACCCGGACCCGAACCGGAACACAGGCCTTGCAGCCTGGGCAGGCGGGCGCATAGGCGATGGAATGGCTCCGCCGGAATCCGCCTGTCGCCAGGATCTCATGGAGGTGCTCAGATTTCGGTCCGTTCAGTTCAGTCACGATTTTCCGCTCCAGCCGGTCAGGCAGGTACGGGCACGGCAAGGGGGCCGTGGTGAAGAAGAACTGTGGACGGGTGAGGGCAGTTTGTTCCATCGATATCCAAAGTAGTCAGAGCACCAACCACCTTGCATAGCCTAAAAGGCGTTAGCAAGGGGTGAATGAAGAAAAAACCTATATTTTGTGCGGGATAGCGCCAGCTTTAGCGGGGCGCGGTCGGCTCTAGAAAATCCGGGAGACGGTCGAAGGCGGCGGCGGTGGAGCCATCGCCCCGCAGCAGTACAATACTGATGCGCCGGTTCTGTGGTGCGCCCGGGTCATCTTCCATCAGCGGCTCATTCGCGGCTTGGCCAGTGACCTTGGCAACGCGCTTCTCGGTCACGCCGAAATCCTCAAGGGTTCTGCGGGTGGCGAGGGCTCGGTCAGCGCTGAGTTCCCAGTTGCTGTAACCGGAGGGATCGGTGAACGGTGTCGCGTCCGTATGCCCTGAGATGCTCAGTTCATTAGGGAGCTTGTTAATCACCCGAGCAACCAAACCCATGATTTCGCGGGTATAGCCGAACATAGCGGCGCTTCCCGATGGAAACAGCGGCAAGCCATCTTGGTCGACGATTTGAATACGAAGACCTTCCGGCGTGTTGTCGATGAGCAGGCTATCGGCCAGCTCGGACAATTCCGGAATACCTTGAATCAATTTCTCTAGCTCATCAGCGGCTTGTTCGAATTGGGCTTCTTCCCGGGCGCGCATCGCGTCTTCGATATCTTCTGCGGTCGGGTCGCCGGCGCCTTCACCGGCATCGGTCAAGTCCTGGCCACCTTGTCCCACAGTGGGGGGTGGAAGGGGCGTCACTGTGACAGCGCCCGTCTGACTTTCCTGGGCGCCTTCGCCAATGGTCAGGCCGCCTAGAAGACCGCCGGCGCCACTTTGACTGTTTGATGCTGAGATCGGTGTGAAGTAATCGGAAATACCGTTGAGCTGCTCTTCGGTGACAGCGTTGAGCAGCCACAGCAGCAGGAAGAACGCCATCATAGCGGTCACGAAATCGGCATAGGCGACCTTCCAGGCGCCGCCATGGTGCCCGTGCTCGCCTTTAACGATGCGTTTTACGATGATGATGTTGCCACCACCGCTTCCGCCGAATTCCGGACGTTCCGCCATGAAATCCGCTTTACCCTGGCCGGTTTCTAACGACTTGAACTGTAAGGCTAATCGGCTGAATTGACCAGTGGCTCGAGACGCAGGGTCGATGAAGGGACGAAGGTACCAAGGGACGGCATGGTCAGGGATTTTCCGTCTCTCCAGGGTTGATTGAGGTCGTCGTAGTGGACGGACAGCGGGTGGCCCGACTGGCCGACGGCGATCATAAAGCTGGATTGATCAAGATTGGCGAGGTCGAAGACGGACCGCAGACCAGCGCCATGGGTGTTTATGAAGGGTTGGCGGCCGCGCGCCGACCGATAGGCGCCGCGGTTGACGGTGTGATCTGATCCGTCAGATTCGATTTCAACTTTGGTGAGCGATGACAGGCCAGGAATAAGATTGAACAGCGGGTGGGTGAATTGAGCACGATGGAAATCGCCCCACCGCCATTGGCTTGGATCGTCCCCGCTGGTTTCAGGTCGCTCGGCGAGCCAATCCAAACTGCGTTCAAGGGCGTCAGATGTGATTGCTGCACAACTCTCGACTGTTGTCGTGGTGGTGACGTCACACCAAGCCTGCCAATTCGTTAGAATCTGCCTGATTAATTTGGGCCGTCCACCACGATATGCGGAATAGACACCGCCTAGTTCGTCTTTCAGAGCGGCCTCTTTGACGAAATCGAGCCACGAGAGAAACAGCAATGGCTCCGGCCGATCTCGGTTCATGGAGCCATCCCAAGCGCGCAACAAATCTATAACCCGGCCGGCCCGATCCGTGCGCGGCTGCGTCGTGTTCAGAAGAATCGGCAGCAGGTCATGGACCATGGTTGAGATCGCATCCACTTGGATTTCCTCCATATCGGCGACCTCCGCAGTGGATGGCGCGATCTCATCCAATCGTTGCCCAATTCGTTTGGCGCGATATCCAGCCGGGAACGTGGCCGCGATCAGGTGGGGGTAGTCGTCAGGTACCGGGCGATTGTTGGCGTTAACCATGCGCCCAGAGGTGGGGCGAAGACGATGTGGCAGCTCTTCGTAAGGAACGCGGCCGATCCAATCGTATTCCCCGGACCAGCCCGGAACGGGGACAGTGCCGTCGCCGTCAGCGCGAATGGGCACGTATGCGGCGGCGCTAAACCCAATGCCGCCATCCGTATCGGCATACATAAAGTTCTGCTGTGGTCCTTCGAATTGGGACAATGCGGCCTTGATATCGTCAACGGTACGGCTGCTACCAACGTTGAGTATCGCGTTGGCGGTCCGGTCATGGTCGTGCAGTAGCGTGGTCGACAGGGCAAGAACGGTCTTTGCATCAGCACCGGTATTCAATTCGGGTGACGAGAAGGCGGCGAGATCGCTAACCACGGGGCCATGGCGTGTGCTGCGGATTTTGAGCGTGACCGGGTCACTGAAGCGGACGTCGATGACCTCTGTTCTAAGGGCAAAATCCTGCGGACCATTTGGGGTTAGATACCTCCCATCATCGGTGACCTGTTCAATAAAGATGTCCTGCAAGTCAGCGTGGGTCGTGGTCATCCCCCAGGCTGTATGACCATTGTGACCGATGACCGTGAACGGGAAGCCGGGCGTCGTTGCTCCAACACGAACTTCCCCTGGCCATTCGAGCCGCGCGAGATACCACACTAACGGGGATTGATATCCAAGATGGGGGTCACTCGCGAGCAACGGCTTACCACTTTGGGTGTGCTGGCCATCCAGAACCCAAATGTTGGAGGCGAGCGTCGGCGGGGCGTAATCATCAATGGTGCCGATCAAGCTTTGCGCAAGCTCCTCAGAAACCTGTGTGTTTATTGCCGCGATCGTTGTCGGCGATCCGGGTTGTAGTCCTGGCCAAAGCTGGGCCACTTGCTCGGGAGATAAGATTTGCAGGAGCCGACTGCGCAAGAGTTCGTCGCGCCAGTTCCCAGCAAGAGATAGCCCCATGAGTTTTTGCCACACCAAGCTATCGGCCGGTGTCCAGCTGAATGGCTCATAGTTCAAAAGCTGAAACTCGGGCGGCAGCGGTTTCTGTCGATGCTCCAGCCAAGCGTTGACGCCGTCGGCGTATCGTTTGAGAACGTGAATTGTTTCAGGCGCCAAGACGCTTAGGTTCGCTTCAGCATGCCGGTATAGCCCGAGGGTGCGCATGAACCGGTCCGATCCTAATCCTTGAGCACCAAGAACCTCAGACAGTCGACCGGCGGCAAGCCGTCGCATGAAGTCCATTTGAAATAGGCGGTCTTGGGCATGGACGTATCCGAGCGCGAAGTAGGCATCACCTTCGTTTTCCGCCCGTATGAACGGAATCCCGCTTTCGTTTCTGCTGATCTCTATTGAAGAGGTGGGCCCCGGCATCGGTATGTTGCCTGCGACTTGCGGCAGTGATTGGAACGTCAACCAGGCGATGCCCAATGCAACGGTCACAAAGAACGCCAAAAGGATGAGGGATGCTCGTTTAAGCCAAATCATAGTTTCTATTGCGGTTGGTGGCGGGAACGTTATCTTTTACCGGAATCACGGCTGTTATTAGAAAGATCGATGCGTGGCTAATTCTTGGGATGATAAATCGAGCTACCTCTCAACACCACGGGGGTCTGACGAGGCCTACCTGAATGAGGTTCTTTTTGAACTTCACCAGATCGGTAATGCGGTGCGCGTTTCGGCCATCGACCCCCGCACAAATACTGAGGTTGTCGTGGTCGGGTCTCCCCACATGAGTCCTTATTCCCTCAAAATTAATGCGATCCGAAAGCTCAAGTATGTTTTGGCTAAGAAACAAGCGGAAAAGCGCTCTAAGCGCTAGGACTGTGTGGTTCTTCGCTGGTCTGGGGACTTAACCGCGTCCGAGCAAAGACGATCAATAAAAGTGCATTAGCGAAGAGGGCAGCGGTTACTGACGTGAGTGCGATGCCGTTGAGGCCAAAGCGCTCCTGCATCCCTGTAACAAAGATCAGATAGGCAGCGATCGCTACGAGGCTTCCGAAAACGTTTATGGACGGTCGTATATAGGTGAGGGGAATCTCGACCAACTGAACTACCGAATTGATCCAACATCCAATCGATAGAATCATCAGCACCGGCCATGCGGCTGAGAATTCGGTTCCGATCAAGCCAAGTAGATCCGGGCCGAAGAAATAGAAAATTAGGACCACGGGTAATTGGAGCAGGACGAGGCGAACGCCGGCTGCGCGTAATTGGTGGAGAAGCCGGCTCCGGTCACCTTGTTTGACTGCAGCCGATACAACCGGCATCAGCATGGGATAAAAACTCGCCGCGACCTTTTCTACGATTGTTAAAAACTGCTGTGCCATGCCGTACAACCCGACAGTGGTTGTAGAGAAGAAGTAGCCGACAGCAAATGTATCGAGGCGGGTCACCAAGACACGGGCCAGATCGTGCAGACATGTCGACAAGGATTTTTTTGCCATGACGAGCAGGGTGGATAGCTGGACCGGCCCAATTAAAACATCGCGCCAACCGAAAATCCGGTTGCAGGCATAGGCGGAAACAGCGGCTGCGATCCCGAAGCCTGTGAGGAAAGCGATTACCAAGCCTGGCCCTTTCATTCCGAGTAAGTAAAAACCCAGGCTGAAGACCGTCAACGCGATGGGCTCGACGAAGCTTCTGACCGCGATTTCGTAGCGCATAATTCGACGTGAGAGGGTGGCTGACAGGAAAATGTCGGTGAGGGAAATAAACGGTATGGCCCAGGATAAAATGATGAGGTTGGGCCGGATTTCGACAACCGAGAAAACCTGAAGAATTGGTGTGGCAAAGATTTGTATTACAGCGACGAGAAACAACGACAACGCTAGGCCCAGAATGAGAGCATGTCGGATGACAAAGGCACTGCCCCTATCGACGTTCTCTTCATCAATGAAGCGAAAAATTGTTCGCTTGAGCCCAAACGTCGAGAGCAGGGCAGTCGTTTCGACGATCGCAGTCAGAAGTACGTACTCGCCATAGGAGGCGGAGCCATAGAGCCTGCCCGCGATAAAAAGGAACGGCACTCGCGCGCAGAGGCGGGCTAGAAAACCGAGGATACTGAGAGTGGAGCCGCGGCGAATATCCCGTTTATCTTGGTCGATCCGTTCAGCGTCGGTGGATTCCGGGAGTGGCGATGAGGTCACGGACTCAACCTTGGAGGCCCAACTTCTGTGCAAATGCGACTTGTGCGTTTCTATTTAATTTGACCAACACCAAGAGCAGTAAAGTCAAAAGTGTGATTTCAAAAATGAAGTACGCGAGCGGTTGACCGATAATACAAAAAAGAAAAATCGCAACCGTGCGGTTGTTGGCACTCAGAATTGACCACGCGACCACATGCTTTCTGAAACAAGCCCTATAGCTGTCCTGAGATAGGTTTTTCCGGGCATCATCTGTAATGCTGGTCCTCAAGTTTTCTTCAATCGTACACGACAGTGGGCGAAAGTACTCTTGGACTGACTTGTAGAGTGTTGCGATGAAATTGGCCGTTCCAGGTGGGTAGGCGTCCTCGGTTTGTTCGGATAGGTGCGTATAGACGTCATCGCCGGTCCATCGAATATAAAATTCTCGCTGCATTTCAAAGGCGGCTGCTTGAATGGCGTGAAATACACCAGCGGTCACAACGACGAACCACACATCTGTTCCATATGTCTCAGTCAGGGCAAGAGCCAGTGCGACATATACAAATATATAGGTCGCGTAATCGCATACGCCGTCGATTACGAATCCTAACGGTGATGTTTGACCTGTGAGCCGAGCTAGCTGTCCGTCTGCGCCATCAAAAACGTGCCAGCCGAACATAAAGAACAGTCCAAATAGGCAGGCGATGGGGTTTTCATAGTGAAAATAGAACCATGACGCGGCGAGGCCAGACAGGGCACCCATACACGACACACTGTTTGGCGTAACCCGCGTTTTAATGAACAGGGGTATGAGGGCCATGCTAACGCGGTGGATGATCAGGCGGTTGGTTGCTTCCTCGATATCCTGATTTCTCAGAGCGGCGTCGTTGCTTTTTGGCTCGGCGGTCCCTAGTGCGTCATCGGCGTCGGATGCGGGTGTTTCAGACGGAGACATTCTGGTCTCCTCAAACAGCAACGGTTGCGCGCTCGACCATAGCTTCTTGTGCGAGGGTTAGGAGTGCAGGTGTGTCGACGTCAATCCACGTTCGATCACCGATGTCGCAACAGCCCATGAGCTCAGCCGCAGCGAGAATACGAACGCCTCCGGACAGGGAATCATCTCCGGCGGACTCGATACTGTCTTCAATGGCTGTGAACAAACCGGGCGTACACCAAAACACGCCTGTGTCGAAGGCGTTGAAGCCAGTGATCCCTTTGCCGATGTCGACGATCTTATCCCCTTTAGTGTGAACTTTTGTGACGTCGTCAATATCGACATGTGGATTTTGCAGCCGCAGATCGACAGCGAGGCGTGCCCCGTGATCAGGCAGGGGCTCTTTCCTCACAATGTTTAGTATCTCTGGATCGAATAAGTGATCAGCCATCAGGACATGAAATGGACCGTCGACATACGGCTTAGCGGCGAGGACCGAGCGACCATTACCCAAATGCCAATCGCCGTTGTCTGCGCAGGTAATCGTGCACGGGAGTTTGCCCGCTAGATTTTTAACGTATTCCTGGATGGGTTGACCGTTGTAGCCGGTGACGACTACGAAATCGGTTACACCCCCGTTGAGCGCGTTGGTAATAACCCGCTCAAGCAGCGCAGTGCCTTCGACCGAGACCATCGGCTTGCTGGGACCCACCGCTCGCATCCTGGTGCCCTGGCCGGCGGCCAGAATAACCGCTTTCACTAGGCGGCGCCTTGCAACTTCATATCTGAGATGAACGTCTCGGTCATTTCAGATGCGATCTCGTCTTCATGTTGGAATGGGGGATGCTTGCAGAAAAACGCTGATGGTCCTTCAAGCAATCCGCCGACACCACAATCCAGTGCCACTTGGCAGCAGCGGATCATATCGATGGCGACACCAGCCGAATTGGGTGAATCCTCGACAGATAACCTAAGTTCGAGATTCATCGGCACATCGCCAAACAGGCGACCTTCAGCCCTCAAGAAGCAGACTTTGTTGTCATTCTGCCAAGGCACATAATCGCTTGGACCGATGTGGATGTTTTCTTCGTCGAGGCGGGTTCCGGCAACGGACTGCACTGCTTCCGTTTTTGAAATCTTCTTGGATGCTAGCCGGGTCCGATTCAGCATATTGAGAAAATCGGTATTGCCGCCGGTGTTGATTTGATACGTCCGGTCCAGCTTCGCGCCACGCTTGTTGAACAGGTTGGTCAGAACGCGGTGGACAATGGTCGCGCCCATCTGGGCTTTAATGTCGTCGCCGATAATTGGGAGGTTGCGCTCTTCAAACTTGGCGCGCCATTCCGGATTGCTGGCAATGAAAACAGGGATGCAGTTTACGAAACCAACGCCAGCTTTAAGCGCACAGTTGGCGTAAAATTCTGTCGCTTCCTGAGACCCGACGGGGAGATAGTTGATCAGGACCTGAGTGTGTGACTCTTTTAATTTTCTTACGACGTCGTCTTCCGACGGTTCAGGGAGATCGGCAGGGATGAAGGTGCGAGCGGGCTGGTAGTCGACCATGTGATCGGCAACGCCATCAAGGATACGGCCCATGCTGACCGTGGTTCCGCTTGCCGGCAAATCCGGTGCAAACACTGTGGTGCAGTTGGGTGGCGAAAAGATAGCGGCTGTGACATCCTGACCAACCTTGCGGGCATCAATATCAAATGCTGCGACGACATTTATGTCGGACACAGTATAAGGGCCGATTTTTTCATGCAGCACGCCGGAGCATTCGTCGAAGGGTTTGTCAGCGTAGTAGTGAATTCCCTGGATCAACGAGCTTGCGCAGTTGCCCATGCCGATGATTGCGACACGAATTTTGTCGCTTCTTATCTCTTTGATCATGTTCATGTAGTCTCCCCAATGGCCCTCTATCTCACACTGATGGCAAATAAACCAGTGTTTCGTCGTAAAAAACGCAAAATCTCAAGGAAACCTCCCAGTTTACAGGCTAGGAGTATGTTTTTCGCGACCACGTCTCCTATTCGACAGCGTTTACATTAGGATGACGTCATGGGGCGCATAGACGTCTATATACTGCGGCAAATCATACCAATTATGTTGGTTACGCTGTTTATCAGCGTCGTCGTCCTCCTTCTTGAAAAAATGCTGCAATTGCTGAACCTCACGGTTGGTTCGGGTGTTTCTTCCTTTGTTGTTCTGCAGATGATTGCCAGCCTTTTTCCTAATTACATCCGACTTGTTCTACCTCTTGGTTTATTCCTGGGGATATTCATTACATTTCGCCGGTTGTCGACCCAGTCCGAATTGCATGCGCTACACGCCGGCGGTGTCGGGCTTGGACGGCTTTCCACGCCGGTGAAAAGTCTTGCCGTAGTTGTCACCTTTCTTGGCTTGGGACTGACAGGGTATATCGAGCCCTTAGGACGGTTCGTCTATCACTCGCTTCATCATCAGGTGACAAACGGCATTATCGAGGCGGGCATTGGTGAAGGCATCTTTATCGATACGCCTGACGGCTACACGGTGCGTGTTGAGCGGTCTCTGAACGCCGGAAAGGAATTCTACGGTTTTTTTGGCTATCGCGAAAATGGCACCGGGTCCGTTGAAACAGTAACTGCGCGGCGAGGGGAAATTTTTACATCTGGGGATGAGGGTAGCCGCAGCATGCGGCTGTTCGATGGCGAACAAGTCTCGTGGACGGGAGACGGGACCGACCGGACCAGAATGAATTTCAGTGTCCTTGAAGTGCCGATGGATTTGCAGGGGACCAATCCGTATCCAGCAAGAGGGAGCGACGAACTTGAGTTGACCCTTCACGAATTGATCATTGCCTATAGTCGAGGGGTTCTTAGGCGCTTTGGCGTTGAGCTCGACACACCTGACTCACTGGTACTGACTTTGGCGGATTCCATCCCGCAGCCATCACTGGCGGCCGAACTGCACGGACGCTTGATCTACGCGCTATCGATCATTGTTATGCCCTTCTTGGCGATCCCGTTGGCAATTGGATCACCGCGCTCCAATCGCTATGTTGGATTGGTGTTTGGGTTGGTTGGCATGCTCGCCTATCAAAAGACGATCGAGTTTGGGCAAAAGGTGGCGGCCGTTTCTCAGTTGCCAGCTGGACCCTTTCTCTGGGGGAGTTTCGCGATCTTCTTCGGGCTTTCGGCCTATCTGTTTATGCGCACCGAACAAGCGGCGGGCCAAACTCCGTTCCAAGAGTTTGAGGTCGCGATAAGGCGTCGGCTTCGCCGTCTCAAAAATGTTTATTCGCCCGAGCAATCGTAACCGGCGACCGGGACAAGCAATACCAGGCCGGGAACGCCGATCCGGGTGACGCTACGCGGACGGTAAAAGGTATCGGGACCCAAATAATAGGTTCCAAACACCCCTGATAATAGGCCAAAGAGCTTGTGGTCCATTGGCAAGCCGAGTCCATATGTGGTATCCGATCCCCCATTATTGGACGCAAGGAGTCTGCGGCTAAAGCAGGCGATTCCACCATGTCAGACACCCCTTTTGTTGCGGCGGGCGAGGCTGTTGCCATTGCCAGCGATCACGCCGGTTTCGCGTTGAAAAGCGTCTTAAAGGGCGACCTTGAGACGTTAGGATATACGGTCGTCGATTTAGGCCCAGCAGATGAGTCCTCGGTGGATTATCCTGATTTTGGCCATGCGCTGGCCAAAGACGTTGCAGCTGGGTCGGTGAAGGCGGGCGTGCTTGTCTGTGGCACCGGGATCGGCATCAGTATTGCTGCCAATCGGGAGCCCAAAGTTCGGGCCGCCTTGGTGCACAGTGAAGAAACCGCGGCTATGGCGCGGGCTCATAACGACGCCAATGTCATGGCGGTAGGGGCGAGAGTGACGGAAGAAGCCACGGCTAGGGCGTGTTTAAAGACGTTTTTTGCCACGCCTTTTGAAGGTGGCCGCCATGCTCGGCGGGTTGATAAATTGGGCGCTGTTTGAGAGGGATGCGTTGCATCCCAAATGTAATGTTTGAAAGGGTTTCTAACCGATGAATTACGCCGTCCAACCATCCTTTTTTGGGGCCAGCCTCAACGAGAGCGATCCGGATGTCATGGGCGCTATCAGTGAAGAACTCACCCGGCAGCAAACCCAAATTGAGCTCATTGCCTCTGAGAACATTGTCTCAAAGGCGGTTCTGGAAGCGGTCGGGACAGTTCTGACCAACAAGTACGCCGAAGGTTATCCGGGCAAACGCTATTACGGTGGCTGCGATGCCGTCGATATCGCGGAAAACTTGGCGATGGATCGGGCGAAAGAGTTGTTCAACTGTTCCTACGCCAATGTCCAACCGCACGCCGGGGCCCAAGCCAACGAAGCGGTGTATCTCGCTTTGATCAAGCCCGGTGACACGATCATGGGGATGTCCCTGGATGCGGGCGGTCACTTAACCCACGGCGCGCCACCCAATATCTCGGGCAAATGGTTCAACGCGGTGCAATACGGTGTACGGCGTCAAGACAGCCTGATTGATTTCGATGAAGTTGAGAGTTTGGCCAAGGAACACAAGCCGAAGCTTATTGTGTGCGGTGGTTCAGCCTATCCGCGGATCATTGATTTCGAGAAGTTCCGCGCGATTGCCGACAGTGTCGGCGCCTATCTCATGGTGGATATGGCCCACTTTGCCGGCCTTGTCGCCGCGGGTGTGCATCCAAGTCCATTACCAATTGCTGATGTTGTGACGACGACCACTCATAAGACGCTACGTGGCCCGCGCGGCGGCATGATTTTGTCGAACAACAATGATTTCGTGAAAAAGCTCAACTCAGCGATCTTTCCGGGGCTGCAAGGCGGTCCTTTAATGCATGTTATTGCAGGGAAAGCCGTTGCCTTTGGTGAAGCGTTGCAACCAGAGTTTAAGGCTTATGCCACTCAAGTGATTGAAAACGCTAAAGTATTGGCCGAGAGCCTGGTTAAGGGCGGGGTCGACATTGTGACTGGCGGGACAGACACGCATTTGATGCTGGTCGACTTACGGCCCAAGGGCCTTAAGGGCAACGTGGTCGAGAAGGCGCTCGAACGCTCTGGCATCACTTGCAACAAGAATGGCATTCCGTTTGACCCGGAGAAGCCGATGGTAACCTCGGGCGTGCGATTGGGCACACCGGCGGGAACAACGCGCGGCTTCGGCACAGATGAATTTCGACATGTGGGTGAGTTGATCTGCGAAGTGCTAGATGCGCTGGCGGCCAATCCAGATGATACTGCTGCGGTTGAAGCTGATGTACGGGGTCGCGCAGAAGCGTTGTGCCTCAAATTTCCAATTTATTCTTGATCGGCTCAAGGGAGGGGAACCATGCGCTGTCCGTATTGTGGGAGTCTTGATACCCAGGTTAAAGACTCACGACCGACTGAAGATAACGCTGCAATTCGCCGTCGGCGGTTTTGTCCGGCGTGTGCGGCTCGTTTTACGACGTTCGAACGGGTGCAACTGCGGGATCTGATCATCACCAAAAAGGGTGGTCAGCGGGTTCCGTTTGACCGCGAGAAATTGTCTCGTTCCCTGCATATCGCTTGCCGCAAACGGCCGGTTGAAGAAGACCGGATTGAGCGGGTGGTGAACGGTATTCAGCGTCGCCTGGAAAGTATGGGTGAGAGCGAATTGCCGTCTGATGTGATTGGCGAAATGGTCATGGAAGCTTTGGAAGGGCTCGATAAAGTTGCCTATATTCGCTTCGCCTCAGTCTACAAAAACTTCCGTGAAAGCAAAGACTTCGAGAGCTTTGTTGAGACGATTTCTGATGAGGTGGATCCCGACGAATGAGTGCGTCTGAGGCCGGTGACCTAGGGTACATGACGAACGCCCTGGCGCTGGCTTCTCGTGGTCTCGGTACAACGGTGCCTAACCCGAGCGTTGGCTGTGTCATTGTCAAAGACGGCATTATCCGTGGCCGTGGGTGGACTCAGCCGGGTGGTCGCCCCCATGCGGAAACAGAAGCCCTGGCTCGGGCTGGTGATGATGCGAAAGACGCGACGGCCTACGTGACGTTGGAGCCCTGTAGCCACCAAGGACAAACGGCGCCGTGTACAGAAGCATTGATCGCGGCGGGAGTTTCGCGCGTGGTTGTTGCCACGTCTGATCCCGATGCCCGCGTTAACGGGAGCGGTATTGCTGCACTGAAAGCGGCCGGTATTGAGATAACGACAGGCGTTTTAGAATCCGATGCGATCGTTCTTAACGCGGGTTTTATAAAACGAACGCGGCAGGGCGTGCCATTGTTTGCGCTTAAAAGCGCCTCGAGCATGGACGGTCGTATTGCTTTGGCTTCAGGCGCGAGCCAATGGATTACGGGTGAGGGTGCGCGACGTTACGGGCATTTGCTTAGGGCCACCCATGACGCAATTTTGGTGGGATCGGGCACGGTTCAGGCCGATAACCCGAGTCTGATCTGCCGGTTGCCCGGTTTTACTGAGAACACGGCAGTGCAGCCGGTTCGCGTCGTCCTCGACCGCAGATTGCGCATTGATGCGACCGCTGAGGTGGTGAAGAGCGCATCTGGGGTGCCGACCTGGATTGTGACAAGTGAGTCCGCCGATCCCGAAAAAGTAAAAAAGCTTCAGGAACTCGGCGTAGAAATTCTTATGGCTGAGGGGGCTTCCGATCTCACCTTTGCAAGCGTCACAGCCAGCCTGCTCGGGGAAAAGGGACTGAACCGGGTTCTCATTGAGGGCGGTGGGCAGGTCTCGGCTTCGTTCCTTAAGGCCGGCTTAGTGGATCGTATTTATGGGTTTAGGGCGCCAATGGTGATCGGCGGAGACGGTAGGCCTGCGATTGGTGAACTGGATATTGGCCAATTGTCGGATGCGCCAAGATTTAAACGCGTCGAAATGCGTGTGTTAGGCCCCGATACCCTTGATATTCTCGATCTTAAGCCCACTGTTTAAGCATGTTTACCGGACTCATTACCGATCAAGGCGAAATTACCTCTGTGACTGCGGGCGAGGGCGGAGCGCGCCTGGAAATCAAAACGCAATACGACACATCGACCATCGATATCGGCGCTTCCATAGCGTGCGATGGGTGCTGTCTCACTGCTGTTGCGCTTTCTGATGAATCCTTTGTCGTGGACGTGTCCCGGGAAACGTTAGATCGGACAACATTGGGCGACTGGGGAACGGGTGATCACATCAATCTCGAACGATCGCTCAAGCTTGGCGATGAGATGGGGGGACACCTTGTTTCTGGCCACGTGGACTGCACGGCAGAGGTGATAAGCCGGGAGCAGGACGGGGAATCCGTCCGCTTTATGTTCCGAGTGCCGACTGATTTTGCACGATTTATAGCAGAAAAGGGGTCGGTGGCGGTTGATGGGGTGTCATTAACCGTCAACGAGGTGGGGCCTGACAGCTTCGGCGTGAACATCATTCCCCATACCTGTTCGGTGACTACTTTCGGTGTCTTAAACATTGGGAACGTCGTGAACATAGAAATCGACATGCTTGCGCGGTATGTTGCGCGCCTTCTGAACCACGCCTGAGAAAATCCGTGCCATATTCTGACTACCTATCCTCCATAGAGGAGATCATCGAAGACGCCAGAAATGGGCGGATGTTCATCCTCGTCGATGATGAAGACCGTGAGAATGAGGGGGATCTGATCATCCCCGCTCAGATGGCGACCCCAGATGCGGTGAATTTCATGGCCACGCATGGTCGCGGGCTTATTTGTTTGGCGCTGACGCCAGATCGATGTGAGGAATTAAACCTCCCGCTGATGGAAGCGCACAACCAGTCTCGTCTGGCGACGGCCTTCACTGTCAGTATTGAAGCGGCGGATGGGGTAACGACAGGGATATCTGCCTCTGATCGCGCCCATACCATTTCCGTAGCCATCGACCCCAACAAGGGGAGATCTGATTTGGCGACCCCCGGCCACGTGTTTCCGCTTATGGCCCGAGACGGTGGGGTTTTGGTGCGTGCAGGGCATACAGAAGCGGCTGTCGATATTTGTCGCATGGCGGGATTAACCGCGTCCGGTGTGATCTGCGAGATCATGAACGATGACGGCAATATGGCGCGGATGCCTGATTTGATTCCCTTTGCTCAGAAGCATGGACTGAAGGTCGCGACGATCGCTGACCTGATCGCGTATCGTCGTCGCACTGAGAAGTATGTCGAGATGACGGCTGAACGGCCGTTCAACTCTAAGTTCGGCAACGGTTGGACACTCCGCATTTACAAAAACCGGCTTTCGAACACTGAGCACTTGGCTTTGGTCCGCGGAAATCTGACGGGCGAAGAGCCAGTCATGGTGCGTATGCACCAAGTGAATGTACTTAGTGATATGTTTTGGGATGCGGACAGTACTAAAACCGGCGAGTTACATCGGGCTATGGCGATGGTCGCAGATCACGGCCATGGTGCAGTGGTTGTCTTGCGAGAGATGGGAACGACAGACATCAGCGAACGTATCAAGGCGCAAGTTACTGGCGATGATGCTCCAACCCGTTTGATCGATTATGGTGTTGGGGCGCAAATATTGGTCGACCTCGGCATTAAGAATATGATCCTTCTCAGCAACACGCCGCGTACAATTATCGGTTTGGATGGCTACGGCCTCAAAGTGACTGAGCAACGTCCAATTCCATTGCAAGATTAATCGAGGATCTATGACCGATACCCCGCACATTGTTCTCATTGAAGCTCGGTTTTATGAGGATATTTCTGATCAGCTTGCGGCTGGTGCCATTGCGGCCATTGAAGCGGCTGGCGGAACGGTACATCGCATTGCAGTGCCCGGAATTTTAGAGATACCGGCAACGTTGCAGTTTGCTATTGAAGGGAAGGGTGATCCCGAAACCAATCGTATGTTTGATGGCGGCATTGTCCTTGGGTGCGCGATCAAGGGCGAGACCGACCACTACGAGCATGTCTGCACGGAATCCTTGCGCGGCACACAAGACGTCGCCCTGGCCCACGCCTTTCCGGTCGGCAACGGAATTCTAACCTGCCCGACCCGCGCATTGGCCGAAGATCGCGCAGATGTCGCCCGCAAAGATTTTGGCGGTAAGGCGGCCATAGCCTGTTTGCGATTAATCAGTATTCGATCTGAGCTTGGCGTCGAGCCGTGACGACTACAGCGGCACGCCCAAAAAGAGATGCGGGCGTCGGACGGAGTACCGCGCGTCTGGCGGCGGTACAGGCGTTGTACCAGGTGGCAGCAACTGATTCCGATTACACCAAAGTTGTGCGTGATTTTCTTGCTGGTCGTCTCGGTGGAATGGCGATCAATGAGGATCCAGATACGGAAGCGGAGACTCATGTTCGTCTCGCCGATATGGATCAAGGGATGTTCTCGGGACTGGTTAGGGAGGCCATTGCCCGCCAAGACGATATTGACGAGATGATCAATGCCAATCTCAGTGGCGATTGGCCGCAGGATCGGCTTGAACTGATTGTTCGCTCAATTCTTCGCGCGGCTATCGCGGAGCTTCTCGGGGCGATTGAGGCGCCTGCCAAAGTTACGATCTCTGAATACGTCGATATCACGCATGCGTTCTATAGCGGCACTGAACCTAAAATGGTCAATGCTGTGCTCGATAAAATTGCACGTGTGTTGCATAGCAAAGAGCTACCTGCGTCTTAATCGTAACCGGAGACCCGTGAATGCCCGGTCTATCGGAATTTGAATTGATCGAGACATTGCTGAAGCCGCTCGCTGAAAATGCGCCCGGCGCTTTTTCATTGTCAGATGACGCGGCTCTGTTGCCAGATGCGCAGCAGGGGCACGGTTATATAGTCACCAAAGATGCTCTAGCAGTCGGCGTCCATATGCGCGCCGAAGATCCACCGGGTGACATGGCGCGCAAGGCACTCCGCGTAAATTTGTCGGATCTAGCGGCAATGGGCGCCCACCCCGTCGGCTTTTTTATGGCGCTGTGCCTCGGTCAGAATAGCGATGAGACGTTCTTGAGGGCGTTTGTTACGGGGCTGGCCGACGATGTTGATATCTTTTCGGCGCCTCTGATGGGGGGGGACATCATTCGTCATTCGGGCCCTTTTACAGTCACAATCACGGCCATTGGCTCCGCACCAAAGGGCGAAGTACTCAGAAGGAACGAAGCGCAAACTGGTGATTCACTTTGGGTTTCAGGAACCATTGGAGATGGTGTGTTGGGCTTGATGGCCGCGAACGGCGAACTGCCTAGTTTATCTCAAGTCGACCAAGCCGCCTTGATCGAACGGTACCGTGTTCCAGTACCGCGGCTCATTCTCGGTGCTGAACTTGGCGGTTTGGCGACAGCCTGCATAGATATTTCCGATGGGCTGGTTTCGGACGTTGGCCACATATGCGCTGCATCGTCTGTGGGATGCACGATTGACGCAGCGTCTGTTCCCCTTTCGTCTGCGGCTACCGCTGTCGTGAGTAGTGACGGGTTAGTGTTGCCAACACTCTTAACAGGTGGTGACGATTACGAACTGGCTTTCGCAGTGCGGCAAGGTGCTGAAAATGACGTTATCGCTATCTCGGAGAAAGTCGGTGTTCCCGTGACGCGTATAGGGACCTTCGAATCTGGCAAAGGCGTCAAAGTGTTTGATCAGAATGGCAAAGCCATGGCCTTCACAGAGACGGGCTATAAACACTGAAGGCGAAGGCCTCTAGGGCAAAGCTATATGATTAATAATCATGCCATCGGGCGAGAGCGGTTTACGCGAGCGGGAAATCGTAGCAGGGTTACGTCATGAAACGCATGCTTATGATCATTGTTGTATTGGTGTTGGTCGTGGGGAGCGGCGTCGCCGGTCTCGTTGTGATCGACGTGATTCCGAACCCTCTCGCCGATCCAGCAGCGGAAATGGCTGAAGAAGCCGACAGTGCCCGTGGTTCGGGGGGCATGAACGGCGGTAAGCCGACTTTTGCGCCGCCGGAGCGGGCGCCGGTGCTCTATCCGCTGGAGGACATCGTTATCCCGGTTATTATTGATGCGCGGGTCATCAAGAGAATCTATATCACCGCGCGCATGGAAATCGCCAAGGGACAGCGGACGCCGGTCGAAAACGGTCTGCCGCGCATGGAAAGCGCACTGACTGAGCGTCTCGTCGTCTATTTTCAAAAGCATTTTGCTAAGAAGCGCCGTCCAGACCTGCGGGGTATCAAGCGGGAAATGGTTGGGGCAGCTCAGCAGGTCTATGGCGACATGATTACGGACGTCTTGCTCATTACCGTGTTTGAGCAGTAATCCCAAGGCTGGACGAGCTAGCCCAGACCCTAGGATTTACGGTCTTTTCCACTGACTCCGCTGTTGCACCGTCCACGCCATTCTGGCACCCTCCGCGCGCTTTCCCGGGCGGGAGAGTGACTAAGAACCTATCTCATTGATCCACAAGAGGTTTTCTGGGTCGAACGGCTGGAATTACCGGCCCCATCAACGAATCGAATGGAACGAGCATGAGCACTCTCGAATATATTGTCCTGGGCAGTGGCGTTATTGCCATCCTGTACGGGATTTTCACCACACGCAGTCTTATGGCTGTGGGCACAGGCACTGACCTGATGGTCGAAATTGCGGGCGCCATTCAAGAAGGCGCCGCAGCTTTCTTAAACCGCCAGTACACAACGATTGCGATCGTCGGCGTGATTGTCACCATCGTCCTGGGTTTGACCCTCGGCATGTTGTCCGCGATTGGCTTCGTCATCGGCGCGGTTTGTTCCGGTATCGCTGGCTACGTGGGCATGAATGTCTCCGTCCGCGCCAACGTGCGTACGGCGGAAGCGGCCCGGTCCTCAGGCATGAGCGCGGCTCACGCCGTGGCCTTTAAGTCTGGTGGCGTGACCGGCATGTTGGTGGTCGGCCTCGGTCTCCTCGCAGTTGGCGGCTATTATTTTGCTCTGCTCGGCATGGGTACGGATGAGCGCAAGCTGATCGAAGCCCTGATCGCTCTCTCCTTCGGCGCTTCGCTGATCTCCATCTTCGCCCGTCTCGGCGGCGGCATCTTCACTAAGGGTGCGGATGTTGGCGGTGACTTGGTCGGTAAGGTTGAGGCTGGCATCCCGGAAGATGACCCGCGCAACCCAGCGACCATCGCCGACAACGTGGGGGATAACGTCGGTGACTGTGCTGGTATGGCCGCTGATCTGTTCGAAACCTACGCTGTGACCGTTGTAGCCACCATGTTGTTGGGTACGATCTTCTTTGACGGTGCGGCTCAGGCCACGGTGATGCTCTACCCGTTGGTTATTGGCGGCGTCTGCATCATCGGCTCGATCATCGGCACCTTCTTCGTCGGCGTTAAAGACGGCGGCAAGGTGATGAGTGCTTTGTATCGCGGCTTTATCGTCTGCGCCGTCATTTCTGGTGCTTTGATTGTGGTTGTCACCAACATAATGTTTGAAACAGACATCATGATGACTGACGGAACCTTGATCACCGGCTCTCAGATGATCACTTGTGCTGTTATCGGCCTGGTTGTCACTGGCGTCATCATCTGGATCACCGAGTACTACACGGGTACTGACTATCGTCCCGTGAAGAGTGTTGCAGCAGCCTCAACAACAGGCCATGGCACCAACGTGATCCAAGGCTTAGCGGTTTCCATGGAATCCACAGCGCTTCCGGTTCTGTTGATCTCTGCGGCGATCATTGCAGCGTTCTCGCAGGCTGGCCTATTCGGTATCGCCATCTCAGCAACCACCATGTTGGCTTTGGCCGGTATGGTCGTCGCGCTCGACGCCTACGGTCCCGTCACCGACAATGCTGGTGGTATTGCTGAAATGGCTAAGTTGCCTGAAGACGTCCGCAAGATCACAGATACATTGGACGCGGTTGGTAACACGACCAAGGCTGTCACCAAGGGCTACGCCATCGGCTCTGCCGGTCTAGCGTCGCTGGTGCTATTCGCCGCTTACACGTCAGATCTGGAGTTTTACTTCCCAGAACTGAAGGGCATCGCCTTCTCTTTGAAAGACCCGTATGTGGTCATCGGCCTCTTTATTGGTGGCATGCTGCCATACCTGTTCGCCTCCATGGGCATGCAGGCTGTGGGCCGGGCCGGGGGCGCTGTCGTGGTTGAAGTGCGCCGCCAGTTCAAGGCCAAGCCAGGTATTATGGCAGGCACCGAAAAGCCTGAGTACGGCGTTTTGGTCGACATGCTGACCAAGGCCGCCATCAAAGAAATGATTGTGCCTTCCTTGCTGCCGATCATTGCCCCCCTCGCGTTGTACTTCATCGTTGCAATGACCGCTGGTCAGGCCCAGGGCTTCATCGCTCTTGGCGCCATGCTCCTCGGGACCATCGTGACCGGACTGTTTGTGGCCATTTCGATGACCTCAGGCGGTGGCGCTTGGGATAATGCCAAGAAGTACATCGAAGACGGCAACCATGGTGGCAAAGGCTCAGAAGCCCATAAGGCCGCGGTGACCGGCGACACTGTCGGAGATCCGTACAAAGATACGGCTGGCCCGGCGATTAACCCGATGATCAAGATCATCAACATTGTTGCGCTCTTGATGTTGGCCATACTTGCTGGCTAATCGATTGACACTGAATGAGAAAAGCCCCGGCTCATCGCCGGGGCTTTTTTTGTATCTCAATCTATAGCGTATCGAAGATGGCGTTTTAAGGACCCGCTTCAGGTTGGCCGCGGTCGAACCGGCCCAGGTTGCCGATCAACTGTTCAATGAGGCTAAATTCTCTACCCATCGTTGGTGTTTCCCGCTCGACGATTTGCAGATCCTCACCATCTTCGAGACGAAGGTTTTTGACCTCTTGCAAAATGCCGCGCTCATCGAAGGATAAGGCGAAAACGTCACGTTCTAATTCCTCGCTAGAATAGAACGCATACTGAGTTGTAATCGCACTGATGTAGTACCAAGTCTCGTCCCCGAGCGTCGATACGGTCGATGGCGTACCCATAATAAGTTGGACATCCTGGCGGGTTTGCTGACCGGGCTGAAGTTGCGTTAACGCGTCTTCGGGCGGCAGATTGCCCCGTGCATTAATGTCCTTCGCACAGCCGCTCAAGCTAAGAGCGGCGGCACATGTTGCTACAACAAGTGCTGAGCGAAGGCGTGACGTCATAGAAATGGTTTTAATCATGGCGCGTTTTATATCAGAAGCCACACGAGGGTGGTAGACGGCAAAATAAGGCAATTTGGACTGCACTTGCGTTGACTTCGATGGGCTAGCAGGTGAAATAGAGGTCCTCATATAAGACGGATGACGAGCTTCCATGGGCCTTATCAATTCATTTCGCGCAGCGCGGCGTACGGCTGACGTGTCCAATACTCTTTATCTGGCGGCAGTCGACCAGGCTCGCTCTCCGACCTTTTTTGTGAACTTAGGCGTACCCGACACCGTTGATGGGCGTTTTGACCTCATCATTATACATATTATGCTATTGGTTCGCAGGCTGCGGCACCAAGGTGAGGAAGCAGCAGATATCAACCAAGCTTTGCTCAACTTAATGTTTGCTGACATGGACAGAAACCTCCGAGAGATGGGGGTCGGTGACCTGAGTGTCGGGCGGCAGGTCAAAAAAATGGCCAAGGCCTTCTATGGTCGAGCTGAAACGTGGGAAGCCGCAATAGACAAGGGTGCGGATGAAGTAATCGGTGCTCTCTCCGAAACCGTTTATCGTGCTGTGGAAGCTGAACCCGAAGCAATTTCTTGCTTAGCATCCTATGTCATGGCCGCTGACACTCATTTAGCTGGTCAGACAATAGAGGCCTTAGTCCAGGGGGCCGCTGACTTCCCAACCCCGCAAAATCAGAAGCCAGCCGCATAAATCCGTGTCGTCACTTCTGTCACATTTTATTCCCGTTACAGCGATTTCTCCCAAAGGGCGGGATGTTGCAATAGTCTCGAGCCCTACAGAACGCCGGGATATAGCTGGCGAGTGCGGTCTGTTGGAGGTGGGCCGTCTTGAGGCCACTTTTCAGATCACAAAAGGAGCGGGGCCGCTTCTGGCCGTTCGAGGGCGTATAAGCGCCGATGTTATTCAGACTTGCGGGGTTTCTCTTGAGCCAGTTCCGGCAGTTGTAGATGCGGAGATTGCCCTGACATATACCCTGGATGCCATTAAATCCCGGGTCGAAGTGGACGTTGATTTAGTCGACGAAGATCCGCCGGAGCCAGTTTTAGATGGTCAGATCGACTTAGGTGCGCTGGTCGTGGAGCATTTAGTGCTGAACCTTAACCCTTATCCGCGTGCCCCCGAGGCCGCATTTGACGCTCAAAAATGGCTTGAAACTGAGAATTCCTCAGATGAAACAGGGTCAACCAATCCCTTTGCTGCCCTTTCAAAATTAAAACCCCAGGGTTAAAGGCACAGACAGCTCAGAAGCCTTGCCCCCAGAGGCGCTTTTCGGTATGTACTCGCCCTTCGTTTGAGGCCTCTAAAATCTATGCCCCAAACCCCGAAATTCCTGAGAAAGTAAGAGAAATGGCTGTACCTAAGAAAAAAGTCTCCAAATCCAAGCGGAACATGCGCCGCTCGCATGATTCATTGAGCGCGAGCGTTTACCAGGAATGCCCGAATTGCGGCGAAACCAAGCGCCCGCACCACGTTTGTCAGGCCTGTGGGTCTTATAATGATCGAGACGTGGTAGAACCGGCCCAAACTGTCCTATAATCGACCTGTGCGCCGGTAACGGCGCTTTTTCTTAGGGTAGATGGCTGAACGGGATTAACCCGTTTCCGCACAAGCGGGGCCGTCTTCAGTTACCGCTAAAGGGATTGAGGGGCTGTTGGTGGCGAGAGAAATCACCCTATCTGTTGACGCTATGGGCGGTGATTCTGCTCCAGCCATTGTTATGGATGGGATTTCGGAAGCTCATGTCCGCTATCCCGGCGTACGCTACCTGGTTCACGGACGCAGCGAAGCCATTCAGCCCTTCTTGGATGGCAATCCGGCCCTGAAAGACTGCTGCGAAGTTCGTCATTCAGACGACGTCATCACCGGTGAGCAAAAGGTTTCGCAGGCCATTCGCCAGGGTCGCAAATCAAGTATGTGGAACGCGATCGACGCGGTGAAGACGGGTGACGCCGATGGCGTTGTATCCGCCGGCAACACAGGCGCGCTGATGGCAATGGCGAAACTCAGTATGCGAACATTGCCTGGCATTGATCGTCCGGCCATTTGTTCTTTATTCCCCAACGAGGTCGGTGAAACAACGATGCTCGATTTGGGCGCCAATGCCCAATGCGATGTGCGCAATTTGGTCGAGTTCGCGGTTATGGGGGCCAGTTTCATCCGAGCGATTTCTGGCATTGAAATGCCGAGAGTGGGCCTGCTGAACATTGGCTCTGAAGATCTAAAGGGAACGCCTTTGTTGCGCGACGCTGCGGCGATCTTACGGGATGCCGATTTAGCGATGGATTTCGTCGGCTTTATTGAAGGTGACGATATCACCCTGGGTACGGTCGACGTGGTCGTCACGGATGGTTTCACTGGGAACGTCGCTTTGAAGACGGCGGAAGGAACGGCCAAGCTCTACACACAATTTCTGCGGTCAGCGTTTAAAAGCTCATGGATGGCTAAACTCGGTTACCTGCTCATAAAACCTGTTTTGGGTAAGGTTATGACGCGGTTGGATCCACGCCGATATAACGGGGCGCTTTTCGTCGGTCTAAATGGTGTGGCCGTGAAGAGTCACGGCGGAACGGACGCACTCGGGTTCGCCAATGCTATCGGAGTTGCGGTTGATATGGTTAAGCGCGACCTGAATAGTGGAATCGGCGAGCAACTGACTCACTTGAATTTCGATGCCGTTGAATCAATTCAGGCCGCTAAGACAGCATGACTACTCGATCGGTTATTCGCAGCGTAGGGTCTTACCTCCCTTCGAATATCGTGACCAATGAAGAGCTGTCGAAGACCGTTGATACGACTGACGAATGGATTCAAGAGCGCACCGGCATCAAGCAGCGCCATGTAGCCGCCGACGGTGAGACGACATCTGACTTGGCTATCGCCGCGGGGCGGCAAGCGCTTGAGCGCGCAGGGATCAAAGGCGAGGACATAGACCTATTTGTTGTTGCCACGGCAACGCCAGATCACACCTTTCCTGCCACTGCAGCCAAAGTACAAGCCGCTTTTGGCCGGCGTGGCGTCCCCTCTTTTGATGTTCAAGCTGTTTGTTCAGGCTTTGTCTATGGTCTTTCAGTTGTCGATAATTTTATCCGCTGCGGTCAGGTTAAATCAGCCCTTTTCATTGGGGCAGAAACCTTTTCACGCATTCTCGACTGGGAGGATCGTTCGACCTGTGTCCTCTTCGGTGACGGGGCGGGCGCAGTCACTTTAACGGCGGAAGAGGGTGAGGGCACCATTGCGGATCGAGGCGTCCTTTCCACGCATTTGCACTCTGACGGTAGCCAACACGATTTGCTCTATGTCGACGGCGGTGCATCGAGCACTCAAACCACCGGACATGTTCGCATGGAAGGTCGTGAGGTGTTTCGACACGCAGTCGTTAATCTTGCAGATACCGTAAAAGAAGCTTTGGCGGCTAACGATATCACCATCGACGATGTCGATTGGCTGGTTCCCCATCAAGCCAACAAGCGCATTCTTGACTCGACCGCTAAGAAATTACGCATTCCAAATGATAAAGTCATTGTCACAGTTGACCGCCATGCGAATACGTCGGCCGCCTCTATTCCGCTCGCCTTAGCCGCTGGCGTCGATGATGGACGGATCAAGCCAGGGCACATGGTCTTGATGGAAGCCATGGGTGGCGGCTTTACGTGGGGTTCAGCACTAGCCCGGATGTAGTGTAGTACTCGATAAATTCCATCTAACGCATTGCAAATGAATAGAAACCTGTATTGACGGCATTACGCCAACCGGGCTAACGTCCTTGCGTTGGCGCACCGCAAATAGGGGGACAGTGCGACATGAGCCGCACCATGACCCGCGCGCAATTGAGTGAATCGATTTACCAAGAAGTTGGGCTATCTCGGAATGAATCTGCCGAGCTGCTTGAAATGGTTCTTGGTGAAATTTCGTCTGCTCTCGTGCGCGCAGAGACCGTAAAAATTTCGTCGTTTGGTAGCTTCTCAGTTCGCCAAAAGGGTGAACGGATTGGACGCAACCCTAAGACTGGTGACGAAGTCCCTATCTTGCCACGCAAGGTGCTCGTGTTCCGTCCGTCACAGTTGCTGAAGGCACGCATTCGGGGAGAAGACGTTTCGGGAATGGCACCTGATGATGGTGCACCACCGACATCTCCTTCCGACTCATATTCTTCTGAGACATAACATCAGTGAGCGATACTCAAGCGGCCCGGCCACGCAAATCTGAAGCGGCGTATAGAACCATCAGTGAGGTGGCCGCGGAACTTAGTGTGCCGCAGCATGTACTGCGTTTCTGGGAATCAAAGTTTAGCCAAGTCCGTCCTCTTAAGAGGGGGGGTGGGCGCCGCTATTACCGTCCTGAAGATGTCACCCTGCTGAAGCGTATTCGCAGCCTTTTGTATGATGATGGCCTCACGATTAAAGGCGTCCAAAAGCTCTTTCGCGACCATGGTGTAAAAACCGTCGTTGATGGAGAGAGCGGCCCGGTAAACGCGCCAGAGGCTAAGAGCAAAAGCCAGCCCGATACATCACTCCCTGATATGAACGCTCTTGTCGAAGACCTAAAAGGCCTTCGTGATACTTTAAGAACGGCGTTGGCGGCACGGTAAAATACAACGGCGACGCATGGCGCGTTGCGCATTGTTTTGTGTATGGGCCGCGGTTATAGTCCGCGCCTTCCAGCCCAAGACACCCCCCTTATACCTTTATTGGGCTAGAACCGGTCGGAGCGTAGCGCAGTCAGGTAGCGCACCATACTGGGGGTGTGGGGGTCGTGGGTTCGAATCCCGCCGCTCCGACCATTTTTTCCTATAATTCAATGTGTTACGACAATGCTTTAAAGCTTTTCCTAACCGCCTATTCGTCCTTTAGTTGCGGTTGAGGCAAAAGTTTAATAAAGTATGACTATTGTTCGCAGCAGAAGAGGCGGAGTGGACCGTGCACGTCCAAACCGATTATTCAGGACTCAACCAAACCGGCGCCCCACTTGGTGGGCTCGCTGCCAAACGTGTTGTCGCAACGCCGGCACGCGAGGGCGACCGTGCGCAAGAAGATCGTCGCCAGCAGCAGAATGACCAAGGTGCGCAAAAGGACAGCCGTCCTGTATTTCGGACTCTTCTCACTGAAGGCACTTTAGCCGGACTCAACGCCGCTTCATCAAAATCGGCAAAGACGCCTGACTCCAATGAAACGCTTTCACAAACGCAGTTCATTAGAACAGAAAAGGTCCCGCAAGAGGGGCCGTCATCGATTAGTAGTGAGGAGACCAATGGGCTGTTCTCCTACCTTGCGTCGAACCGCAAAAATGCAGAGGCAGCACAGAGCAAGGCTTCACAGTCCGCCGCACCTTTACCTCAAGCCTTCGTTGACGCCACGTCACGCTATGCGCAACAGGCTATTGCCGCGGCTAACGTCTTCGCTGGTCGCGGTGAAACTCTGGAACTCCAAGCTTAGCCTAAAAGCGTTCCGTCGCTAATTTTTGTCAGTAGTAATAGCCGTTCGGCCTGCGTCTGTTAGTTTGCAGACCAGCCAGTCAGGTTTGAGATGATTAGCAAACCAAGGTTCGGCCCAACCTTCATCAACACATTTACGGACAACTTGTAGGTTGATCTTCTTGCCGTTCTCGTCGAACAACGGCAACTTACCGCCGGGCTGAGTAAGCCCGCGGAGTAACCACTTTTTTTGCGCCAGTGAGAGGCGCGTTGATTTTTGTATCTTAGCGTCCATGGCGCGTCCCCATTTGCCGGTGGACTGGTGTATTTTGAAGCATGGTGCGTTTCTTAGGTTAAGAAAACTATAGCACGCGCAGCGAGGAGGCCCAGACTCACATGAATACATGCATGATTTATGTCGCGACAAGTGGGCCGGAAGAGGCGCAAAAACTGGCTGAAACGCTGGTTTCTGAGCAGCTCGTAGCCTGCGTAAATATCATAGATGGAGTAACGTCGGTTTATAGATGGCAGGGGAAGATTGAGAGCAGCCAGGAGAGTCTGCTCATCGCAAAAACGACGCATGAGCGACGAGAGGCGGCCATGGTGCGCCTGCGTGACCTTCATTCATATGATACGCCTTGTATCGTTGCATACGATATGACGGCCGGTGTTCCCGAATATTTAGATTGGATTACGCACGAAACGACGCTTGGCTAGTGTCGGGCAGGCGCTCGAACAGTCGCGATGGCCTGGCAGGCGATGCCCTCACCACGACCTGTGAAGCCTAATCCTTCGGTCGTGGTCGCTTTAACGCTGATGCGAGAAACGGGCACGTCCGCGATTGATGCGATCGACGTCCTTATCTGGTCGCGAACCGTTGATAGCTTTGGCTGCTCGCAAATAACGGTAACGTCGAGGTGAATCAGAGCGCCCATCAGTGCTCTTAGGCGTTCCATCGCAAATTTTAGAAACAAACTCGATCCAGCATCTTTGAATGCCTGATCGGTTGGTGGGAAATGGATACCGATATCTCCGTCGCCCAGGGCGCCGAGAATTGCGTCGGTCGCAGCGTGAAGCAGCACGTCGGCATCGGAATGTCCGATCAAAGCCTTATCCATGGGGATAAAGACTCCCCCCAGTGTGACACCGTCGCCGGAGCCGAAACGGTGAACGTCAAATCCGCTTCCCGTCCGAGTTTCCATAAGGCTGTCGTTCATAATGCGCAGATCCGCCGCATCGGTAATCTTAGTGTTGCTTTCGTCACCCTCGACCGTCGTCACAATGAAGCCTGCATTTTCCATAACCGCAGAGTCATCGGTCAACGATTGGCCGTCGAGACGTTGGTGAGCGGCGAGTAGGGCTTGGAACTGGAATCCTTGTGGTGTTTGAGCACGGACGATATTGTCACGTGGAACAGAGTCTGTGATCTGAGATCCATCGCCAACCTTCTTGAGTGAATCTCGTATCGGGACGATGGGGACTGCGCCAGGCGCACCGATCGAAAGCGCTGCAATCACGTGGTCGATGGTTTCAGCCTTAACATTGGGGCGCGCACCGTCATGGACGAGGACGAAATCTGGATTGATGTCCGAGAGAGCTTCCAAACCTAGGCGTACGGACTGCTGGCGTGTTTCACCGCCAAAGACGGGGGCGGCTAGGGCTAACCCGCTCGCTGCCTCGGTAAACTTCTGATGGTCATCGGGATGGATTACGGCCTGCACATGGCTGACATCTGGATGCCCGCTAAACGCCATTAGGGCATGTCGGATTACCGGCATGCCGGCCAAACCTGCATATTGTTTTGGTGTCGATGTGCCGAAACGAGTGCCGCGACCGGCTGCAACAACGAGGGCGGCACATGTGGTCATCGGATCGCCAAATCTTTCTTATGAGCCCATTCGAAGTGGAATGCTGTCCTTAGCATGTGGCTTTCATGACAGCCAGAGTTGCTGATTTGCATCATTTAAGTTCTACGGAAATTGGCTGTAATGCTGGTATTTTGGCTAGTTTGATCAATGTTGAGCTACAATATGTCTTGATTTTCGGGTGTTTTCGGCAGCAAATGCCCAACAATTAGGCACGCACACCTCACCGGCTTTTTATGACCTTTTCGATCGGCGACATAGTTCTCGATACGCCCGTGCTGTTAGCGCCGATGTCGGGGGTAACGGACCAGCCATTTCGTGCCCTCGTGCGTCGTTTCGGCGCCGGTCTTGTCTTCTCAGAAATGATCGCCAGCCAGCAAATGATCAGGGCTCATCAGGACACCCTCCGTATGAGCACCCCCTGTGATGGCGAAGCGCCAATGGCGGTCCAACTGGCTGGCTGTGATCCCGCAGTGATGGCTGAAGCGGCCCGGCTAAACCAAGCTCGCGGGGCTGCCCTGATTGATATCAACATGGGCTGTCCGGTAAAAAAGGTGGTGAAGGGCTGGGCTGGTTCCGCTCTCATGCGAAACGAAAGTCAGGCTCTCAGCATCATTGAAGCCGTTGTAAACGCAGTTGATATTCCGGTTACGTTGAAGATGCGGCTTGGCTGGGATCACGACACTCTCAATGCCGCGTCTCTGGCACGAAAGGCTGAGGCAGCAGGCGTTCGGATGGTCACCGTCCACGGCCGGACACGGATGCAAATGTATACGGGGTCCGCTGATTGGCGGGCAATTGCAGCGGTGAAGGATGCCGTTAAAGTGCCGGTCATCGTCAATGGCGATATCAACACTGAAGAAGACGCGGCTCTAGCGTTAAAGTACTCGGGCGCCGACGGAGTCATGATTGGTCGTGGCTGTTACGGCAAACCATGGTTTCTGTCGCAGGTTGCGCATTATTTAGAGACCGGTGAGAAGCTGCCTGATCCGAATTTGGATGTCCGCCGGGAGACGATGCTGAGTCATTACGACGCGATCTTGGCTCACTATGGCAGCGGCAAGGGGCTTCGGATTGCGCGTAAACATCTCGCGTGGTCAGCCTATGGATTACCCGGCGCGAATGCCTTTCGTGCTGCGATCAACACAGAGACAGATACGGAGAACGTTAAGGCGCAGATCCGAGTGCTTTATAGGTCTGAGACGTCGGCAATGGCTGAAGCGGCGTGATGGCTGAAACCTCACCTGTCGTTGCCCTAGAGTATCCTATTCGAGCGGATGAGATTCTTTCTGCTTTGGGTGCGGCAACGTTCGTCGTCGATAACGCCTTTCGGTTACGATATACAAACGGTGCCGCTGAACAATTGTTTCAAGCCAGCTCGGTCAGTCTACTTGGCCAAGACTTGGCAGAATTTCTGCCGGCGGACGGTCCTGTTCAAGCGCTAATCGAGCAAGTTTTTCGAGATCAGGCGCCAGTCTCTGAATATGGGGTCTCGCTTGATACACCGAAGACAGGGACCCGGGTGATGGCTGTTCATGCTGCGCCTTTGGTTGAGCGAACTGATGCTGTCGTTGTTTCGCTTCAGGAGCAGACCCGGGCGCTAAAGATCGGACAACAGTTGGAGAGCCGTCACAGTGTTCGGTCTGTTACGGCGATGGCTGCTCTTCTTGCTCATGAAGTTAAAAACCCGCTGTCAGGGATTCGAGGCGCCGCTCAGCTGTTGGAGCAAAATGCGGTCGGTGACGATATTCCGCTCACACAGCTTATTCGTGATGAAGCGGATCGCATTGTCGCTCTGGTCGATCGGATGGAAGTGTTTTCAGATGATCGGCCGCTTGAGCGCGAAGGCGTCAATATACATAGCGTTTTGGAGCATGTTCGGCGTATAGCTGAAAACGGATTTGGCAAACGAATTCGATTTATAGAGAAATATGATCCATCATTGCCGCCGGTTCACGGAAACCGAGACCAGCTGATTCAAGTTCTGTTGAATCTGGTTAAGAACGCTGCCGAGGCCTTGCAAGGGAGTGAAGGCGAGATAATCCTATCGACGGCTTATCAACCCGGTGTCCGATTGAAAATACCCGGACAAGCCGGTCGCCTTCAACTCCCACTCGTTGTCAGCGTATCTGACAACGGCAGCGGCATCGCCGAAGATTTAAAACCCCATCTATTTGATCCGTTCGTGACGACGAAGTTGCACGGCAATGGCTTGGGGCTCGCTCTCGTGGCCAAAATCGTTTCCGATCACGGTGGCGTTATAGAATTTGATTCTGCGTCTAGTGGGACAACCTTCAAGATTATGTTGCCGATACTTACCGATGATACGGTGTCCCATGGCTGAAGCATCAATTCTTATTGCAGATGACGATACCGGTATTCGTACGATTCTAAATCAAGCTTTAGGTCGAGCTGGGTATGCCGTTCGCTCGACTGGAAATGCGTCGACACTGTGGAACTGGATCAAAGATGGTGACGGTGATTTAGTCATTACTGATGTTGTTATGCCCGACGAAAATGGGCTCGATCTCATTCCGCGTATCCGGAAGTTGCGACCTGACCTTCGAATCATTGTTATGAGTGCCCAAAACACGCTGCTCACTGCTGTCAAAGCAGCAGAGCGTGGTGCTTTCGAATATCTGCCTAAACCGTTTGATCTCAGCGAACTTGTGGCCGTCGTAAAACGAGCACTTGATACCCCATCTGGGAAAAGGGTGAGCAAGCCGGATTTGCACGATGAGGAACGCCTGCCGTTGATCGGACGGTCGGCCGCGATGCAGGAAGTCTATCGCTCGGTTGCCCGGCTCATTAGTACAGATTTGACCGTGATGATCACTGGTGAGTCAGGTACGGGCAAGGAACTCGTCGCGCGCGCCTTGCATGATTATGGTCAACGCCGGTCAGGACCTTTCGTTGCCGTGAACATGGCGGCAATACCCCGAGAGTTGATCGAGAGTGAACTGTTTGGGCATGAAAAAGGCGCGTTCACAGGCGCGGCCCAAAGAACCTCGGGTAAATTTGAACAGGCCGCGGGCGGAACTTTGTTCCTCGACGAAATCGGAGACATGCCATCTGAAGCGCAAACACGCCTGCTGCGCGTTCTGCAAGAAGGCGAGTATACCGTCGTTGGTGGTCGCAAATCGATCAAGGCTGATGTCAGGATTATTGCCGCAACCCATCGCGATCTCACAGAACTGATCAAGGTTGGGTTGTTTAGGGAGGACCTTTATTACCGATTGAACGTTGTTCCGGTGCGCCTTCCGGCATTGCGCCAACGGACGGAGGATATTCCGGAACTGGTCCAACATTTTCTGGCTCAAGCGGCTGCTGACGGTTTGCCAGAGAAATCCATTGAGCCAGACGCAGTTGCGCGAATGAAGACCTATCGCTGGCCGGGCAATGTCCGGGAACTTGAAAACATGGTGAAACGTTTGGCCGCGCTTTACGCGGAGGAATCTCTCGGCGTAGATGCAATAGAAATGGAGCTTGCAACCGTCTCTTCAGCGCCTACATCCGGAGTGGCGACGCAAGAAAACCTTGCCGATGCTGTTGAACAGCATCTCAATCTATATTTCGCCCGGTTCGGAAACGATTTGCCGCCTGAAGGTCTTTACGACCGCATTCTGCGCGAGATAGAGCGCCCACTGGTTTCGTTGACGTTGAATGCGACAGCTGGAAATCAGTTAAAAGCTGCACGGGTGCTTGGTTTAAATCGCAATACCTTGCGCAAAAAAATCAAAGACCTTGATATCAGCGTCAGACGCGGACTTGGTTAGGTACAGAAGCAAAATGCAAAAACCAATTTCATCACGATACGACTGGAGTTTGTAGTGGACGTCGCTCGTCGCCCCTTGTCGCTACGGCGTCTAAGTTTGCGTTTCTTTGTATGGGCGCGACGAGCCAAGCTCGTGAACGCGCTCGCTATGATATTGTCTTTAGCGGCGGTTGCGTCAGGTGTTGCAACTTACGCTGCGCTTTCAAGTTGGGGCGGAGAGGGGCCGAGCGCGACCACGGTTCTCATTCTACTCAACATCGACTTGTTTCTATTGCTCGCGCTCGGTGTGCTGGTGTCTCACCATGTGGCGCGTTTGTGGACCAACCAACGGTCGGGAGCGAGCGGTAGTAGACTCCACGTACGCTTGGCGCTCCTTTTTGGCGTCGTTGCAATTACCCCTGCCATCGTCATGATGGTTTTTGCTGCCTTATTGTTTACTCTTGGTGTCGAAAGTTGGTTCAGTGAGCGCGTCAGAACAGCGCTGGTTGAATCGTCGGAAGTCGCCGAGGCCTATTTGGCAGAACATATTCAAGTCATCAGGGCAGACGCGCTTTCGGTCGCTAGTGATATCAACCGGCAGTGGCCGCAGCTGAACCGCTCAAACGACGTATTGAACCGCTTCCTTTCGAACCAAGCCGGGCTTAGAGGGCTTACAGAAGCTGTCATCTTTCGTGACGACATGCAGGTGATTGCCAAGGCCGGCTATACGTTCGCATTGCAGACCGGTGAGCAAATTCCTTTAAGTGTCATTGCTCAAGCAAACATGGGCGAGGTTGCCGTTTTGACCGGAGAGGGTGGTGACCGCGTGCGGGCATTGGTCCGGCTAGAGGCGCTCCCAGGCAATTACCTTTATGTCGGTCGATTTATAGATGCCAAAGTGCTTGGCCGCGTTGCACGGACACAGGATGCGGTAGATGAATATTTACTGCTCGAGAGTCGACGTTCTGACATCGAGATCAGCTTCACGCTTCTATTCATTGTCGTCGCGCTGTTATTGCTTGTCGCATCGGTTTGGTTTGGCCTAACTTTGGCGACTAGGCTGGCTAAGCCGATTGTTGATTTAATTGAGGCGTCGGAGCGTGTCCGCCAAGGTGACCTTTCGGTGCGCGTCGAAGAAAAAGCCGCCAGCGATGAAATCGCGTCACTTGGTCGTGCATTCAATCGGATGACAAGCCGCCTTGGGGCTCAGCGCGAAGCTCTTGTTGAAGCGAACAGTCAGCTCGATGAACGCCGCCGGTTCACTGAAGCGGTGCTGTCCGGCGTTACCGCCGGCGTTATTGGGCTGGATCCCGAGGGTAAAATAACGTTACCGAACAAAGCGGCCTCGGAATTGCTCGGGGTGTCTCTTAATGACGGCATTGGCCTTCCGCTTGCAGGTTTTGTGCCCGAGTTTTTGCCTCTTATTGACGAGGTTAAGTCTAATAGAGACCGCACAATTGAACGTGAGACACCCGTGAAGCGGAACGGAAAAGCGAGAGCATTTCTTGTCCGACTGACGATTGAGCAGACCGATAACCGTATTGTAGGATTCGTATTTACGTTCGACGACATCACCGAACTTCAAGCCGCACAGAGAAAAGCCGCTTGGGCCGATGTCGCTCGCCGTATCGCCCACGAGATCAAGAATCCCCTGACACCCATTCAACTTTCAGCTGAGCGACTTAAGAAACGTTACTTATCCCGTGTTGGCGATGATACCGGCGCCTTTGAATTGTGTACGGATACAATTATTCGGCACGTGACTGAAATTGGTCAAATGGTTGATGAGTTCTCCTCATTTGCCCGGATGCCACAGCCAACCATGGCCGTCACAGACATCGTTGAATTAGCGAAAAGCGCGGTCGTTCTCCCTCAGACGGCCTATAGACATATCGCGATAGATCTGGCTGCACCGTCCGATGAGGTGCTTGTGAATTGCGACGCGCCACAAATACGACAAGCCATTGCGAACATTCTAAAGAATGCGATCGAGGCGATAGAATCAAAGACTGGTGGTAGCCGCGAAGAAGGCGCTGGAAAGATAACAGTCGAAGTTGGAGTCAGGCACAATGAAGCCTTTATCGAAGTTACCGATGACGGTGTTGGATTGCCTGAGGACGATATTCGTCAGCGCCTGACAGAGCCATACATAACCACCCGGTCCAAGGGGACGGGCCTTGGGCTTGCGATCGTATGGAAGATTATCGAGGATCATCGGGGCCGTTTGGATATGGAAGATGCGCCAGGTGGTGGAGCGAAAGTGAGTTTTTGGTTTCCAATGGCGGAAAAATCAACGGATACCAGCCAATTGAATGTCGGCGATGATCAGACTGATTCTGATCACGCTGACTCAAAGATTATTGCAAAGAGTGCGTAAAAAATATGTCTGAAGATATACTTATAGTCGACGACGAAACGGACATCCGTGTGCTGATTTCTGGAGTTTTGGAAGACGAAGGGTATAGCACTCGCCAGGCAGCGAATGCTGAACAGGCTTTGGACGAAGTGCGATCGAGGGCACCGTCGGTCATCCTTCTAGACATCTGGCTCGAGGGAAGCTCGATGGATGGCATGGATTTGCTTAAGGCAATCAAACGCCTGCGACCGCAAACTCAAGTTATTATGATCAGTGGGCATGGAACGATCGAGACCGCTGTTAAAGCCATGAAGCTCGGCGCCTATGAATTTATTGAGAAGCCATTTCAATCTGACCGCTTGCTACTGCTTGTCGAACGGGCAATCGAATCAGCTAAACTACGGCGAGAAAATCTTGAATTGCGATCGAGGGCTGGCACACCAGAAGACCTCATTGGAAGTTGTACGGCGATCACGAATTTAAGCCGAACGATTGAAAGAGTCGGCCCGACGGGGTCGCGCGTCCTCATTACTGGTCCTGCAGGCTCAGGTAAGGAGATTGTCGCTCGTCTAATTCACAGGAATTCGAAAAGGTCCGGCGCACCTTTTGTCGTCGTTAACTGCGCCTCTCTGCAGCCCGACCGCCTTCAAGAATTCCTGTTCGGCGGTGGCGCGAATTCTGGCGCAGGTGGGGTATTTGATCAGGCGGATGGTGGCACGTTGCTGTTGGATGAGGTCGCGGATATGCCTCTGGAAACGCAGAGCCGAATCATACGCATTCTGCAGGAACAGCGTTTTGAGCGAGGTAACGGACAGGGGCAGGTCGAAGTAGACGTACGGGTAATAGCGACGACCAACCGGGACTTGAAAAAAGAAATCAGAGACGGCCGTTTCCGTGAGGAGCTATTTTATCGACTAGCCGTTGTTCCAATTGATGTTCCGTCACTTTTGGATCGCCGCGAGGATATACCAGATCTCGCCCGTTACTTTATGGAGAAGGGGGCGTCGCCAGCTGGAATGCAACCACGAACATTAGCAGAAGACACTATTGCCGCCTTACAAACTCACCCGTGGCCCGGTAACGCACGGCAACTTCGCAACGTTATCGATTGGCTTCTAATCATGGCGCCCGGTGATCCGTCTGACCCCATTCGAGCAGAAATGTTGCCCGCTGATTTATCAAGTGATGCGCCGCAGATGTTACGATTAGAGCGGTCTGATGAAATTATGATACTTCCTCTACGGGATGCGCGAGAAATGTTTGAGCGCGAATACCTCATGGCTCAAGTGATTCGATATGGGGGGAATATTTCGCGCACGGCTGAGTTTGTCGGTATGGAACGCTCTGCTCTTCACAGGAAGCTAAAGTCATTGGGCGTCACAACCGAAGTCCGGTTGCGGCGTGAAGGTGCGGGAGAGCCCGATGCCAAAGCCGTTGATCAGCAGTCCTAAGGGCGGAGAAGAACGATGAAAGTTGTTATCTGCGGTGCTGGCGAGGTTGGGTCCAATATTGCCCGGTATTTGGCGACTGAGGCCAACGACGTGACGGTTGTCGATCAAAGCACGGAATTGATACGCCGCATTACCGAATCCCTAGATGTTACTGGTCTCGTTGGTCATGCGTCCCAACCAGATGTGCTCGAACGCGCTGGTATTGAGGACGCTGACATGCTCATCGCGGTCACCCTGACCGACGAAGTGAATATGATTGCCTGTCAGGTTGCTCATTCTTTGTTTGGGGTGCCGACGAAGATCGCTCGTATTCGCAGTCAAAGTTACCTGCAGCCCATGTGGTCAAACATGTTTACCCGGGACCACCTACCCATCGATGTTGTGATATCCCCAGAAATTGAGATTGCTCGGGCTGTGACTCGGCGCTTGGAAGTGCCGGGCGCCATGGAGGTCATTCCGCTTTCGGATGACAAGGTGAGATTGATCGGTGTGCGCATTACCCAAGACACTCCGCTTATCAATACGCCGCTGCGACAACTGACCAGTTTATTCCCAGAAATGCAGATCATAATTGTTGGGATCAAACGAGGAGATACATCGATCGTTCCTCACGCCGAAGACGAAATGTTTCCCGGTGATGACGTGTATTTCGTCGTCGCATCGGACCAATGTGACCGGGCGATGGCCGCTTTTGGCCACGAAGAACCGGAGACCCGCCGAGCCGTCATCTTTGGCGGCGGAAATATTGGCTTGTTCTTGGCCAAAGAATTGGAGCGCGACCACCCTGAAATTAACGTCAAAATCATCGAACTGAAACGAGAGCGAGCAGAGGTGGTATCGGCCGATCTAAAGAATGCGGTCGTTATCAACGGCAATATTCTTGAGCCAGATATTCTTTACGAGGCGGGGGTCGATAAAGCGGAAACGGTTATCGCCGTCACAGAGGATGATGAGACCAATATTCTAGCGTCACTTTTGGCCAAGAAGTGTGGAGCTCAGCGGGCGATTACCTTGGTCAACAAATCGACCTACAACCCGCTGATGGGTCCGCTCGGTGTTGATGTGGTGGTGAACCCACGATCGATAACCGTGTCTCAGATTCTCTCGCATGTGCGTCGTGGGCGTGTCCATTCAGCGTATTCGGTTCAGGAAAACTTCGGCGAGTTGATCGAAGCCGATGCCATGGAAACGTCAATATTGGTTGGTAAGCCTTTGAAAGAGGTCGATCTGCCGGGTCGGACTCGCGTTGGCGCTATTATCCGTGATGGACAGGTTATCGTGCCACGTCCTCATACGGTTATTGAGGGCGGCGACCGCATCATTCTATTCGCGGCGACCGAAGCGGTACGTAAAGTGGAGAAACTGTTCTCGGTTCGGCTGGAGTACTTCTAGAGACACCATGACTCGTTTTGCTTACGTCAATGGCCGTTACGAGACCCATAGCGGCGCCACTGTCTCAATTGAAGACCGCGGGTATCAATTCGCCGACGGTGTCTATGAGGTTGTTGCGCTATGGAATGGCTGCGCGGTCGATCTCATCGGCCATATGGATCGCCTAGAGCGGTCTATGGCAGAAGTGCAGTTTCCCAATCCGCCAGGGCGGCGAGCATTGGGCGTTGTCGCCCATGAAGTCGTTCGTTTGAACCGAGTTCGCACCGGGATACTTTATATCCAAATCAACCGGGGAACTGCGCCGCGAAACCACCCGTTTCCCGGCGAAGACGTAAGGTGTTCTATCGTAATGACAGTGCGGCATGGTCTAGGCCCATCTGCCCATGACATTGAAAACGGTGTTTCTCTAAAAGTGCAAGATGATCAACGTTGGAAACGCCGTGATATTAAAACAATTGGCTTGCTGCCTAACGTCCTCACAAAACAAGCGGCGAAGGCGGCGGGTGCTTTTGAAGCGTTGTTGATAAATCCCGACGGCACAGTGACCGAGGCGAGCGCTGCCAATGTCTGGTTGGTCGATAAAGACGGTACGCTTGTCACGCGGCCGCTTGGCCCTGAGATACTCGGTGGAATCACACGGGCTCGGGTTATGGCAATTGCGCAAGAGGCGGGGCGGCCGGTTCGTGAAACGGTTTTCACTCTTGAGGATGTCTTAGCCGCGCGCGAGGTTTTTCTATCGGGCACGACGACGTTTGTTTTGCCAGTCACTAGAATTGACGACACGGTGATCGCCAACGGACATCCCGGCGAAGCCGCCTGCGATTTGCGTGATCGTTATCAAGGCTATTTGAATGCGCTAGAGCCAGGCACGAGTTGGCATGTCGCCTGAGCAAACGGCGTTTCCTCTTCCGAGGCCGGAAGCCCTGTTGTTCGATTGGGACGGAACGCTTGTCGATAGCCATCCGGTGCTGGCCGCTGCCATGAATCAGACGCTAGAAGCTTATGGCAGAGAGCCTTGGACATATGATCAGTGGGAGGCCTGGCTCGGCCTGTCCGCTCGGGATGCCTTTCCAAAAGAATTTGGTGATGACTGGCAAGAGGCACGTCTTATTTACCTTGAGGCATACGGCAAACTTCATCTCGACCGGTTACAATTGCTTGCGGGTGCGGAGGAATTGATCGCGGCATTGTCGGCTAAATCTGTTCCACTCGCCGTCGTAAGCAATAAGACCGGGCACTATCTTCGCTCCGAAGCGGCACATTTTGGTTGACAGGGTATTTTCCAGTCTTTCGTCGGCTCGGGCGATAGCGCACACGACAAACCGGCCGCAGATCCGGTGTATAACGCGATGCGCCCCATGGGGATTCAGCCCAGTCCAAACACATGGTTTATCGGCGACAACGATGTCGACGTGGCCTGTGGTCGCGCTGCGGGATGTACGACGATTCTGGTTGGAGACGGCTATCCAGACTCCGACCCAGACCAACGAGTGAATGACCTTGTCGCGCTTCGAAACTTGATTCTTGGGCGGCTGGATAGTCCCTAAAATCGGGTGCCCGGCAAGGCACGGTTGACCCGCTTGAAATAAACCCTCTAGATACGGGGGCAAGTCCGTGCTGCACCAATGCCTCTGGACAAAAAATAAAGTAAAACAAGGTGTTAACCAATGTCTGGCGAAAAATCACAAAACGTTCAGGACGTTTTTCTCAACACAATTCGGAAGAACAAGACCCCGGTGACCGTATTTCTGGTCAACGGCGTCAAACTCCAGGGAATCGTGACCTGGTTTGATAACTTTTCAATGCTGCTGCGCCGCGATGGCCACACTCAGCTTGTTTACAAGCACGCGATCTCAACGGTTATGCCGTCCGGTCCATTGCAGCTTTTTGAGCCCGAAGTCCAAGACGATGACGCGGCCAAGGAAGAGGGTGCCGAATAGGCTTTCACCCGTGTGACCGTTAACGGCGAACACCCAGATCCGGCGTCGACTGCAATAGCGAAGACCCGTGCCATCGTTCTTCATCCAGCCTTGCGGCAGCGCTCGGCTGTGGAGGACGCGCGCGCGCGCGTGGACGAAGCCTGTGGACTAGCCGCGGCGATCGATCTTGATGTGGTTCACGCTGAACACATTGTGGTGAACCGGCCACGACCATCGACGCTGTTCGGTAAAGGCGTGGTGGAGCGCTTCGAAGCGCTGATTGAAGGTCTGGAAGCGGACCTGGTGATTGTTGACCACAGTTTGTCGCCCGGCCAACAACGCAACTTGGAGCGGGCGTGGAAAACAAAAGTGATCGACCGCACCGGCCTGATCCTTGAAATTTTTGGTGAGCGCGCGCGCACTCGTGAAGGGATGCTGCAGGTTGAACTAGCGCACCTTACTTATCAAAAGAGTCGCCTAGTCCGCAGTTGGACTCACTTGGAACGCCAGCGCGGTGGTGCCGGCTTCCTTGGTGGTCCCGGTGAAACTCAAATCGAAATTGATCGTCGTCTCATCGGCGATCGCATTACGCGCTTAAAAAAGGAATTAGACAAAGTCGTCCGCACCCGTGATTTGCACAGGGCCGCGAGAAAACGAGTTCCGTATCCGATTGTCGCTTTGGTCGGCTACACCAACGCGGGCAAGTCGACCCTGTTCAATTATCTGACGGAATCATCCGTCCATGCGCAGGATCAGTTGTTTGCGACCCTTGATCCGACCATGCGTGCCCTCGAACTTCCGTCCAGGCGCCGCGTCATTCTTTCCGATACGGTTGGATTTGTCTCAGACCTGCCACATGAACTGGTTGCCGCTTTCCGCGCTACTTTGGAAGAGGTTATTGAAGCGGACGTCATCATTCATGTGCGTGATATTTCCCATGCGGAAACCGAAGACCAAAAGCGCGATGTAGAAGAAGTGCTCTCCCGGATGGACATTGAGTCCAGCGACAGCCATCCCATTCTTGAGGCCTTGAATAAAGTCGACCTTCTGGACGCCTCTGCCCGCGGGTTGATGAATGAGCCGAGCACCAGCGATACAGCACCTCTGCTGGTGTCAGGACTGACCGGCGAGGGCACGGCTGACTTGATCGCCCAAATTGAGCGGATCATCTCCGTAGGACGACGCGAACTTGGTGTCGCGGTTCCGGTTGCGGATGGCAAAACTTTGGCTTGGCTCTACCGCAAAGGAGAAGTGCTTGCGCGTGAAGACGGCGAAGTCGAGACCACAGTCACGGTTTTACTTGATCCGGCCGACGCCGACCGCTTAACCGCCAATAACACTGTTCGGTTTCTGTGAGCATAGACGTCAGTTCAGCTACGCTCAGACAGGATGTCGAGCGCCTTATTCAATCGGTCTCTGAAACAACCATACTGCCGCGCTACAAAAGCTTGGCCAAAGAGGAGATAAAAACCAAATCCGGCCCAGGGGATTTGGTCACGATCGCCGACGAAGAGGCGGAACAAAAGTTAGCTGCGGGACTGGTGGCTCTGTTGCCTGATTCAATGGTGATTGGCGAAGAGGCCGCGGCGACCGATCCCGCGGTTCTAGACCTGTTAACGCGCCCCGGCGCGGTGTGGATCATCGATCCCATTGATGGCACGTCGAACTTTGTCGCCGGGCGCGATGCCTTTGGCGTCATAGTTGCGCTGGTTGAGGACGGTGAAACTCGTATGGGTTGGATTCATGATCCGTTGTCGGCCCGCACGGTGTGGGCCGGAGTGGGGCAGGGCAGCTGGATCAATGACCAACACATGACGATAGACACCAGCGATGTGACAGAGTTGTCGACACTCGCCGTCGCGCTTTATCACCAGGCCTTTAGGCCGATGCCGTCAGCCCTTGGCGAGAACACCTGCCTCAGCAGTGCAGCCCACGAGTATCTCGCCCTCGCTGAAAACCGTTTGCAGGTCTGTAGCTTTAGCCGCCTCAATCCCTGGGATCACGCCGCCGGAGTTCTGATTCATCAAGAAGCGGGCGGTTACAGCGCGACGATGGATGGAACGCCATACCAACCGGCTGACCGCAGCCAAGGCGGTATTCTCAGTGCGCCGTCGCAGTCCATTTGGGATCAGGTGCGGGCGTTGGCCGACGAAGCCAAAGTATAGGGGCTAAGCCCCAGGTCCGGTCGTCGCCAGCGGGCCGTCCAATTGTAGGGTTAATTTAGGGGCCTTCTGACGGAACGAGGTCATCTTCCAGTCGTACATCACATAACCGGGCATCGGCGCGGGGCGCACCGACATGGCGTTGTGACTTAACACTGGGGCGTCGGTGACTATGCGCAGCAAACCGTCTGTCTTTAACCCCATGGCGTCCAGCTGATCGGCTTGGCTCGACCCGGCACCGGTTCCGAAAAAGGAAACTTTGCCATCCTCCTGGGCGCGAATTTGAAAAATGCGGGCATTGCGCCGCACGAAACTGATCATCTGCGTCCTGTCGATCGTGCCGCGCCGATCATAGCGCACCTGATAGCGGCCTTTGCCCAGGCTAGCGACATGTTGAAAGTGTGTGTCGGCCTTGAGCGTGGCGAGAAACCCAGCGGATTGTTCTGCTGCCGCTTCGGTGGCGATTTCACCGCGAGCGATTTGCCCGAACAAAGGGGCCCAGGTGAGTTCGCCACTGAAGGAAATGCCGTAACCGCCGGCTTTGGTGATGCGAATTTCAGAGCCGTATTTATCCGGCACCCAGCAAGAGGCGAGGGGGACGGCGACCAAGAGTCCGATGAGGACCCGCGTAATGCGTTTAATGTGACTCATGTCGCTTCCGTTTTCGCTTCTGTCTTGGCCCGTTGCCACAAGGCTTCCATTTCATCGAGACTGGCCTCTTGGGGCGTTCGATCGTCCTCCGCCAGCATACGCTCTATGAAGCGAAAACGCTGCTCGAACTTGAGATTGGTCTGCCGCAAGGCCGACCCAGGCTCTACTTTGATCTTACGGGCCAGATTGACGACTGCGAACAAAAGGTCGCCCAACTCATCTTCAATGCGTTCGTCGCTTGATCCGGCGGCCAATTCGACTTCCAGCTCAGCCATTTCCTCACGAATTTTATCGAACACCGGCGCTACGGCGGGCCAATCGAACCCCACGCGCGCGGCGCGCTTTTGTAGTTTCTCGGCACGTTTCATAGCGGGCAGGGCGACCGGAACATCATCCAGCACACTCGGCGGTGTATCGTCGTTCTTCTTTTCGGCCCGCTCGCTGGCCTTTATGGCTTCCCAATTGACCGTCTGGGCATCGGAATCCTTAATCTCAGCATCACCGAACACATGGGGGTGCCGCCGGATCATCTTGGCCGAGATCGCGTCCGCTACATCGGCGAAGTCAAACAAGCCGCCTTCTTCAGCCATGCGGGCGTGGTAGACGACCTGCAACAACAGATCCCCCAGTTCATCCTTGAGTGCAGGCATATCATTGCGGGAAATGGCGTCCGCCACCTCATAGGCCTCTTCAATTGTATAGGGCGCTATGGATTTAAAATCCTGCTCGATATCCCACGGGCACCCGGTCTCGGGATCGCGCAAACGCGCCATAATCGCAAGTAAATCGGCAAGGGTATGGGGATCGTTCATGGTCTAAGGGCTTACTCCGCCTCACTGTGGCGATCAACCATAAGCCGAGGGTCGCCGCAGGAAATACGTCCGTTTAGCACCCTGAATTGTGGCGTTTCTCCCAGATCAGTAGTAGCGTATCGACACAAGCGAACCACCGTCTGGAACGATCTCGGCATACTGAGGCGGACGTTAGTCGAGCGCGGTTCGTTGGGGGTAAGTTAGGGGTGCAGGCCTGTGCTAAAGCGCGCGCGGCAATTTTTGATTCGGCATTTGAGAGAGGCCCGGGACGACGAGTCCGGGGTTCTTGTTCTTATGACGGTGGTCGTGGCGGCCACCGTGGTTGCCGGTATCGCAACAGTGGCGCTACAAGAGCGCATCGGACCGCGTGCCATCATCAACAGCATTACTGGCAACAGTGGCCAACTTCAAAAAGTAAATGAAGCGATCGTACTCAGCGCCATTCGGAGTGGCACATACCTATTGCCTTGCCCTGCAGCTGGGGGGTCAGCAGACGGCATGTCCATCGGCGCCTGTAACACCACCGCTAATAACATCGGTACTGTCCCCTGGTTTGACCTGGGTTTAAATGAAGAGGACGCCATTGATGCCTATGGCAACCAGATCGTGTATGCGGTCAGCGCTGGCCCAGTCGGAGTCTGCCATGTTCTAGACGGCGTTCCGACTGGATCAATCACTGCCGGAACTGTTCAGACGTCCTCCAGTGCTGGTGCCGGACCACCCGTGCTCTACGCGCTTGTCAGCCAAGGGCCAAATGGCCGTGGCGCTTTCAGGGAAAACGGAATAGCGACGACGGCGCCGGTTGGCAACGAAGAGCTGGAGAACTGTGCTGTCGGTTCAACCTGCGCGGTGCCGACGGCAAATACCATATACACAGGCCCTCAAGAAGATGATGGCAACGGCGTTGATCACTTTGATGACGAACTGTTGTTATCATCGACGTCTGATTTTCAGACTGAATGCGAAACTTTCGCAGAGAATGAGAAGAGCGAATTTGAGTTCGTCGAAGAAGGCTTCAGCGGCACCTCGGGCGATGGCGATAGTACTGATATCAACGTCGTTCAGGGCGGGGGGGCGAGTGCTTCAACAGAAGGCGGTGGTGTCCTGACCGTGACTGAGGATGTCGTGCTTTCCACAGTAGCAACCTTTTTTACGCCCAACATCACGCCTCTCTACAACAGAATTGAATGGACGCCCACTGCAGCGCCCACAAACACAGGTTTTTCGATTGTCACACGGGCCGATACATCCACTCGCGTGGGCACCAGCGGTGACTATACGCTTGGCATCACCTGTCAGTTCTTTGGCGATGGTATTCCAGCCAACGCCCAGACCATTGCCATCCGGGCAGACGCGGCGAACTTGGCAAACAGCGGTGGGGACACCTACACGCTTACGATTGGGCAAACCTATGAGTTGGAATGCTTTGACGATGGCAGCAATGTTTGGGCGCGGATAACGGAAGTCGGTAACACATCAAACCAGGCGACAGTCTTCACGACGGATGCCACTGACCTCGCCACACCGAACCAAGTCATCTTCGTGCATTCCTCTACAACAGGTGCCACAAGCACCTTGGATAATCTTCTTGTCCATAAAGGAAGCATTGCACTGGAACTGGACAACGGTGGCACGGTGTCAAATTCGCCAACGCCGTTGGGTAACTTTGCCAGTGAAACCAGTTTCACCGGTGAGGGCTGGCTCTATTTGCGGGATACAGCAGCGGGCACCGTCGACTTGTTTTCGGTCGACGACAACATCACGAACAGTCAATCACTGATTCGAGCGGACGTCGTTAACTCAGAATTTGAATACTCTTTTAATGATGACATGATGACGACGGGAAGCATCGTCGCCTCTAGTCAAACCTATGGCACGACGTTCTGGCGGCACTCCGCTTTCAATTGTGACACGGGGGTTGATCGAAGCCTCTATGCCTTTGGGTCTGCGGTTGGCACCGCTGACATGGTCGCCTGCGACCTTCTTACTGGGGCTGCAATAGCGGGATCGGAAACCGTAACGATCACCAACAATACAGGCGGCCGGGTGCTGTTGTCGGAAATGCGCTTATGGGATGCAGCCCAAAACAGCGCGTCTATCGGAAGTAATTTTAATATTAGAGTAGCCAATAATGCGGCTGGGTTAGACCTTCAGCTCCGGCTTGAAGACGGCTTTGCTAGCTCGACAGCCGTAGATGCCAACACACCTGCAGAAAATTACACAGTGGCCAGTGGCCGTTTTGTTGGCTTCAAGTCTCCCTTCAGAAGCACTGCCGCAGATGTCTGTCCTGGGTTTGAAGACGCAACAGATCTCTTTAAGTGCGTTTACGACGGCGCTGCCGGTGTTGAGGCATCCGCCACACTCACGATGCCGCTGGATGTTAGCGAAGTGCTCATCAAGGTTTGGGGCGCAGGCGGCGGCGGCGGCGAGAACACAGGTGCCGAAGGACGTGCTGGCGGCGGTGGTGGCTATGCTGCGGGTCGCCTGGCATCGGTGGGCGGGACAAGTATTGCCGGGCTTGAACTCCACATCAATGCCTCGGGTGCGGGCCAAATTGCTGCCACCGCAGGCGACGGCGGCGGCGGCGGCGGTGGTTCTGCTGTCAGATTTGATGATGGTACGACGGAAACTCTAGTCGCTGTTGGCGGCGGTGGTGGTGGCGGCGCGGGTTCTGGCGGAATGTTGACAACCGCGGCTTATGCTGGGGGTGGGACAACAGGTGAAGCTGGTGCCAGTCCGAGCAATGGGCAGTCCGGGGATCAAACCAACGGCGGTGCGGGCGGAAGCGGTGGTAGCGCTGGTGGTGGTGCCGAACCCGCCGACGGCGGTGACGCTGAAACAGGAGTTGTCGCTGGAGTAGGCGGAACCGGTTATGGTGCCGGTGGAAGTGGCACGAGAACAGCTGGTTTCGTTTTACCGACCGATCTTACATCCCCGGTCATTACTGCAGGATCCGGAACAACGCAGGCCAATAGCGGGGATTCTGACAATAATGGCGCGGGCGCAGGCGGCGCAGCGGCGGCGGTGGGCTTCCCGGGGCGCGTCGTGATTTGCTGGAGTTCCAGCTGTCTGCCATAGGGGTTTTTAGGGCCTTTCGCCCTTTGACCGCAGTGCTCTTCACCCCTTGAGATTAACCTTTTAGAAGCGCAAGCTTTCCCCAGATTGAACAACTGGGGAGCGCGGCACCATGGCTGACTCAAAATCTGATCGTAAATCCTATACGGCGGACTTTATAAAATCCGACACCGAACAAGCGGTCTTTCTCGGCAATCCATTGATGGACGACATGATGACGTCGATCATCGCTCTCGGAGCCGAAGTGTGGGCCAACCGGCGACGCACGCGGACAATCGAACTGTTGATGGAAAAAGAAGGTGCCGTCACCCGCGATATGATCGAAGCCTACGTGCCGACGGACGACGAAGAGGCAGAAATGCGCAAAGAGCGCGATGCCTTCATTCAACTCACCTATGGCCATATTGCGCGCACCGGCGAAGACCAAACCGCGCTCGACGGATCGACTAAGCAAAATCCGGGTAAACCGTCTGGAGGAGCCTCGGACGACGAGATGACGGAAGAAACCAGTATGGGAATGGGGGGCTGATCATGATTAACAGACGTACTCTCTTCGGCGCGTCCGCCGCCACGGCCTCCTTTGTCGCTGCCCTGTTTGGCAGCAAAAAAGCCTCCGCCGCAACATCGGCCACATCCAAGTTCGATGCCGCAGATGTTGAACCGCGTGGATCCAACGGCCGCTTGGAACGTTTGCCGCGCCAACACTTAGAAGCGCAGCATGATTTCATCACCGGTTTTCGGGTGTTCGCCAATCGCGACTTGACCAGGGCTGCCCGTCGCCGGATCAGCACCATCATGCGTGGCAAGGGCCTTGACCCAACCAAAAGCCTGCCGACGCAAGAGGTGCTCGATCATGTTGGGAGTGATCCTCTGGTGGCGGCGAGCGCCCGGATGTGGCTCAGCGCCCAGCAGATCAACTGGAAAACGCTGCAGGATGAATTCCACGGCAACGCCGATGCGTATCTGGCCGAAATGGAAGCGGCAGACAATTCCGGGCCAGGCACGTTGGAACTGAACCCGGATATGTATATGCCGGACTACGTCACCCATGAGATTCACATTCAACCAGGTGGCTATGTCGGCGATGATTTCGCGGGCCATATCTATCATTACGGCACCAACAACTTCTTTGAAGGCCGCAACGACCAAGATGAAATACATATTGGTCTCGCCACCGCCATGCCCGAGCCGGAAGACGGCAAGGTGATGCGGGTGCTCGACCAAGGTTGTAGCTGTGGCCAGTTGAGTGTTGCGCTGAAGCAAAGATTCTCCGACGCCGAAGTCTGGGGCATTGATGTCGGTGGACCGATGGTGCGCTATGCCCATATGCGGGCGGTGGATATCGGCATTGATGTTAACTTTGCCCAGCGCTTGGCTGAGGACTCAAAGTTCCCCGACAACCACTTCGACATCGCCACCAACAACATCATGTTCCACGAAGTGACAACGGAAGCGGCCCACGAAATTCTCGCAGAGTCTTTCCGGGTGTTACGTCCGGGCGGTGTTTACTATCCGATCGATTTCTACACCGGTAATCCGGTACCGAAGGGAACCTATAGTTCCTTCCGCCAATGGTGGGACAGCCGCTGGAACGGTGAGCCCTGGCGTTTAGATTATGCCAAGTTCGATATGGCCGCGGCCATGCGCAAGGCTGGGTTTATCGTCAACGAAGACGGTCCGTCTAGCCGCCGTGGTTCCAAGCGCAATATCGTAGGCACGAAACCGGCGTAGATCAGCGCCGCGTATTGAGACAATGAATAGAAGAACACTGGTATGGGGGGCCGCCGGATTGGCGGCCTCTTCTTTTTCAGCGAAGACCACGTTCGCAAAAGCAGACGTCGCGCAACGCCGGTTCTATATGCCGAGCCCGTGGGGGCAACTACACGTTCATGAAGCGCGACCGGCCGATGGGAGTAGGGGGAGCAAACCAGCCTTGGTCTGTTTCCACCAAACCTCAGGCTCTGGAAAACTCTATGTTCCTTTTTTGCCGTATCTAGCGACAGACCGGGTGGCGATGGCGATTGATACGCCAGGCTATGGCGCATCAGATGGTCCGGCGGGTGAAGCGAGCATTGAAGCCTATGTTGAGGCTATAGCGAGTGCGCTCGATTCACTTGGCTTTGGCTCGGGAGAAGGCGGCTCGGTTGATGTGCTCGGCCTGCTCACGGGCTCGATTATTGCCGGAGAACTCACCCTCTCACGCCCCGATCTCGTCCGGCGTCTGATCCTCGCGCAATCACCCATAATGTCCGCCGATGAACGCACGATGATGCACGACACCATGGTTGAGATGCTCGACGCCAATTGGCGCGAGAAAGGCGCCGGATATTACAAAGATCGACTAGAGCGCATCTTGAAGGCCCTCGGCCCGGAAGACTCATGGGAACTGGCCATGGAAGCCTACGTGGAGACCGTGCTGCCGGGGCGAGCGTTCATGAAGGGTGAACTGGCGGCGATGCGCTATCCGGCCGTCGATCGGTTCCCGAAGATCACCCACCCAACACTCATACTATCCCTCGGGCCGGACCTCAAAGAACAGGTTATGCGCGGCATGGACGTGATGCCAAAAGCCACGCTGATTGAAGAGCCCGACTTGGACCGCCGTATGTTTCGCACCGACCCGGCGATGTTGGCCCCGGTCATTCGCGGCTTCTTGGATTAGAGCCCTCGGCCAGGGCACACCATTTTGTTACCCGATGTTACCCAGAACCCCTGCTTTTCTGCGGGTTACTCTGGTATACAAGGCAGGCCTCTGAAGAGTATCCTTCAGTTGGGCTTTAGGCTGAAAAACTGGGTTGGGTTGAATACCGTTGAACGCTAAATGGATATCACTGCTGGTCGTTGGGCTGATTGGCGTTACGGCGCTCTTTCTGTCGCAAGACGATGGGGCCACGCCTGCGCACGCTGACGTACAAACAACGAAGATCAGCCGAGAAACACTCATCCGGGAAGTCGTCGCCACTGGGGTGATCCGACCGGTGACTGGCGCTGAGATCAACGTTGGCTCGCGGGTTTCCGGCATTGTTATGAATTTGCCGGTGAAGGTCGGCGATACGGTTGAAGCGGGCGAGCTTCTCGCCCAATTGGATTCAACACCGTTCGAAGCGCTGGTTCAGCAAGCCGCAGCGGATGTGGATTTATCGAAAGCCGAGTTGGCTTTGGCGGAAAGCAATCTCGCCCGTAAACAAAACCTTGCGGCCCAAGGATATAGCCCAGAGGCAGACCTTCAGACGGCTATCCGCGATATCAATGTGGCGCGGGCCAAGGTGGCACTGAATGAAGCAAGATTGAGATCCGCTGAGATTGATTTTGGATACACCAGGATCACTGCACCAATCAAAGGCGTGATTGCTGATGTGACAACGCGGGAAGGGGAGACGGTTGCCGCCAGTTTCTCCGCGCCAAAGTTTGTCTCCATCGTCGATCTCGACCGGCTTGAAGTTCAGGCCTTCGTCGACGAGACCGATATTGGCCGGATCTTTGTCGGTCAGTCGGCCCGCTTTGAAGTCGACACCTATTCGGATCGGGATTTTGAAGCGCGAGTGACCGCGATCAACCCGAAAGCTGCGTTGCAGAACAGTGTGGTGAATTACATCGTGGTTCTGGAATTTGAGGGGAAAGACGGCAGTATTTTGCGCCCTGAAATGACCGCCCATGTTCGCTTGCAGTTGGAAGAACGCAATAACGTTTTGACCGCGCCGCGCAGTGCTTTGCGTCGGCAAAACGGACGCCAGATCATACTGGTCGAGCGAGATGGAGATTGGACCGAACAACAGGTCCGGATAGGATGGCGTACGGATCAAAAGGTTGAGATTGTTGACGGCGTGTCTGAAGGCGACGTCGTTCAACTTAATCCGAGTTAATTCGCGCCGAATTGGGGATAAAGGAGCCGCATGTGATTCAGTTAAAGGGGATTTGTAAGTCCTACCCAAGGCCCGACGAGGGTCCACTCGAGGTGCTGCGCAATATCGAGATCAACATCAACGAAGGTGACTATATCGCTATCGTTGGTCCATCGGGCTCGGGCAAATCGACGCTGATGAATATCCTCGGATTGCTCGATCACGCGGACAGCGGCGAGTACTTGATGGACGGTGAAAATGTTTCTGGATTGTCGTCGGCCAAGCTGGCCAATCTGCGCAATCAAAAGATTGGTTTTGTCTTTCAGCAATTCCACCTTTTACCGCGGACGACGGCGATCGAGAACGTCGAAATTCCGTTGGTCTATTCCAATGCGGACAATCCTGAGCAACGGGCGATAGATGCGCTGAAGAGTGTCGGGCTTGGCGACCGGATGAAGCACATGCCTGAAGAACTCTCCGGCGGACAACAACAGCGCGTTGCGATTGCACGTGCGTTGGTCACTGACCCGGAATTGATTCTCGCCGACGAACCGACGGGGAATCTGGATAAGGCATCTGGCGAAGACCTGATGGCCTTGCTTCAAGAATTAAATGACAACGGCCGGACGATTGTCGTGATTACCCACGACGAAAACCTGGCTAAAAGGGCGAAGCGGACCGTGCGGATTGATGATGGCCGTTTGAGTGAATTGCGTGATGTTACCCCGGACTCAGGTGTGGGCTCCGGCGAAACCCAAATGGGAGATGTGGCATGAACACGAACCTTCTTTTCGCAGGCAGCGCACGGATGATGATGCGCTACAAAATGCGCACGTTCTTTATGGCGATCGGTATCATTGTCGGTGTTACGGCTTTGATCTTTATGCGGGCCATGGGGGTCGGCGCCGAGCAAGCCATGATGGATACGGTCAACAAGACCTTCTCAACCGCGACTATTAACGTGGTAGCCGGCGGCGGCCATATGGGGCCACGCGCAGGCGGGCCGGTGACCTCTCTTAAAGTGTCCGACTTTAACGCCATCGAGAACCAAATCGACGGCGTGGTGATGACTGGCGCGATGCAGTGGTTCCCTGGGCAAGACATTCGCTATCAGGGCGAAACACGGCAAATGAGTATTTACGGCTATACGGATCAAACGGAAGCGGTTTGGCTGCGCGGTGTATCAGAGGGTGACTACTTCTCATCTGAAGATGTTGAATCGGCGTCGCGCGTCGCGGTGATCGGACAGCGCGCAGCGGAAGCGCTGTTCGGCGACGAAAACCCCATTGGGAAACAAATCCAGGCAGGCTCGGTCCCTCTCCGTATAAAGGGTGTGCTCGAGCTACAGGGCATCGATACACACGGGGCTGACAAAGATGATGAAATTCATGTGCCTGTGACGACGTTGATGCGCCGATTGATGAATGTCGATCACGTCTTTGCTGGGCGGATCATTCTCGACAATCCAGACGATGTCGACGCGGTAGCCGAGGATATCAAAGTCCTGATGCGCGAACGTCACTCTCTCAATGAGAGTGAACCCGATGATGTGGTCATCATAACGCCGGAGCTGGTACAGGATATTGTCAGCAACGCTAACCGGGTGTTGGGTCGTTATCTTCCAGCAGCGGCAGGCGTGGCCTTGTTGGTTGCTGCCATTGTCATCGCCAATATCATGTTGATTGCGGTGAAGGAGCGGGTGCCTGAAATCGGTATTCGTAAAGCTGTCGGTGCTGAGGACGGCCAGATTAACTTCCAGTTCCTCTCGGAGACCATTGTTGTCTCGCTGACGTCCGGCGTGTTTGGGGCTGGGATCGGCATGGCTGCCGCTATCGTTTATGGCAATGTCAGTGACGTACCGATGGTGGTTACGATCGGGTCACTTGCTCTTGGTCTAGGTGCGGCAGTGCTGGTCGGAATCTTTGCCGGTGTTATGCCAGCTCGACAAGCCTCAGCTCTCGATCCGGTTAACGCCCTTCGATAGTCCGGTTCGTCCATAATGAAGTGGCAGAAAAACCTCCGCTTCTCCTTTAGAGCGATCAATCGGTCTCGACCGCGCGCGCTGCTGTCCATCAGCGGCGTGGCGATCGGGATTGCGGCCGTCGCCATATTGATTGGTGCCGGGGCAGGGGCGGAGCGCGCCTTTCAAAAATCTCTGGAACAACTCGGTGAGAACCTTCTCGCCGTAAATGCGGCCCGGACGGAAACCGATGCTCTGCGTGGCTCCAGTCAACTCTATCAAACTCTCAAGCTGAATGACTGGGAGTGGATCAAAAACCTGGACAGCGTGAAGCGTGCCGCGCCTGTGGCCGATGGTGGGCGGACGTTAAAAGTTGGGCGCATTGCGCAAGCCTTTACGGTTCTCGGCACGACACCAGAATTTCAAGAGACCAAGAAATTCAACCTCGTCGCCGGGCGTTTCATTGATCAAGATGACATCGATAACCGACGCCGGGTTGCGGTCGTCGGCGCCAATGTGGTCAGCGATCTCTACTTCGGTGAATGGCCTTTGGGTGAGCGACTGCAAGTGGGTTCGGTTCCGTTCACAATCATCGGAATTCTAAAGCGCAAGGGGCTTAATCCGGATGGGACTTCTGATGATGGTCAAATCATCGTCCCGGTAACCACCGCGCAACGTAGAGTTCTGAACACAGATTATTTGTCCCGTATTTTTGTTCAAGCGGTCTCGCAACCGGCGATCGAGCTGGTGAATAAGGATGTGACCGCCTTATTGCGCGACGAACATGGCTATGACCGGCCAAACTTCACCGATGACTTTGAGATTCAAGATCAGGACTCATTGTTGGCTACGCAGAACGAGATGAAAGGATCTTTCGGCGAACTCACCCTGGGTCTTGCCGCCTTGGCACTCGGGCTCGGTGGCGTGGGTTTGCTTGCCGTATCCTTGCTCTCGGTTCGGGAACGCTATGGCGAGATCGGATTGCGTATGGCTGTCGGTGCCAGGCCACAGGACATCCTGGCTCAGTTCCTGACAGAATCTGTACTGCTGGCGCTGATGGGTGGGGTCGCAGGGATTCTTGTCGGTGGGGCCTGTATCCTAGTCGGTAGCCAACTGACCGGATGGGCTATGGTGCTGACTTGGGAAGCCGCCACCTACCCCTTCATCATTTCGCTCGGCATTGCAGTGGTCTTCGGTGCGTTTCCGGCACTCCGGGCCGCGCGGCTCGACCCCATTGTCGCGCTGAGGAGTAAATAATTGACTCCGGCTTAGGGCAGGGAGCACGCTTCAATCAAGAGACCAAAGGTAAACGTGATTCAATCAGAGGAGACGCACCAGTGAAAAATCCATCAATGCTCAAATCCATAGGGTTGTGCAGCGCATTGCTCGCCAGTGTCTGGACTGCCGAGACTGTCGCCCAGCCGGTGCCTGAGTTGGTGCGACCTGATGGCTCCTACCCAACCGTACCCTTGGAAAAAGATGTGGTCGTGTTGAAGGTCGTGCAAAACGAACCGATGCTGCTTCAGGAAGCGGAAAGTGTTGAGCTGGGGCTCAAAGAGAACGTCCGGCGCATGGGCCACTGGATCAACAAAGCCTGCACCGAAGGTAAGAAGCCCGATTTTATTCTGTTCAATGAATTTCCACTAACCGGCTATTCCTCTGGAACCCGCGAAGAAAAACTGAAATTCACTATTCAGGTACCTGGCCCTGAGACCAAAGCCATCGGTGAGTTTGCCAAGGCCTGTGACACCTATATCATTTTTGGCAGCTACGCGACCGACCCGGACTGGCCGGGCCATATTCTCAGCCTCAATCCGGTGATCGGCCGGGACGGGGAGATTAAACACACCTATTGGAAAACCCGTAACGCGTCGCGCTACACCGATGACGGCGGTGAAATTCCGACTACGACGATCGAGAACGTCCACACTAAGTTCCGAGCCAAGTATGGCATCGAAGAAGAATTCCCGGTTCTGCAAACGGAGTTCGGCAATATTGCTGTGAGCACGGTTCAGATCGACCCGTTTGTCTTTGCTGCGTTTGCCATGCGGGGCGTCGAGATCATGTTGCGCACGGCCACGGGCTTCTCAGAGGTCGATGTGCAGGCCATCGCATACTACAACAATGTCTATTCGGGGATGTCGAACATCACATTCCCGTCTAACCCGAACTTCCCTCCGGGATTCGGCGGCAACTCTCTCATCGTTGCCCCTGGCGGCCGGATTCTGGCCCAACAAAAGGGTGGCCAGGAAGCCATTGTTGAAGCCGAACTCAACATTGGGGAATTGCGGAAAGACCGCCGAATTCCGCGCTATCCGATGGAAGTCGTCAAACCCGTGTTTGACCAGTTTGTCCAGGAAGTACCCATAGATATCCTTGATGTGCCGCGAGACGAATTGCCGCAAAGCCGCGAGAAGATGAAAGAACTCATGGATCAGAAAAGCCGTTGGCTCAATCTGCAAGGCGACGCTGGTTAAAGAGGGCATATTAACAACGGAATTACGGGCATGACGGGAGCACAACATCTCCTGTCGTGCCCGTTTTCAATTCGGGCGAGGGGCCTGAGCCGCCAGAAACTTCATTAACCGCAGGATTCCATTTGTGATTGGTAGCCGCGTGCGTTCTTCACCCCTATAAGTGTTCCTGTATTGTTCTCATAGGAGAGTGCGCGGTGTGCGGCAGTTTATCGGGTTATAAGTCGTGGAAAGATATCCACGACCTGTATTCGCTCTCCATCGCCAGTGAACTGCTGAAGGAGGTGGATCCTCAGCCCGCAGCGGTGGTGCGGCCGACAGATCAACGGCCTTTTATTCGCATGGCTGGCGGGAAGCGGGGCCTCGACCTAGGCACCTGGGGGTTTCCACCACCGGAGGGCCGGTCAAACCCAATAATCAACGCTCGCTGTGAAACCGTCGATGTGCTGCCAACCTTTGCCAAAGCCTTTGAAAAGCACCGCTGCGTGATACCGGTTACAGGTTATTACGAGTGGAAGAAGGAAATCGACGGTTCACGGACACCATGGCGTTTTTCCTTGGATGGTCCGGCCAACAACGGTGGCGCAGTCAGCCAGCGTATTGCCGCGCGAAACCGGATGTTCGAGGGTGAGGGTGGCAGCCTGTTTGTTTTGGCTGGGATATTTATGGTTAATCGAAAAACCGGACAGCGCGACTTTGCCATCGTCACCACAGAGCCCAGCGAGATTGCCGCTGAAATACACGACCGCATGCCCGTCATCTTGACGGACTCAATGATGGACCTCTGGCTGACACCGTACACCGCGCCACAGGCGTTGAAACGCATGTGTCGACCTTATGAAGGCGGCAACCTGGTCGCACAGCCGGTATCGAAAACACTGCATCAGCCGCCGAAGGATGTGGACGAAAACCAGATGAGTTTGGGGGTATGAGGGAGTAGACACCGAACCCCAGAGGCATCACCACCCATACCATTATGTCGCATAATGTATATTATGAATATATTTGAGCATACCTAAACCCATGCGTTTCCGCAGTTTATGGCTCAAGCTACACTTTGGCCCCATCAAATTTGAACTCTTTGTTCTTCGATGAGGTACTGTGGCGCTGACATGTTCGTGTTCTCAACGCACCCTCACACCAAGCTCCAAGTTCGATTCCTAACCCTTTCTTCTAAAACATAAAATAGTTGTTCAGCCCTCTATGCTTTCAACGTTCGGGCAGTACGGTATGATCCGCGCGTATTCCTGGTCAAACCTATAGCTGCTCAAGAACGTCTCAATATATGCCCACTTCAAAAGACAGCGACATCGCGTCACAGCCATACGCGTCGAGTTTCTACAAGGAACAAACGCCAGCGTATCTGCATTATGCGATGCAGTGCGGTACCGGTGGCCAAGCCAATGTTGGTTTACCTGCAGCGTTCTCGCCCTCAGAGACTTTTGCTAGCTGTGATATTGGCTGCGGCTTCGGCCTGACGCCGCTTATCACGGCGGTGGCTGATCCGACTGCTGATGTTTGGGGCTTTGACTTTAACGCTGAGCATATTTCAAGCGCCTCGGCCTTAGCGGATGCGGCCGGTACATCCAACATCACCTTATTGGATGCTAGTTTTGAGACTTTCTTGGACCGTAGTACGCCGGACTTTGACTTGATAACCCTGCACGGCATTTATTCCTGGGTTAGCCCGGAAAACCGCCACCAAATCCTCGATATCCTCAGCAATAAGCTTAAGCCCGGTGGTGTAGTCTACGTTAGCTATAACTGTTTCACGGGCTGGGCCTCGTCAGCCCCTGTGCAGCAGTTTCTCACTGACTATATTGATAGAACGAATTCTGAATCCCTTGCTGGTGTTGGTAAAGCAACGGCGCTGGTCGACCAAATGCGCTCTGCTGGTGCCGCGTTCTTTGGTGTGAACCCCCAAGCGGGTAAAATCCTCGATATAGCCCTGCAGTCAGACCCACGTTATTTGGTCCACGAATACCTGACTGGCAACTGGACACTGTTTTCGTTGGCCCAAGTGGCGAATGAACTGGTGGCAGCCGGCCTCAGCTATGTCGGTAGCGCGGATCTAACCCATGCCTTTGATGTCTTCCATATGACGCCGGAGGCTCAAGCGATGCTGGGCGATATTGATGATCTCTTACTCCAGCAAAGTGCCCGCGATTTCTTCATGACCTCCCTGCTCCGCAAGGATATTTTCGTGAAAGACCCGCAGCTCATAACAAGCGACCAACAGACCGAAGCCCTGATGGATCAACGGTTTTGCGCGACTAAGCCTGCCGATCAGTTGCCCCAGCATTTCAATTTTCCCCGCGGCGGTGTGAGCCTAACGGCGGACGCTCATGCGGCCATTAAAGAGGCGCTGATTCAAGGGCCAGCCTCGGCACGGATGGTTATCGATGCCAGCGGCGCAGAGCTGAAAAGCGTCCTCAACGGCCTTAAGCTGCTAACTGATATCGGCTTTTTGGCCCCGGCCCTGCCCGAAACGATGACCACTGTGGCTCAAGAACACACAGACCGGTTTAATGCGGCGCTTGCAGGATATGAGAAAGGCGGCGACGAACCGGTCCCGTTCTATGCGTCGCCGATTACGGGTGGTGGCGTTTCACGCGAGTCTGATCCGGACTTACTGCGAACCCTGGGTGTCACAGTCTAGGGCGCGCACGGGCTTAGAGATTTACGATCATTCCGTCATAGGCTGGCGTCACACCGGCCGGGCATTTGGCCAGCACCGCGTCATAGTCTAGGTCTGGGCCCATATGGGTGATGATCGCCCGTCTGGGTTTGAGTTCCGCAATCCAGTCCAACGCCGCGTCTAAGCTGACATGGGTTTGGTGGGCTTGGTCATTGGTCAGGGCGCCGACAATCCACAAATCGAGGTTTTGCAGTGCTGCCTTGGCCGCATCGGGCAATGCCATGAGGTCGGTAGAATAAGCGAAGTCGCCAATACGAAAACCCAACGTGTCCATCATGCCATGGTCCTGAACGAAGGACGTGATCTCGATATCACCAATGTGGAACGGCATTGGCACATCAATAATGTTTGGCACCAACCATGGCCGAAAGATCGGCTGGCCCGCCGGGATACCCTCAAAGGCATAGCCGAAGCGGGTCTCGAGATCTTTCATGGTCTCGACATCGGCCCAAATGTCCAGCGGGCCATTGAGGGCGCGATTTATTTCGCGCAATTCATCGAGGCCATTGGTGTGATCGGCGTGGCCGTGAGTAAAGACGACGGCATCGAGGGTTCGCACTCCAGTATCTAGGCATTGGGCGCGCAAGTCCGGCGATGCATCGACGAGCACTCGACTTTTCTCTGTCTCAACAAGAATAGAGGCGCGGCGCCGGTTGTTTCGCGGGTTGTTCGGATTACAAGCGCCCCATCCATTAGCGACGGTTGGGACACCCCCTGCTCCACCACAGCCCAGAATCGTGACTTTGAGGCCAAGATGATCAGGCGAACGTATTTCTGCGGCTTCGGCCATGATCCGAAACTACGCAGCCGCTTTACTGAACAACCTGAAAAAGTTCTCGGTGGTTTGGGTTGCTAGGTCGTCCAGCGACAATCCGTGAAGCTCCGCGACACAGGCAGCGGTGTGGGCGACAAAGGCCGGTTCATTGCGTTTGCCGCGCTTAGGCACGGGCGCGAGATAGGGAGAGTCCGTTTCAACGAGTATGCGGTCTAACGGCACGCGCTTCGCCGTCTCGCGCAGCTCTTCTGCTTTCTTGAAGGTGACGATCCCAGATAGTGAGATGTAGAGCCCTAAATCGACAGCCTTTTCAGCAAGTTCTGGGCCTGAGCTAAAGCAATGGATAACCCCCGTGAACGCACCAGCGGCCATTTCATTTTCCAATATACGGCTCATCTCGGGGTCGGCGTTGCGGGTGTGAATCACAATGGGCAACCCGGCCTCGCGAGAGGCGTGGATATGCGTTCGAAACTGCCGTTCCTGAACCTCACGCGGACTGTGGTCGTAAAAGAAATCCAGCCCAGTCTCACCGAAGGCCACGACTTTGGCGTCGTTAGTGGCGATGTCGATCAAACGGGCTTTATCGATCTCCGGTTCGGTCTCAGCCTCATGTGGATGAATCCCGACGGTGCAATGCATGTCGTCAAAGCGGGCGGCGACGGCACGGACCTGCTCGAACTTGGTGATATGGGTGCAAATGGTCAGGAAATGGCCAACACCGGCTTCGCGTGCCCGACTGACAACGCCTTCAAGATCATCTTGAAAGTCGGGGAAATCCAGGTGGCAATGGCTATCGACCAACATTGTCCGTCAGCCCCCTACTCTGCGCCGTCTTCGACCAGTTCCAACCGTTGGAACACCGGTTCCGGCTTAGGTAAGTCTTCTCCCGGCACGGGTGCATGTCCAGGGGCAAAGGCGGTGAAATCGCGCTGATCTTCTGGCACCGCTAGCTGATCCAGAATGTCCTCGGACCCATGAGGCGTGAACGGCTGCATGACCAGGGCCAATAAGCGGATGACATCGGTCAGTACATACAAGACCGTGGCCATGCGATCCGGATCTTCCTTGCGTAGGACCCAGGGTGCTTGCTTGTCTACATAACCGTTGGCTGCCCGCACCACTGTCCAAATGGATTCCAGTGCATCGTGGAAAGCTTGGCGATCAATGGCGTCACGCACGGGCTCAAGCATTTCGGCCGCGGCATTGAGAATGTCAGCATCCTCAGGTGTAAAGTTGCCCGGTGTCGGCACCTTGGCATCGCAATTCTTATGGATCATCGACAACACACGTTGGGACAAATTGCCGAATTCATTGGCAAGTTCTCCGTTGGCGCGTTGGATCAAAGCTGTTTTAGAGAAATCACCGTCGTTGCCGAAGGGCACTTCCCGCAGCAGAAAATACCGCAGTTGATCAAGGCCGTAGTCGGCGATCAGAGCATTGGGATCAATGGCATTGCCCAAGGACTTCGACATCTTCTGGCCTTCAATGGTCCACCAGCCATGGGCAAAGATGCGTTTTGGCAAGGGCAAGCCTGCCGCCAGTAGGAATGCAGGCCAATAGACACAGTGAAAACGAATGATGTCTTTACCGATCATATGTAGATCGGCTGGCCAGAATGCTTTGTATTCCTCAGCATTTTCATCGGGATAGCCGGCTGCAGTCATGTAATTTGTCAGCGCATCAATCCACACATACATCACGTGTTTGTCGTTGCCCGGAACCGGGACACCCCAGTCGAAAGTGGTGCGGGAGATCGACAGGTCGCGCAGGCCGCCCTTCACGAAGCTGGTGACCTCGTTGCGGCGGCTTACCGGGGCGATGAAATCAGGATGGCTGTCGTAATAGTCCAACAACAGGGGTTCGGCGGCGGAAAGCCTGAAGAAGTAGCTTTCCTCCTCGACCCATTCGACCGGATTGCCATTGGGCGCGAGTTTGGAGCCGTCAGGCCCCGCCGTCAGTTCATCTTCGGTGTGGTAGGCCTCGTCCCGCACGGAGTACCAACCGGAGTATTTATCCAGAATAATCCATGGTTTTCCGTCCGGCGCTGTGTTCTCAGCGATCCTCGTCCATAGGGCCTGGCAAGCCTTCGTGTGGCGGTCTTCCGTGGTACGGATGAAGTCGTCATTGGTGACATCTAGGGTTTCTGTCAGATCACTGAAGGTTTTAGACACCTCATCGGTGAATGCCTGAGGGCTGATACCCTTTTCAGCCGCCGCTTTGGCGACCTTCTGACCATGTTCGTCTGTTCCGGTCAGGAACTTGACGCGATAACCGTCAAGGCGTTTGAAGCGAGCCAATACATCGCAGGCTATGGTGGTGTAGGCATGGCCGGTATGCGGCTTGTCATTGACGTAGTAAATCGGCGTCGTGACGTAAAAGGTTTTGTCTGATCCGGTTGCCATAACCAACTCCGGCGCGGCGCCAAGGCCGGGGCTTCCGGGTTATCCGGCTGCCCGTTGCTCGATGGCGAGAAGCGCGTTGAGAACGGTCCGCTTTTTGTCGAGATGCACCGCATCGGCGCGTTCGAAGAGGCGGGCGATCTTTTCCCACACCTCCACCCATTGATCAAGGCCAGCACTGGCACACAACCGGTCGGCGATGGCGTGTTCTCCAGGCACTATTTCCTGGGTATGGGCCCACTCATTGCGGGCCGTGACCGACACCATTCGAGCGAGCCACCAGGTCAGAAGATCAGCCACCGTACGGAAGCCATCTCCCTTGAACGTCGCGTCGGACAAGGCATGGGCCATTCCAATATCCATTTTAGGCATGGTGGCAAGGACACCGATCAAACTACGGAATAGGTCGAGCCCTCCCGCGTTAGCGAGTTCCAAGGCGCGCCCGATCGACCCATCGGCTAATACGGACAACGGCGCTGTATCCTTGCTGTCGAGGTCCGGCCGATACCGCATGAGGAGTGTAGAGACCGTTTGCGCGGATAATGGTGACAAATCCAGACGCCGGCACCGTGATCGGATTGTAGGCAGCAGGCGAGCGGGATTGTGCGACACAAGTAGTATCAGGGCCCGTTGTGGCGGCTCTTCGAGCACTTTAAGAACGGCGTTCTCGGCATTACGATTCATTTCGTCAGCGGCGTCGATGAGAACCACCCGCCATCCGCCCTCAGCCGGTGTTAACCTTAAAAAACTCCCGATTTCTCGTACTTCTCCAACGGAGATCGATGGCTTTCGTTTGCTCTGCTTGCTGTCAGCCCAGGCCCGCTCAACGGCTCTAAAATCACCGTGGCCAGAGGCCGCGACCCGTCGAAAAATCGGGTGTTCGCCAGACATTTGCAGTGTATCAGGCTGCGGCTCGGACTCTCCAAATAGACTTACCCCCTGCTCCGCATCGTTTGGTTGAGACAACGCGAACCGAGCCATCCGGTAGGCCAATGTCGCTTTGCCAATCCCACGGGGTCCGCAAATTAACCAGGCATGGGCGAGACGGCCCGATGACCACGCATCTAAGAACGTATGCTCAGCTCCGTCGTGCCCGGTGAAATACGGATTGTCCCGAGACAAAGGAACTTCGTCACTGGGGTCAACGGCTTTTGGTTTTCTAGCCATGTGTGGACCCTAGCACCGGAAGGACTGCGGCTTTGAGACGGACCGCTACGTCTTCTTCCGACCCAGAGGAATCAATCACGCGACATCGAGCTGGTTCGCGCTTGGCGATGTCGAGAAAGCCATCTCGTAAGCGATGATGGAATGCAACGTCCATATCTTCATACCGTTGCTCATCTCCACCGCGAGAAACCGCGCGCTTTAGTCCGTCTTCAACGGGCAGGTCTAAAATCAGTGTCAGGTCGGGTTTAAATTCACCGAGAACCATCCCGCTGAGCTGCTCTACTGTTTCGCGGCCTAGGTCGTGACCGTACCCCTGATAGGCCATCGTAGAATCGATAAATCGGTCGCAGACGACGATATGACCAGAGTCCAATGCGGGTTTGATCGTTCGCTCGACATGGTCTCTTCGAGCCGCAAAGAGCAATAACGCTTCGGTCATGCCGTCCCAACGATCTACGTCACCCGTAACGAGGAGTGTTCGTATGGCTTCGGCACCAGGCGAACCACCAGGCTCGCGGGTCACGGTAACCTCATGCCCGAGCGCTTCTAGGGTCGCGTGCAGACGCCTGGCTTGGGTTGATTTACCACTGCCTTCGCCGCCCTCTAGGGTAATAAATAGGCCCCGCACCACGTGATCTATCCTATTTTTTGAGCCGAGGCCCGGGTCAGTTGCCGCTAGCAAAACCGAATATGATCTGCGATGCAGCAGCCTGAATACGACCCGTAAAGCCGAGCTTAGCGACTGAAGCACCAGCCACCAGATCATATTCTAATGCATCCATGCCGTCTCCATTGATGACCAACTTTGCCACCGAGACGCCCTGTTCAATTGGCGCAGCAATCGGCCCGTCGTAGACAGCTTTAACCTCGAGGGTGCGCCAGGCTTGCCGCGGAATCGTTACGGTGATGTCTTGTTCGATGATCAGCGGGATTGTTGCCTCTAGCCCAAGCCAAACCTCGGCATCCGAAACCATCTCCCCGGCTCGGAACAGGTCCTTATTGGTGAAATTCCGAAATCCCCAATCCATGAGTTTGGCCGTTTCTTCTGATCTCGCCTGGGTGCTGGCCATCCCGTTGGCGACCAGAATTAAGCGGCGGCCGTCGCGGACGGCCGATGCTGCCAATCCATATCCGGCCGCATCCGTATAGCCTGTTTTCAAGCCATCCGAGCCACCAGGCCGGTAAAGCAATGGGTTGCGGTTGAATTGCTTTATCTCGTTGTAGGTAAACTCAGTTTCTTTATAGAGCGAGTAGTATTCCGGAAAATCGGTAACGATTAGACGCGCCAGTAACGCCAAATCTTCGGCAGTCATGTAATGATTAGGGTCGGGTAATCCGGTTGAGTTAGCAAAGTTACTGCCTGTCAAACCGAGGTCGCGCGCGCGCTCAGTCATTTCGTCGGCAAAAGCTTCCTCGCTTCCGGCCATGTTCTCAGCGACGACAATGCAGGCATCGTTGCCCGATTGAATGATGATCCCGCGCAGCAAGTCTTCGACACGTACGCGGCTGTTTGGCTCAAGAAACATGGTGGAGCCACCAGAGGCTGCGCCGCCTTGGCGCCAAGCATTTTCGCTCACCATGAATTCATCATCGAGGGAAAGCGCGCCTGAATGAATGGCCTCAAATACCATGTAGGCCGTCATCAATTTCGACATTGATGATGGTGGCATCGATTCACTGCCGTTCTGACTATCAAGAACAGTCCCCGTCTGAAAGTCGACAAGAATGAACTCACGCGCCGCAATCTCGATGGCCAACGCTGGCGAAATTGATAGTGCCGCGCTGAAGAACAGGCCCGTTAATAGGCCTGCCATAGGTTTTACACATTTATTCATGGTCTGCTTTTTGCCCTTCAATGTGGCAATGGAATGGCGTTAAGCCGTTATTCTTCAACGATACGAGCGCCGTTGTAGCCCTGTAACAGCATGTCGGATAGCAATAGCTGGGCGGCGGCTATATCAAACATGGGGCCTATCCGAACGCGGTGGAAAACACGCCCGCCTATGTCAGCCATGGCAACAATTATATTTCCTACCCCGGACAACTGCGCTTCCAATCGCCGCGCATTATTGATGTCTGTAAAGGCACCAGCCTGCACATAAATGCCGGACTGTGTGCTGGCGACTGGAACGGCAGGCGAAACCGAAGTCGTCGCGGATGAGGTCTCAGGAGGTGGCGCGAGAGGCGTGCTCGTAATTGTCGGAAGCGACGGTGTTGGTACCGGAGGCGTAGGCACTGGAACCACCAGCGGCGTAGTCACGATTGCGACCGGGGGCGTTAAGGCCTCCGCCACAACCGGTCCGCGTGGCGACGCCACAACAGTCGGCATCTCGGTAATCGGCGGCTGGCCACGTGCATCTAGAGCCAAGTTTTTGAGGGTGAGTGAATCTTCAGGCACCAGCACGACGCGTACCCGCGCCGTTCCACTGCGAATGACATCGAGACGTTCAGCCGCTCGTCGGGACAAATCGATGATACGGCCTTCAACGAATGGACCGCGGTCATTGATACGAAGCTTGATCGATCTGCCATTCTCAAGATTTGTGACCTCGACCACAGACGGTATTGGTAAAGTTTTATGCGCGGCGGTCATGGCGTCCATGTCATAGACCTCGCCGTTGGCGGTTCGTTTGCCATGGAAGTTCGGCCCGTACCAAGACGCAATACCCTCTTCCCGGTAGCCAAAATCCTCAGCCGGGTAATACCAGAGCCCGGCGACTTGATAGGGGTTGCCTACTTTGTAGGTTGTTACGAGCTTGCCGCTAGGGTCGTATCCAAGCTGCATATAGAGCGGTAGATTTGAATCAAGCGGCACCGGCCGATCGCTGGCGCAGCCGGCCAAAATAAGCAATGACAGGCCGAATGCCACAACTGCCCGCACCGTTTGCGATTCCCGCATATTGTGGATCCTAACCCGACTCGCCACAGAATGTGCTATTTTATGGGTGAGCCTGCCACTAAGCAAGGAAAGCTCTATGGGTCAGGCGTTTGAGGCTTAATCGCGTTGGACAGCGCCTCATAAACCGACCCATCCGGATATCCGTCAGCTGGTAGCCCGGCGACCCTCTGGAAAGCTTTGACGGCAGCGCGGGTTCTGGGTCCCGCTTGGCCATCTGGCTCGCCGGCATCATGGCCTAATGTATTTAAGTGCTGCTGAAGTTCAGTAACCTGTTCTCGCGACAGCGGGTTCTCTTGACGGCGCGGTGACTGCAAAGGTCCCAACCCAGTGAGGCGGTCAGCGAGATGGCCAACCGAAATTGCGTAGAGCAGTGACCTGTTCCAATTCAAAATGGCATCGAAATTACTGTAGACCAAGAATGCTGGTCCACGATGTCCGGCCGGTAAGATGACCGACCCCGTGATGTCTGCGTTGGGGAGGCTAGTGCCATCGATACGGCGCACCCCGATATTTTGCCAATCAGATAGTGTTTTCTTGGTTCGCAATTCTGCGAGATCAAGGTCGAAGCCTTTGGGTAGGAGGACTTCCCTGCCCCAGGTGTAGCGATTGTCCCAGCCTAACTGGCTTAGGTAGTTGGCAGAGGAGCCAAAGACGTCAGGTAATGAGCCCCAAATATCTTTCTGGCCGTTCCCATCCTCATCAATGGCATACCGAGCAAACGTCGAAGGCATAAATTGAGGTTGCCCCATAGCGCCAGCCCAGGACCCAACCATACTTTTGCGCTCGATGTGGCCCTCCGCGAGGACTCCTAACGCATCAAAAAGTTCCGCTCGGAAAAAGTCACTCCGGCGATCATCGTAGGCGAGAGTTGCCAGGGCATCGATGACGGGGAAGCCACCAAGGAACTGGCCAAAATTCGTTTCTAACCCCCAAAACGCAACAAGAAACCGACCTTGTACACCATGGGTTTTCTCAATACGGGCTAGGAGTGTTTTGTGTTTGACCAGAAGCTCTCGCCCTTTCTTGAGACGGTTTTGGGACACCCGTCCATCTAGGTAGGACCAGAAGGCTTGGGTGAATTCGGGCTGCCGGCGATCAAGCTCTACAACTCGAGCGATGGGCTCGACACCTTTGAGCGCACCGTCAACCGCCGCTGGGTCTAGGCCACGGGTTTTCGCCTCTTCAACCACAGCCACAAGCCATTGTTCAAAGGAAGGCTTGTTGGCTGGAACCGCGGGCTCTTGGGCATGTCCAGACGTGGAAATGCCAAGGTTTAACCCCAGACAAAGCGCGGCCAAAAGGCCTAAAGAGTGCAGAATAGTAGGGATTGATGGCTTTTGGGTCATCCAGTTGTCATACCTTGAACTTTTCCCGATGGGAAGAAAAAGCCAGTTCTCAGTATGTGGCAAAGACTGCAACGCTAAGGTAAACTGTTGTCTGTTGCGTCACGGGCGAAAATCGCTTCTATTTCAGCCTGTTGCGGCACTGCAAGAGGGTAGCAGTGGAGGCCACAAGGGGAACGAGGCGATATCTGGGTCTTATCCAGGTGCGATGCCGATTTAAGGGGTAGGGTTAATGGAAGGTCAGGACGAGATCGCGGTTCAAGCTGTCGAAAGCAGCGGGTTCTTTAACGATTGGTTCTTCAACATGTTTGCTGCGGTGATGGAACTGCAGATTCAATCGCCAACGTTTGTACTACTATTCATCGGCATCCTTGCGGGTCTCGTTATCCTTCGGATCTACTTTGACGACCCCGTGCAAACTTTGGGCTGCGCTGGCCTTTATATTTACTCAATCATTCAATCTTATTCCCTGTTCTCGGACTCAATCTATGTAATTGAGACGACAGAGGAAGGATGGCTGATGACGGGAAAGGCGATGTGGTTCGCCTTCTTATTTGCCCTCATTCTGGTTTGGGGATTCTCAAAAGTCATCCAGTTCGTATACACACAGCTCCTCGCGGTCGGATTAGGGAGCGCCCTCTCCTATATCAATCCATTAAAGCTCTTGAATTTACTGCGGAGTAGCGACGCTAATCTCGCCGATATGGATGATGACTTTAACGCCGGATCGGCGAAGGATCCCAAACGGCAGAAAACGGCAATCATGATGACGGATATCGTCGGCTTCAGTAAGCAGATGGGCGCTGACGCAGGCGGTGGCGGAAATACCTTTAAAATCTAACAGGAAAACCGACAGATGCACCGTAGGCGAGAACGAACGCTCCCGTTCGTTGTAGTTTTTTTCCTTGCGGCGCTCAGTCTTTTTGCATCGTCTGACTCATCCTTCGCAACTGACCAGATTACCTTTGGCACGGACTGGCGGGCTCAAGCTGAGCACGGTGGTTTTTATCAGGCTTTGGCCCTTGGTTTTTATGATGACGCGGGCATTGACGTCACCATCCGTCAAGGCGGACCACAGGTAAACCACTCTCAACTGCTCGCCGCCGGCCGGTTGGATTTCGGCATGTCGCCGAACTCGTTTTTGCCGATCAATTTTGCGTTTCAGGAGATCCCCGTCGTAGCTGTCGCCGCGATGTTCCAGAAAGACCCGGCCGTTCTGATCGCCCACGCCTCCAGAGGTCATCAAACTCTCTCAAACCTTAAAACTGAGAAGATCATGATTTCGCCGGAAACGCGGATCGGGTTTTGGCGTTTTCTGAAGGTACGCTACGGCTTCACAGACAATCAAATAGCGCCCTACACGTTCAACGTCGCGCCATTCCTCGCTGACGCCACCTCCGTACAGCAGGGTTATCTGACCAGTGAGCCCTTCGTTATTGATGAGGCTGGGATCGAACCGTCCGTTTTTCTGCTCGCCGACTCAGGCTATGCCAGTTACGCCGCAGTTATTCAGACCTCTCAACGCATGATCGACAGCAACCCGGACCTGGTTCAACGGTTCGTCGATGCCAGCATTCGCGGCTGGTATAGCTTTCTCTATACAGACCCCGCGCCCGCCTACGCCTTGATCAAGCGCGACAACGCGGACATGACCGATGAATTGTTGAATTACGGCCACGAGATGCTACGGCGCTATGGCCTGGTTGATAGTGGTGATGCGGCCCTCAACGGTATTGGAATAATGACTGAGGCACGGTGGAGGGCCTTCTTCGATGTCATGGCAGAAGACAATGTCTATCCTGCGGACTTAGATTTTACGAAAGCCTACACACTCAGGTTCATTGGTAAGAGGGTTGGCATGGACGCGGTTCTGCGCGGTGCTGATTAAGGCTCTATGCCAGACTCTACTCCCCCTTCGATGCTCAATCTAAAAGGCATCACTAAGACTTTCGACTCAGGGACAGAGGCGCTTTCCGCCACAACCTTCACTCTCAGTGACGGTGAATTTGTATCGCTTGTTGGACCGTCCGGCTGCGGCAAATCTACTTTATTGCGCATTGTTGCAGGCCTCTCTCAGCCTAGTGCTGGTGAAATAGCTACTTCCTCCGAGATGGAAGACCTAAGGATAGGTTTTGTTTTTCAAGAGCCGACGTTAATGCCGTGGTCAACGGTATTCGAGAATGTTGCGCTACCGCTCCAGCTTGTTAACGGCTCCCCTAATACTGATGATGTCGACCGCATTACCACCGTTCTTCAATGGGTCGGTCTTGAAGAGTTTCAAAACGCCTATCCCCGTGAGCTTTCTGGAGGTATGCGCATGAGAGCGTCTATTGCCCGTTCCCTCGTTCTTCAGCCGGATCTTCTATTGCTCGACGAACCGTTTGCCGCTTTAGACGAATTTACCCGCGCTCAACTCAATGAAGATCTACTCCATTTGTGGGAAGAGCAAAAATGGACGGCTATCTTCGTGACTCACAGTATTCGCGAAGCCGCATTCCTGTCGAACCGGGTGCTTGTAATGTCCCCCCGGCCTGGCCGTGTGATCGCCGATATCGCGGTGCCCTTTAAATATCCAAGGCAACCGTCCCTACGTAACGACCACGCATATACAGACTTCTGTGCAAGTGTTTCCCAGCGACTGGCTACATCACTGCCAGGAGCGAACCAATGAAAACGAGTGCAAGATTAATTTTGCCTCTGCTATTTGGTTTTGTCTTGCTCAGTCTCTGGGAAGCGTTAGTCGGTTTTTATGAGATACCGCCATACATTCTTCCGTCGCCACGAGATATTGGTGAATCCCTGTGGGTTGATGGGCCAAGCTTACTCGCCGCACTCGCCATTACACTTCAGGTGACAGTTGCGGCCATGATTCTGGCGTGTGTCACGGGTGTTGGCATTGCCGTGCTCCTTGTTCAATCTAAGTTGCTCGAACGCATGCTGTTCCCCTATGCCGTATTTCTTCAAGTCACTCCGATCGTTACGATCGCACCCTTCATTATTATCTGGGTTGATAGCGTTTTTGTTGTCTTACTGATTTTAGCGTGGATGGCCGCTGTCTTTCCCATCATTTCTAATACGCTACTCGGCCTCAAAAGCGCCGACAGAAATCTACATGATTTATTCAAGCTCTATAGCGCAAGCCGGAGCCAAACCCTACGGCGTTTGCTGATACCGGCTGCCCTTCCCTATTTCCTGGGCGGGCTAAGGATCAGTGGTGGACTGGCGTTGATTGGTACTGTTGTCGCCGAGATGGTTGCGGGAACCAGCGGCGAGAGTTCTGGGCTAGCCTCGAGACTGCTTGAAGCCAGTTATCGGTTGGAACTCGCCCGTGCGTTAGCCTGCTTTGTTCTTCTGAGCATCACGGGCTATGGCATTTATGCGGTTTTAAACTGGGTGTCGAACCGTTTACTACGGCACTGGCATGAAAGCGCCCTAGACGACCCATCACACGCTTAGGCTTGTGCTAATCGCCGCGAATGAGTCCATCGTCGGGTGTGGCGTTTTGATCACCGTACGTCTCGAACTTTTTCAGAACGCGCTGCATTTCGTCTTTGCTGAGAAGCGTCGGTTTGCCGCCCTGAATACTTTGCCAATACATCCCGGCTAGAGATTCAACTTCGCCAGCCATTTTCAAGGCCGCTGCTAAGTCTGACCCAAGCGCTATTTGGCCGTGGTTTGCTAACAAGCATGCATATCTATCTTCCAGCGCAGTCAACGCATTCTCGGACAGATTTTGCGTGCCGAATGTCGCATAGGGCGCACAGCGAATATCTTCTCCCCCTGCAACAGCGACCATGTAGTGAAACGACGGAATACCCTCTGACCGGCAGGCTAAGGCCGTCGCGGCTTGTGAATGGACGTGGACGACGGCATCGACATCACGACGCATTTTCAAGATATCCCGATGAAACCGCCATTCAGAAGACGGTTTGCGTATCCCAAAGTAATGCCCATCTTCTTTGAGAAGTACGATGTCTTCAGGCTGGAGATCGTCGTAGGCCAACCCGGTCGGCGTAATTAACAGTGAGTCTGAGTCCATCCGCACACTGGCATTGCCAGATGTCCCAAAGGTCAGGCCGCTATCGGCCATGGCGTGGCAGGTTTGTATCAGGTTGACCCTGAGAGTGATCTCCCGGTCAGTAGTCATGCCGCTCGCTCCGGGTACAGAGAACACAAACCCTCGGCCGAGGCGTCGCATACACCACGCTCCGTAACCAAACCGGTGACATACCGCGCTGGAGTCACATCAAAGGCCACATTGAGCGCCTCTGTCTCATCTGGAGTGACCTGAACTGTGACCACCTCCCCATTCTCAGCTTTGCCGGAGATATGTGTGATTTCTGTCGCCGCCCGAGTCTCGATCGGCACGTCGCGGATACCATCATGGATATCCCAGTCGATCGTTGAATGCGGGAGAGCGACGTAAAACGGAACACTATTGTCGTGAGCAGCGAGCGCCTTCAAGTAAGTTCCGATCTTATTGCACACGTCACCCGCCGCTGTCGTTCGGTCGGTCCCGACGATACACAGGTCGACTTCGCCATGCTGCATGAGGTGTCCACCTGCATTGTCAACAATGACGGTATGCGGGACGCCGTGCTTGCCGAGTTCCCAGGCCGTTAGGCTTGCGCCTTGATTCCGAGGGCGGGTTTCATCGGCCCAGACATGCACCGGGATACCGTTCTCATGGGCAACGTAAATCGCCGATAGGGCCGTGCCCCAGTCTACTGTGGCGAGCCAGCCCGCGTTGCAATGGGTGAGAACATTGATCCGATCAGGCCTCCCCTTCTCTTCCCAAAGATTACGGATGACATCGGCCCCATGTTCGCCGATTGCCCGGCAAGTCGCGACATCATCTTCACAAATTTCACCCGCACGCTTATAGGCGGCCGCCTCGCGTTCGGACTCCGGCAACGGCTCCAAAACCTGGCGAACGTCATTCAAAGCCCAGGCCAGATTGCTTGCTGTCGGTCGCGTATCGAAGAGGGTTTTAAAGGCGAGCTCCAAATTATCTGTACTCGGGTCGGTCCGCATGGCAAGGGCCAAACCATAGGCCCCAGTGGCGCCAATGAGTGGCGCTCCGCGAACCAACATATCGCGGATTGCCACTGCCGCGTCTTTCGCAGTGAACAAGTCAACAGTCTCAAAATTGTGGGGTAATTTCGTTTGGTCAATAATACGGACGGTGTGGCCGTCCTCTGCCAACCAAATAGAGCGATATGGTGTGCCGTCGACCTTCATTGGCTATCCTCTAATGGCCGAGAACGCGGGCGACGATCGGGCCGAGCGCTTTAATTCTTTCCGCATCCTGGGCCTCGGGTGCCGTGATGATCGAACTGTCCAAAGCCGTATGACACCCTTTGCTGCACGTTCCACCGCGCTGCGCGAGTAATGGAATCACAGCTTTGACCAAAGATCTCGCATGATCCGCATTGGAGAGCAGAGTGCGGATGACTTGGTCGACCGTTACGGCGTCATGATCAGGATGCCAGCAGTCATAATCGGTCACCATCGCCACAGTAGCGAAGCACATCTCGGCCTCACGGGCGAGCTTAGCCTCGGGCATATTGGTCATGCCGATCACGTCGCAGTTCCAGGAGCGATAAAGGTTGGATTCCGCCAATGTGGAGAACTGTGGGCCTTCCATTGCCAAATAAGTTCCGCCGTTTTGGTAGGGAATGCCTAGAGTCTTAATCGCCGTCTCTAGGTCGTCACCAAGACGCCCGCAGGTTGGCTGCGCAACGGACACATGGGCCACAAACCCTTCGCCAAAGAAACTTTTCTCCCGGGCGAATGTACGGTCAATAAACTGGTCGACCAATACGAAAGTACCCGGCGGCAGTTCTTCCTTGAACGATCCACAGGCACTGAGCGATAGGATTTCGGTCACTCCAACGGACTTAAGGGCATAAATGTTTGCGCGGTAGTTCAAGTCCGACGGTGACAGTTTATGTCCGCGACCATGACGGGGCAGAAAGACCACCTTCTGTCCCTCAAGTTGACCGGTCAGCAATCCATCTGATGGCGGGCCGTAGGGCGTATCCACTGCAACCCAGGTGGTGTCTGTGAGCCCATCGATGTCGTAGAGACCCGATCCGCCAATGATGCCGATGATTGGCGGTGTTCCTGCTTGAACCATGTATTTACCCTCTCCGTAACGCGAGGCCGGAGTGTGGCATAGGCGCTTAATCCCTTAAAGTCGTCTTGACCCCGCCCGGGCCCTCCGGTATCCCGCTTCTCTCAAAGTGAACCGCTTCACTTTATGCGGATGGGTGGCCGAGCGGTTGAAGGCACTGGTCTTGAAAACCAGCAGGCGTGAAAGCGTCTCGTGGGTTCGAATCCCACCCCATCCGCCATTAGCGCTGTGTAGTGATTCTCTTTGAGAGAAACCCCGATTTTGGACGCTGTTTAGTCAGCGCCCCTGCTTGAACGTCTTAGGTTCCAGCCTATCGTTGCGGCATCGCCATAAACGTTACGTCGTCTTCCTTGAGGCCCGCCAAAGTAGATTTCCAACCGTCGGCGGCCCCTTCGAGATCACTAAACATCTCAAATGTCTTATTCTGGCAATCGACATGGGTTAAACAATACACGGCCACTGCTGCGACATCGCCCCTTGGAACCTGACGCCGCGACGCGGTGCTGTCGATCTGAAGTAGGTCGATCCCGGTTACACCACCTGGATCATCATTCAAACTGCCTGGCCTCAGAATAGCTGACTCAATCTCGCTATCGCGCAAGTAGTCTTCACCCAGCCACTTCCACACCAATATGTTGTTAAAAATATAGTTGAGGCGGTTGCGGACATCACCGCCAGCCCCGGCTGAAGAAATAAGGACGAACCGTTTGACGCCGGCAGAGATTGCCGCATCGACCATATTAACGACGCCTTTGTAGTCAACATTTTCGGGTCGATTATCACCCGTCGGCTCAAGTGAACCGAT
>JABJAH010000063.1 GCA_018666155.1 Rhodospirillaceae bacterium | reverse complement strand
GACATGGCGGGCAATCTAGAACTATCACCTCGCGAATGACAGGCATTCGATCACCGCTACATCAAATCGAGGACCTTCAAGATATTCTTTGTGATGGTCAAACGAGCGGGTACCTGACTGGGGTCATTGATATCCATGTTCAAGGCGAACACAGAGGCTTCATTGCCGCGCTCTATCCACCCGACAAACCACCCCGTCGACGGGTCAGTATCAGTGGTCCACCCACTCTTGCCATGCAAAACGTAATCCTCGCCGCGCTCAAGGATAGTGATGTCTTTGACCGCCTCGATGGTCTTTTGTGAGAATGGTAGATCATCCAAATAGAGCTTCTTAAGAAACTGGACCTGCTCGTTTGCACTGATACGAAAGCCCTTCAGAACCCAGAACCAATCGAGATTTTCGTTCGTAATTTCGCCTGTGCCGTAGCCCGCCCTGTCGAGGTAGCTGGTCATTCGCTTAAGACCCACGTCGCGTGCAATCTGCTGGTAAACGGGCAAAACAGAAACGGCGATGGCTGTTCGTAGGGTGTGGTCTTTGTTCCATTCGGGTCTTTGTCGGGTCACACCATCCCATTTGAGGACGTGAGAATCGACGTCGGTCACAACACCTGTTTCAAGTGCAATGAGAGAGTTCAGAATCTTGAAGGTAGACGCGGGTGGAAAAAGTTCGGCGGCGCGCTCAACGTTGTGAACATCTATCGTCTGGTGATGCACGTCCATGACGACAACTGTCCCGACCGTTCCGGCCTGTTCGAAAAAACTAGAATAGTCTGGGTGCAGCTGAATCGCGGGGCTTTGTGCGGAGGCAGAAACCTCCCCAAGCCAAGACGCAACTATCACCACTAACGCTACGAACGTTGCCTTGTTCCTGATCCACGGAGACATAGGTAAAACTCGGGCCTTTGAGAAATTACCCAGCTTGCGCTTGATCGTCAGCATTACGAAACCAGGCGTTCGAGTCTTTTGAAAATACGAAGAACATCGAAATTACATACAGCACCAAAAACGCGATCTCAGTCCCTTTTATAATTGTCGATTCAGCACTGAAAAATACCTCAGGGCTGATCCAAATTAAGAATCCGACAAACACCCAACGCGTCCAACCCTCATGGCGACGTACAATTAGAAAAACGACACTAACAATAGCCCCGTAAGATACGACTAGGACGACCATAAGAGCCGTTATCCAAGCCAAATCGTATTCGGGATCATCTACAAAAAGGATAACCCGACCGCAGACATAAACAAACCAACTGAGATACTGAAGGGTCTCGAAGTAGACAACGCTTGCCGGTTTAGATTTCCCCTCAGACACTACACAAAACCTACATATGGATCGGACGTTTGTGCACAGCCAGGGCCGCTTCCTTGACCGCTTCACCCAACTGCGGATGGGCGTGGCAGGTGCGACCGATGTCTTCGGCCGAGGCGGTGAATTCCATTCCGACGGAGACTTCCATGATCAAATCCCCCGCCAGCGGGCCAATGATATGACAGCCCAATAATTCGTCGGACTCCGCATCGGCGAGAATTTTTACAAAGCCATCCGTATCGCCATTGGCGCGGGCGCGGGAGTTAGCCGTGAACGGGAATTTACCGCTCCTATACTTAGTGCCCGCCTCTTTGAGCTGCTCTTCGGTTTTGCCGACACCGGCCACTTCGGGCCAGGTGTAGACCACCGAGGCAATCGCGTCGTAATTGATATGCGGCGTCAGGCCAGTCAGAGACTCGGCCACGACAACGCCTTCGTCTTCCGCCTTATGGGCCAGCATCATGCCGCCAATGACATCGCCAATAGCAAAGACGCCTTCCACATTGGTTTGGAAGTGATCATCGACTTCAACAAAACCACGGTCCGTCATTTTGACTCCCGCTTTGTCCAGGCCAAGCCCTTCGGTGAAGGGGCGGCGGCCAATCGCTACGAGCACGACATCGGCCTTGAGCGTTTCCGCGTCGCCACCGGCTGCAGACTCAACAGAAACAGTCGCACCCGTCTTGGTGGCTTTAACACCGGTAACTTTGGAGCCCAATTTGAATTTAAGGCCCTGCTTCTCAAGGATGCGCTGCATTTGCTTGCGCACTTCTGCATCCATGGGCGGCAGAATGAAATCGAGGTACTCGACAACCGTGACATCGGCGCCAAGGCGACGCCAAACCGAGCCCATTTCCAGGCCGATCACACCGGCGCCGATCACAACCATCGACTTCGGTACCTTTTTGAGGTCGAGCGCACCGGTGGAACTGACGACTGTTTTCTCATCAATCTCTACACCAGGCAGCGGCGTGACTTCAGACCCCGTGGCGATGACAACATTCTTGGCTGTGAGCTTCTGGGCTTTCCCTTTGCCATCGGGCTTTACCGTGACTTCATGAGCGCCTAGTTCAGTCTTGGTAATGCTGCCCTTGCCCTTGAGGTAATCGACCTTATTTTTCTTGAACAGGTACTCGATGCCCTGGGTGAGCTGGGTGACGACATCATCCTTGCGCGCCATCATGGTCTTGAGGTCGAGCTTTACATCACTAACCTTGATGCCGTGATCGGCAAAGTGAGTGTTCGCTTCGTCGAAGAAGTGAGACGACTGCAACAACGCCTTCGACGGAATACACCCAACATTGAGGCAAGTGCCGCCAAGGGCACCGCGGCTTTCAACGCAGGCCGTCTTGAGGCCCAATTGCGCGGCGCGAATGGCACAGACGTAACCGCCCGGGCCGCCACCGATGATGATGACGTCGTATGAAGAATCACTCATGATATTTCTGCCTTATACGTCGTAGAGCATGCGGGCGGGATCTTCGAGGCACTGCTTAACGCGGACCAAGAAGGTGACAGCCTCGCGCCCGTCGATGATGCGGTGATCATAAGACAACGCGAGGTACATCATCGGTCGCGCTTGGATCGAACCGTCCGGCATGACCATCGCGCGCTGCACGATGTTGTGCATGCCCAGGACCGCTGACTGCGGTGCATTCAGAATTGGTGTCGACATCATGGAGCCGTAGGTGCCACCGTTTGAAATGGTGAACGTGCCGCCGGTCATTTCTGCCATGGTGAGCTTGCCGTCGCGGGCCTTCATGCCGTAGCCGGAGATATCAGCTTCAATGGCGGCCAAATCTTTGAGGTCACAATCGCGCACCACGGGAACCACTAGACCTGTCGGCGTGCCGACGGCAACCCCGATGTCATAGTAGTTTTTGTAGACGATCTCATCACCTTCGATGGAGCCATTCACGGCTGGAAGTTCTTTGAGTGCGGTAACACACGCCTTGGCGAAGAAGGACATGAACCCGAGCTTGATGCCGTTCTTTTTTACGAAGGCATCTTGATACTGTTTGCGGGCGTTCATCACTGATGTCATGTCCACCTCGTTAAAGGTGGTCAGCATGGCGGCGGTGTTTTGAGCCTCCTTGAGTCGCGCGGCAATGCTACGACGCAGACGGGTCATCTTAACACGCTCTTCGCGGGGGCCACGGTCCGGCACGGATGGGGCAACAACGCCCTCGCCGCCGGATGCGACATATTTCAGAACGTCGCCCTTGGTCAGGCGGCCATTCTTGCCCGTCGCAGGAATGGTGTTGGGATCAAGATGATGCTCATCAACCAAACGGCGCACGGACGGGGCCAACGGATATCCAGCGCCAAGAGATGGGGCTGGAGCAGAGGGTGCAGCGGCTGGCGCTGGAGCAGCGGCCTTGGGGGTCTCAGCTTTTTTGGGCTCTTCCTTCTTCGGTGCGTCTTTCTTGGGCGCGGCAGCAGTGCCGGCGGCGCCTTCGGCCAGCACAGCAAGAACAGCGCCCACTTCAACATCGGCACCTTCTTCTGCGATGATCTCGCTGAGAGACCCGGCGGCAGGGGAATTAACTTCCAGCGTCACCTTGTCGGTTTCCAACTCAACCAATGGCTCGTCAAGGGCGACGGCTTCGCCCGGCTTCTTGAGCCATTTGGCGACGGTGGCTTCGCTGACGGATTCGCCGAGCTGGGGCACTTTGATTTCTCTCGACATAGCGTCCTCGGTCCTAACGGATTGGGTTATTCAGCAGCCAACTTGGTAAGGCGGCGGAAGGGTTGAGGGATGTCATCAAGGGGCGTGTTGAGTGCCCACTCGACCAACTGATTTTGTTCTTTAACATGAACTTTCATCATCCCAGTGGCCGGTGAGGCCGCGGGGGGACGCCCGGCATAAACCGGTCGCTCAGCTTTGATGTTGATGTCTTCAAGCGCGTACTCGATACGGCGATCGACAAATGTCCAGCTGCCCATGTTGGCCGGCTCTTCCTGACACCACACCACTTCGGCGTTTTTGTACTTCTTGAGTTCTTTATTCAGGGTGTCTTTAGGCCATGGATACAATTGTTCGACCCGAACAATGGCAACATCTTTGATACCCTCGTCTTCACGCGTCTGCAGCAAATCGTAGTAGACCTTGCCGGTACAGAGGACGACCCGACGCACCTTGTCGGCGGCACCAATTTTTTCTGTTTCACCAATGACACGTTGGAATTGCGACTTCGCGTTCATATCGGACAACGGACTAATACAACGCTTGTGACGCAACAGTGATTTTGGCGTCATAACGACCAACGGCTTGCGGAATTCACGACGCACCTGCCGCCGTAGGGCGTGATAGTAGTTGGCTGGCGTGGTGATGTTGCAGACTTGCCAATTGTCATTGCCACACATCTGTAAGTAGCGCTCAAACCGGGCGGAGGAATGCTCTGGCCCTTGCCCTTCGTAGCCATGGGGCAGCAACAGAACCAGACCCGACAAGCGCAGCCATTTGCTCTCACCGGACGAAATGAACTGATCAATGATCATCTGAGCAGCATTGGAGAAGTCACCGAACTGCGCTTCCCACATAACCAACGCATGAGGTTCCGTCAGCGAGTAGCCGTATTCAAAACCGACGATGGAAAGTTCTGACAGGGGGCTATCAATGACTTCGAAGAACGCCTGGTCTTTGCGAATGTTATTGAGCATGACATGGCGGTCTTCGTTCGTCTGATCGACCAAAGAGGCATGACGTTGCGAGAATGTGCCGCGGCGACAATCCTGCCCCGAGAGGCGGACCGGCGCACCTTCAATCAACAGCGTGCCAAAGGCCAAGGCTTCCGCCGTCGCCCAATCGATGCCCTCGCCGGTGTCGATGGCTTTGCGCTTGGCTTTGAGTTGGCGAGCGATCTTAGAGTTGACCTTGAAATCATCGGGCACTGACGAAATGACGTGACCGACTTCCTTAAGAACTTTATCTGCGACGCCCGTTGAATGCTCTTGATATTCTTCTTCGCCAGCGAGTTGGTCGAGACCTTTCCAAGCCCCTTCTAACCAATCCGCTTTGTTGGGGCGGTAGGAGGATGCGGACTCAAAGTCGACTTCCATCATGTGCAAGAACTTGCTGAGCTGCAGGTCGGCCTGCTCCTGGGTCATCGTCCCTTCGGCAACCAGCTTATCGGCATAGACCGTGCGGGCTGTCGGATGTTCGCCAATGCGGTCATACATCAACGGCTGGGTGAACTTGGGTTCGTCGCCTTCGTTATGGCCGTGACGGCGATAACAAACGAGATCAAGCACAGCGTCGACGCCAAACTCTTGGCGGAACTCAGTCGCGATGCGCGCGCAGTGAACCACAGCTTCGGCATCATCCCCATTCACATGGAAGATGGGCGCTTCAACCATCTTGGCAATGTCAGTGCAATACAATCCAGACCGGCTGTATTGCGGTGTCGTGGTGAAGCCGATCTGATTGTTAATAACAAAGTGAATGGTGCCGCCGGTGGTGTAGCCCTCAATCTGCGAGAAACCGAAACACTCAGCGATAATGCCTTGGCCGGCAAAAGCCGCGTCACCATGAAGTAATAGACCCATCACTTTTTGACGGTCCATGTCCTTCAATTGCTCTTGCTTCGCGCGGACCTTACCGAGGACGACGGGATCAACCACTTCAAGGTGTGAAGGATTGGCGGTCAAAGAAAGGTGAACGTTCTTACCGTCGAATTCGCGATCAGCCGAAGTGCCGAGGTGGTACTTCACATCGCCGGAGCCTTCGACATCATCCGGGTTCGGCGAGTTGCCCTGAAACTCCGAGAAGATAGCAGTGAACGGCTTGTGCATGACGTTGACGAGAATATTAAGTCGGCCACGGTGAGCCATGCCAAGCACGACTTGTTCAATACCCAGCTTGCTGCCGACTTTTAAAATTTGTTCGATGGCCGGAACAGAGGCTTCACCGCCGTCTAACCCGAACCGCTTGGTGCCGGTGTACTTGGTGCCAAGAAATTTCTCGAACCCTTCAGCTTCGGTCAGCCGTTCAAGGATGGCGTGCTTGCCTTCCTTCGAGAAGTCGGTGTGATTGCGTTCGCTTTCGATGCGCTTCTGCAACCAATACTTCTGGTCAGGATCTTGAATATGGGTGAACTCGACACCAACCGAGCCGCAGTAGGTGTCCTTTAAAACCTGGAGCATGTGGCGCGGCGTTGCCTTGTTCATGCCCATGACACCGCCGAGATAAATCTCTCGGTCCATGTCGCTTTCGTCGAAGCCGTGAATTTTCGGATCAAGTTCCGGATGAGCCTCGTGAGCCTGCAGAGAGAGGGGGTCAAGACTTGCAATCTGATGGCCGCGGGCGCGGTAGGCGCGAATCATTTGTAGGGCGTGAATGGAATCTTCGATCTGCTTAATCAGACTCGCTTGATCGACCGGTGCGGCTTTGCCGCCGGGCTTAGCCTTTTTGGCGACAGCGTCTTCATCGGCAACCCCGATAACGCCGGCCTCGGACGGTGCCCAACTGGCGCCGTCCAGCTCGCCGAGCAGTTCGCCGGCCTCGTCGCCAAGGTCGCGGAAAAAACCAGACCAAGACGGATCGACGGATGACGGATCACGTAAGAACTGGGCATAGAGTTCGGCCACGAACGTCGCGTTCGCTCCGGTCAGAAAAGTGGGATCCACTGAGATCTGTCCCCCGTAGGTGCGCTGCAAGGCATTTTCGAGCCCTAACGGTCCAGTATTAGACGAAAAGATAGGGGATAACAACGCGTTATGGGGCTCCTGTGGATAAGATTGGAGCGTTTATTCGGCCGCGACGATCTCCTGACCACCCTCTTCGATCTTGGCGATGGTCTCATCGACGGTCAGAACCTGGCCAAAAGCGAGGCGGATTGCCGCCAGAGTCGCCGCTTTGATTTCCTCAGCCGATAACCCCTGCATACCGTGGTTGCCCGTGCCGTCGGACAGGAAAAACACCTTGTAATCCCGCTGGTTGGCCTCGCGAGCCGTGGTGTCGCAACACACATTCGTAGCGATTCCGCCAATAATGACGGCTTCAATCCCATTGGTGCGCAGGATCAGGTCGAGGTCTGTACCCGTGAAGGAACCGTAGCGAGGCTTGGTCAATAGGACGTCGCTCGGTTCAACCTCAAGGGAGTCGTGGAGCTTGGCCCCGTCGGTGCCGGCGGTGATGCCACCCTTGCGATTGGTGCCCGTGCTCTGGAGGTAGGCCGTGACAACCTCTGATGCGATCCCCCGGTTGGAGCCGTCGGCACGCAACTCATTGATGGTGTGAATGACCATCATGCCGTGGTCCCGACAAACCCGGGACAACTTGTTCAGCCGCTGGACCACATCCGGTCCATCCGTTGCCGATATGTCGAAGCCTTCGACAAAAACATTTTGAAGGTCAACGTTGATCAGCGCTGTGCGTGCAGGGTCAATCGGCCAGTCGATCATGACAGTGTCTCCTTTGGTCGCCAGAGGTTTACGCTAGTCGCTGACATCATCCACATCGATTTGACCCGTCACTCGCCGACGAACCAATGAGAATGACATGCCGATGGCAAGGATGGTTGCCGCGGCCACAAGCGCAATCCACGCGACAAGAGAAACGCTATCAAGTGAGAGCATGCCGAAATCCACGAGCACCCAAATCACGGCAGCAAAGAATGCGACAGAAATCCCGACGCCGAACGGCCCCAGGGATTCCCAGGTGGCGTGGACAACAAAGGCGTACGCGGCCAGCAACACAATGCCGGTGAGGACCTTCATGGGCAAAGCGTCGCCGCCTCCCATAACCCAGGCATAGTAGGAAAACCCAGAAGGATTAAAGGTGGCCAACACGAGAACCAGACACAAACCCCAGCGCCAGAGAAACCCTTTGCCTGAAAAACCGTCGTCCGCCATTAAACTGCACTCCCAAGAAAACAATCGCTTCGCTATATGCGTAGGCCGTTATTTTTTTTCTACCGTCTCAAAATCATATCCGCTGGCATCACCCGTAATGCGCACCGCTGTCGGTGCTGCAAAGTGCGCCGGCATGACCAGCGAGTCCGTCTCTGCCACGGTGTCTAAAAATGACTTGCGTGTGACCCGCGATTGATCGGGATCTGAACAGAACCGGCTCGACCAATCCGGATGCTCAATCTGCAGCGGATGATGAATGGTATCGCCGACCAGGTAGGCGCGCTCTTTGCCGTCGCTAACGTGAAGGATGACGTTGCCGGGTGTGTGGCCTGGTGCGGGAATAAGGTGAATCCCCGGTTCAATTTCATAGTCGGAATCGACGATCAACGCTTGTCCCGCGTCAAGAATTGGTTGAACGCTGTCATCCCAAGAGCGGTGGTTGGCCGCTTCGTTTGAGGTTTCCCGAATGTGGGCCCAATGTTCGACTTCGGTGCGCGCCATTAAATACTTGGCGTTGGGAAACGTCGGCACCCAGCGACCGTCTAGAAGTTTGGTGTTCCAGCCGACGTGGTCCGCATGAAGATGGGTGCAGAGTACAAAATCGATGCTCTCGGCAGGCACGCCGGCTGCAGCCAAGTCCGCGAGAAACGGTCCGGTTCGGTGGTGCCAATCGAGCAGTTCAGGGCGCTCTTTATCGTTGCCAATGCAGGTGTCGACTAAAATGGTGTGGCGCTGGGTTTTGATAACCAGCGTATGGAACGACATAAACAGCATATTGGTGTCAGCGTTGTAGAAGCGCGGATCACTGCCGACCTTGGAGGCTTTAATCACCTCCTCCGTCGCGTCGGGAAATAGGAAATCCGGGACGCGGAACGCGCCCTCAAGTTCAACAACACGGATAATGTCAAAAGGTCCGGGGAGATGCATGCCGTATCAAAGACCGCGAGCGCCGATCTGTCTAGCCCCTACGCACACAGGTCAGCCACTCGGCGGCCGCACCATCGTCCATATGGAAAGGCCGGAGGGCAGCGTGAAGTTGGCGGTGATGTCAAACCCGTGCTTTTCATAGAACCGCGTGTTGTCAGCGGACAACGTATCGAGAAACACAGCCTCACCGGATTGATCGCAGCGTTTCAGACCATGTGCCAGCAGGGCCGAGCCGATGCCGGATCGACCGTGAGCCGGATCGACACCAAGGATATCTAAGTACCAATGTGGGTCTTGCGGGCGATGGCGATTGATCAGCGGAATAACACCCCAAACGTCACTGAACTTTTGCCCGGCCAAGCGCCACAGGACGAAGGGAACCAAAAAGCGGCTTAACATGCCGCCGCCCGGTTTATCGGGCGACAGCCACAACGCGCCGCCATGGCCGCCGTCCACGGTATCAGCATAGCCGTCGCGCAGGATCATCTTGATGTACGAGGTGAAGTATTTTGGAGCCTTGGCAGCCCAGGCATCCGCATCGGGCACCATCCACTGGTGAAAAGGTTCGCGCGCAAAGGCTCGCACCAGGGCCTCGGTCATTGGGCCAACATCGCGCTTGGTCGCCGAGCGCGGGTGAGCAGCCGATTCGGACAAAAGTGTTCTCCACTGTGGATTTTCTAATCGCAGGCCGGTTGCCAGCTTATGCCGTCTTCTTAGGGCCTCGACTACAGTTTGGCCAGAGTCGGCGGTGGGGAAAATGCAGAATAATAACTTTCTTCTCAACGACTTAGGTCGGATGGCCAGCTTTCATTATCCATCTTATCCACAGCGGATGGGGCAAAATCGTTCACATTGCGACCGCATAAACCACCGGACTTACGCCAGGCACTCTGCTAATTCGACTCGAAACAAATACTGAGTGTATAGTTCGGGGTCGAAATTAATAATAAGCGGCAATTTCCCAGAAAGGGAAACAGGCATGTTGGAACAGGCGGCGGTACAGGAGATTGATTTCTACCTGGGCGATCCAAAAGAAGGGTCGCGCAAAGGACTCGCCACTATGCTCCGGGGCATGGGCCTCAAAAACACCAAGGCATTTGAATCAGCCGACAGCCTCGTTCACGCCATTAAGCATCGGTCGCCGGATGTTCTGATGGTCACGTCCGACATCCATGGCGATGTCTTTAAAATGCTCAAAGGCATTCGCGAGCAAGACATCGGTTTAAATCCTTTCACCGTGATCTCAGTAATCATCGAGCAGGATAACGACCGGCAACTCAATGGTGCGATGCAGTCAGGCGCCGATGACATCATGACCAGCACGCCTTCCGCTGGTCAGGTGATGGATCGTCTGGAAAGAGTTGCGTTCAAGCGTTTGCCCTTTATTGCCAAGCCAGACTACATCGGGCCCGACCGACGTCGGGAAGACCAACGAAAGATGCCATTCCAAGTCTTCGAGGTCATCAACACCTTGAAGGACAAAATCGAGGGGCGGACCTGCAGCCTCATGCAGTTAGAAGACGATATAGCAGTGATGATGCAGGACGTGCGGGCAGCACAACTGGAAGGCTATGGCCATAAACTCGGATTCTTATGCAATCGCGTTATTAAAGCGTACGAGAACAAGCAGCCCGTCGAGGAAATCGACAAAACACTCCGGGTGCTCCAGTCCTCTTTGAACAAAGCAGCGATAACCGCACGCAAAAGCGACGAGTCTGGCCTGGCCAGTATCTGCTCTGGTTTCGCCGGCAAAATCGACGGTATCTTTACTGAGAAAAACCGGCCGACGGCGCAGGAACTCAAACTGCTAAAGACCCTGACACGGGCCTATCAGATGTCGCGCGAAAACATCTCAGGCGCAGACAAACCCCACTGACGAAATCCAGACAAAGAAAAACCCCGTCCGGCAGATACCGAACGGGGTTGCTCTTGTTAGGTAACTTAAGACTAGAAGCGGTAGGACGCTTGAATGCCGTAGGACAGGCCTTCACCAGGATACCCAAGTCCAGCGCCGATGTTGTCCACGTCAGCAGGATTACCCTGACTCAAGGACGTGAAGCGTACCGTGTTTTGGAAGTACTCTTGGTCGGTCAAGTTCTTACCGAAGATCGCGATTTCCCATGATTCGTCCTCGGCCACATAAGCGATGCGCGCGTCTAAGAGGGCGAAGCCATCTTGGCCGATCAGGTTTTCGTTGTTCTGCGTATGAAATACGCGAGACTGATAGCTGAGTTGTCCGAAGATATCGACGCGTGCTCCGTTGGACAGGGGCACTTCGTAGGTCGCGTTGACGTTCAACGATACCTTAGGCGCGTTGTTCAAGCGGTTGCCGGACAAGTCGACCCCCGTGGCATTGCCAAACGTGGAGATGAACTCATCATATGTGGCATCGAGGTAGGCCGCTGAGCCATTGATGCTCAACTGCTCGCTGGCACGCATGTGCACTTCCGCTTCCAAACCCCAAACCGTGGCTTCTGCCGCGTTGGTTGTGACGGTCAGACCGTCTTTAAACGCGGACACCTGCAGATTCTTATAGTCGTAGTAGAACGCCGATGTATTGAACCGAACCAGGCCATCAGCCAGTTCAGACTTCGAACCGATTTCGTATGACCACAGTGTTTCCGGCTCAAAGGATGGCGAATTATCGAAGGCGTTCCAGCCGCCGGACTTAAAGCCCTTGCTGACGGTGGCATAGAACAGGTTGTCTTCATCGGGGCGGTATTCAACACCGAAGCGCGGCGTGAACTCGTTATAGCTGGCTTCATCCGAGCGCGAGTTGAACTGAACCACGTTGCCAACTGCTGCGAGGCCACGGAAGTCACCGAAGATTGCACCGACAGACGATTCATCGGTTTTCTTTTCGTCGGAATAACGGGCACCGACAGACAATGTCAGCGCATCCGAAACATCGTAGGTCACTTGACCAAAGGCGGCGATAGATTCTGCCGTATCGGCGTTAGGAATGATGAAACTGATCTGACCAAACGATGGGTGCGTCGCACGGCCAAGACCAAGAGCACCTGATTTATCTTCGTCGAGGAAAAATCCACCGATCAACCAGGACCAACCGTCCAACCCATTGGATGCGAGCCGCAATTCCTGAGAGAACTGATCCGTTTCGTAAATGAACGTAGAGCGGGTTATTTCTTCCTCGGTTCCATCCGTGTTGAAGAAGAAGTCACTTTCATAGGTGCGGAAGGCACTAATGGAGGACAACGTGACAGTGTCAGAAACATCCCACTGTAGGTCTACCGTCACACCGCCGGTCTTCCAGTCGAAGAAGGTGTCCAGATTATTCCGGGTGACATCAATGCCATCCTGCGGGGCTGGGTTTAGCAGAAAAGCAAACGACAAATCATCAAGCGGCTTAGCCGTTCTGTTATTGCTTTTGAAGTCTGACCAATCGCCAATGATTTTCAATGTCGCGTTTTCACTGAGATCAAATTCGAATGTGGCACGGATTGCGGCTAACTCTTGATCGTCGATATCATCCGACCCGCCGGGTTCGAGATCTTTGGTATAACCGTCATCGTTGAGATACTTGGCAGCGATACGAGCTCGAACTCCGTCGCTAATCGGACCACCGACTGCAGCCTCAATTTCGCGGCGGTTCCAATTCCCATAAGACGCTGTCGCATACCCTTCAACTTCATCGGTGGGCGCCCGCGAAATAATGTTGATGGCACCGGCCGTCGCGTTCCGGCCGTATAGAGTTCCCTGCGGACCGCGAAGTACTTCGATGCGGTCGACGTCAAGGAATTGGGTCAGGCCCATGTTAGCTAGTGTGAGATAAACCCCATCCAGGTTTATGGCCGAGCTGGGATCGTTGGTGACGCCGAAAGCGGAAGAACCAACACCACGAATGTAGATTTGACCCTCACCGCCGGCGCGACTGAACGCGAGGCCGGGCGTCTGTACATAGAGGTCCTGAATGTCATCGATCGCCATATCATCGAGCATGTCACCCGTGATTGCTGTGATCGCGGCTGGGACGTCCTGGAGGGACTGACTACGCTTCAATGCGGTGACGACGATTTCTTCTAGAACAAGGTCGCCTGACTGAGCGACGGCAAGTGTCGGTACACCGGCCGTAAGCGCGGCTGCGGCAACTGTTGCAAGGAGAGTTGAACGTCTAAACATGAGTGTGGTTTCCCGTAATTTTTCTAGCTGAGATTGCTCAAGGCCAGCCTAACAAATGACATCGATATGCCAACATCGAATGGGATCAACATCGCCAAAACTTTGGTGTTGTGGTTTGTAAATCACACCACCAGATATTGGAAAATTTTTGCGCCCCATCCCCATATTTTGGTGTTCAAGAGGATACAATTCTAGGTTTGTCTGGATTTCAGAGATCATCACCTCAAGCGTTGTGTGCGTTGACGCTCGCTACACGTAAGAGTGAGAGATGCTTGAGTCTATGAAATGCCGTAGGCGCTGGCTTCGTCGGGGTATCCGAACGCATCCGCATCGGGTTGCGCAAATTGTTTGACCATCTCGAAAGTGTCGAGCGCGTAGGCCTCTGTCCACGGCGCGTGGTAGCTCTGGTTAAAGCGGTCGAGTTCAATATCGGTAATGCCTAGCTTATCGACAACCGTAGCGAACCCCTCTTCAATCTCTTCGTAGCGCAAGATCGTATCGACAAGTTGTTTGCCATCTTTGTCGTATACAAACTGAGTCTGCGGCGATGGCCCCAGCAACGTGCCATGTTCGGCCAAATGTTTGCGAACGTAATCGTTGAAGTCCGCGTAACCAATCACCCGTTTATGATGCGGCGCCGTTTCGGTTTGAGCATTATAGGTGTACCAAGACAACTGCATATCCCACGGGTTACGCACAGCAGCAAAGCGATATAGAGCCTCGAACTCTTTGGTGCCCAACGCCTCTTTCGCACGTGATGCCGTAACGTGAATCGGCAATTCAAGAACCGCTTCAGGAATATCCTTCGTCGCAAGCCACGCGGCGCGTTTTGCCGGATCCTTCAAGCGCTTGTACGCCCGCACAAGATCAAGATGGACAAGGGCACCGGCGACGGAAGTTCCTGCTGCTTTGGGCACATGAATGAACAGAAATGCGGGATCGTCGCAAATAACCATAGATCTAACCCGACAATAGCCGCAGGAGTGTAAGGCCTATTGGTTCAACACATCTTGTATGATGTCAACAATCACGCCGGTCGTGTCATCGACCAGAACGACATCATCGTCGATAACGACACGGCTCTTACCTTCATATGTTGGCAGGTCGGCCTCAAGGGCCGATGGCAAGTAGTTGCGTGCAATACCAGGCGGAAGCTCTTTGCCGCGCTCTAGGTTTTTTGCAATCCCTGGGGGCAGCGATGGGCGTCCTCGTCCAGCGTTCTGGGCCCCGCGGCCCTTACCCCGACCCTTGGCGCTCTTACCTTTGCTTTTGCCTTTGCTTTTGGCGTTACCCCTGGCTTGGGCCTCACCTTTTTGGCCTGCCGACGATTCGATATCATTGTCATCATCGTCGCCATTCCGGTCAGCGGCGGTGTTGCCTTCACTGGCCTTGCCTTGGCCGAGAACCGTGGCGCGGCGCTCAAAAAACTCTTTGATCCTCAAGGATTCTTCCTCTGAGAAAGCGGATGAAGCGGCCGCAACAGCTGCCTTACCCATGTTTTCCATGGATGAGCCGCGCTCTTGCGCCGCCACGGGGGCCAGAGCAGCGCCGATAAGGAAACACGATAGCAGTACAGTTTTTGTCATTGAATTACCCTCACACTTGGTTGGCGTGGCCAACGTCACGTCATAAACACGATCTTCTACAAGAGAAACGCTGCACAGGCGCTTTTTGTTCCCTGACGGTAACAAACTCAGGCCTTATTTGGCGAACGGCACAGTCCAGGCAGCCATAATGACATCCGTGCCAGGATTGCGATTGTGAAGCCCTGCGTTGGAGAAGTGGCGAACGGTTACGCCAAGGCGGTGACCATTGGCGAGTCCGCGGCTGAAAGACGCCCCGAGCACAAACTGCGCGGTGCCGCCCATATCAAGGGCACTGTCGCCTTGCTCATAGGCAGCGAAGCCACCGGACAGGCTGACTTCATAATTTTTTTGTGGGCCCAAAACGAAAGGCAGCTCAATCATCGCGTAAACCAGCCCGCCTTCGTCCGATGTTGCGAGAACACCGAGCGTTGGCGCAAACCCGAGAAAAGTTTCCGACTGCCAGGATGGAGATATAACTGGTCCACGCAGCTCGAAAGCCGCGGCTGCCGAAACGTGATTGCCTTTGAAAAAATCAAAGGCCCCTGCCGCTGCAGTCAAGCGAGACTCCGCCATCGCCGTATGGGGAAGAAACACAGTGAACAGAGCCGCAATAAGCCAAAAATAGCGGCCGTCTTGTCTGAACAACTTTGGGTCTCCGTTCCGCGCGAAGGTGTTAGCCCTTCATCGCCTCAAGCATGGTCGAACCGAGAGCCGCAGGACTTTCAGCAACCAAGAACCCAGCCGCCTTCATGGCGTCGATCTTGGAATCCGCCGTGCCCTGGCCGCCGGAGATAATGGCTCCAGCATGACCCATACGCTTTCCTGGCGGGGCGGTCACCCCGGCCACAAAACCACAGATGGGCTTTTTAACTTTGGACTGGGTGTAGAAGTCAGCCGCCTCTTCCTCGGCGGTGCCACCAATTTCACCAATCATGATGATGCCTTCGGTTTGATCATCAGCGAGGAACGCATCAAGACAATCGATAAAGTTGGTGCCGTTGATGGGATCGCCACCGATACCGATGCAAGTGGTTTGACCGAGACCGGCCGCTGTCGTTTGACCAACAGCTTCGTAGGTCAACGTGCCGGAGCGAGAAACAACACCGATCTTACCCTTTTGGTGAATGTGGCCGGGCATGATGCCGATCTTACATTCACCCGGCGTGATGATACCGGGGCAGTTCGGACCGATGAGCTGTGTGCTACTGCCATCGAGCGCACGCTTGACGCGCACCATGTCCTGCACGGGAATACCTTCGGTGATGCACACCACCAACGGAATTTCTGCGTCAATAGCTTCAAGAATGGCGTCAGCCGCAAACGGTGGCGGCACATAAATAACAGAGGCGTTTGCGCCCGTGTCATTGACCGCATCCCCAACCGTATCGAACACAGGCAGGTCGAGGTGCTTGGAGCCACCCTTGCCCGGCGTTACACCGCCGACCATTTGGGTGCCGTAAGCAATCGCTTGCTCGGAGTGAAACGTACCCTGACTGCCAGTGAAACCCTGACACAGGACCTTGGTGTTTTTATCAACGAGAACAGCCATTACGCAGCCTCCTTCACCGCGGCCACAATTTTCGTGGCTGCGTCACCGAGATCATCGGCGGAAATAATGGGAAGGCCAGAGTCGGCCATGATCTTCTTGCCAAGCTCAACGTTGGTGCCTTCGAGGCGCACAACGAGCGGTACGCCTAAGCTGACTTCCTTGACCGCAGCGACCACGCCTTCGGCGATGACGTCGCAACGCATGATGCCGCCAAAGATGTTGACCAGAATGCCTTCAACGTTGGGATCGGACAAAATGATCTTGAACGCCGTCGTCACCCGCTCCGCCGTTGCGCCACCACCAACATCAAGGAAGTTGGCTGGCGTGCCGCCGCGGAGCTGAATGATATCCATGGTCGACATGGCAAGGCCGGCGCCGTTGACCATGCAACCGATGGTGCCATCGAGCTTGATATAGTTGAGGTCATGCTTGGAGGCTTCAAGCTCCATCGCATCTTCTTCATCTTCATCGCGCAGTTCATGAATATCCGGTTGCCGATACATGGCATTGGAATCGAAATTCATTTTTGCATCGAGTGGAATAACATCGCCATCCTTGGTGACAACCAAAGGATTGATTTCGAGCAGCGAGGCATCGGTTGCAGTGAATGCTTCGTAAAGAGACCCAAGCAACTTTGCGCAGGATTTGATTTGCCCACCCTTGAGACCAAGAGCAAAAGCAATCTTGCGGCAATGGAATCCTTGAATGCCGGTGGCCGGATCAATCGACTGCAGCAAAATCTTTTCAGGCGTTTCCGATGCGACCTCTTCGATATTCATGCCGCCTTCGGTTGAGGCCATAATCGTCACGCGGCACGAAACCCGGTCGATCAACATCGACAGGTAAAGTTCACGCTCAATGGCGCAACCCTCTTCGACGTAAATCCGCTTCACTTCCTTGCCCGCAGGCCCGGTTTGATGCGTGACCAACGTTTTACCGATCATGTCAGCGGCGGCCTCTTTGACTTCCGCAACGGATTTGCATATGCGGACGCCGCCTTTGCCCTTGCCTTCGTCTTCTTTGAAGGTGCCCTTACCGCGACCACCCGCATGGATTTGAGATTTTACGACGAAAACATCGCCGCCCATGCCGGACGCAACTTTTTCAGCTTCAGCAGCCGTGTACGCCACGCCACCATCTGGAACAGGCACGCCGTACTTCTTTAAGACCTGCTTGGCTTGATACTCATGGATATTCATGGCTTTCCCCTGTAGCCGTGACCACGGATAGACTGAAACGCGTCGGCCCGTTTTTTACTTATCGTTTTTTACTTCCCGAGTGATTTGTCGATTTTCTTACATGCGGCCATCAGGCCCTTCACCGACTTCACTGAGTTATTAAACATTTTCTTTTCAGACGCGTTGAGGCTGATCTGAACAATGCGCTCGACACCCTTGGCACCGATGACGCATGGCACACCGACGTAGGTGTCTTTTAAGCCATACTCGCCATTGAGAGCAGCGGCACAAGGCAACAGGCGCTTCTGATCTTTGAGATAGCTCTCCGCCATTTCGATGGCAGCAGCAGCCGGTGCATAGAAGGCGGAACCGGTTTTCAGGAGGCCAACAACTTCGGCGCCACCATCTCGGGTACGCTGAACGATTGCATCGAGTTTCTTCTGGCTGGTCCAGCCCATCTTCACCAGATCAGGCAACGGGATACCAGCAACGGCAGAATAACGAACCAGCGGCACCATAGTGTCGCCGTGGCCACCGAGCACAAACGCTGTGACATCGCGGACCGACACTTTGAATTCTTCAGCCAGGAAGGTGCGGAAGCGGGCAGAGTCTAAAACACCGGCCATACCGACAACCATATTGGGTTTGAGACCAGAGAACTTGCGCAGCGCCCAGACCATCGCATCCAGTGGGTTGGTAATGCAGATCACGAACGCTTTTGGAGCATACTTTTTGATGCCCGCGCCGACCTGCTTCATGACGTTCAAATTGATGCCAAGAAGGTCATCGCGGCTCATGCCAGGCTTACGGGCAACACCGGCTGTGACGATAATAACATCTGCGCCTTTGATACCGGCGTAGCTCTTGGTGCCTTTGAGGCTCACACTGGCTCCATCAATGGGCGTGCTTTGAGCCAAGTCCAACGCTTTACCCTGAGGAATACCATCAGCGATATCAAACAGCGTGATGTCGCCAAGTTCCTTGAGAGCAGCAAGGTGGGCCAGCGTGCCACCGATGTTTCCAGCACCAATCAGTGCGATCTTATTACGAGCCATTGCGTCCTCTTGAATTTATGCCCCAAACGGCACAACCGCTTGGAAAGGTTAATTTTTGGAGGCCCCCTCCGATCCGTTAGGAGGCGAAACCCCGTGCTCGGTTGGTAGCGCGAAACGGCTGATGGAGCAAGGGTGAGCCTAGTTGGGACGCCTGGAAAATGGCTGTTCCCCGGCATTTGGACTGTCATACTGAGAGCCTCAATTCCCCGTTTAAGGGTCACCGACCATGTTTCACCCCCCCCTGATCATCGCCGCCTTCTCCGTGTTCTTGCTGGTCGGATGCGCCGCGCCGCCGCAAAGGACGACCCTGCCCCCCTTGCCGGATTTGACCGCATACCTGCTGGTCGATCCTGCAACTGATGCGGTCCTTTCGGTTGAACAAGCCGCTGCGGCGCTGGCTGATGCGGATGTGGTGTTTCTTGGGGAAACCCATCGCCATCCTGGCAACCACTTGGCTCAAATGGCGCTTTTTCGGGCCCTCCACACCCAGAATGCCGATACAGCCCTGTCGCTTGAACAGTTCGAGCGGGATGTTCAACCGGTGCTGGACCAATATCTCGCCGGTGACATTGGCGAGGCCACGCTGCGCGACAAAGGCCGAGCGTGGGACAACTACCCGGTCAGCTACCGGCCCCTGGTGGAATACGCCAAGGCCAATGGACTGGCGGTCATTGCGGCCGAAGCACCGAACATGGTGGTGCGCTGTGTCGGTCGGCTGGGCCCAGATTTCCTAAAAAGCATTCCTACTGAAAAACAACATTGGTCGGCTTTAACCCTGCGGTTGGATGACGGGCCGTACAAGGACCGCTTTATCGCCTTTGCCGGCGGCAATGCCGGTCATGGCGAATCGACCGGCGCGGACGACACGGTCAGTAAGGCTGTGCTGCGGAGCTTTGCCGGCCAAGTGACCCGTGACGAAACCATGGCAGAGTCCATCGTGCAGCACATCACGGCCAATCCTGGACGCCGCGTCGTGCATTTGAACGGATCGTTTCATTCCGCCGGATTTCTTGGCACCGCTGAACGGGTGCAATGGGGTCGGCCCGATCTGAATATTGCCGTCGTTCATCCCATTGAAGTGGCTGATCCCGCCCGGCCGGAAATTCCCGACGACAAACGCGGTGAAGGCACGCTGTTGTTGCTGATACAGCCCGAGCCAAAGTCCTACGCATCCGATGACGAAGAACGCGACGCCATCATCGCGCAAATGAAATTTCGCAAAAGCGTCGACTGCGAAATGTAGGTCGCTACTCCACGTGGCGCTGGCGGATGTAGTCTTCGGCTTGCATTTCGACCAAGCGCGAGACCGTGCGCTTGAACTCGAACTTCCAATCGTCTCCATCATAGATGGTTTCAGGGGGCGTCTCTGCGGAACAGATCAACACCGACCGGTGTTCATAAAGCGCGTCGATCAGAGTCACGAAACGGCGGGCGACATCGCGCTTCTCGGGACCCAAGGCAGGAATGCCATCAACGATTACGGTGCAAAACTGCGCACCGATCTCTAGGTAGTCTGCGGCACCCATAGGCTGCTCACATAAATCAGAAAAGGAGAAACGTGCGACCTGATGTGCGGCCGCTGGAACGACAATTTTGCGACCCTTCACCGTAAGGCTGTCAGGCTGCGGGTCGGTGTCGTCGGTAAGACGATTCCATGCCGCATCCAAGGCCGCCGTCGCGGCAACACCAGACGGTGTGTGATAAACGGCTTCGCCAAGGATACGGCCGAGGCGATAGTCCTGCCGCGCTTCAAGTTGCAAAACATCAAGCCGGTCTTTGAGCAGTTCGATAAACGGCAAAAATTTATCCCGCTGTAAACCGTCTTTGTACAAGTCGTCGGGATGCCGATTAGAGGTGGTGACCACGACAACACCGCGCTCAAACAACCGGGCGAAGACGCGAGCGACGATCATGGCATCAGCGATATCGCGGACTTCCATTTCGTCAAAACACAAAAGTATCGACGCGTCGGCGATACCGTCGGCAATACCGGGGATGGGATCACCATCATCGCTGCCGGGCAGTTGCCTCATCCGATGTACTTCACCGTGGATGTCGCGCATGAATTCGTGAAAATGAACGCGGGTTGCGCGCTCAGGCATGGAGTCGACCAGCAGATCCATCAGCATGGATTTACCAACCCCAACGCCACCATACAGGTAGAGGCCGAGGGGCGGCGGTTCGGCGCCGTACTTACCGGTCAAGCCAAAGCGATCCATCCAGCCTTTGCCACCGCTCTTCGGCTTATAGGATTGAAGGGCGTGATGCAGGCTGTTCAGTTTTTCCGCCGCCAGTTCCTGCGCCGGGTCAGGCTTGAGTGAGCCGTCATCGACCAGCGCCCGGTAGCGGGTTAAAGGACCATCGGTCATGGCAAGAAAGTGAACGCAGTCACAGGGGAGTCTTTCAATACGCTTGGACGGTTAAGCCTACTAAAAAAGGATGGCCTTAAAAAGAAAAGCGCGACGCCCTGATAAAGGTGCGCCGCGCTCTTTAACTCTTTATCGCCTGCCGTCAGAAACTATCCGTCGACATTCATCCGTTCGATCAAACCACGAAGGACCGACTCAGACTGATCATTCGGCACCTGACAAGTTCCAGCGGCATGGTGACCGCCACCGCCGTGAGCCAACATTAGCTCGCCAACGTTTGTTTTGGAGGACCGATCAAAGATCGACTTTCCACAGGCGAACACCGTGTTTTGCTTCTTAAGGCCCCACATCACATGGATCGAGATATTGGTGTCTGGATACATGGCGTAGATCAGGAAGCGGTTCGCTGCCCAAATGGTTTCTTCATCACGAAGATCAAGAATGATGACATTCTTGTGCACCGTAGCACAGCGTTCGATTTGCTCTTTCGCTTTGCTTTCGTGCTCGACATAGAGATCAACACGCTCTTGCACGTCGGGAAGATTGAGTATCTCGGCGATGGGCATCTCAACGCACTTGTCGATCAACTCCATCATCAATTGATAATTCGAGATGGTGAACTCGCGGAAACGGCCTAGACCGGTCCGGGCATCCATCAAGAAGTTCATCAGGTTCCACCCTTGCGGGTTGATGACTTCGTCCTTGTTGAAGTCGGCTGAGTCACCCTTATCAACCGCGATCATCAATTCATCGGTGATCCGCGGTGTCGACTTTTTACCGTCGAACCAATCGTAAACCACGCGTGCCGCAGACGGTGCGTCCGGAAGAATGATGTGATTGATTTTTTCACCGACACGAACCGTTTCACTTTCGTGGTGATCAAAAGCAATTTTGACCCCGTCCACGTAAGGCAGGTTGGTCGTGATATCCTTACTGGTGATCTCGATTACACCATCTTGCATATCCTTCGGATGGACGAACTTGATCTCATCGATCAGGTCCAACTCCTTTAGGATCGCGGCGCAAACAAGGCCATCGAAATCGCTTCGTGTAACAAGGCGATACTTCTCGCCCGATTTTAAAAGGTCGTCAGGGCTGACGGTCATGGAAAACTCCCCTCGACATACGCGCGTCTTGCGCCAAAGATAACCAGGAATGCTTGGGCGCGACAAAGCCTCTTGCCTGTATACCCCACGGACGTACGACGGATCACAACACGGTGCAACCGAGAATACACTTTTTAGGCGGTAGAATGAGCGGCGTAGCTCGCTCCACATCTCATGGGATAGGCGTAAAGGCCTGCATTCTTGCGGCTTTCACAATTTTATCCACACTCTCAGGCTGTGCATCAGAACCTTTCGTCGACGGCCGCCGCGAGGCTGGCTCATCTCGAACGGTTGGGCGATCTGGTCTGAACCGCGTGGCAATTTGCTACAACAGTCGCTCAACAACCCCGGATGCGGTGCGTCAATTGGCCGAATCCGAATGTGCCAAAACCGACCGCGTCCCGCTCTATGATGGGGAAGACATACTTTCATGCTCGATCGCGAGTCCGACACGGGTGTTTTTCCGCTGCATGGCACCGACGAGTTAACCCAAAGACGACGGAATTTAATTATGAGCGAAAGAACCGGATTAAAGACTGTTCTTTTGACCGCCATCGGACTGGGGCTCAGCACCGGGGCGGCAATTGGCGCTGACACGTCGCCACAGTTGGCCCAAGCCTGCACCGAAGGCGGCTACATGCTGGTGATGGGCGGCATTGAAGACCCGACCACCGTTCCCGACGCCGAACTGGCGCAAAGCTATGGGCCGGCAGTTTGGCGCTTGATTGAAAATTACGACGCGTTCTACGTGTTGCGCGGCACGCCGGAGGTTGTGTACGAGGGCGAGTGGCCCGCTTGGAAAGCAGCGGTTATTTCAAAATGGCCTTGCCGCGAGACCGGCTTAGAGTCTTGGAATTCAGATGCCTATCAGAAAGATGTGAAACCGCGCCGCAAAGATGCGGGCGTCTATGACGTTGGCATGTTCAATCCAGCCAACGCGACCCCACCCGCTGCTGAACAAGATTTGGTGCCAGAATCCTGCACCACCCCGTTTATGGCGTTGATTCTATCCAACGTGACCGACGCAGCCGCCTACGGCCAATATGGGAAAGCCCTTGGCGAAACCGGTTTGGCGACCCGTGCCGGTTTGCAACTGTTGTTTTCGGGACAGCCCATGGAGGTGCTCGAGGGCACGTGGCCCGAAGGCGTCAACGCGCTGATCATGGTTTATCCCTGCCGCGCAGCCTGGGAAGCTTTTTACCTAAGTGAGCAGTATGTCGCAGACATCAAGCCGCTGCGGGCCAACGCTGGGGACTTTACCATCGTTGGATTCACGCCAGAGCGGGTGGAGTAGCTCGATTGGACCGACACACCCCCGATCAATTAATCCATATCATCTGCGGCTCCACCGGCGCAGGCAAATCGACTTATGCGTTGGACCTGTGCAGCGCCATCGACGGTGTACATCTCTCCATCGACGAATGGATGGTCACCTTATTTTGGGACGACAGCCCCGACCCTATCGAGTTTGAATGGAGCATGGAGCGCGTCAACCGTTGTGAAACCCAGATTTGGGCGATGGCGTTGCAACTGACCCAGTACCGGGTGCCCTCGGTCCTTGATCTCGGTTTCACCACCAAGGACCATCGCACCAAGTTTGCGGAGCTCGCGAAAGAGGCTGAATTGGAATCCCAACTCCACTTCCTTGACTTACCGCGTAAAGAACGTTGGGAGCGGGTGCAACAGCGCAACAAGAAAAAAGGCAGCACCTTTCAGCTTGAAGTCGATCGGGAGATGTTCAACTTCGTCGAAGACATGTGGGAACCACCGGAAGAGGACGAGATGGCAGCGCTAAACGGCGTCCGGGTGACGCAGTAGGCTGTTCGCCTGACCCGCCACCCGATGTTCTCAGATCGCTCTACTATTCTGCCGCGACTGTCACCCTCGGCTCTTCCTGCGTGACCGGCCCACGCCCGCCCGCGATCAGCTTAACGAGGAACCACCCGATACTCAGCCCGCCGACGGCAAAGATGATGTCGCCAGGGACCCGCATCCACACAAAGAAACGGATGATGGGCTGCTGGAGAAACTCGGCTGAGCGGGCAAAGGCATAGCCCTCGCTGATGCTGGCCGCGGCCTGCATAACCCCAACGGGCAGGAGTGAAAGCACGACCATCGCCGCCAACCCAATGTTGAGAGTCCAAAAGCCAAACTTCAACAGGCCGTCATCCCAGGCCAGTGGATTGCTGACCCCGCGCAGGCAGAACAGCATCAAGCCAATGCCGAGCATTCCATACACGCCAAACAGCGCAGCGTGCCCATGGACCGCCGTGGTGTTGAGGCCCTGCACATAGTAGAGCGCGATCGGCGGGTTGATCATGAACCCGAACAGTCCGGCGCCAACCAGGTTCCAGAACGCGACAGCGACAAAGAACAGAATCGCCCACTTGTAGCGCACAACCCATTTGGCCGCTTTGCTGAGTTCATAGTTCTCATACGCCTCGTAGCCAATCAGCACGAGTGGTGCGACCTCAAGGGCCGAGAACATGGCCCCCAGGGCAATCACCGATGTCGGTGTGGCTGTGAAGTAGAGGTGGTGCAGGGTGCCGAGAATGCCCCCGAACAAGAACACCACGGTGCCAAACATCACGGCGTAGGTCGCCGTTTTAATGCGCACTAAGCCAAGACGAACCGTGAGCAACGCGATGACGGCAGTGGCGAACACTTCGAAGAAGGCTTCCACCCAAAGGTGGACCACCCACCAGCGCCAATACTCGACCATGGCCAAGTGCGTGTCTTCGCCCCAGGCAAAGCCAGCGCCGTAGAACAAACCGATAGCCACGGTGGACAGGAACAGCATGATAACCAGCGGGCGCGACTCACTAGGCTGCATCAGCGCAGGCCAAATGGCGCGGCCAACCAGAACCAGCCAGATCATCAGACCGACGAATAGGAGAGTCTGCCAGAAGCGGCCGAGGTCGACATATTCATAGCCTTGGTGACCGAACCAGAAATTATGCTCAAGGCCCAACTCACGCTGAACCGCGAGCCATTCCCCAGTCATCGACCCGACGACAACCAACAGCAATGCGGCATAGAGAATGTTGACGCCAAGCGCTTGGAACTTCGGTTCATGCCCCGACGCGGCCGGAGCAATATACAAGCCGGTGCCGAGCCACGCGGTCGCAATCCAGAACACTGCAGACTGAATATGCCAGGTGCGCGTAATCGCGTAGGGAATCCATTCAGAGATGGGGATGCCATAGAAGTCATGTCCTTCGACAGCGTAATGCGCCGTAATAACGCCAAGGCCGATCTGGAACAGGAAGACCGCAATGGCCGTCCAGAAATACTTGGCCGTCGCGCGCATGGACGGCGTGGGCTCAACACCGAGCAACGGGTCGTCATCGGGTGGGGTCTGAACAACATCGCGGCGATGGAGCACGGCGTAGTACCAGACCAATCCACCAATGGCACCGAGCAACAAAATCACGCTGGCAACGGACCACAGCACCACGCCATCGGTTGGCCGGTTGTCGATCAAGGGTTCGGGCGGCCAGTTGCTGGTGTAGGTGTAATCCTTACCTGGGCGGTTGGTGCCTGCGGCCCAACTGGTCCAGAAGAAAAAGGTTGAAATCGCTTCCCGTTGCGCGAGGTCGGGGATCGCGTTTTCAGCAATGGCATAGTCTTCGCGCAGAGCGTGGAGTGCCACAGAATCACTGAACAGGGATGTGTAGTGGGCGCGCACCTCGGCAATCGCTTGGGCACGTTCTTCCGACACCACCAGTTCTTGGGCCTCTGGGCGATAGGTGTTGGTGCGAATGTCTTCAATCATAAGGGCGCGGATGGCTGCCGCTTGCCCCGTGTCCGCGTGAGTAAACGGTTTTCCCGTTTCCTTCTCGGCGAGGATATCAAGCAATGCGGTGGCTTCACGATGGAGGAAATCTGCGGACCAGTCGGGCGCCAACAAAGCCCCGTGTCCCCAGATCGACCCGACCTCTTGCCCGCCGATGGATTGCCAGACGGTTCGGCCAAATTGAATGTCTTCAGCGGTGAACAGAGTGTCGCCGCTAGTGGTGACGACCGTCTCAGGAATCGGTGGCATCTGCCGATAAATCTGCCCGCCGACAGTGAGTAGGATGGCGAACGAGACCGCCATCATAAGACCTAGAAAAATCCACAACCCTCTGATGCTGGCCATAGCCCATCCCCCTCGCTGCCCGCACACCACCAATGGCGTGGAGTCGCATATAAACCTAGGGGGTGCGGGTTAGCCTGGCTTTGATCTAGGTCACAGAAATCACGTCTCCATGAGAGAGGCTATCGCCTGCTCCATATCGCCGCCGCGTTTGCGCAAACCTTGAATCACGCCAACTTTGTCATTGTCTGGGCGATTCTGAGAGAGCTTGGCTTTGGCTTCCAGTTTGCCAATCGGCATAGCGAGTCCGACGATCCCGCCAAGCATGCGCTTATGCAGATCAGACTCCATCTTGGCCGTTGTCCATGGTGATTTAGGCGCAAGGTGCGCTTCCTCTTGCGCGGCTAACGCATCTAAAAGGGCGGCGTTTTGATCTTCTGAAATGACCGACGGAACGCCAGTCGCATGGACCGCAACGTAGTTCCACGTCGGGACAAGGTTTTCAGAATCATACCAATCCGCTGAGATATACGCGTGAGGCCCGGAGAAAATAACGAGCGCTTCACGCTGCCCATCAAAAGCCTGCCAAATCGGATTTTGCTTGGCGACGTGAAAATGTAATTCGCCGAACTCGCCCGCACTACGATCCAGCACAACTGGGACATGGGCGGCATCAACGCCACCCTGATCAGACACGCATACCAGTGCAAAAGAGTTCGCCGCCATGGTCGTATGTGCAACTGCGAGATTATTTTCTTCAAAGTGTTTTGGTGTGTACATCAGACGTTCCCACAAAAGAAAAAGGCCGCCGGTGGGAACCGACGGCCTTTCGTAAAAAGAAAAGGTGCGGTTCTGTTTAGCCCAGGCGCTCCACCATCTTGGTTTTGATGTCGGCAATGGCCTTGGCCGGGTTGAGACCCTTCGGGCAGGCGTTTGTGCAGTTCATAATTGTATGACAGCGGTAAAGACGGAACGGGTCTTCCAACTGATCGAGGCGTTCGCCGGTCGCTTCATCGCGGCTGTCGTTGATCCAGCGCGCGGCTTGAAGCAAAACGGCCGGACCGAGGTAGCGGTCACCGTTCCACCAATAGCTCGGGCAACTGGTGGTGCAGCAGAAACACAGGATGCATTCCCACAGACCATCCAACTCAGCACGCTCTTCCGGCGATTGCTTGCGCTCGCCATTGGGCGGCGGTGCGGTATCGGCTTTTATCCACGGCTCAATGGAGGTCAACTGCGCGTAGATGTGGTTGACGTCTGGCACGAGATCTTTGACCACCGGCAAGTGGGGCAACGGATACACTTTGACGTCTTTTTTGCATTCGTCGATCGGCTTCAAACACGCGAGCGTGTTGCGGCCATCGATGTTCATGGCGCAAGACCCGCAAATGCCTTCGCGGCAGGACCGGCGAAGCGTCAGCGTTGAATCCATCTCATCTTTGATTTTGAGGAGCGCATCCAGCACCATCGGCCCACAGCTATCCATGTCGACCTCATAGGTATCGAGCTGCGGATTGCTTTCGGTATCCGGATCATAGCGATAGACCGAGAACGTGCGCGTGTTGGTCGCGCCATCGGGCTTGGGATGCTTCGTGCCCTTTTTGACTCGCGAGTTTTTCGGCAGGGTAAATTCAGCCATCGTTTTCTCCTAGTACACGCGCGCTCTGGGCTCGATGTACTCGACATCATCGGACAGGGTGTAAGTGTGGACCGGTCGGTAATCGAGATCGATCGACCAGTCTTCTTTCAAGTACGCCAGGGTATGTTTCATCCAAGTTTCATCGTCGCGATCGGGATAATCTTCGTGGGCATGAGCACCACGGCTTTCATGACGCGCTTCCGCACCGACGATGGTGGACAGGGCGCAGGCCATCAGATTATCCAGCTCTAAGGCTTCGATGAGATCCGTATTGAAGATCAGACTGCGGTCCGAGACCTTCAGGTCGCTCATGGATTTGGCGATCACATACAGTTTGTCGCAGCCTTCTTTCAGCGTTTTGGACGTCCTGAACACGGCCGCGTCATTCTGCATGGCGTGCTGCATTTTGCCGCGAATTTCGGCGGTGGTTGAGCTGCCATTGGCGTTGCGCGCCTTATCCAAGCGACCAAGCGCGTAGTCCGCTGAGTCTTTGGGCAAATCAGGCAACGCGGCACCCGGCGTCATGGTCGCCGCACAGCGCAAGGCGGCAGCGCGACCAAACACGACAATATCGAGCAAAGAGTTTGTGCCGAGACGATTGGCCCCGTGCACGGACACGCTGGCGCACTCACCCACGGCCATCAGGCCCGGGAACACGGCATCCGGATTATCTGCCGTCGGATTCATCACCTCACCAAGATAATTGGTGGGGATGCCACCCATGTTGTAATGCACGGTCGGTAGAACAGGGATTGGCTCTTTGGTGGCATCGATGCCCGCAAAAATCTTCGCGGTTTCTGTAATGCCCGGAAGACGCTCCCACAACACATCAGATCCCAAGTGCTCAAGATGGAGCAGGATATGATCGTTGCTCGGACCGACACCGCGCTCTTCGCGAATTTCCATAGTCATCGCACGGGACACCACGTCACGGGACGCAAGGTCCTTCGCGGTTGGCGCGTAGCGCTCCATGAACCGGTCACCCTCTGAGTTGGTCAGGTAACCGCCCTCGCCGCGTGCGCCTTCGGTGATCAGAACACCAGCGCCATAAACGCCCGTGGGATGGAACTGAACGAATTCCATATCTTGCAGCGGCAGCCCAGTGCGGGCGACCATGGCGTTGCCATCACCCGTACACGTGTGCGCGGAGGTGCAAGAGAAATAGGACCGTCCATAACCGCCGGTGGCCAACACAACTTGATTGGCGCGGAAGCGATGAATTTCGCCGGTGGCCATGTCGATGGCCATCACACCGACGCAACGTCCATCAACGGTGATCAAATCAATGGCAAAGAATTCGACAAAGAACTCAGCGTTATGCTTGAGGCTCTGTTGATAGAGCGTGTGCAAAATCGCGTGGCCGGTGCGGTCGGCCGCAGCGCAGGCCCGCTGCACCGGCGCTTCGCCGAAGTTGCGCATGTGGCCACCAAAGGGCCGCTGATAAATTTTGCCCTCAGGCGTACGAGAGAACGGCACGCCGTAATGTTCGAGTTCACGCACCGCAGGAATGGCTTCGCGGCACATATATTCGATAGCGTCTTGGTCACCGAGCCAGTCAGACCCTTTGACCGTGTCGTACATGTGCCATTCCCACTTGTCTTCGGCCATGTTGCCGAGCGCTGCTCCGACACCGCCTTGGGCGGCAACCGTGTGGCTACGGGTGGGGAATACTTTGGTGATGCACGCCGTTTTAAAGCCCTTCTCAACCATCCCGAAGGTGGCGCGCAGACCTGCGCCGCCGGCACCGACAACGATAACATCGTAGTCGTGATCAATAATATCGTAGGCAGCCATACCGTCTAAGCCCCGAACGCGATTGTAAGAATGGAAACAATGGAAAGCGTTGCCAAGCCGTAGCAGACAAACTTGACCAGAACGTTGAGCGCCGTGCGTGAGCCGTGTTGACTGACGTAATCTTCAATAACCACCTGCATACCCAACTGGGCATGATGGAAGGCGACCCCGAGAAAGAGGATCATCAACGTTGCGTTGATCGGTCGACCGAACCACACAACAAAGGCTTCATGACCAAAACCCGACAGAGCGATGACCGATGCCACCAACCACATGGTGAGTGGCACCAGGGCGATTGCCGTTAAACGTTGCAGCCACCAGTGGTTGGTGCCTTCTTTGGCCGAACCGAGGCCGCGGGCATGCCCGAGCGCTGAACGAAGTGAAGGTGAATTCGATGTCATTTCATCAGCCCCTTACAAAACCATGACCCAGGTCGCCGCTGTCAGAGCGGCGGCACCGATCAGAACAAAGATGTCGGCGCGACGGGTCTCATGGAGTTCAAAGTATTGCCCGAAATCCCAAAACAGGTGGCGGATGCCGTTGCACAAGTGGAAGAACAGCGCGAAGGAAAAGCCAAGCAAGAGGATCAATCCGATCCAAGAACCGAGAAAGGCTTGAACCTGGGCGTATTCCGCCTGGCCATAGGCCGCTGCCGTAACCCACCAGGCCAACAAGAGAGTGCCAAAGGTGAGTCCAACGCCGGTCATCCGGTGGGTGATGGACATAAGCGCCGTCAACGGCAGGCGGTAAACCTGCAGGTGCGGCGAAAGGGGTCGGTTTTGAGTCGACATAATCGGCCAAGGCCTTTTGTTTTCAAGGGGTTCATACCCCGGAACGGCACAAAAATGCGCTGCGTCATACCTACCCCCGGCCCTCGGCCAAGTCAACGCAACGCGCGGTTTTGTGCGGTTGCGTCTAAGGGCCGGAATCGGTTGCGCCCAGCCAATGCGCGCGCGACCATGCCCCAGATCACCCGCCGTGGTGGCCGCTCAACTCAGGAAATACGGTTGAAACGTTGATGGGACAGGAGCTCTATTTGTCAGATTTAGCCCACACACGGCGGTCCGTCCTGAGAAGCCTGGCTGGAACAGCAGCGATTGGCCTCAGCGGACAGGCATTTGGCGCCGACGTCGCCGATACCGAATTCATTTTATCAATGTGGCAGCCCCAGGCCTGACCCGACGTTCAAAAAAGGACTTCACTATGAATAAGTTCATCACTTCGAAGTTCGTTCTATTGGCTCTGATTTGGACCGCGGGAGCCAGCGCTCAGACCGGCGACCAAGAGGGGCCGAACACCAATATCTTGCGCTGGGCATCTGGCACCTACGCCTACACGACTTTGTCCGAGCCTCGCGACCGGGGCTGGGAGCGGTTCCACATGAATGTCTATAGCGACGGATCCCGCACCATGAATATGTGGCACGACCTGAGCGCCCGCAGTGCCCAGTTCACCGTTGTTCATCGGGTCGCCGCCGACTTCCGGCCAATAGAAACGTACCTGTCCTACTGGGTGGCCAACGGCTTCAAAGGCTCGACCATTATCCGGGTCAATGGCGACTCATTAACGGCCAGCGCGAACGGACCGGCAGGTCAGCATGACCAAAGCATGGATGTACCGGCTGTCTTCTCCGTCGGCACCCATCCGGTGTCTGCCGACGGTTGGCATCTGTGGTCTGATAGCGGTGAAGTGGGCGTTGATCAAACGTCCAAAATTTACAGCCTGGAGGCATCTACCGATGTCACCAAGCCGCCCTTAGGAACGTTGCGTGACCTTGCGTTCAACCGTCTCGGGAAAGAGACCATCACCGTCCCAGCCGGCACCTTCGAAACCATTCACTATGACCTATCGGGCAGTCAGGTGTGGATCACCGAGCAAGACCGCTTGATGGTGCGTATGGTCATCGAACGATTCGACCGCGACTATGTGTTGACGTCGTTTAAGAGTGAATCAAATGAGGAATCGAAATGAAACAAATCCAACTCTCGCATTTTGTGATCGCGGCATGCCTGACCTTGGGGTGGGTTCCTGCCCACAGCGCCGAGGTAAACAAAAACCCAAACGTGGTGAAATGGACGACAGGATCTATCCTCTATCGCACCATTGAGACGCAACGTCAGAGAGCACTAGAGGTTTGGAACTTGACCGTACATCCAGATGGGTCGCGAACTATGCGATCAGTTGTGAACAATTTCGACGCAGAGAATCAACTCAATATGATACATCGCGTTACAGCCGACTTTCGGCCTCTAGAGAGCCTCGTATCATACTGGAGTAAAGGGTCTTACGTGGGATCTGGCATGTTCACAATTGATGGGCAGACGTTAAACGCGACCGTCAGCGGGCCAGACGGGCTCGTCACTAACCATGTTAAAGTACCAGAACACTTCTCCATTGTGCCGCACCCCCTAGCCACGGACAGTTGGCACACATGGTATTACGACAAGAAAGTTGGCGGCCCACAACCGATGACGCTTTACAATCTTCAGATCGCGCCCAAGACCGGCACGCCCGTGCTGGGCCGCCTGCAAACAAACACAATGACCTTTGATGGGCGGGAAGAGGTGGAAGTTCCCGCCGGGGTTTTCATGACCGACCACTTCAAAATTGGCAAAGACGTAAGCGTATGGCTAAGCGGCCCTGACAACATGCTCGTCCGGTACGCTTCGCCCAAATCTGACTTGGAGTATGTGCTGATGACAGTCTCGAGCGGAGACTTCCGATGAAGGCTTGGATTCAAATAGCAACCTTTTTGATGCTTGTCGGCATGCCGAATGCGGCGCTGGCCGACAACGCCAACATCGTCCGCACGGCCCAGGGTGAGTACAGCTACATCAATCAAGACACCGGTGAGATCATCGGCCACGAAGATTGGTCGATGCTGGTTGATCGCAGCGGCGCGCGCACGTTTACCATTGCACAGCGGTGGGATGAACGAGATTACGTCACCAGGACGATCTTTCGCGTCGACGCCAATTTACGCCCAATTGAAAGTTTCCAAACCCGGTGGGATGACAAAGGATGGATGTCGTCCGGTGTTTACACGGTTGTGGAGAATACCGTCACAGCGGTGGTGACGGGCAGAGGCGGCCGGGCAACGCAGACACTCGAGGTGCCCGAGAAGTTCTCGATGGTTCCGCACCCCTTAACGACGGACGGATTGCATTTCTGGTATGTCGACTCGCCGATCGGAGAGACCATTGAGGGAACGGCTTACAACGTTAAAAAAAGAGATGAGCTGTCGGGCGGCATTCTCGGTGTGGTTCACCCCGTCGAGCTGACGTATCTAGGCGTTGAGAATGTGACCACAGCCGCCGGCACCTTCGAGACCAAACATTTCAAGATGGGTGATGATTCTGATTTCTGGATCGATGCCCGGGACGGCATTCTCGTGCGCCTCAGCTACAGCCCAGAGGGCACGCGATACGACCTCACTGCGTTTGAACGAGATGACTAGCATGAAGGCTGTGCCTGGGCGGCAGACAGGGATTGCGTGCTAACGACGTTGGAACCAGGACCGTAAACCGGTCGGCTAATGAGCACGATTGTAGGATTCATTGGCCTTCGACGGCGCTTTATAGACTCGCACCCCGTGTGATCAGCTATAATGGGACAACGCAACCACCCCATTCGACAAGGGTTTGATTCATGACCGATGCCATAGACCACGACCTCAAAGTCAAACACACAAAAGATGAAGCCTCGCGACAAAACTTTGTTGCCGGTATGCGCGGATACGTTTTGAACAATTTGTCCGGCCACATGAAGACCGTGTGGGATCGCAAGGTTGAGCCAGCCTTTGAAAAAACCAACGGCCGCGCGCCAGCCGATGGTCCGGAAATTCACAAGACCTTCAAACCGGAAACGATTTTCAAGTTCTACTCATCGATGCGGTGTAACACGCAGGAAATGGTGTGGCGGTCCGTCATGCCCGCCGTTGAACGCGAAGGCGGCGATCTGTCCCGCCGGGCCCAAGTCCTCAGCCAAGCGGGCGACAAGGCGCAGGGTACTGCTTCAACGAATTCCAACTTCCAAGTGCCGCGCTACGTCTCTGAGCTCGATGTTCACATGATGCCCGGCAACTATCATGAAGAGCGGATCGACTATGACGTCACACAGGGCGCCGTGTTCGATAACGGCTTGTCTGTGTTCTCGTTCGGGCTTTTGGGCGATCGCATGGAAGACATCACCGATTCAGTCTCGACCTTTTTCCAAGCCCACTATCCCGATGAGCAGCCCAAGAAAATTCTCGACCTTGGCTGCACCCTCGGCCATTCAACTTTGCCCTGGAAAGCGCGCTACCCCGACGCTGAAGTTCACGGCGTTGATGTTGGTGGACCCTGTGTGCGCTACGCCCATGCCCGAGCCCAATCCTACGGTGTGACCGCTCACTTCCATCAAATGGATGCGGAACATACGGAATTTGAAGATGAGTCGTTTGATGTCGTCTACTCCTGCATGTTCCTCCACGAGGTGCCGCTCAAGAATATTAAGGGCGTGTTCAAGGAAGCCTATCGGCTGCTGAAGCCCGGTGGGGTCATGTTGCATTACGAACTGCCGCCCAATTCTATGACATCGCCTTATGACGGTTTCTATTTGGACTGGGATTCCTATTACAACAAAGAACCATTCTATAAAGCGTTCCGCGACACCGATGCCAAAGCTGAAATCGAAGACGCAGGATTTGAGAAAGACAGTTTCTTCGAGCATGTTGCGCCAAGCCGCAATCTGTATGGCGATGACGCCCTCTTGGAAGCCGCGCGACAAGACGGCGCCAAGAATGATAGCCGGGTCGGTCGCTTCGGCGATGGTGTGATGTGGTACTTCTTCGGAGCACGAAAATAATGCCCGATGATTCAGTAAATCCAGAAAGCACGCCCTTACGCTATAGCGTTAAGGGAAAGCGTATGCGCTTTTTCGACGCCCAGGGTGTCGACGAGTTGGTCGCAATTTGCATGGGGTTGGCCCAAGAGATGTGGGTCATTAAAGAACGCCAAGCCGCCCTTGAATCTGTCGCCGCTGAAAAAGGCGTCGTTCTTCCTGATGACGTTGAGGGACACACCTTTACCGGTGACCAGCGCGCTGCTTTGGACGCTGAGAAGCAAGGCTTTATCGACCGCATCTTCTTTACCCTGCGCGAAGAAGCAGAATCCCTTGCGGCCGAGCCCGAGGAAGAACCGCCCGCCCCCTCGTTGCCGTAGCGGTTTAAGATACATCCACCACAAACGATTGGAACTCGGGTGACAGACCAAGCCCCTACCCCCGAGGCAAATCGGGCGACTTCATCACTGTCGATCCCGTTTCAACTGGGGTTTGGGGCCGGCCAAATCGGCGGCTCGATCCTGGCCAACACGCCAGCGCTTATTCTTTTGTTTTTCATGACCGACATGTTGGCCATTCCTCCCGCTTTGGCGGGGCTGGCCGTCTTTCTTCCGAAGGTCTGGGTGATCGTTTTCGACCCCCTCATGGGCCGGATCTCTGACCACACCACCAGCCGATGGGGACGGCGGCGGCCGTTTATTCTTGCAGGTGCACTTGGCTGCGGCGCCGGGTTTTATTTTCTTTTTGATGTTCCCGCCTTCGACACCGTAACCGCACGGTTTATTTACATGACGGTGATGTTCACCGTGGTCTCAACCGCCTTCTCAATTTTCTCGGTGCCGTACCTGGCCAAAGCGGGAGAGCTAGCGCCTGACTACAAGGGCCGCACCACGATCATGGCCTATCGTATTGCCTTTCAGTCGATTGGCATTCTGATCGGAATTGGCCTGATTCGATATTTGGTCGAGTGGGGCGGCGGCGGTCTCGAAGGCTATACTTTCATGGGCGCTGTGCTGGCCGCGACCTGCACAATCACAATGCTATCTCCATTCTTTGCCTCTCGCGCCGTACCAACAGAGTCCGTCACCGCACCACTAATGCCAATTCGTGAGCAGGTACGCACCGCGTTGGACAACAAGCCCTACCTGACCATTGCCGCAGCAGTAACCTTGTACTGGGTTGCAGCCAGTTGTGTTTATGCCGGGCTACCCTACATGTTCAGTTACATCGTGCATGGATCGGCCGGGCTGTTTTTCGACATGGCCCTCTATATGACGTTGGCCTCATTCGTCGCCATCCCAGCCTGGACTTGGCTGGCCGGACGGATCGGCAAGAAACCAACCTATTACATTTCGACCTTCGCCTATTGTGCGACTGTTTTATCGTGGCTCACGGCTGCGCCTGACCAAGACTCCATGGTGGTGTTGCGCGGCATTTTCGTCGGCCTCACCAACACCGGACTTTTGATGACGGCGGTCTCGATGCTGCCGGACACCATTGAGTACGATCGGATTAAAACCGGTTTACGGCGTGAGGGAATTTTCTCGGGATTCTGGATGGCCATCGAAAAAGCGGGTAACGCCATGGGTGCTCTGGTCGTTGGTCTCGTCTTATCAATGATGGGCTTTGTCGAGTCCGCAGGCGGCGCGCCGGTGGAGCAAACGGAGTCGGCCTTAAACGGCATCCTGGTCGCGTTTGCCGTCGTGCCCGTTCTCTTGATGTTGGCTGGATTAGTAATTTTGAAAGCCTACCGCCTCGACGAAGAGACGTTGCGCACCATGCGGCAAGACGCAGCACCTCCCAGCGCTTAAGACTCCTCGGGAACGCCCGACCACTTTTCAGGCTTATCTTCTCGCGACGGATCCCATTCGATCAGGTTGACCAATACGCCATCAGGGTCTCTGAAAATCATCTCGCGCTGTTTGATAAAGCCACGAATACGAAGCGGCGCGGCTGGGCTGACAATCGTATGCCCTCCGGCTTCCAACTTGGCCGTGACGACATCGAGATCATCGCAATAAAAGACGATGCACACTTCGCCGCGATTCATCCCGGTGCTTGGACGCGTGATCAGTTCCGGCTGAGGCTTCGTCAACTCGAATAATCCGACCATACCGTATTCGGGCTGGCCGGATCGCTTGAGGATCGCCGCACGGGTGTGAGTGGTATCCGGTACTGCCAAGACTTCTGAAATATTGCCTTCGCTCATTTCACCTTCAACGAACACATCGTCGAGCCCAAGAACATCTTCATAGAACGCACGGCTGACATCCAGGTCGGAGACCATAAGTGCGGCGCGGATCATTGGGCTAAAATTAGGCATCGTGCGCTCCTGTTTTTTAGGCTGAGGCGGGCGGCTGCAAGCCAAAGGCTTCAGACACCAACGCATAAGATTTTTTGCGGGCTTCAAAGTCATGGGTAATGGTCACCACCATCATCTCATCAACACCGCATTTGGCAGCGAGGCTTTCCAGCTCCTGTTTGATCTTATCCGGCGGGCCGACCAAGCCGGTGCGATTGGCTGACTCCGCTACGCTCCGTTCACGATCCGTATAGGGATAGGCTTCGGCCTCTTCCGGAGTGGGATAAGGACCGAGCTCACCCTTGGTCAGCTGCAGACGCCAGAGCTTGCGGCTGAGCGCGAGATGATCAGCTTCTTCCTGGGTCTCGGCACAAACCACACCAACACACATATTGGCCCGGGGCTCGGACAGAATATCTGACGGTTCAAAATTGTCCCTGTAAAGCTTGAGAATATCTTCCGCACCCTCGGGATGAATAAAATGCGCGAAGGAATAGGGCAGGCCAAAATTCGCCGCCAACTTTGCGCTTTCATCCGATGATCCAAGCAACCACATCTCGGGCGGCACCTCTGGTTTCGGCGTGATCTTCACACGGGCAAGAGCTTGGTTCGCCAACTCCGTGCCATTTAAAAACGCTTTGAGATCGATGATCTTGGTCGGGTAGTACTCGACTCCAATATTAGAGCCGTAAGCCATGCCCAGAGTCGTTAGTTGATCACCGCCGGGCGCGCGGCCGAGGCCGACGTCGATACGATCCGGATACATCGTCGCCAATAGCGAAAAGTTCTCTGCGACTTTGAGCGGGCTGTAGTGGCTGAGCATCACGCCACCAGACCCGACCCGTATCCGCGAGGTCACTGCCGCAACCCGCGCGATGAGAATTTCCGGTGAACAGCCGGCCAAGCCTTCCGTGCCGTGGTGTTCGGCCAGCCAATAGCGATGATATCCCAAATCTTCAGTGACTCGGGCGAGCTCGAGCGTTTCGTCAATCGCCTGCGCCGCAGTGCCACCAGAACGAATAGGGGTTTGGTCTAGAACGCTGAGTGTAAGCATACTGTTACGCCACCGCATTTTGAGAGAGCGCCGAAATCATATCGGCCTTGGCAAGCAGCCGCTTCGCCTCTGCAACGTGAAGCACTTCAATCAAACGGCCGTCGAGTGTCGTAACACCAGCCCCTTTGGCTTCAGCCTCCTGATACGCCGCAATAAGACGGTGCGCATACTCTATGTCTTCGGGACTGGGCGCGTAGGCCGCGTTCGCCCCGTCAATCTGATTGGGATGGATTAATGTTTTGCCATCGAAACCCAAATCACGGCCTTGGCGACAGGCGGCTTCGAAACCTTCGGCATCATTGAGTTCAACATGCACACCATCCAACACAACCAGACCGTTGGCGCGCGCGGCGAGAATAACCAACTGAAGCGACACCACCATTGGTGCACGGTCCGCCGGATGGACGCACTGCAGTTCCTTTGAGAGGTCAGCGGTTCCGATACACATCCCGGCGAGGCGCGGTGATGCTTGAGCGATAGAGTCAGCCGAGAGAATACCCCGGGGTGTTTCCATCATGGCCCAAATCGGAAAATCAGCTGGCGCGCCCGCTGCGGTGAGAATGGCATCAACCTGAGTGACGTCGTCGACGCTTGATACTTTTGGCACCAGGACACCGTTCGATTTCGATTTCGCGATGGCCTGGAGATCACCCACTGCCCAAGAAGTGTCCAAGCCGTTTGCCCGAATCAATAGTTCCCGTTGCCCATAAGCGCCAGAGTCGACGGCATCCACTGCCGCATCACGGGCTGCATTTTTCGCATCGGGCGCGACCGCGTCTTCAAGATCGAAGATCAGCATATCGGCGACAAGCCCTTTGGCTTTTTCCAACGCGCGCGCATTTGACGCAGGCATATACAAAGCGCTGCGACGGGGACGATCAACGACGGGCATCTAACGGGCTCCTAAGACGCATTTCCAAGTGGCGACGGTATACCGCCGGGTTGCTGCGCAGACAAGGCAAGGCTAGTGGCCACCGCCAACTCGCTGTAGGCTATCTTTGCTTTCTGTTTCTCAGCAAAGAGTGACTGACATGTCCACACCCGGGGGCGGCCCTGGCCTCACAAACCTGAAATTTTTGGTGGTCGACGACCACGCTCAAATTCGGTCGCTCGTCCGCACAATTTTGTTTGCACTGGGCGCTCGGAACATTTTGGACGCGGCTGATGGCGGTGAAGGATTGAAGGTCGCCACGGAATCCGAGCCCGATATTGTCATCGTGGACTGGGCCATGGAGCCCATGAGTGGTATCGACATGGTCAAAGCCATGCGGCAATCCAACAATGATAAACTAAAGTACATACCGATTATTATGCTGACGGGTTTCTCCGAACGCGGCCGTATCGTGGCAGCCAGAAACGCCGGGATAAACGAATACCTTCTCAAACCGATCTCGCCCCGGACGTTATATAGCCGTGTCCGCGCGATCATCGAGCAACCGCGGCGCTTCGTTAAGACAAAGTACTATTTTGGCCCTGACCGTCGACGCGGCGAAGAAACATTCAACGGGCCAGACAAACGGGGCACCGGAGAAGAAGGCGCCCAGGATGATATGTCTATCCAAATGACCCAAGACGAAATCGAAGCAGAATACTTTATGCCGACGGTTGCGGGCTCTGCAGCTTCGGCCGAGCAGTATGTGTCTCCCGGTATTCGCCGGGCACAAGAACTAGCCAAGAAAAACCGCCGTTAAGGGCGATTCGGTTCTCAGCTACGCAAGATAATCTGGGTGGCCCACCGGTCGGCGACCGCCGTAATGAAGGATCAATCAGAAACGCTGAGGTGTTTACGTACCAACAGCTCTGCAATCTGAACGGCATTCAACGCCGCCCCTTTACGCAGATTGTCTGAAACACACCAAAACGACAGCCCGTTATCGACGGTGGCGTCGGATCGAATGCGGGATACATACACAGAATCTTCGCCAGGCACTTCTGCCGGTGTGACATACCCTTCGTTCAACCGATGATCGACCACAGTGATGCCTGGGGCTTTCTTGAGCATGGCCCGCACTTCATTGTCATCCATCGGCTTTTCGGTTTCGATATTCACGTATTCCGCATGACCGATGAAGGTCGGCACCCGCGCACAGTTGGCATGGACCTTGATTTTTGGACCAAGAATTTTCTTGGTCTCGACCATCATTTTCCATTCTTCTTTGGTCGCGCCGTCGTCCATGAATGAATCAATATGCGGAATTACGTTAAACGCAATCTGCTTTGGGAAAACCTCTTGGCTTTCCGACGAGGGCTGATTGACGTAGATGCCCTTGGTCTGATTGAACAGCTCGTCCATGCCTTCCTTGCCGGCGCCGGACGTCGACTGATAAGTCGAAACCACTACGCGCTTAATGCCAAACGCATCGTGCAATGGCTTTAAAGCGACGACCATTTGTATCGTCGAGCAATTCGGGTTGGCGATGATGCCCTTTTTCTTATATCCGGCGATCGCCGCAGCGTTAACCTCGGGCACGATCAAGGGGACATCGGGATCCATCCGAAAATGAGAGGTGTTATCGATGACCACCGCTCCGGCCGCTGCCGCCTTGGGGCTGTATTCCGCCGACACCTTTGCACCCGGCGACGATAAGACGATATCCACGCCGGTGAAATCGAACTTGGCCAAATCCTGAACCGTCAGAACTTCGCCTTCACCATAGGAGACTTCAGCGCCAACGGATCGCGCTGATGCCAGTGCAATGACTTCCTCGACGGGAAACTGACGTTCCCACAGCGTACTCAGAACCTCGCGCCCAACATTGCCGGTGGCCCCCACTACTGCAACCGTATAACCCGCACCGTTTTTACGCCTGTTTGGATCGTCTAACATTCTCTTGCTCACTGTTGTCGCCCCGTGGTTTGATTTTCCCAGAATGGGGCTTGCGTTCGGGGCGCTTCAATACCGCCAACGCCTGTGAAACACAAGAAACTGCACACTTGCGGCGGATGGGGTCGCGGACTGGATTACAGAGAATGGCTCGAAATCTGACCACATATCCCGCGTTTTGGTCCTATTACCTTAAGGAACACCGGAAACCCTCGACACGGGCGCTTCATTATCTGGGGTCTACGGCGGCCCTTGGCTGCCTTGTGGCTGGCGTAGCTGTGGAGCCGGGACTGCTATTTTTCATCCCATTGGCCGGCTACAGCTTTGCCTGGATCGGTCATTTTTTCGTCGAGAAGAACCGCCCGGCGACATTCACCTATCCGTGGTGGTCCTTGATCAGTGATTTTCGCATGTTCGGACTTTGGATCACGGGGCGCCTAGGGCCGCACCTAAAGAGAGCCGGTATCACTTAGGCCTTAACCGGCCAACGCCGCCATTTCGGACAGCACCGCGTCACCCATCTCGGTCGTCCCTACAGTGGTGACACCGTCAGCGGCGATATCGCCGGTGCGAATATTTTTACTCAACACCGCCTCGACCGCATTTTCCACGAGGTCCGCCTCTTTCGCCATATCGAACGAGTAGCGCAGCATCATTGATGTGGAGAGTATTTGCGCCAGAGGGTTGCCGATGTTTTGGCCGGCGATATCAGGCGCAGATCCGTGAACCGGCTCATACAGTGCGGGTTGTCGACCATCTTCACCGACGGCACCAAAACTAGCGGATGGCAGCATGCCGAGAGATCCGGTCAACATGGCCGCTAAGTCCGAAAGAATGTCACCGAACAGATTGTCCGTCAGGATGACATCAAACTGCTTGGGCGTCCGCACCAATTGCATCGCGCAATTGTCGACAAACATGTGACTGAGCTCGACGTCCGTGTAGGATTCATCGCGCAACGTTGTCGTCACGTCACGCCAAACCACGCCGCTTTCCATGACGTTGGCCTTGTCGACCGAACACACACGGCTATCTCGTTTGCGCGCCAAATCAAAAGCGACGTGAGCGATGCGCAGGATTTCATCGGTCTCGTAGGCTTGGGTGTTGTATCCGCGCTGGTGGCCGTTGGGTAATTCTTCGATTCCGCGAGGCTCACCGAAATAGATGCCGCCAATCAATTCGCGGACAATCATAATGTCCAACCCTTTGACCAGATCAGTCTTGAGTGACGACGCACCCGCAAGGGCATCAAAAACAATGGCCGGACGCAAGTTGGCAAACAAACCCATCGCCTTGCGCAATCGCAGCAACCCGTTCTCAGGGCGCAGATCATAATCGACGCCATCCCACTTTGGCCCACCAATGGACCCAAATAGAACTGCGTCGGCAGCCATCGCTAATCTAATTGTTTCGTCTGTCAGGGGCGTGCCGTTCGCGTCAAACGATGCACCGCCGACGAGGCCATCTTCCATTTCAAAAGAAGCCGCGCCCGTTTCATTGAACCAGGCCAGCACGCGGCGTGCTTGAACCATCACTTCTGGGCCGATGCAATCGCCGGCAAGAACGAGAATTTTCTTCGTGGTCATGGCTTTGCCCTGGACGCTTAAGTGTAGAGCCAGGGCTGTTCCGCCTGCTGCTTGGCTTCGAATGTTTTAATTTTGTCGAGGTGCTCCAGAGTGAGCGCGATATCATCGAGACCATTCAGCATATTGTGGCGGCGCGTCGGGTCTAACTCGAACGTCGTTACCGATCCATCGGGCGCCGTGATTTCCAATTTATCAAGATCAACGGTGAAGTCGCTGCCATCGGCCTGTGCCGTGAGCGCTTCAACCTGCTCTTCCGGCAACGTGACGCAAAGAATGCCGTTCTTGAAACAGTTGTTATAAAAAATGTCGGCGAAGCTCGGCGCAATCATGCAGCGAAAGCCGAAATCCAGCAGACCCCAGGGAGCGTGCTCGCGCGACGAGCCACAACCAAAGTTTCGTCCGGCCAGTAGTATTTTAGATTGACGATAGGGCGCTTGGTTCAGGATGAATTCAGGACGCTCGGCTTCCGATTCGTCATAGCGCATATCAAAGAATGCAGCCGTGCCGAGGCCGGTGCGCTTGATGGTTTTAAGAAACTGCTTAGGCATGATCATGTCGGTGTCGATATTGACCATAGGCAAAGCCGCGGCGACGCCGGTGAGAACTGTAAACTTATCCATGTCTTACCCTTTTTTTCCTTTACCACGTGCCATCGCAGAGAGGATAGCCAACTCACCCATATCACTGAGAATATCTGATGAGAGAGACCGCTTTACGCGGATGCTGACATCGCGACCGTCATCGACCGCTTTACGCCACAACGCATCGACGTCAACGTGAATTGCATCGCCAGCGTTTGCCCATTCGAGAAAGCGTTTCACTGGGACACCACCTTGCGCACGTCGGTGAGGTGGCCGGTCACAGCGGCTGCTGCTGCCATTTCCGGACTCAGCAAGTGCGTGCGTCCGCCACGACCTTGGCGGCCTTCGAAATTACGGTTTGATGTGGAGGCGCATCGTTCGCCGGGCTGCAAAATATCGGGGTTCATGCCGAGACACATGGAACAGCTGGGCTCGCGCCACTCCGCGCCGGCGGCCAAGAAAATTTCATCAAGGCCTTCTTCCTCAGCCTGATACTTGACCAGACCTGAGCCCGGCACGACCAACATTTGCACTGTGTCCGCCACCTTATGGCCTTTGATCACAGATGCAGCCGCCCGAAGGTCTTCAATGCGGCCATTGGTGCACGAGCCGATGAACACCTTATCGACGGGAATGCCATCGAGGGGCGTATCCGCCTCCAAGCCCATATACTTGAGGGATCGTTCCGTGCCCGACTTCTTGTTGGGATCGGTCATACCGTTCGGATTCGGCACTGACGCCGTGATCGGCAACACATCTTCCGGAGACGTTCCCCATGTCACGTGGGGAATAATATCTTCGGCCTTGATGATGACTTCCTTGTCAAACTTGGCGTCGTCATCAGTCTTAAGAGTCTTCCAAAAGGCGACGGCTGCTTCCCAAGCATTACTCTTAGGTGAGCGCGGTTTGCCTTTTAGGTATTCAAAGGTTTTTTCGTCGGGTGCAATCAGACCGGCACGAGCACCGCCCTCGATGGTCATGTTGCAAACCGTCATCCGCCCTTCCATGGACAGGCTGGTAAACGCTTCACCTTGATATTCGATCACGTGCCCCGTGCCGCCAGCCGTGCCAATGCGGCCGATGATCGCGAGAATAAGATCCTTGGACGTGGTGCCGACGGGCAACTTGCCGTCAACCCGAACCAACATGTTCTTTGATTTTTGCATCGACAAAGTCTGGGTCGCTAATGTGTGTTCGACGTCCGACGTACCGATACCAAAAGCCAACGCCCCGAACGCACCGTGCGTCGCAGTGTGACTGTCACCGCAGACGATGGTTTTACCGGGTTGGGTAAGCCCTTGTTCTGGTCCGATGATGTGCACGATACCCTGGCGGATATCATCCATGGGGATGTACTCGACGCCAAAATCTTCGCTGTTCGTTTTCAGCGTTTCCAACTGCAAACGGCTTTCCGGATCTTCGATCTTTTCCATTCGATCCGGCGTGCTCGGGACGTTGTGATCGGGCACCGCGATGGTTTTATCGGTGCGATGCATCCGCCGGTTCGCCAGCCGCAAACCTTCATAGGCCTGCGGCGTCGTGACCTCGTGGGTCAGATGCAGATCAATATAAATGAGGGTCCCGCCACCGGCGTCCTGATGGACGGCGTGGCTGTCCCACAGCTTGTCATACAACGTACGCGGCTGAGCCATATCAAAGCACCCAGTAGAGAAACCAGACCAGAGCGGTCGGTGTTAGGCTTTTGCGGCCTCGGCCTTCGCGGCCTTCGCTGCCTTATTGGCTTCGCGCTCTTTTTGCACCGCTGCGGCATCTTCCGCGATACGAGCAGATTTACCGCGGCGACTGCGCAAGTAATAGAGCTTGGCGCGACGCACACGACCGTGGCGAACCAACTCGATGTGATCGATGATTGGCGCGTAGAGTGGGAACACCCGCTCGACACCTTCGCCGAAAGAAATCTTCCGCACGGTGAATGCTGAATTCAGGCCAGAGTTCTTGCGCGCGATACAAACGCCTTCGTAGGCCTGGATACGCTCGCGTTGACCTTCCTTCACCTTAACATGCACCCGAACAGTATCGCCGGGGGTGAAGTCGGGAATGTTTTTGCCTTCGGTCAGCAGAGCAATTTGCTCCTGCTCGAGTTGCTGGATCGTATTCATTGTCCTCAACCTTTCTTGTTCGTGCCTGACGCGACGTGCTGATCCCAAAGATCTGGCCGCCGCGTGCGAGTTATCGTTTCAGCCTGGTCCTGACGCCAGGTTTCAATATTCTTGTGGTGACCGGATCGTAAAACCTCGGGCACCGTACGACCGTTCCATTCTTCTGGTCGCGTGTAGTGGGGATATTCCAATATCCCCGTTTCGAAACTTTCCTCCGTCAGCGAGTCAGCGCTCCCCATGACACCGGGGAGCAGCCGGACAACCGCGTCGAGAACCGTAATCGCCGCCGCTTCACCACCGGACAGAACAAAGTCACCAACGCTGACTTCATCCATATCCCAGGCTTCAATGACCCTCTCGTCGACACCTTCGTAGCGTCCACAGAGCAAGGTCACCCCGTCAGCCTTAGCCAAAGACCGCGCCATAGCCTGATCAAACAAGCGTCCGCGCGGGGTTAAATAAATCAACGGCCGGCCGTCGGAATGGGCCTGATGAAGCGCGGCATCAATAACGTCGGGCCGCATCACCATGCCGGCGCCGCCCCCAAAAGGAGTGTCGTCGACGGAGCGGTGTTTATCGCGCGCAAAGTCCCGAATGTCTACAGTTTCCAGGCCCCACAGACCCTCATCCGCGGCCTTACCAGCCAGAGATGCGCCCAGCGGTCCGGGAAACATTTCCGGGAAAAGGGTCAAAACAGAGGCTTGAAACGGCGTGGTCCGGGTCATGGCGCATCGTCCTGAGACGGCTCGTCTTCCGCTGCGGCCAGGGCCGATGCCATAACGATCATCTGCCCGGCGGGGATGTCCACCGTCGGCACGGCCGCCGACGTGAACGGCACCAGCACCGTGCGCCCATTCGGCAGACGCAGGTCGACCATGTCGCCCGCTCCGAAATCGTAAATGGCACTCACTGTTCCGCATTCTTTACCTGTTTCATCCACCACCATAATGCCGACAAGATCGGCATGATAAAACTCTTCTTCATCGCCCGTGTTTGGAAGCGCATCGCGTTCCACGTAGAGCTTTAGTCCCTTTAACGCGTCGACCCCGGTGCGATCCTCAACGCCTTTGATGCGGCCAACCACCACACCCTTGGCTTCACCGGTAATCTTAAGCGCCAGCGTCGCCCCATCTTCGGTCATGAGTGGCCCATAGGCTGCGACATCTTTCGGATCAGCGGTGAAACTCTTGATACGGACATCGCCCTTAAGGCCGCGCGCACCAACAATCACTCCAAGACAGACCCGTGTGTCGCCCAAGGACATCACTCACGACCCAGACATTATGCGTCTGCTTTTTCCTCAGCAGCCGCCGCATCTTCTGCAGGAGCCTCTTCTGCGGGAGCTTCTGCGGCCGGCGCGTCCTCAGCGGGTGCGTCTTCAGCGGCAGCTTCTTCTGCAGGGGCTTCAGGCTCAGGCGCAGGAGTCGGCGCTGCGGCTTCAGCAGCAGCGGCTTCGGCAGCAGACTTGGCTGCTTCTTCAGCTTCGCGCAGACGTTCCACGGCTTTGGCCTTGGGCTTGTTTTGCTTGGTCTGCTCGGGAATGGGCAGCGCATCGAGAATGCCAGCCTTGGCAAGGAAGCGATGAACCCGTGTGCTCGGCAGCGCGCCAAGACCGAGCCAATGACGAATGCGTTCTTCCTTAAGAATAACGCGATCCGCATGATCACTCGGCAGCACAGGATTGTAGGCGCCAAGCCTTTCAATAAAGCGGCCATCGCGCGGTGAACGGCTATCAGCCACAACGATCCGGTAGTACGGGCGCTTCTTAGCCCCACCCCGGGATAAACGAATACGAAGACTCATATGTCTTGCTCCTTGTTGTTCGACGTTTGTTTAAAGTGTTTCTGTTGCATGTTCGGTTAACGCCCCCGGAATGGAAGGCCTTGCGGTAGTCCACCAGGGAGGCCTCCACCGAGACCCGCCCCTGGCATACCGCCGCCAGAGAACAGTCCAGCGAGACCCTTCTTCTTCATCTGCTTCATCACCGTCGCCATCTGCTGATACTGCTTAAGCAACCGGTTGACGTCTTGCACCGCCATTCCCGATCCGGAGGCGATGCGTTTCTTACGTGACGCCTTGATCAGTGCGGGCTGGCGGCGCTCATTGGGCGTCATCGACAGCAACATCGCTTCCTGGCGTTTGATCATTTTGGGATCGACATCAGCCTGCTTGATTTGCTTGGCCATCTTGCCCATGCCCGGCAACATTCCGAGCAGGCCCTTCATGTCACCCATCTTCTGCAGCTGGCGCAATTGAGACAGCAGATCATTGAGATCGAACTGGCCTGCCATCATACGCTTGGCCAGCCGCTCGGCTTCTTCTTCGTCAACGTTTTCGGCGGCCTTTTCAACCAGACCAACGACGTCGCCCATACCGAGAATGCGGCCGGCGATCCGTTCGGCGTGGAAGCCTTCCATGGCGTCAGTCTTTTCACCGACACCCATAACCTTAATTGGCACGCCGGTAACGGCACGCATCGACAACGCAGCACCACCGCGCGCGTCACCATCAACCCGCGTTAACGCGATACCGGTGATGCCAACTTTTTCTTGGAACGCAGTTGCAGTCGCAACGGCATCCTGACCGGTCATGGCATCAGCGACGAGCAACGTCTCAACCGGTGAAACGGCGTCGCGGATTTGAGCCACCTCGTCCATCAACGCTTGATCGATGGTCGTGCGGCCGGCGGTATCAAGCACAACAACGTCAAAGCCGCCTTTGCGGCCTTCATCCATCGCCCGCTTAGCAATATCCACTGGCTTCTGGCCAGCGACGATGGGCAAGGTGATGACATCAGCCTGCTGCCCAAGAGCCGCCAATTGCTCCATCGCGGCTGGGCGATAGATGTCCAAGGACGCCATCAGCACGCGCTTTTTTTCTTTAGTCTGAAGATGGCGCGCAATCTTGGCCGTGGTCGTGGTTTTACCAGAGCCTTGCAGGCCGACCATCAGGAACGGTACGGGTGGTGCAGCCCGGAGATTGAGCTCAGACGCAGACTCATCGTCACCCGAGAGCATCTCGACCATGCAGTCGTGGACAATCTTAATGACCATCTGACCTGGCGTGACCGAACGAATAACCTGTTCACCGACGGCTTTCGCGGTCGCCTTTTCGATGAAGTCCTTAACCACGGGTAGGGCGACATCGGCCTCAAGCAACGCAACGCGGACTTCGCGCATCGCGGCGCGGACGTCATCTTCCTTCAGCGCGCCCCGTTTGGTGAGGGCGTCGAAGACTGAGCCAAGGCGTTGTGACAGACCGTCAAACATGCCGTACGAAGCGTCCTGTTGCCGGGATCCATTTAGCCCAACGAGAAACGCGCCAGTGCGCGAACCCTCGCGGACTGGCGGACCCCCTCGAGAGCAGGATGCCCGAAGAAAAGTGAATCCTGTGCCTGATCTATGTGACCAGACGGCCGGGATTTACGGGTTTGGGGCCGGTGAGTCAAGGAAATCCGGGAAAAAGGCGGCATTTCAGTGACTCTCTGGCGCTGGACTTTAACCCCGCCCGCCCCATATAAACCGGCCATGACAACCGGTTCGACCATAGAGGGCCTACCCTTCCGCAAAATGCACGGCCTCGGCAACGATTTTGTCGTGCTGGATGCCCGCGCGCGGCCCCTGGAGCTCGGCGAAACCCAGGTTCGGGCCATCGCAAACCGCCATACCGGGGTTGGGTTTGACCAACTGCTCATTATTGAGCCCCCCCAAGCCGAGGGCGACGCCTTCATGACCGTGCGCAACGCCGACGGCGGCGTAGTGTCTTCATGTGGAAATGGCGCCCGCTGTGTCGCCGCCCTCGTCATGGATGATCTCGGCAAAGATGAGGTGACCCTAGAAACTCTGGCCGGACCAGTGTCAGCCAAACGGGCAGACGCCGGCCTTGTTGCCGTTGATATGGGGCCCGCAAAACTCGACTGGCAGGACATCCCCCTCGCGATGGAGGAAAACACCGCCCATCTCGATCTGGTGGTCGGCAATCTGTCAAACCCGGTCGCCGTGAGCATGGGCAACCCGCATGTGGTGTTCTTCGTCGACGATGTCGATAACGTCAAGTTGTCCCAACTTGGACCGACGGTTGAAACCCATGCGCTGTTCCCGAAACACACCAATGTTGAAATCGTGCAGGTCTTGGATCGCTCCCACGTCCGCATGAGAGTCTGGGAACGTGGCGTTGGTATTACGCAGGCCTGCGGGACCGGCGCCTGTGCCGTTGGCGTAGCGGCTGCCCGGCGGGAGCTGACCGATCGCGCCGTCACGGTCACACTCGATGGCGGCGACCTCCATATTCTATGGCGTGAAGACGGCCATGTGGTGATGACCGGACCCGTCGCCGAGACCTTTTCGGGTGTTCTCGACCGAGGTTTGTTGACGTGACAACGGCACAAAAAGCTCGGTCGCAAATTGCAGCGGGACCAGAGGTGGTCAGTTTCGGTTGCCGGTTGAACACCTATGAGTCTGAGGTGATGCGGCGGCATGCGCAAAAAGCGGGCCGCACCAATGCAATCATCGTCAACACCTGCGCTGTCACCCAAGAAGCGGAGCGCCAAGGACGGCAATCCCTAAGACGGCTGCGCCGCGAAAATCCAGACGCTGAAATTATCGCAACGGGATGTGCCGTTCAGCTAAATCCCGAGGCCTACGCTGCGATGCCCGAGATCGATCGGGTGATCGGCAACGAACATAAGATGAAAGCGGAGAGCTTTGCGGCCGACAACCACACGCCCCTTCTCATCAGTGACATCATGACTGTGCGGGAAACGGCATCTCATCTAGTTGAAGGGTTTGACGGTCGGACCCGGGCCTTTGTTCAGATTCAACAAGGCTGTGACCATCGCTGCACCTTCTGCATCATCCCCTTCGCCCGCGGCAATAACCGCAGCGTGCCGATGGGCCGCTTGTTCGACGAAGTTCGAGATCTTGTCGCGGCCGGCCACAAAGAAATTGTGCTCACCGGAGTCGACATAACCGGCTATGGCAGCGATCTACCGGGAACCCCGACGCTGGGTCAAATGGTCAAGCGCTTGTTGGCTGCGGTACCGGAACTCCCACGCCTTCGTTTGTCTTCCCTTGATCCGGCGGAAGCAGATGAAGACCTGTTCCGTGTCATTGCCACCGAGCTCCGCCTCCTGCCGCACTTTCATATTTCAGCGCAGGCAGGCGACGACCTCATTCTCAAGCGCATGAAGCGACGGCATCTGCGCGAGGACATCATTTCGTTTTGCGATCATATTCGATCGATTAGACCCGATGCGGTGTTCGGCGCTGATATCATTGCTGGCTTTCCCACGGAGACTGACGCGCAATTTGAAAACACCCTCGCGCTCGTCAGCGACGCGGGCCTGACACATCTGCACGTGTTTCCTTACTCTATCCGCGAGGGAACGCCTGCGGCACGGATGCCCCAAGTCGACAAGGCGACGATTAAGAATCGCGCTATGCAACTGCGCGCCGCGGGGAAAATTGCCATGGGCAAATTCCTCGGGAGCCGCGTTGGCAGCAGGGCATCGGTGTTGATGGAAGACGGTGGCATCGGCAACAGCGAGCATTTTGTTCCCGTGCGCGTATCTCCGGGATACGAGCCCGGCACACTCATTGATGTGACCATCGCTTCGGCCACCGACGTCCAGTTGATCGCCGCCTAAACTGTGCCTGAGCCGTCCCCTCCAGGTGCCGAGAAGAAGGCCGGTTGGCTTGGTCGTCTGACTTCAGGCTTGCGTAAGTCATCGGCAAAATTGGTGGGAGGCATTAGTGACCTGGTCACCAAACGCAAGCTGGATGATGCCGCACTAGAAGATCTGGAAGAACTTCTCATCACCGCAGACCTTGGCGCCGCAATGGCGGCCCGACTGACCGGCAATCTGGCCAAAACCCGATTCGGCAAGGACGTCACCGAAGACGAAGTGCGCACGGCCTTCGCTGAAGACATCGCCCATTCCTTAGCGCCGGTGGCTGTGCCTCTAACAATAGACGCGTCAAAGAAGCCATTCGTAATTCTTGTCGTCGGCGTCAATGGCGCTGGCAAGACGACCACCATCGGCAAGCTCACCAAACAATTCCGGGACGAAGGAAGAGCCGTGACGCTTGCCGCCGGCGATACCTTTCGCGCCGCGGCAGTCGAACAATTACAAATCTGGGGTCAACGCACTGGTGCGCCGGTCATCGCCCGCGAGACAGGGGCCGACGCGGCGGGCCTTGCGTTTGACGCGCTGAACGAATCGGCGTCCCGATCCGATGACATCCTTTTGATCGACACCGCTGGACGGCTGCAGAACAAAGACAATTTGATGGCAGAGTTAGCCAAGATCGTCCGCGTCATCAAAAAGAAAGACGAAACAGCGCCACACTCTGTGTTGCTCGTTTTAGATGCCACGGTTGGACAAAACGCCCACTCACAAGTTGAGGCGTTTAGAGATATCGCTGGCGTCACCGGCTTAGTGCTCACCAAAGTTGACGGCACGGCCAAGGGAGGCGTTGTCGTGGCCCTCGCCGAAAAATTCGGGCTACCGGTGCATTACCTCGGCGTTGGCGAAGGCGTCGACGACCTGCGACCGTTTACGGCGACGGACTTTGCCAGGGGCCTGCTGGGGTTCTCGTAAGATACGGGCGAGTCTGATTTTGCGGCGTGATGTAGCAGGACGCCAAAAGCCACTGCAAATTCAAACCAACGCTTACCTCTTCCGGCGCGCCCCACGTGTAGGTCACGTTGTAATCATTCTGGCCGCTGGCTCGCTCGACGATGTACATAACAAAGACGTCGTTGGTAAATCCATTGGCCGTGTTGTTCATCGCCCAATCCACATTTCGTAACCGAACCCCGATCTGCCGATCCGGATTCTCTTTCGTAGGCCGTGGCACGAAATAAGTTCCGCCCTGATCGTGGATGGGCAGTGGGTAAAAATTTTCTTTTTTGCCCCGCTCACCGCTGAATGACATGGAGCACGTAAAGTGACGAGCTTTAAGTTGTTTGTGCAAAACGTCGGGCTCGGAATTAATTTGTATGTCGTCTGACACCCGTCGAATAACATCGCCCTTCCACAGCGCCCGGTCACTGAGCATCATTTGATAATCGGCGTAGACGGTTTCGCCCTGTTCCTCATAGACACAGGCTTTGTCTTTCATCTTTGCCTCGTATCCACCAACTGCCTGGCTCCAGAACAAGTCGCACTGCGGCAGGTTTGTGAGATCATCAAGCGATAAACTGTCCAGCGCGGACAAGTCTTCGTGGGCTTTCAGATAGGGTGCGCGATCGAACCCTGCAAACGAATGAAGTTTCATGCGAATCGCGTTTTCCGCTTCATCGATATGAAAAGAATAGATGCGAGGGTGCCAGCGGTCTTGCGTGAACCAATAGTCCAGAATGAAAAACGCGTTCTCACCAAAACGATCGTTCGGGATGCGGCGCACTTCTGACATTAACCGCTCATGCGTGATGTCCTCGGGCAGCTCTAGCCGGTTGTCAAAGTACACCTGTTCCATGTTGTCGTAGGTGCCGGGGAACAGCTCACTGATGATCATTAGATCCCGCTGCAGCGGCGGCTGATCCTGCGCCGTCGCCGTTACAGCGAAACACGGCAGAAGCATCAAAGCTGAAAGTAGATGACGCATGAGCACACCTCCAATTTGCGAAACCAACGTGGCAACGGTCCCTCAGTAACGCAGAATAAGGATGGACGTGCCACACCCTTTACGCCGGGATAGCGAGCCACTTCGGCTTGGGGGATGTCATAAAAGTAAAAAGGCGGTGCTAAAACACCGCCTTCCGAATAAAGAATTCACGATATCTCTATACTGAGATATCGAGACTCCCACCCCGACCTGGCGGAGGAGAAGAGCGGCGATTATTTTCATCGTCATCATCGCGATGGCCACGCACTTGATCCGCAACATTGTTGACGGCGGCTTGATTGTTCGCCGATTGGCTGCCCTGGGCAGAATTACCGATTTTATTGAGGAAATTCGACCGCTGTGCCGTGAGAGCAGACTCGATTGTCGGTTCAATAGCCATGGGTTTCTCCTGCAAAAACACCGGCTTACAAACATTACAGGCCGGGTCGGTGTCGTAGGATGTTAGTCGACAGGTCGATTCAAGTCAAAAACGCGCTAGTCGGACAAATGGTTTCAAACATTTTCCGGCGTTGTCTGGGATCCGACAACCCCATGGCAATGCTTGTATTTTTTGCCTGAACCACAGGGGCATTGTTCGTTTCTGGCTACTTTGCCCCAGCTGGCTGGATCATTTGAATCGCGTTCTTTGGGGTTGATACGCGGCATCGCCCGTTGCTGGCCAATTTCATCGATCCTCTTGCGCCGCGCCTCTGTCTGCTCGGGTGTCAAAGGTCGGGAGAGTTGAGGCCCGACGGGTTTGAGCTGATCTGCCGTTGGCTCAACTTTGATCTCCACACGAGATAGAATTTCTGTAACCCGCTCACGGAGTCCTTCAAGCATCTCCTGAAACATAGCAAAGGATTCTTTTTGATATTCCAGCAGCGGTTGCTTTTGGGCGTAAGACCGTAAATTTATCGAGGCGCGTAGAAAATCTAGCTGCTGCAGGTGGTCGCGCCAGCCCGCATCTATCATTTGCAAGAATAAGCTTTTCTCGACCCGGCGCATAACATCGGTGCCAACGTTGACGCTTTTCTCCGCCATTTTGCGATTAGAGGCGTCGATCATGCGCTCTTGAATTTCTTCGTTTGCAATACCTTCTTCCGCCGCCCATTCAGCGTAGGGTAAATCAAGACCCAACAGACGGAGGCTTTCTTCGTGCAGGAGGTCCGTATCCCATTGCTCAGCCATCGCTCGTTCCGGCAGTGCGCGGGCGACAAGATCTTCGATAACTTCGTGGCGCATGTCTGTAACGAAATCTGAAACATCTTCGGACGACATCACTTCCTTACGTTGATCGAAAATGGCCTTGCGTTGGTCATTCATCACGTCGTCGTACTGCAGCAAATTCTTGCGAATATCAAAGTTGCGGGCTTCGACTTTTTGTTGCGCTTTCTCAATCGCCTTATTGATCCATGGATGAACGATCGCCTCGCCGCGCTCAAGGCCAAGACGTTGCAACATGCTATCCATGCGTTCCGAACCGAAAATACGCATTAGGTCGTCTTGCAAAGACAAGAAGAACCGCGATGACCCAGGGTCACCCTGACGACCCGAACGTCCGCGCAATTGGTTATCGATCCTCCGACTCTCATGGCGCTCTGTGCCAAGCACGAACAATCCACCGGCCTCGAGGGCTATCTTTCTTTTGGCCTCGATATCGTCGCGAATGACCTGTTGCTCTTCTTCACTGAGAGGTTTGCCCTTGGTTTTTTCTTTTTCCTCAATCACGAACTCTGGGTTACCACCGAGCTGAATATCAGTGCCGCGCCCTGCCATGTTGGTCGCAATAGTTACAGAACCGGGAACACCCGCCTGGGCGATGATAAAGGCTTCGCGCTCATGCTGTTTCGCATTGAGCACTTCCGCCTTAACCTTCTGCTGCTTTTTTAGAAGGTTCGCGAGTGTCTCAGACTTCTCAATCGATACCGTGCCAACCAAAACCGGTTGTTGGCGGGCATAGCACTCTTCGATGAGCTCTATGATCGCCTCATTCTTTTCTTCTTCTGTGCGGTAAACTTCGTCATCCGCATCGAGACGCGCCTGCGGTAGATTCGGTGGGATTTCGATAACCTCTAGGCCATAAATTGAGCCGAATTCTTCGGCTTCCGTCATCGCCGTACCAGTCATACCAGCCAGTTTGGGGTACATACGGAAGTAGTTTTGATAGGTAATAGAAGCGAGCGTTTGATTCTCATTCTGCACAGAGACATTTTCTCTGGCTTCGATCGCCTGATGCAGACCCTCTGATAATCTACGACCGTCCATCACTCTGCCGGTAAACTCGTCGATCAAGTGCACACGATCATCGCGAACGAGATAGTGCACATCCTTCTGAAATAAATGGTGTGCGCGTAGCCCCTGATTGACGTGATGAATCAGCGCGATATTTTGAAGGTCATACATGTTGCCTTCGGTGAGGATGCCCTTCTCTCTAAGAAGATTTTCAGCGTGCTCTGCCCCTTCATCGGTAAGAGCGATTGAGCGCGCTTTCTCATCTTTCTCGTAATCTTCTTCCGTTAGGAGCGGAATAATGACATCAACTTTTTCATAAAGATCCGTCTTGTCGTCCGACGGCCCTGAGATGATGAGAGGCGTCCGCGCTTCGTCAATAAGGATAGAGTCCACTTCATCGACGATGGCGTACCTAAATTCGCGCTGCACCATATCTGCGAGTGCGTACTTCATATTGTCGCGCAAATAGTCGAACCCGTACTCATTGTTCGTGCCATAAATTACGTCGCAGGCATAAGCCGCCCGACGGGCGTGATCATCCAAGCCACCTTGGATACAGCCGACCGTTAGGCCTAGGAACCGATAGACTTGGCCCATCCATTCGGCATCGCGGCTGGCCAAATAATCATTAACGGTGACGACGTGAACGCCTTTCTCTTCAAGCGCGTTCAAATAGACGGGTAATGTCGCGACGAGCGTTTTACCCTCGCCGGTCCCCATTTCAGAAATCTTACCGTTATGGAGGACCACGCCACCCATAATCTGCACATCAAAATGACGTTGCCCCAGGGTCCGCTTTGCCGCTTCGCGCACAGTGGCAAACGCGTCGACCAATATATCGTCGAGGGACTCACCGTCTTTGATGCGGGACTTGAGCCAGCCGGTGCGCGCACGCAGGGCGTCATCGTCAAGAGCCTCGAGTTCTGGCTCAAGGGCGTTGACGGCATCAACGACCGGTTTCATCTGCTTAATGAAACGGTCGGCTGCGGTCCCAAACAGGCGTTTGGCGATTGCGCCGAACATGGACACCTCGGCTTGGGGTTAAAATAAAGCGCACCAGATAAAGATGCGCGCCGAAGACATAGGAACCTGGCCGCCCGCTGTCAACGACAGGAAGGCCGAATCTGAGTGTTTTCTAGGGTTTCGACGCTTTGGCTGGATTATGACAAACTGGACCATAACGGCCTGCTGTGCGAATAACCGGCCATTATTCAGGATTGAGAGCCATGGCCTACCCTCCGTCACCCTTCGCGCCCGCCCATTTTCCCGCTTTACCGCCGGTTCGTGGCGTAAGACTCGCCGCCTGCGAGGCGGGCGTACGCTATAGCGGCCGCCTGGACCTAATGCTGGCCGAATTCGCGCCGGACACAGTCGTCGGCGGCGTTATGACGAAATCGACAACCGCTGGCGCGCCTGTGGATTGGAATCGGGTCGCCCTGGGTAACGGGGCGGCGCGCGCCCTGGTCGTGAACGCGGGCAACGCAAACGTATTTACGGGCAAACGCGGCAGAGAGGCGGTGGCGAAAACGGCAGCTGCTGTGTCCGACGCGATTGGGTGCGATTCTAACGACGTTTTCGTCTGCTCCACCGGCACAATCGGCGAGTACCTTTTGGAAGATAGGATTACCGCGAAGATCGGTGACCTTAAAACCACGCTTTCGGATACCGCATGGGAGCAAGCCGCCACCGCGATCATGACAACAGACACCTATGCAAAAGGTGCAATGAGAACCGCGGAGATCGACGGCACGACCGTGACGCTGGTTGGTATTGCCAAAGGCTCAGGAATGATCGCGCCCGATATGGCGACGATGCTGGCCTACGTTATGACAGATGCCGTTTTGTCACCGGACATCGCCCAGAATGTAATCGCGAATGGAGCGGATAAGAGCTTTAACGCCATCACCATCGACAGCGACACGTCGACCTCGGATACGTTGTTGCTGTTCGCGACGGGTCAGGCGGATCACGCTCCGGTCACTGAGTTTGGCGAGAAGCGGTTACGGGCTTTTGAAGAGGCCTTGGATGACTTGCTCATCGAGCTCGCGCATCAAGTTGTTAAGGACGGTGAAGGCGCACAAAAATTTATCGAGATTCGGGTTGCCGGTGCGGAAAGCGATGACACGGCGCGACGGATCGGTCTCGCCGTTGGCAATTCACCGCTGGTCAAAACCGCGATTGCCGGAGAGGACGCGAATTGGGGCCGGATCGTCATGGCCGTGGGAAAAGCAGGCGAGAAAGCAGATCGGGATAAATTAGCCATCGCCATTGGCGGCGTTCAAATTACTAAGGATGGGGAGCCGGTCCCCGGTTACGACGAGACTCCGGTAACCGCGCACATGCATGGCCGTGATATCGAAATAGACATTGATGTTGGGATCGGTGACGGACAGGCGACAGTGTGGACCTGTGACCTCACCCACGGCTACATCGACATTAACGCCGACTATCGCACGTGACGGATACCGACTCCGTTCGCGTGGTCACCGTGGTGGCCGCGGCACTCATTAGAGAAGACGGCGCAATTCTTCTGACACAACGCCCGGCAGGGAAATCCATGGCAGGGCTTTGGGAATTTCCCGGTGGTAAATTGGAAGCCGGAGAAACCCCGGAGCAGGCGTTAGTCCGTGAGCTGAAGGAAGAATTAGGGATATCTATTGATCCGACGGCGCTGAAGCCCCTGACTTTCGCGTCCCATAGCTACGAGTCCTTTCACCTGTTGATGCCCCTGTACATCTGTCGGCAGTGGACCGGATCCATTTCACCGCAGGAAGGCCAAGAAACGGCTTGGGTTAAGCCTGAACAGCTGGCGAGCTATCCGATGCCCCCGGCAGATTTGCCGCTTATCCCTCTTTTTCAGCAGGGCCTTTAACGGCGTTGCGTAGAGGCTAGGCCGTCCGTAAAGTACGATTATGCCCTCGGAACCCACCGCAGCCCTGATCGTTATCGGAAACGAAATTCTTTCGGGACGGACTCAGGACGCCAACATTCAGTTTCTTGCAACGGGCCTGGGCAAGCTCGGTATTCCTCTGCGAGAAGTCAGAGTTATTCCCGACATCGAAGATGAAATTGTGGCGGCCGTAAACACGCTACGCGCCGCCCATACCTACGTCTTCACGACCGGCGGAATTGGACCAACACATGATGACATCACCGCAGCGGCGGTCGCAAAAGCGTTCGGCGTGCCGCTAAAACGTCATCAACCGTCCGTCGATAAGATGAAAAAATTCTACAGTGCCCGCCTCAACGAAGCGCGCCTCAAAATGGCCGACCTACCGGACGGCGCGGAACCAATAGAAACTCGAGCAACCTCGGCACCAGGCATTCGGATCGAAAACGTCTTCGTGTTGGCGGGCGTTCCAAGTATTGCCCGCGCCATGTTTGATTCCGTTGCGCCGTCGTTGGCTCATGGGCCGCCGGTCTTATCTCGGTTCGTTGAGGCGCACCTTGGTGAAGGCGACATCGCCGATGCTTTGACTACCATTCAAAATGAGCACCCCGATGTTGACTTAGGAAGCTACCCGTTCTTTCGCGGCAAACGCATTGGCCTCAGCGTCGTCGCCAAAGGTACAGATGAGAAAAATATAGATGTGGTTGTCGAAAAAGTTGCCGCCGCAATTCGAAGCCTTAATCACGAACCCAGCATTGATCAGCAAACCGACGATTGATCGCTATCGCCCGGCATTGTTCTGAACCGTACCCCTACTTACGGTATCTACAGGCATAAATAGCAACGGGTATCCTTCAATGGTCAACGGCCTCAGAGCTAGCCTCCCTCTGATACCTGAAGAATAATTCAAGAATTGGCGTTGCGATCTGGACGCTCAACCGCTACCTAGACTGACGCAATGCCCGCCTGGCGGAATTGGTAGACGCAACGGACTTAAAATCCGTTGTCCGAAAGGGCGTGCCGGTTCGAGTCCGGCGGCGGGCACCACCTCTCTCAAACGAATGAAACGTGTCGCGGCATGAGTCAGACAAGGGGTGTTCCAACAGTCGATGCCCAGAATTTAGGCACCGATCTCCACGCATTCAGCAAAGCACTCGGCCAGGCCTGGACAGAAACCGGTTTCGTTGCCGTGACCAATCACGGCATAGACACGACGGTGATTGATAGCTGCATAAAAGTGTCGCGGGACTTCTTTGCCCTGCCCGACGTCGTCAAAATGAAGTATCGGGTGGTTGGCGGAGGTGGCCAGCGCGGCTACACACCGTTCGGCATTGAAACCGCCAAAGACGCAACGTTAGCGGATCAAAAAGAATTCTGGCATGTCGGGCGTGACACAAGCGGCGGCGTCTTATCCGAGAAGATGCCAGATAATATTTGGCCCGAGGAATGCCCACCCTTTAAAGAAGCCTGCCAGACTTTCTATGGCGCGATGGATCATCTCGGTCGACGCCTCTTGTCAGCGGTAGCCCTGTATCTCGACCAATCACCAGACCACTTCGAGTCCCGCGTATCCACCGGCAACAGCATTTTACGACTCCTGCACTACCCGCCGCCTGATATGAACAATGCTGGAGAACGTGCGGCCGCCCACGAGGACATCAATGTGATTACGTTATTGGTTGGCGCCGATCAGGCCGGACTTGAAATTCTAAACCGTGATGGCACATGGATCCCCGTCCACGCGGACGCGGACGCTATCGTTTGCAATGTCGGCGACATGCTGGAGCGCCTGACCAATCATGTTTTGCCGAGCACCACTCACCGTGTCGTTAGAGCTGATGGTGAGGGGGACGATTGCTCTCGCTATGCCGCGCCGTTCTTTCTGCACTTTGCCCCGGATGTGAAGATCGCGACACTACCAAATTGCATCACCGAGCAACGCCCCAACCGTTACCCAAGCGCAATAACCGCCCAGACTTTTCTTGAGCAAAGGCTGGCAGAGATCGGACTAACCTGACGTCGAGGGCGTGATGACGGATTACTGCCCTGACTTCCTCAGCGCGCGCGCACGTTCCAAAATCACATCAAGTTTCTCATGATCAACATCTTGCTGAAAGAGTCTGTCCATATACGCCAAGGCGGTCATGGGTGACTCCGCCCAGTGAATGTAGCGCCAGCCAGCCTCTGTCTTCCTAAACACAGCGCTAACCCGCACGTCTTCCCCAATTGGATCTTTGCCCCTCATTTTCATTTCGAAGTGCATATGCCACGCCGCAATAGCTAGGTCTTCGGCGATAAGCTTGACTGAGATGTCGTACATCTCTTCACGAATGCCTTCAACAACGGGGCTTGGGCGCGGAGGGTCTAGATAGGCTCGCAGTGGTTCCCAGCCAATGAACCAATCATCCTGCTCTTCTGCCAAATAGAAAGGCACCTCTTCAGCTGAATCCCACAGGCCTAAAACGGACGAAAAGTCCTGTGAGTTCCAGCGCTCAGCAGTCTCGTGAATGACCGCTTTGACCGCATCGATATCTTCATTCGCAGATGCGGGCGAGATTGAAGCCATCATTGCAAATACGAATGCAGTGACAAGAAAGGATTGAGTGATACGCGTCAAATATCTGCGCATTGGCTTTTCCTTCGAAGGAGGCGTGAGTTTCAAGTGGGCGATTTTCGGAGACAAGCCTGAACATCACCGAATGGTGATATCGCTCATTGCGTCTAGTTTAGCCTCTGCTCCAGAGCGCTTGTAATAGGGGTCATCAAGAGGCTCGCGGGCCGGGATATTGCCATCGCGTGGTCGACCTGGCTTTTCCCGTCCATTGCCGCGCCCCTCAACCAGAGAAATAATTTCTTCAGCATGAGTCTTCGGCACCACGACCACACCATCTTCATCGCCAAGAATGAGATCGCCTGGGTTGACGATGACGCCACCACAGATTGCGGGCGTGTTGATCCAACCTGGGTGATCTGTACCCCTTGAGAGCGAAACCGTGCCACGGCAGAACACAGGGATACCCTCGCGCTTGCGAATGACTTCAGCGGTCAAAACAAAGCCATCGGCGACGACACCGACCGCACCCATTTCCTTGAGGCCGTTGGCCATGCTCGCGCCGAGACACGCAGCATTTGCCTGTCCGCCGGCGTCAATCACAACCACATCCCCCGGCTTGACGTACTTGCCCACCAGTTGCGCCATATAGACATCATCAGTTTGTTCAGGTCGGACTGTAACCGCAGGGCCGCAAATTCGCCATTCACGTTCGAGCGGTTTGATCCCTGTATCCATGACATAGCGCGGGCCAACACGGCAGCCGACGATACAAAAATAAAGCTCCAGTGCACGTTCAATAAGAGCCGGATCAGGCCGCTCAAAATCAGTGACGATTTCATAAAAAGACATGATGGAGTCCCCCTTAATCCAAAACGGCGGTCGCGTGCGTTTCTAACATTGCGCCAGGAAGATAGAGACTGGCAACACCAACACCCGTTGCTGCCGGCATTGCCGCCCCAGCATCTTTGTAAATCTTCTCCCGCACCCAAGACGCTTTGCTTAGGGCCGGCGAGTTCGTCGTGAAATTAATCTCTCTCACCACATGACGGAGGTCCGCATCACATTTCGCCAACACGAACTGTAGGCGGTCATAAATGCAGCGTATTTGCGCCTCCATGTCGTTCTCGCCAACCAGATTAAAATCATCGTCGGCTGCCAATAGACCAGATAGGTGGAGGGTCTTCCCCGCCTTGACCGCATAACTCAGGCCAAATCGTTCCTCCAGCTTAGGAAATACAGAAATTACGTTTTCTAAGCGCGCCATGATGCGACTCCGCGATGCTTGAGTGGGCCCAAAGAGCTTATCAGTGATGGGGAATGAGTTCAGCCCGACAATTCTGCCGTCGCTTGAATCTCAAGCATGGCGCCCGGAAGGTACAGGGCAGAAACTTGAACAGCCGTCGCCACAGGAGGCGCCGCCCCCGCCGCTTTGTAGATTTCATCTCTAACGCCCGACGCTACTGCCAGGGCCTGAATATCTGTCGTAAAACTGATTTCGCTGACGACATTCACCAACGTGCAATCCGCCTTGGCAAGCACCGCTGTCATACGCTCGTAAATACGCTTGATTTGCGCGGCCATGTCATCTTCACCAAAGACGTCAAAATTCTCGTCTGCCGATAAAATTCCTGCCATGTGAAGCGTTGGTCCGCTTGACCGAATGAGATAGCTCATCCCAAATTTATGCTCGAGCTCAGGATGGACGGGGATAACATTGTCAGCATGGGCCATAGCGGGCTCCTTTGTGGCAGGTGTTTAGGCCAATACCGTCGCAAGACCACGGCACAAAGAAAAGCCCCCGCAGAGAACTGCGAGGGCTATTGAGTTTATCTGGAAATTCGCGAGGGGAAGCGCGAAACCCGATTAGGCGGCTTTTTGTTCAGCCGATTCTTCGATTTGAGCTGTTCGGGCGGCGGTCGAGATCGAAACCACACGCGGTTTAAGGGCTTCAGGCACGTCGCGTTTGAGATCGACATGCAGCAATCCATTCTCCATCACCCCATTTGTTACCTGGATATGGTCAGCGAGTTGGAATCGGCGCTCGAAAGAGCGACCAGCAATCCCACGGTGGAGATAGGCAGTGCTGTCATTATCCTGCGCAACCTTTCCTTTTACGGTGAGGGTGCTGTTCTCAACGACGACGTCGATGTCGTCCTGACTAAACCCGGCGACAGCAAAGGTGATGCGGTAGTCATCATCGGACGCTTTAGCGATGTTGTATGGGGGGTATGCCTGCACACTGTCTTGTCGAGTGGCAGCATCTAAAACACGGGTCAGGTTGTCGAATCCAACTGACGCACGAAACAAAGGGGCAAGGTCTAAGGTACGCATAAGATATCCTCCTAAAGCGATATCAAGCGACGTGGTACTGCGGCCCCAAAACGCACCGCAATGGCCACGCCTGGTTAAGTTGATCGTCGGACCCTAAAGCGGCATCCGACATCCATGAGATAATACGCAACAGTTCTGGCGCAAGGGGGTGCCAGCAATTCTTTGCTAATTGAATATTCAACTATTCCAATTCGTTGCGCATCTCATAGAGAATTTATGCTCGCCTATTCGTCAGCAGCCTCTCGCGCCAACATGGCCCACCGGCGGGGTGCACCCCAGCGATAGCGTTTAAACATGCCGGTCGCGCGCAGAACGCGATGACAGGGAACAACATAGCCAATGTGGTTCGCGGCAACCGCCGTACCAACGGCTCGCGACGCCTGGCGGGTACAAACTAAGTCCGCGATTTGCCCGTAACTCACGATGGACCCAGTGGGAATGCGGAGCAGCGCCGACCAGACCTGAAGTTGCCACGGAGTCCCCTTCATTAGAATTGGGATGGCCTCACCCGTTCCGAAAACGGTGCGCGTCGTCGTTTGCGCTGTTGATTGGTCTTCAACGAATTGACTGAGGGGCCAACGTTCTTTTGCTTCAGTGAGAAGAACGTCAGGCGCCGCATCAATAAACTCTAACCCGCACAACCCGCGATCAGATACGAGGAATAGAGCTTCGCCATAAGGTGTCGGGGCCACGCCATGGCGGATTGTCAGATCAGAACCCATGGCCTTGTATTCGCCAGGGGTCATGGCCTCGGCCGAAACCATAAGATCATGGAGACGAGATGAGCCAGATAGGCCCGCATCGTAAGCGGCGTCGAGCACCGATTCAGATTGCTCCAGCCGTTGCTTGGCGTGTTCTATCGTCAGGTAAGAAAGAAATTTCTTTGGGCTTATGCCGGCCCACCGCGTGAACAAGCGCTGAACATGGAACGCACTGAGTCCGACGTGCTCCGCCACGGCATCGAGACTAGGCTGAGATTCTCTATTAGAAATCAAAAAATCTATGGCGCGCTCTACCCGTGCATAGTCTCGGGCGGCATCTGCGCTCTGTTGATTCGGCGGTGGCGTGGCGTCTTTAAGCATGCCCTATCGTATGCCCAAGAACGCGAAAGGGGCGACCCGATTCTTGCGGTCGCCCCTCTCCGTCGAAATGTGGTTTTGGCTTAGACCCCGTCCTTGAACGGTTGGGGGTCCATTTCCCGCTCATAGACTTCGTAGCTCGATACGTTTGGCTCCTGCCATTCCGTCGGAGCGGTAAAGTAATCGGGGTAATTGGCCTCCGTGTACTCGCGAATATGGCGCGGCAACCCCTCAACACCCTCTGGCATACGGCGCGTGACCGTTTTGTAAAACAGATGGCCCGGTTGCAATCCCATCAACATCCACGGCAGCCAAGGAGAAATACGCTGCCATGACCCAGACGCTTGAACCGTCGTCTGTTTTGGATCCATCAGATCGGACAAGCGCGCGTGGACTTGAATGGCCTCTAAAACCTGGGTGGTTTCCCCATGGGATTCGCGCGGCCACTCTTCAGGCTGCAGCACCGCCCTGTGTGTGGTGTTAACACCGAAGTCGACGACAGCATTGTCACCCATGATCAACCAAGGAAACTTGAACGGATAGGTAACCTTTGTCGGCCCCACGCCAAACGAATATGTCGGCGCCCAAGTCGAATTCACGACGTCATTGTGAACCTGCACCACTTTGACGGTTTCATCGAGGAACGGGTTATGCCATTCGTCCATGACTTCACCGGTCTTGAGATCGGTGTAGTACGAAACCTCTTTGTGCAATTTCTTCCAGGAATAATCTCCCACCTGGTAGGTCCGGGTCATGCCGAACCCTTCATAGCCAAATAGAGGCTCAAGGCGTTTATTTGGACCGACATAGGCCAGAACGTTGCCCTTAAAATAGCCACAGGATTCGACACCATCTTTGGTGTCAGACATCAGCTTACAGAACGCGAGTGTGTTGTGCTCTGCCCGCTCAGGATCGAATGCGCCGTCGAAATCCAAGGGTGTGTCGAATCCATTAGATTTGGCCTGAGCGGTCGATGAAGCAAGGCCGGCTGCGGCGGCGGCTAAACCGACCCCTGCCCCTAGCGCGCTGCGGCGATCCATTAGAAACCGGTCGACGGAAGATACGATCATGGCGGTGGTCCTTTTGTGATGTGTGGGTCCCGTAAGCTTATTGTCACCAGATATGCCGGGGTCGCCATGCGTTGGTTCCGCGACATCCGCGCGATGGACAGATAAACTCGCGATAACGCTTGTTTTTTCCCATACGCTGGTTCTCCGTGAGATTGGTGTTCGCGAAGGTGCAATCTAAGACATGCTGACTATTCGCTCCGCTGAAATAGAAGACGCGGCCCACATCGCCAATGTTCATGTCAAAACGTGGCGGGCGACCTACGCTGGCATCATTCCGAAAGCAGAATTGAACCAAGTCACATCCGAAAGCCGAGCGATTACCTGGGCACGAATCATTGAACGGTCGGGTGAGGACACTCCCATCTTGGTGAGTGAGAATGAGGATGGCGAGATTGTCGGATTCGTTAGCGGTGGCAGTATTCGATCTGTGATTCCGGGCCACGAAGCTGAAATTTCAAGTCTCTATATTTTGCCCGGCTTTCAGAAAGGCGGTCATGGCCGGCGACTGTTCATGGCGGAGAGCAATCGATTGTCAGAATCTGGATTTGAAGGACTGGCTGTTTGGGTTTTGAAAACCAATCCGGCGACTGAATTCTATAAACATCTCGGCGGCTCGTTGGTGTCTAGCCGCACCATACGATATGGCAGCGTTGACCTGGACGAGTTGGCCTACGGTTGGGCAGACATTCCGTCCTATGGCTAATATGTCTTAGCGAGCCCGATCGACATTCAAGGTCGGCGCTTTAACCGGTGCAGGCCATAACCGGGGAAAGACGTCACACGGCATGGGGTCGCCTTGGACGAGTCCGGGATCAACGATGGGCTGAGACCCTTTCTTACGAACCGCGTAGTACGCATCGTCTCCCGTAAAACGGTACGCCACAGCGCGTCTGCGGTGGTCCGTGCTATTGCCGGGCGCTGCATGAAGCGTCCTCAAATGATTGACGACGATGTCTCCTGGCTCGGTCTCGTAGGCGATTATGTCGTGTTGGCTCCGATCAGACTGAATATCAGGCAGCGTTTCAAAGTCATCAGTTTCATAGGTGATCGTGGGGTCAAAACCAGTCGCTTGATACAATCTACCGGACCGATGCGACCCCTTAATCCACTCCACAGCCCCTGATTCAATCGTAACTGGATCCGCTGCCACCCAGATTGAAATAAGCTGCTCGCCATCAGCATACATATAGGTTTGATCTTGATGCCACGGACTTCGGGACGGTGTGTGTGGCTCCTTGACGAACATTTGATCCAGCATATGAACCGCGGTGTCAGACTCCATAAATGACGCAGCGATCTCAGCCAACGGGCTATCTAACAGAAATTGCCGCATGTCATCATCGAACGTCCACATAAAGACATCGCCGGCAAACCGGCCTGGCGACTCAGCGGTGTTGAAATTGCGGCCCTTTGGACCGGGTCGCTCAAGACAAGAATCTATGCCCTTAGCCAGGACATCAATCAGCGCGGAATCAATTGCACCACGCAGACAGATAACACCATCACGGTCAAAGGCTGCATGGTGTTCGTTGGTGATCGAGACGGACGCCATGCCCACCTCTAGGTGGGTGGGTCAGCCGGTGGCAGCGCGTCACCGCGACGTTCTTTGTCGCGATTATCATCCGCAATGCCTTGGAGCTCAGCGACAATTTCGTTGAGTTCACCAACCTTAACCGCAACATCCACATCCAAATCGATGTCTTCGCTATCGGTGAGAAACTTGGTGAGGGCATCACATTGCCGGCTCAAGGTGCTGACTGAATCGAGCAGGCTACGCGATTTCGGTGTGTAGCTATCGTGAACGCTGCGCAAATTGCCAAGCAGCATCGTGATCAGTGCTTTAATAAACGGGTCCGTCTTTTTCATTTTCTCGGACATGAGCTCAACGGAGATCATCGTCAGAGTGGAGTCCTCTAGGGTAATGGCTGACGCCATCCGTGGGCTGCCGTCAATCACGGCCATCTCACCGAACAGCTCGCCCTTGCGCAAGGTCGCCAGAGGCACGCGCTTGTCCTCGACCTCACGGTAGATCCCGATCGACCCCCCGTTTACGAGAAAGGCTGCATTACCGGGCTCACCCTGGCGAAACAGGGTCGTTCCCTTAGGGTAATTAACCACCTCAATAGCGTGCTCATCGAGCGATTGAACCATAACACCTAACCTTAGTCGCCGGCTCGTTACCGACCGATGGGCACCTTACCCCAACTCCATTGTAGACGGGAGACGGGGACTCGACAAAGATTTATCCTAAATCCCCGCATTTTTGAAACCCCCAAAGAAGGTGCCGTTGTAGCGCCTGTTCACCAGTCCTGCTAGAAACGCGGAAGGGGGAATATACGTTGCTAAATGGACTTGCCGCCTTTGTCGCTGCGGTTGATGCAGCCAATGAATGGATCGGGCGCGTCGTTGCCTGGCTCACATTGGGCTGCGTGCTGACCTGCTTTCTTGTCGTCGTTTTGCGCTACGGGTTCTCGATCGGCTTCCCGTGGATGCAGGAACTCTACGTGTGGCAGCACGCCGTGGTATTTATGGTTGGCGCGGGGTTCACGCTGTTGCACGGCGGACACGTCAACGTCGACATCGCTTACGCGCGATTTTCGCCGCGGACAAAGGCGTGGGTCGATATTTTAGGCACACTGCTGTTTCTTCTGCCTTGGATGGCGGTGCTGGCGTGGACGTCATCGCAATTCGTCCTCGCTTCGTGGTCCATTCTTGAACCTTCATCCCAAGCAAACGGGATGCCCGGATTGTATGTCCTCAAATCCACGATCTGGGTGTTCTGCGCTGTGATCTCTCTTCAAGGGCTCGCCTTGATCGCGCGGCGCACGTTGTTCTTAAACGGACGTGATGAACATTCTCCCACCACCGCATCGGCCTCTATTTATCAGTCAGAAATAGGTGCGTGATGGGAGAAGTTCTCTCCGCTCTAATGTTCCTCGTCACCATTCTGGTGGTGCTGGCTGGTTATCCCGTCGCCTTTACTCTGGCAGGAACCGCACTGGCCTTTGGTGGCTTGGGAATCGGCCTTGGGATATTTGAGCCGAGTCTACTTACAGCCTTAGCCTCGCGTTACTTCGGTACCATGACGAACGAAGTGCTCGTTGCCGTCCCCCTATTCGTGTTCATGGGGGTCATGCTTGAGCGATCAAAAATCGCCGAGCAGCTCCTTATGATTATGGGTGAACTGTTTGGCGCTGTTCGCGGTGGTCTGGGGTTTTCTGTCATTTTGGTTGGCGCGTTACTTGCAGCGTCGACCGGCATTGTCGGTGCCACCGTTGTCACCATGGGCTTGTTGAGTTTGCCGGTCATGACCCGGGCCGGCTACGACCCAAAACTTTCGACCGGTGCAATTTGCGCGTCAGGAACGCTGGGCCAAATCATTCCGCCCTCAACGGTTTTGATCTTCATGGGCGATATTCTCCAGGGCGCAAACCAGCAAGCCCAATTGGAGATGGGTAATTTTGCCCCTGATCCTCTTTCCGTAGGACAATTATTTGCCGGGGCGATTCTTCCAGGATTGATGTTGGTTATCCTCTATATGGTGTGGATCGGATATCGCGCGATCACCGACCCCGACTCCTGCCCCGCCCTCGAGCTAGACCCGGCGCAACGAGCAACCCTACCAAGACGTGTGCTTGGCGCACTTGTGCCGCCGCTAGTACTCATTTTTGCTGTCTTGGGTTCGATTCTTGGTGGCGTCGCTACCCCAACAGAGTCCGCGTCCGTAGGTGCGGTCGGCGCCATGATCTTGGCGGCCTTCAAAGGCCGGATGACGTTGCCGGTTCTGAGGGAAGTGACGCGGTCGACCATGATGATCAGCTCGATGGTGTTTGTCATTTTGCTCGGCGCGTCCGTCTTCAGTTTGGTGTTCCGGGGACTGGGCGGCGAAGACCTGGTGTTCGGCATTCTTGCGGCGATGCCCGGTGGCACGGCCGGGGCCGTGTTTATTGTGATGCTCGTGATCTTCGTCCTAGGGTTCTTTCTCGACACCTTTGAGATCATATTCATAACCGTGCCCATTGCCGCGCCAGTGCTTATTCGCCTCGGCGTCGACCCCATCTGGCTCGGGGTATTGATTGGTATGAACTTGCAAACCAGCTTCCTGACTCCACCTTTCGGTTTTGCCCTGTTCTACCTCCGGGGCGTCGCCGATTCCGCGATAAAAACCCTCGATATTTATCGCGGGGCGCTGCCCTTTGTTGGGCTACAAATTGTCGGAATGGCGCTGATTTGGCTGGTTCCTGACCTCGCCACATGGCTACCTGACGTTCTATTTGGCAACGAAACCTATGCCGCGCCGGTCGACACTAGCGGCACAGCGACCCAGCCTGGAATGATCGGTGAGATTGATCAATTCAACGACCTACTGGGCGACCCCACGAAAAGTACGGCGCCACCCATCGACACGTTCGAGAACCTACTGCCTGAATAAGGAATCCTCATTGTGACCGATGCCATTCGCATAAAAACCGACCCCGATCCGTTCGAAGCCTTTCGCATTGCGCAAGGCTATAGAGTTGGTGACCTCATTATGATGTCCGGCCAGGCCGCAATTGATTCAGCGGGCAACCTAGTTGGCGCTGGGGATTTTGACGCCCAGGCTGAGCAAACTTTTCAGAATATCCAAGCTGTGTTGGAGGCGGCCGGAAGCGACATGAGCCGTATCGTTAAGGTCGTGATCTATCTCACTGATATTTCAAACTTCCCGAAAATTCTTGAGCTCAGAGAAAAATGGTTCACGCCGCCCTATCCCGCCGACACCATCGTCGAAATCTCATCCCTGGCTCTTCCAGAATTAATGATCGAGATCGACGTCACGGCCTTGGCCGAGGGCCAGATCATCAATACCTGACAGGCGGGTTAGACTTTTAACCCAAACTCAAATGGGAGGCGGCGGGCATTGATAAAAGCCTGCTCGCTGATGCGGGTCCAGGGCATGATGTCTTTTCGAAACGCGAGGAAATCTTCGCAAATCTTGCGGACGACAGGTGTGCCGCCCTCATAAACCTCGTTGAGCACTTCGTTCGCTGCTCGTCCGCTTGCCAGCAGCACCTCTTCAGGCAACGCTTTGACCTGAACACCGTGCTCTTGGACAAGTGTGCGGAGCGCTGGGCCTGACCGCGCGTTGTACTCTGCCAGCATGTCTTGGTTGGCCACGTCCGCGGACGCCTTGACGATGGCTTGAAGCTCACTGTCCAAAGATTGCCACGCTTCCTCATTGATCATCAATTGCAGCGCAGCGCCGGGCTCATGGTAGCCGTAGGAATAGTAATATTTGCAGACTTGGTAAAAGCCGAGTGACAAATCATTGTAGGGTCCGACCCATTCCGCGCCATCAATCGCGCCAGACTGCAACGCTGGAAAAATCTCACCGCCGGACAAAACGACCGGTGTCGCGCCAAGCTTTTGAAGGATTTTGCCTTGGTTCCCCGGCGCGCGAAACTTCAGACCCTTGAGGTCTTCAACCGAATTAATTTCTTTACTGAACCACCCCAGCATTTGAGTACCGGTGTTCCCGGCGAGAAAGCCGCGGATGCCGAAGGGTTTGTACAACTCGTCCCACAGCGTCTGACCATTCCCGTATTGGACCCAAGCTTCGATTTCATTGGCCGTGAAGCCCCACGGAAAGGACGTATAGAATGCGCAACCTTCTGACTTACCAAGATGGTAATAGGCGGCGTCGTGGCCCAGTTGCGCTGTGCCATCGGCAACCGCATCAAACGTGCCAAGAGGTGGGACGAGCTCGCCAGCGGAATACACCTTCACAGTGATCCGCCCGCCGGAAAGAGTGGTGATGCGTTCTGCCAGGCGTTCTGCGCCTGTGCCGAGTCCAGGCAGACCCTTCGGCCAGCTGGTTACCATGCGCCATTCTTTAAGGCCTTGGGAGATCGCCGGTGCGGGCAACGTCGACGCCGCGACCGTAGAGCCACCGACCGCCGCCGTCTTAAGGAAAGAGCGGCGTTTCATCGGACCGCTTACGATACAGTCCAGGTACTGCCAGAGCGGAGCAGTGTATCCATATCACCGAGGCCTTTGGCCTTGGCCGCTTCCACTTGGTCTTTGACGGCCTGCTCATAGGATGGCGCGGGATCGCAGTAAATGACACCGAGAGCCACAGGCATTGAAGGTGGCTTCATCGCGACAAGAAGGCTGGCAAGGACGCGGTTGGTTTCGTCGTGCACCAAAATATCGTCTTCGGTGACACCATCTTCACCAATGGTCACAGCCTCGAGTTCGAACGAGCCCGGCTTAACGCGCAGGCCTTTGTTTGATTCGGCGCCGTAAATCAGTTTTTCACCATGAGCCACATGAATTTGCGTTTCCTTGGCTACATTCTTTGCTGTGAAGTGGGCAAAGGCGTCGTCGTTGAACACGATGCAGTTTTGAATAATTTCAACAAACGACGCGCCTTTATGATCACGGGCTCTGGTGAAGAGGTGGCCTAAGTCCTTCGCCTGGATATCTATCCCACGCGCCACGAACCTTGCATTGCAACCGAGCGCAAAGGTACAGGCGTCAACCGGCGAATCAATGGAGCCTTGTGGCGTCGAAGGTGACTTCTGACCAACACGCGATGTCGGAGAATATTGCCCCTTGGTCAGACCATAAATCTCGTTGTTAAAGAGCAGGAACTGCACGTCCATATTGCGGCGAAGAACATGCAAAAGATGATTGCCACCAATGGACAACGCATCGCCGTCGCCAGAGACGATCCAAACATCAAGATCCGGATTAGCCAGCTTCACCCCGGACGCAACCGCTGGCGCACGACCATGGATAGTATGAAACCCGTACGTCGCCATGTAATACGGAAAGCGAGCGGCACAGCCGATGCCAGAGACAAAAACTGTGTTATCAGGCTCAGCCCCCATATTAGCCAGGGCAACTTGCACCGCCTTCAGGATTGCGTAATCCCCACAACCAGGACACCACCGGACTTCTTGGTCCGAGGCAAAATCCTTAGCCTTAAGTTTCGCGGGTTCGACCTGAATGTTCATAGTACTTCTCCAATAGCCGCGCGAACTAACCTTGCACGCGGGCGCGAATAGCGTCTTCAACTTCTCTGATGGTCAACGGCTGACCCGTCACCTTGAGGTGGCCGTCGATCTCTTGGCGGGTTTGGCTGCGCAAGAACGTCAACATCTGACCATTGTTCATTTCAGCCACCAGGACTTTCTCGTACTTGCCGAGCAGTTCGATCAAATTCTCTGGCAATGGCCAAAGGTTGCGAATGTGAATGTGAGCAGCATCGAGCCCAGCATCCCGCATATTGGCAACGGCCCGATTGATCGGCCCATAGGTTGACCCCCAACCGACGACAGCAAGCTTGCCCCCTTCGTTCCCCAGCTCAACGGCCTGGGCGGGAATGTCCTTTGCGATACCGGCGATCTTGTTCGTGCGCAAATCTGTCATGCGCTGATGGTTTTCGGGGTCGTAAGAAATATTTCCCGATCCGTCAGCTTTTTCGATGCCGCCGATGCGATGCGTCAGGCCTGGCGTGCCGGGCTTCACCCACGGCCGTGCCAACGTTTCATCGTCCCGACTGAACGGCTGAAACCCTTCAACTTCCGACCGATACGAAACCGGGAACGGCTCATAGTCAGATAGAGAAGGAATCAACCAGGGCTCTGCCGCATTGGCGATGTATCCATCGGAAAGCAGGAACACGGGAGTCATATACTTTGTTGCCAAGCGCACGGCTTCAATCCCGACTTCAAAACAATCACTGGGCGACTTGGCTGACAGCACAACCATTGGCGCATCTCCGTTGCGACCCCAGACCGTCAGGAATAAATCCGACTGCTCTGTCTTGGTCGGCAATCCCGTAGATGGGCCAGCCCGTTGCGTGTTGACGATGATCAGCGGCAGCTCCGTTGAGATTGCCAAACCAATCGCTTCGGTCTTCAACGCAATGCCGGGGCCAGAGCTAGCCGTAATGCCCATGTTGCCAGCATAGGATGCACCAATTGCGGAACATGCGGCAGCGATCTCATCTTCAGCCTGAAATGTCGTGACGCCAAAATTCTTAAGGCGTGACAAGATATGCAGGATCGGAGACGACGGCGTGATCGGATACGAACAGAAGGTCATATCTATTCCGGCGAGCTGACACCCTGCCACCAAACCCCAGGACAGCGCTTCTGCACCGGTGACGAGTCGATACTCCCCGGGCGCGAATTCAACTTCGGCCACGTGTGTTTGCTGAATATCGCCCGACATTTCAGCCGTTTCACCATAAGCATGCCCGGCTTTGAGTGCGGCTATGTTTGCTTG